>NZ_FMHJ01000003.1:0-564267 GCF_900090125.1 Streptomyces sp. WMMB 714
GAGGAGAGCGCAGCGGGCTGCGCCGACGACCGACAACGCAGCCAGCGTGCGTGCCAGGCACCGCGGCCCAGACGGGACTTTGAGACACGCCCTAGTCGCCGGTGCGGCCGTCGACGTGCTCCCGTACGAGGTCGGCGTGGCCGTTGTGACGGGCGTACTCCTCGATCATGTAGAGGAACAGCCAGCGCAGGTCGGCGAGTTCACCGCCGGGCCGGTGGAAGGTGTCGTCCGGGGAGCGTCCTTCGGTGACGGCGCGGGCCGCCTCCATCTCGCGGTGGAGGACGGCGAAATCGCCCTCGGCGCTCTCCGGGGTGCCATCGTCGAAGTCGCCCTCCAGGTTGTCCTCGGTGAAGAAGACCCACGGGACGTCCTTCTCGCCGCCGAAGTGGTTGCGGAACCACCAGCGTTCGACGTCCGCGAGGTGCCGGGCCAGGCCCAGCAGGGAGAGCGTGGAGCGGCCCACGGGCCGCGTCGCGAGCTGTTCCCCGGTCAGGCCGCCGCACTTGTAGAGGAAGGTGGCCCGCTGGAAGTCGAGCGAGGCGGCCAGCGCCGCGCTCTCTCCGGCCACGGACACCCGCTCGGGGCGCTGCACTTCGGGAGTCGTCCACGTCATGGGCACACGCTATGCGCCGCCACCGACAGGCGCGCCCCGCCCCGTCAACCGGGCCCCGGCCCGGGCCCGGTCAGCCGCATCAGCCCGGCCGGTGCGGGCCGGAAGCCGCAGCGGGCGTAGAAGCGCGACAGGTGCGGCTCGAAGTCGACGTGCAGCCACTCGGCGCCTCGCCGCCGCGCCTCGTCCGCGGCGCGCCGCACCAGCTTCGCCCCCAGCCCCCGCCCGCGCTCGTCGGGACGGACGGTGGGATCGAGCAGGAAGGCGTGCACGCCGCCGTCCCCGACGACCTTGACGTAGCCGTCCAGCCGGCCGTCGCGCACCGCCGCGACCCACAGCATGCTGTGCCTCAACTGCCGCTGGAAAGCGGTGCTTCGGTGGTCCGGCCAGGAGGCGCTGAACAGGGCGTTCAGCTCTTCGTCGCCCAGCGGCGGGCAGACCAGCAGCGTGTGGCGCGGTGCGGCGCCGCCGTCCGTCTCGTGTGGATGTGTCATGCGGCCAGTCTCGCCGCGCGCCGGGGCGCGATACGCCCGCAGCCGCGCGACGGCGCCCTCGCTACGGCCGCGGCCCCGGCCTCCCGGGCCCGGACACGGGGGCGCAGGGGATCTCCATCGTCACCATGGTCGGTCCGCCCGGGGGGCTGCTCACGGCGAGGATGCCGTCGAACTGGCGGAGACGGCGTTCGATGCCCTCCATCCCCGTGCCCTTGGTGATGTCGGCGCCGCCCCGCCCGTCGTCGGTGACGGCGATGCGCAGCATTCCGCCCGCGTCCTCGCTGTAGTGGATGTCGAGCCAGACGCGCTTCGCCCGCGCGTGCTTGGCGGCGTTGGTGAGGATCTCGCTGACGGCGAAGTACGCGGCCGACTCGACGGGTTCGGCGAACCGGCCGTCCAGTTCGACGTCTGTCTCGACGGGCACGGGCATGCGCAGCGCCAGTGCCCGCGCCGCGTCGCCGAGTCCGCGTTCGGCGAGCACGGGCGGGTGGATCCCCCGTACGAGGTCCCGCAGTTCCGTCAGGGCGTCCGCCGAGTTCTGGCGTGCCTGCGCGATGAGCTTCTTCGCCTGCGCCGGGTCCTTCTCGACGAGCGCCTCGATGGTGCCCAGGCTCATCCCCATGGAGACGAGGCGGGCCTGCGCGCCGTCGTGCAGGTCCCGTTCGATGCGGCGCAGTTCGGCTGCCGAGGAGTCGACGGCGTCGTGCCGCGTCTCGTACAGGTGCTCCACCCGCTGCTTCAGCTGCGCGCCGCGGCTGGGCGAGATCATCGCCTTGACGATGACGAAGTGCCCCTGCACGAACGAGGGGTTCACGTAGAGCGAGATCGTGATCAGGACGGCGCCGAGGCAGGCGCACAGCGTGGCCGTGCCGAACCCCTCGACGGGGATGAAGGCGTACCAGTACCCGTGCTGGACGGCCTTCCACAGCCCGGCCATGATCACGAAGCCCTCGACGCCGTAGGCGATGAGGGCGGGCGGGAAGAGCGCCCAGACGAACCCCAGCACGGAGTCCGTCAGCAGCCAGGCCAGATCCCGCCAGGTGGCGGGGTCCCGCATCAGGCGGCTCCAGCGGTCGACGACGCTGCCCATGCCGGCGACGGGCGGCAGCGGGCGGTAGGGCCGCGGAACGTCGAAGCCCGCCCACGCCCGCGCGAGGCGGCGCCGCTGGTCGGCGTGGACGCGTACGAGATGCGTCACCGCGGGGGTGGTGAAAAGGCCGACCCCCACCACGCTCAGGGCGATCGACACGACGCTGAGGATGAACAGGGCGAGCGAGAAGCCCAGGGACATCACGCACAGCACGAGCCCGCGCACCGCGGCCAGCAGCGCGCCGCCGGCCCGTCCGCGCAGCTTCGCACCGTCTCCGGGCCTTGCGCCTGTCCCGCGCTGGTCCACGGCTCGCTCCCTCTCCCCGTACGTCCCCGCACGTCCCCGCACTCCGGGCCGCCCTCCGGCGGCCCGTCTCCGCCACCAGTCTGCGCCGTCCCCGTCCCGGCGACACGGGGACCCGCACCCCGGCGGGGGTGTACCTGGCCACACCCCTGCCTTCCCGCTGGCCCCTGCTGCTCAAGGGGGCTCGGCGGTGCCGGAAGAGGGGGTCCGGGCGGCTGGGGCGGCGCGCGCCGCGTTCCTAGCGTCGTGACCTCGACCATTCGGCTCCGACGAGGGGAAATCAGCGATGCGACGCGACAGTTCGAGCCCGCCCGGGCCCGCGGGGAGCCCGGCGAGCGGCCCGCCGCCGCGGCAGGCCGCTCGCCGGCGGGGCCTGGCCGCCCGGCTCGGAAGCTGGAGTACGAGGCACCGTGGGACGGCCATCGCCGGCTGGCTGCTCTTCGTGGTGCTGGCCGCGGCCGTCGGCGGCATGGCCGGCGTGGCGGAGGTCAGCCAGTCGGAGAGCGAGACGGGCGACTCGGCCCGCGCGACCCGCATCCTGGAGGACGCCGGGATCGAGGAGCCCGCCGGCGAGATGGTGATGGTCGCCGGCGGGACGCGGGACGGCTGGCGGCCGGTCGCCCGGGAGGTCGCCGAGGCCGTGGAGGCCACGGGCGAGGTGCGGGGGATGCGTCCCGCGGTGCCCTCGGAGGACGGCACCGCGGGTCTGCTGAACTTCCGGATGAAGGGCGACCCGGAGACCGCCGGGGACCGGGTGCAGCCGGTCGTGGACGCGGTGGAGAAGGTGCGTGCCGCGCACCGCGGCGAGGGCGTCGAGCTCCACCAGTACGGGCAGGCCAGCGCCGACAGGTGGCTCGGGGAGATGCTGAGCGACGACTTCGCCAAGGCCGAGTGGACAGCGGTTCCGCTCGCCCTGGGCATCCTGCTGGTGGCCTTCGGGGCGCTGGTCGCCGCGCTGCTGCCGGTCGCGCTGGCCGTCACGGCGTTCGTCGCCGCCAACGGCCTTCTGGCGCTGGCCAGTCACCAGCTGCACATCTTCGACACCACCAGCTCCGTGATGCTGCTGATGGGTCTCGCGGTGGGCATCGACTACTGCCTGTTCTACCTGCGCCGGGAACGCGACGAACGCGCCGCGGGCCGGGACGCGGAGACCGCCCTGCGCGTCGCCGCCGCCACCAGCGGGCGTGCCGTCCTGGTGTCCGGGCTGACGGTGATGGTGGCCATGGCCGGGCTCTTCCTGTCCGGGCTCCTGATGTTCGAGGGCTTCGCCGTCGCCGTCATCCTCGTCGTCCTCATCGCCATGCTCGGCTCCGTGACGATCCTCCCGGCCCTTCTCTCCTGGCTCGGGGACCGGGTGGAGCGGGGTCGGCTGCCGTGGCGGCGCCGCACGGGCGAGGCCGCGCGGCACAGCCGCAAGGGGGCGTCCGTACGGGAGAGCGGACGGGTCTCGGCCGCGGTACTGCGTCCCGTGCTGGCCGCGCCGGGTGTCTTCGCCGTCCTGGCGACGGTGGCCATGCTGGCGCTGGCGGCGCCCGCGCTCGGCATCAGGACCGAACAGCTCGCCCTCGACAAGCAGATGCCCTCCGAGTCGCCGCTGCGGATCAGTTCGGAAGCCATCAGCGAGACCTTTCCCGGCGGCCCCGCACCGGCGCGCGTGGTGGTCAAGACCCGCGACGCGGAGGCGCCGGCGGTGCGGCAGGCGCTGGCGGACTTCACCCGGCAGGCCCGCGCGGACAAGTCCTTCGGCCAGGACGTGAAGACGGCCGTGCACCGCGGCCCGGACGTCGTCCAGGTGCTGGTCCCCCTGTCCGGCGACGGCAGCGACGCCGCTTCGAAGGCGGCCGTGGACAAGCTGCGCGACAGCCTCGTGCCCCGCACGCTGGAGCCGGTGGCCGAGGACTCGAAGGCCTACGTGGGCGGCGAGACGGCGAGTTCGATGGACTTCAACGACCAGCTGGGCCGCGGGATCGTGCCCGTGCTGCTCTTCATCACCGCGGTGACCTTCCTGCTGATGCTCGTCTGCTTCCGCTCGCTGCCCGTGGCCGCGGCGTCCGTCGTGCTGAACCTGCTGTCGGTGGGGGCGGCGTACGGCGTGATGACGGCCGTCTTCCAGCACGGCTGGGGTGCGGAGCTGCTGGGCACGGAGGCGGTGGGCGCGATCGAGTCGTGGATGCCGCTGTTCGTGCTGGTGGTCCTGTTCGGGCTGTCGATGGACTACCACGTCTTCGTGGTCTCCCGTATCCGCGAGGCCCACGACCGGGGCGCGGAGACGAAGGACGCGATCCGCGAGGGCGTACGCGCCACGGCGGGGGCCGTGACCGGCGCCGCAGTGATCATGGTCGCGGTCTTCGCGGTCTTCGGGACGCTGTCGATGCAGGACATGCAGCAGATGGGCGTCGGCCTCGCGGTGGCGGTGCTGCTGGACGCGACAGTCGTACGGATGGTGCTCCTGCCCGCCGTGATGACGCTCCTCGGAGAGCGCAACTGGTACCTGCCGCGCTGGCTCCGCCGGCTCCCCGACCTCGAGGGCGGCGGGCCGCTCCCGTCCGCCGGGAGCGAGGCCGGCGGCCTGGCCGCGCACGGCGCCGCCGGTCCGGTCCCGCACGCCGGCGGGCGCCCCGGCGAGGGGTCCGGACGTCCCCCGGTCCCCGCCGGACGCCGCTGAGCCCGGCACGGCGCGGGACGCGCCTCTGCCGCCGTGGTCCGCACCGCGGCGGCAGAGGCGCTTCGCGCCCACGGCGGGGAACACGGCCGACCAGCCCCCAACCCGCGTGCAGACCACGGTTCTTGCAGTTCAGGCGTCTCCCGCCGCCCGTGCCGCCCCGTCGCCCGACGCGCGT
Organism: Streptomyces sp. WMMB 714; assembly: GCF_900090125.1. Classification (NCBI taxonomy): domain Bacteria; kingdom Bacillati; phylum Actinomycetota; class Actinomycetes; order Kitasatosporales; family Streptomycetaceae; genus Streptomyces; species Streptomyces sp. WMMB 714. Next base: position 5,338 of record NZ_FMHJ01000003.1, read on the forward strand.
TCCGGGCCCGGCGAGCTTCTCTCCTGGCGCCCCGCGGCACCCCGTACCCTGCCCCCATGCCGCACATCACCGTCGACTATTCCGATGTCCTCGCCGAGACCTTCGACCGCCGCGGCTTCGGCCTCGCCCTGCACCCGCTGCTGGCCCGCACCGTCGAGGGCTCCGTCGCAGGCTGCAAGACCCGCTTCCGGCAGATCGAGGAGTACGTGATCGCGGACGGCGGGCACGAGGCGGCCATGCTCCACGTCGAGGTGGCGCTGCTGTCCGGGCGTACCCCCGAGGCGAAGGCGGAGCTCTCCCGCGCGGTGCTCGGGCTCGCCCGCGACCACGTCAAGCCCATGCCCGGCATCACCCTGCACACCTCCGTCGACGTGTGCGACCTGGCCCGCGGCAGCTACGCCAGCCACACCGGAGAGGGACTCGCATGAAGTTCGGCCTGCTCGGCACCGGCCCCTGGGCCGCACGCACCCACGGCCCGGCCCTCGCGACCCACAAGGACGCGCGGCTCACCGGCGTGTGGGGCCGCCGCCCCGAGGCGGCCCGCGCGCTCGCCGACGAGCTGGGGACCCGCCCGTACGACGACGTGGACGCGCTGTTCAGCGACTGCGACGCGGTAGCCGTGGCGCTCCCCCCGGACGTGCAGGCCCCGCTGGCGGTCCGGGCGGCGGAAGCGGGCTGCCACCTGCTGCTGGACAAGCCCGTCGCCACGGCGCCCGAGGCAGCCCGGCAGGTGACCGGCGCCGTGCGGGCGTCGGGCGTCGCGTCCGTCGTGTTCTTCACGCTCCGCTTCGACGAGCCCACGGCCGCGTGGATCGAGGAACAGGCGCGTGCCGGAGGCTGGTTGACGGGCCGGGCCGACTGGCTCTCCCCCGTCTTCGGCGGCGGCGACTCCCCGTACACCGCGTCGCCCTGGCGGCGCGAGAGGGGCGCGCTGTGGGACGTCGGTCCGCATGCGCTGTCCGTGCTGCTTCCCGTGCTGGGAGATGTCGACGACCTGGACGCGGTGCGCGCCGTACGCGGCGCCGGCGACACCGTCCACGCCGTTCTGCGCCACGAACGGGGCGCGTCGAGCACGTGCACCGTCAGCCACTCCATGCCGCCGGCCGCCTCCGGCGTCTCGGCCGAGCTGAGGGGGCCGGCGGGGACGGCACGGCTGCCCGAACGGAACGGGGCGCCGGCGGACGCCTTCGCCCGCGCCGTCGACGCCCTGGAGGAGTCCGCCCGCACGGGCCGGGCGCACCCCTGCGACGTGCGGTTCGCGCAGCGCGTGACGGAGATCCTCGCGCAGGTGGAGTCGGTCCTGGACTGACGGGACGTCAGCCGACTCGTCCGGAACACACACGTCCGGGCGGCCGCTGCCCGGACGTCCTGCCGGCTCGTCGTGAACGCGAACCGGTCGCCGAGCCAGGCCGGTAGATTCGGGGCACATCACAGCTTCCCGGCCTCGTGGAGACCCAGTGCGCGTTGTCATCGCCGAAGACCTGTTCCTGCTGCGCGACGGCCTCGTCCGGATGCTGGAGGCGTTCGGCTTCGAGATCGCCGCGGCGGTGGACAACGGGCCCGGGCTGAGCAGGGCGCTGGACGAACTCGAACCGGACGTGGCCGTCGTCGACGTCCGCCTGCCGCCGTCCTTCAGCGACGAGGGCCTGCAGTGCGCCCTCGAAGCACGCCGCAAGCGCCCCGGCCTGCCCGTGCTCGTCCTCTCCCAGCACGTGGAGCAGCTGTACGCCCGCGAGCTGCTGGCCGACGGCGCCGGCGGCGTCGGCTACCTGCTCAAGGACAGGGTCTTCGACGCGGAGCAGTTCGTCGACGGGGTGCGGCGGGTCGCCGCGGGCGGCACGGCGATGGACCCGCAGGTCATCCAGCAGCTGCTCTCCCGCCGCTCGCAGGACGTCCCTATGGCGAAACTCACAGCCCGCGAGAAGGAAGTCATGGAGCTGATGGCCCAGGGACGCTCCAACGCGGCCATCGCCGGCCAACTCTTCGTCACGGAGAGGGCCGTGGCCAAGCACACGTCCAACATCTTCGGAAAGCTGGATCTTCCGCCCTCGGACGACGACAACCGCCGCGTGCTCGCAGTCCTCGCATATCTGGACGGAGCCGACAGGGGGTGACGTGCCGAGGCGTGCCGCGCCTCTCGTGCCGAAAGACGGCGCTCCATTAGCGTGCCCACCACATGTGACAGCTGTGAGCAGCAACGACGTGAGAAGTGGAGCTCGACGTGGAGGACATCAACAGACGCACACTTCTGGGCACGGCCGGGGCACTCGGAGCCGGCGCGGCGCTCGGAGGCAGCGCCAATCCGGCCGCCGCCGAGGTCGCCCGCCGCGCGGAGACCGACATGGGGCCGGCCCTGGCAGCGGTGCGGCGGTTGCTGCCCGACCACGCCGGCCAGGTCACCTTCAAGGCGCTGACGAGCGGCGAGGAACGCTTCCGGGTGTCCGGGAGCGAGGGCGCCGTCGAGATCGCGGGCAGCTCCCCCGCGGTGGCCCTGACCGGCCTGCACTGGTACCTCAAATACACCTGCCATGCGCACATCTCCTGGGCGGGCAGCCAGCTCGACCTCCCCGCGAAGCTGCCCGCGCCCGCCGGCCCCCTGGAGCGCAGCGCCACCGTCGCCCACCGCTTCATGCTGAACGACACCCACGACGGCTACACCGCCCCGTACGCCGACTGGGACCACTGGGAGCGCTTCATCGACGTGATGGCGCTGCACGGCTGCAACGAGGTGCTCGTCACGACGGGTTCGGAGGCCGTCTACCACCGGCTGCTGAAGGACTTCGGCTACTCCGACACCGAGGCGCGCAGCTGGATCCCCGCCCCGTCCCACCAGCCGTGGTGGCTGCTGCAGAACCTCTCCGAGTACGGCGGCCCCGTCTCCTCCGGGCTGCTGGAGCGCCGCACGGACCTGGGCCGCCGCATCGTCGCGAGGCTGCGCGAACTGGGCATGCACGCCGTGCTGCCCGGCTACTTCGGCACCGTGCCCGACGACTTCTCGGACCGCAATCCGGGCGGCAGGACCGTCCCCCAGGGCGACTGGAACGGGCTGACGCGGCCCGCCTGGCTCGACCCGCGCACCGCCGTCTTCCGCAAGGTCGCCGCCGCGTACTACGCACACCAGAAGGACGTCTTCGGAGAGATCCGCCACGTCAAGATGGATCTGCTGCACGAGGGCGGCAAGGCCGGCGACGTGCCCGTTCCCGACGCGGCACGCGCCGTGGAGACGGCGCTGCAGACCGCGCTGCCCGGGGCGACCTGGGTGATCCTCGGCTGGCAGCACAACCCGCGGCGCGAACTCCTCGACGCGCTGCGGCACAAGAACCGGGCGCTGGTCGTCGACGGGTTGTCGGACCTGGAGCGCATCACCGACCGGGAGAAGGACTTCGGGGGCGTCCCTTACGCGTTCGGCACCATCCACAACTTCGGCGGGCGCACCACCGTCGGCGCGAAGACGCACATGTGGGCCGACCGTTTCGCCGCGTGGCGCGACAGGGCCGGCAGCAAGTGCGTGGGCACCGCGTACATGCCGGAGTCCACCCACCGCGACCCGGTCGCCTTCGAGCTGTTCAGCGAGCTGGCGTGGCGTCAGGACCCCGTCGACCGGGAGCAGTGGTTCGCGGACTACGCGAAGCTGCGCTACGGCGGCGACGACGCCCGTGCGCGGAGCGCCTTCGCCACGCTGTCCGTCACGGCGTACGAGATCAGCAGCAAGGACGGACGCCCCCACGACAGCATCTTCTCCGCCCGGCCCAGCCTCTCCGCCCGGTCCGGGGCGCACTACGCGACGAAGAGCCCGGCCTTCGACCTCGCGGAGTTCGACCCGGCGCTCACCGCGCTGCTGGACGTCGCGGAACCGCTGCGCGGCAGCGACGCCTACCGCTACGACGTCGCGGACACGGCCCGCCAGGCCCTCGCCAACCGTTCGTGGCTGCTGATCGGCCAGCTCAAGTCGGCGTACGAGCGCGAGGACCTCGCGGCCTTCCGGAAGCTCAGCACGCAGTGGCTGTCGCTGATGGGGCTGAGCGAGGAGGTCGCGGGCACGCACCGCTCGTTCCTGCTCGGCACGTGGCTCGCCGACGCGCGGCGCATGGCGGGCAGCGCGAAGGACGAGCAGGACCAGCTGGAGCGCACCGCCCGCACCCTGCTCGGGCCGTGGGCGGACCGTCCCGCCGCCGACAAGGGAAGACTCGCCAACTACGCCAACCGCGACTGGCAGGGCCTCATCGGCGACTACCACCTCCCCCAGTGGCGCGCCTACCTGGAGGCGCTGGAGGACGCGCTGGCCCAGGGCAAGTCGCCCAAGACCTTCGACTGGTACGAACTCGAAGCGGCCTGGACCCGCGAGCACAAGGACTACCCTCAGCGCCCCTCCGGCGACGCCTACCGCACCGCCCAGCGCGTGCACAGCGCTCTCGCCAAGGCGCCGTTCCAGGGCAGCGTCGAGGTGAAGTCCGACCCGGCGACCCTGGAGCCGGGCGGCAGCGGCGACTTCGACGCCGTCTTCCGCAACGAGAACGGCCTGCGCCCCACGGGGACCGTCGACTTCTCACTCACCGGCCTCAAGGAGGCCGAGCCGCAGGGCTCCACCTCGGTCCTCCAGGTCCGGCAGGGTGAGCGGGCCACCGTGAAGTGGCGGGTCCACGCCCCCAGGGAGGAGCTGAAGGACCCGCTGAAGCCCATGGACTACGAGCTGGCCGTGGAGTTCGGACCCGAGGGCGAGCGCCGGGTGCGCATGCCGCACCAGGGCAAGCTGTACGTCGCCGGGCCCCTGGACGAGGGCCTCTCCACGGTCAGCACCAACGACGCCGTCTTCGGTCAGCTCGGCCGCCGCTTCGCGATCAACGGCGCCGGCGACGACATGTGGAAGGGCACCTCGCACTTCGGTGCCGCCTACCGGCAGGACGCCCTGCGGGACGGGACCACCGCCACCGTCCGGGTCACCGCGCAGGAGGTCACGGGGCCGTGGGCCCGCGCGGGCCTCATCGCCCGCAACGACCTGCCGGGCGAGGGCTCCCCGGGGTTCGTGAACCTCGCCGTCACGCCCTCCAACGGCGTCGTGCTCTCCTACGACTCCGACGGCGACGGCGAGCTCGACACCTTCAAGCAGGTCACCGGCGTGAAGGCGCCGGTACTGCTGCGGCTGACGCGTGACGGGAGCACCTTCGAGGGCGCCCTGTCCACGGACGACGGCGACACGTGGCGCACCGTGGGGTCGGTGACGGTCTCCTCGGCCGGGTCCCGCCAGGACGTGGGCCTGTTCATGTCGGCGACGAACGGCGGCAACGGGGCGCGCGGCACGGTCGAGTTCGAGGACTTCGACGTCCGCTGAGGCGCCGCCGGGCCCGGGCACGCCGCCCGGGCCCGGATCCCGCGGCGTGCCTCACGCCGCCGCCCGTCCCACCCGGGGGTCACGGCAGTACCACTGTCGCCACCCAGTACTCGGTGAACAGACCGTCGCGGGCGCGGAGGATGTCGTTCCCGATGAAGCGTGCCGTGCCCTGCCGCGACTTTCCGCTCCCGATCCAGCGTCCCGCGACCATGTCACCGTCGACGAGCGGGCCCACCGCCAGGGTGAAGGAGACCCCGTCGAACATCGCGTGGGTCTCGCGGACGGCGGCGGCCAGTCCGTCGGGGCCGTGCACCTCGTGGTCCGGCCAGTGCCCCACGAAGTCCGGGCTGACGATCTCCGCGGCCACCGACGGGTCGCCGTTCCACAGGTCCTCCAGCCACCGGCCGTAGAGGGTGTGCAACGGCGTGGGGTGCTCGGTCATCTTCGCGCTCCTTCGCGTGGGCCGGTTCGCGTACTGCGGAACGGTTCTGCCCGGGCGGGACGGTCCCTCCTCGCCCCGCTCCGCGGAGCGGCCCGGCAGGTGACCAAGCTCCCCTTCGTTCGTTCTCGCTCACGTGGCCCTTTCGGAAGCGACCTCCCAGCAGACCCCCCGTACGCAGCTCCCTCCCCTCGACGTGCAGCAGGCCGAAGCCGCGCTCGTGGAGCACTACCCGCGCCTCGTGCGGCTCGCCTATCTGGTGCTGCCGCCGTCGCTCGCCCGGCAGCGACGGGTACTGGCGGCGCACTCGCTCGTGCAGCGGGCGCTGCCCCGCAGCCGGGAAGCGGCCGCCTCGGGGCCGCTTCCCCCGCAGCGCGGCAGCGCCAGGCGTGAGAGCGCGGGCGACGGAGCGGGCGGGCGGGCCGGCGAGGTCTACCTGTGGCTCGCCGCACGGATGCTGAGGGGTGCGCTCGCCGGCGAACGCCGACGCCTCGGGCCGCTGTCACGCCTCCCCCGGCGCCCCGGGCTGCTCCCCCAGGTCTTCGGCCTGAAGCTCGTACCGCGTTCCGGCGGCGCCGGTGAACTCGCCCTGGACGAGGCGCTGTCGGACGTCTCCGGCGCGGCGCGAGCGGCCTACGCCCTGCGCGGTCTGGAGGGCCTGGCGGACGGCGAGATCCGCACGGTCCTGGAGGAGGCCGGCGTGCCGGACCCCGCGGCCGCGCTGCGGGAGGCGGGCACCGTCCAGGCCCCGGCGGGCGGCGAGGACCGGCCGCTGCTCTCCTCCCCCGAGTTCGACCCGTGCCTGTTGCAGGCACGCCCCACGGACCTGGCGCGCCGCCGCCAGCACGGTCGCGCGGCGCTCGTGGCCGCGGTGGCTCTCGCCGTGTGCGGCGCCCTGCTGGGGCTCCCCGGCGGCGCCTGGGGGCCCGACGGCGCCGCCGCGCCGCCCTACGCGCGCAACCCCGCCGCCGAGAAGGCCCTCGACCCCGGGGCGCTGGTGCGCGTTCCGGCCGGCGCCTGGAAGAAGGCGTCACGTACCGACTTCTCCGTCTGGCCCACACGCGGCGAACTCACCTCGAACCAGGCGCTGTTGCGCCGCGCGCTGGCCGTCTGGGCCCGGCCCGGGCCGCAGGTGAAGGTCTCCGTGACCCGCGGCACCTCCTCCGGCCCGCCGTCCGGCCCGCCCCATCTGCTGTACGCGGGACGGCTCGACGGCGCCCAGGTCGTCCTGCTCCACGACGGTCTGCGGATCGCCCGCTACGCCGAGCCGGAGGGCGCAGAGGAGGGCGGCGCCGTCCTCGACCTGGCACGCACCGACGGCGCGGACATGGCCTCGGCCGCGGCCCTCGTCGTCTCCCGAAGCGACAGCAACGTCCGCTATCTGACGGCTCCTTGGGTGACCGAAGCCGCCGAGGCGGACCTGCTGCGGCCGGACGACTCCGGGCGAACGCTCCGCAGGGAGCACGACGGAGTGCTGGCCTCGTTGACCGCGCCCCGTGCCTCGGGGGACTGCTCGCGCTGGCCCGGGCTGGTGCTCACCTCCGAGACGGCGTCGGGCGGCACGAAGAAGCGCCTCTACACCGACCTGGGCGAGCTGGCCGCCGTCCGGCTCACCTACGGATCGCCGCGCCGCAAGGCACGCGAGGCGATGGGAGAGCGCGCCCGTACCCGTCTGGCGCACACCTCCTGTGCGATGCGCGCGCTGGTGGGCAGCGGCACGCGGTCCGTCAACACCTGGCGCTTCAAACAGCAGTTGCTGCCGGAGGGCGAGGGCATCGCGTCCTGGACGTGCACGCGGGCCGAGACCTGGCGCGGCCAGGGGGCGCAGGCCCTCGGCGGGTTCCAGCCCCCCGCGGAGGAGCCCGACGAGCCCGCCGTGCTGACCGCGCGGGCGATGGACACCACCTCGTGCGGCAAGCGCGAACCGAACGTGGTCAGCGCGACGCGCTGGCGGTCGCAGGCCGGCAACTGGTACGTGCTGGCGGCCGGCTCGTCGAAGGTCACGGGCATCACGGTGAAGGGCAGGGGCGAGGGGAGCCCCAGCGGCTTCTCGACGGACCGTACGCTCACGCTGCCCGGGACGAAGCGGGCCAGGGTGAAGCTGACGGCACGGCTCGCCGACGGCGGGAAGCTGCCCGCGCTGCGCTCCACACGGCCCGCGCGCCGCTGAACCGCCACGGCGGCCGTCCCGACTCCCGTCGCGACGGCCGCGGTCGACGCCCCCCGTGCTCCGCGTAGCTCCGCCGAGCGGAGCCGCGTGGCGCGGCGGGGTGGGACCGGCCCGACCGGCCGGGCGCGTGCGGCTCGCGGGTACGGGCCGCCGGCCGGCCGGGCCGGAGTCGGGGAGCCGGCGTCAGGTGCCTCCGGCCCGGGTGCGTCCCGTCCCGTGGGGCGCCTGACCCGTGGAGCCGCGGACGACGAGCTCCGGCTGGAAGACGAACTCCGTCTGCGGTACGGGGTTCTGGCGCACCTCTTCCAGCAGCGTGTGCACCGCGGCGTTCGCCATGGCGCGCACCGGCTGACGCACCGTCGTCAGCGGCGGGTCGGTGAAGGCGATCAGTTCCGAGTCGTCGTAGCCGACCACCGAGACGTCTCCCGGCACGTCGAGCCCCCGTGCCCGTGCCGCCCTCACCGCGCCCAGCGCCATCAGGTCGCTTCCGCACACGAGGCCGGTGCAGCCCTCGTCGAGGAGGTCGTCGGCCGCGGCGTGCCCGCCCTCCACGGTGAAGAGGGTGTGGCGCACCAGGCCCTGGGCCGGGTCTCCGGCGGTCCCGTCCTCCTCGACGGAGGCGAGGAAGCCCTCGGTCTTGCGCCGCACGGGGACGAAGCGGTCCGGCCCCACGGCGAGTCCCAGCCGCCGGTGCCCCAGATCCCTCAGGTGGCGGACGGCGATACGGGAGGACGCGGCGTCGTCCGGGGAGACGAAGGGCGCCGCGATGCGGTCGTTGAAGCCGTTGACGAGGACGAACGGCACCCCGCGATCGGCGAGACGGGCGTACCGCCCGGGGTCGGCCGACAGGTCGGCGTGCAGCCCGGACAGGAAGATGATGCCGGTGACGGCGCGCTCCACGAACTGGTCGACCAGTTCGTCCTCGGTGGCGCCGCCGGGCATCTGGGTGCCGAGGATCGGCGTGTAGCCGTAGCCCGTCAGCGCCTGCTCGATGATCTGGGCGAACGCCGGGAAGATCGGGTTGGTCAGTTCGGGGATGACGAGCCCGACGAGGCCGGCGCTGCGCTGCCGCAGCCGGACGGGCCGGTCGTAGCCCAGCACGTCGAGCGCGGCGAGCACCCGCTGGCGGGTCGAATCGGCCACGCCCGCCTTGCCGTTGAGGACGCGGCTGACGGTGGCCTCGCTGACCTTCGCCTGTCCCGCGATGTCGGCGAGGCGGGTGGCGGGCAGCACCGCCGTCATGCCAGGGGTCCGGTGGTCCACCAGGCGGTGGTGTCCGCCGGCAGCGCCTCACCGCCCTCGTACGGGCCGCTCGCGAGCAGCAACTCTCCTGGCCGTGCGGGGAGTTCGACGGGGGTGCCGCCCGTGTTCGCGGTGCAGACGAAGCTTCCCCGGCGGAAGGCGAGCACGCCGTCCGGAGCCGGCAGCCACTCCACCGACTCGCCCGCGCCCAGGCCGGGCTGCTCGCGGCGGATGCGCAGCGCGGCGCGGTACATCTCCAGGGTGGAGCCCTTCTCGCCGCTCTGCGCGGCCACCGAGAGCTCGCCCCACTCCTCCGGCTGCGGCAGCCAGCTGCCGCCGGAGCCGAACCCGTAGGAGCTTCCCCGCCTCTCCCACGGCAGCGGCACCCGGCAGCCGTCGCGGAGTCCGTCCTGGCCGCTGTCGCGGAAGAAGGACGGGTCCTGCCGGACCTCGTCGGGCAGGTCCGCGACCTCCGGCAGCCCCAGCTCCTCGCCTTGGTAGACGTACGCGGATCCGGGCAGGGCCAGCATCAGCAGCGTGGCGGCGCGGGCACGGGCGAGGCCGCCGCCGAGCCGGGTGCGGTGGCGTACGACGTCGTGGTTGGAGAGCACCCAGGTCGCCGGTGCCCCGGAGGGCCGCATGGCCTCCAGCGATTCGTCGATGACGTCGCGCAGTGCCGCGGCGTCCCAATCCGTCTGGAGGTAGTGGAAGTTGAACGCCTGGTGCAGCTCGTCGGGGCGTACGTAGAGGGCGGTCCGCTCGGAGCTGGGCGCCCATGCCTCGGCGACGCCGATGCGGTCGCCGGGGTACTCCTCGAAGACCCGGCGCCAGTCGCGGTAGATCTCGTGCACGCCGTCCTGGTCGAAGAACGGCAGCTGCTCGCCGCCCAGCAGCCGCAGCTGCCCGGGCCTGCCCCGGTCGGGCAGGCCGGCTGCCTTGACCAGCCCATGGGCGACGTCCACGCGGAAACCGTCGACGCCCAGATCCAGCCAGAAGCGCAGGACGGTGCGGAACTCGTCCCGTACGGCGGCGTGTTCCCAGTTGAAGTCCGGCTGCTCGGGCGCGAAGAGGTGCAGGTACCACTCGCCGGGGCTGCCGTCGGCCTCGCGTACGCGCGTCCAGGCCGGGCCGCCGAAGACGGACTCCCAGTCGTTGGGCGGCAGTTCGCCGTCCTCCCCGCGTCCGGGCCGGAAGTGGTAGCGGGCGCGGGCGGGCGAGCCGGGGCCCTCGCGGAGCGCGCGCCGGAACCATTCGTGCCGGTCCGAGGAGTGGTTGGGCACGATGTCGACGATGACGCGCAGCCCCAGCCCGTGCGCGTCCTCTATCAGGGCGGCGGCGTCGGAGAGTTCACCGAAGAGGGGGTCGACCGAGCGGTAGTCCGTCACGTCGTATCCGCCGTCGGCCTGCGGCGAGGCGTAGAACGGGCTGAGCCACACGGCGTCCACGCCGAGTCCGGCGAGATAGGGCAACCGGGCGCGCACGCCGGAGAGATCGCCCATGCCGTCGCCGTCGCCGTCGGCGAAGGAGCGCGGATAGACCTGGTAGATCACGGCGTCCCGCCACCAGTCCGTGCCGCCGCTCCCCGCGGCCCGGCGCGCGCCGTGCGCGGGGGCTCGCCCGGCGGACGGATCGGAGGCGGGTGCGGGTGCGGCCGTGGGGGCGGGGTCGAGATGCTGGGTCATGTCATCCCTGGGAGTCGGGGGCGGTCGCGGGCGTCGGCGTCGGGGCGGTCGGTGGCCGGTGCACTGCGGCGGGCGTCACGACTTCGTGGCTCCCGCGGTGAGGCCGGCCACCAGGTGCCGCTGCGCGAAGCCGAAGACGACGGCCGCGGGCACGGCGATGATGACCGCGGCGGCCGTCATGGAGCCCCAGTCGGAGCCGTAGCGGTTGACGAAGGTCTGCAGACCACCCGCGAGGGTGAGGTTCTCCTCGCCGGTCATGAAGGCGGTGGCGTAGGCGACTTCGGCCCAGGCGGTCACGAAGGTGTAGAAGCCGGTCACGGCGAGGCCCGGCCTGGCCAGCGGGAGGACGAGCCGCCAGAACGTGCCGAACGGGTTGAGCCCGTCGACGCGTCCGGACTCGTCGATGTCGACGGGGATGGTGTCGAAGAAGCCCTTCATCATCCAGGCGCAGAACGGCACCGCGACCGTCAGGTACGTGATGATCAGGCCGACGGGCTGGTTGAGCAGGCCCAGGCGCGCCATCGTGTTGTAGAGCGGCACGATCAGCACGGCCATCGGGAACATCTGCGTGATCAGCAGCACCCACATCAGGGGGCGCATCCCGGGGAAACGGAACCGGCTGATGGCGTAGCCGGTGGTGGCGGCGATGAAGACCCCGACGGCGGTCGTACCGACCACCACGAGCAGCGAGTTGCCGAACCACGTCAGGAAGTAGGTGTCGGCGACGACGTGTTCGTAGTTGCCGAGCGTGAAGTTCTTGACCAGGGCGGTGGAGAAGGACTCGTTCCTGGGCTTGAACGACGTCACGAGCAGCCACAGCGGCGGGAAGAGCGCGACGAGGGACGCGGTGAGCAGCCCTGCGTGCAGCCCGAACGAGGCCAGCGGGCCCCGCTCGCCCCGGGTGCGAGGCGCGGAACGCATCGTCACCACACCTCCCCCTGGCGGCGCAGTGCCCGCCTGTAGACGACCGTGAAGAGCGAGAGCAGCACCAGGATGAGGACGCCCCATGCGGCCGAAGTGGCGAAGTCCCGCGGGCTGTTGATGAAGGAGAGCCGGAAGGCGTAGGTCACCAGGATCTCCGTGGAGTCCTCCGGGCCGCCCCTGGTGAGCAGGTAGATGACGGGGAACATGTTGAACGTCCAGATGGTGCTGAGCAGGACGACCGTGCTGCTGACGGTGCGCACGCCGGGCAGGGTGATGTTGCGGAACCGCTGCCAGGGGCCGGCGCCGTCCATCTCGGCGGCTTCGTACAGCTCGCCGGGGATGCCCTGCAGGGCACCGAGCATCGCCACGATCATGAAGGGGACGCCCAGCCAGACGTTGACGGCGATGACGGCGACCTTCGCCCAGGTGGGATCGCCCAGCCAGGGCACGGCGTCGATGCCGCCGCCGTCCAGCACCTGGTTGAGCAGCCCGCTCTTCTCGTTGAACAGCATCTTCCAGGCGAAGACGGAGACGAAGGCCGGGATGCCCCAGGGCACGATCATGGCGATCCGGTAGAACGACCTGCCGCGCACCTGCCTGTTGAGCATCACCGCCAGCACCAGGCCGAGTCCGAAGGTGAAGCCGACGCAGCCGGCCGTCCACACCGCCGTCCAGCCCAGCCGGTCCCAGAAGACGCTGTCCCCGAGGATCTCCGTGTAGTTCTCGAGGCCGGTGAACTCGTAGGTGGCGGGAATGTGGTTGACGCCGATGGTGCGCTCGACGTTGGCCTCGTCGGCGTTCGTGAGCGACAGGTAGACGCCCCGCACCAGCGGGTATCCGATGATGACGCCGATGACGAGGACGACCGGCGCGACCATCGTCCAGGCGTACCAGTGCCGCGCCGCGGCCCTGCGCAGTGCGCCCGCGCCCCTGCCGCCGCTCTTCCCCCCGGGCCCCCGCCCGCGGCCGGCGGCGGCGCTGTCCGCGCCGTCCGCGGCCGCGGGCACCGACCGGCTGGTGGTCTCCACAGCCATGCCTTCCGCCCCGTCCCCTTCTACTTGTAGTCCTTCAGCAGCTTGCGGAAGCCGTCGCCGACCTTGTCGGCGGCGGCTTCGGGGCTGCGGCTGCCGGTGAGGACCGCGTCCATCTGCCCGCGGATGGGCTCGAAGAGGGAGTTGCCCTCCGCGATCCACGGCCGCTGCACGGCCTCGTCGACGGCGGGCTTGAAGAACTCGACCATCTTGTTCTCGCGCACCGAGGGCTCGTCGTAGACGGACTCGCGGGTGGGGAGGAGGCTCAGTTCCTCCGTCGTGCGCTTCTGGACCTCGGCCGAGGACATGTACTTGGCGAACTCCTGCGCCGTCCGCAAGTTCTTGCTGCCCGCGTACACGGACAGGTTCCAGCCGCCCTGCGGTGAGCCGCGGCGCTTGCTGCCGGCGGGGACGGGCGCGACACCGAGGTTGTCCTTGTCCTCCTTGAACTGCTTGCCCTGCTGGGCGCCGGCGATGTCCCACGGACCGTCGATGATCATGGCGACGTCGCCGTCCTGGAATGCCTTCAGCCCGTTCTCCTGGCCGTCGCTGCTGTCGGTGACCGCGGCGCCGGAGTCGACGAGGTCCTTCATACGGGCGAAGGCCTTGCCGCCCGCCGGGTCGTCCACGGTGACCTTCTTGGAGGTGGGGTCGACGAGGTCGCCGCCCTCGCCGTAGAGGTACGGCAGGAACCAGTACGGGTCGTCGCCGCGCAGGTACAGGCCCGTCTTGCCGGTCTCGCTCTTGATCTTCTTGGCGGACTTCTTCAGCTCGTCGAAGGACTCGGGCACCCCGACCCCCGCCTTCTTGAGCATCTTCTTGTTGTAGAAGAGGCCCAGGGTGTCGGTGACCTGCGGCAACGCATAGGTCTTGCCCTTGAAGCGGGTGCTGCCGGCAGCCGTCTTGAGGTAGTCGGACGGCTTGTCGACGGCGGGCGTGCCGTCCAGCGGCGCGAGGTAGCCGAGGTTGGCGAAGTCGGCGACCCACGCGACCTCGGTGCGCATCACGTCGGGGGCGCCGGAGTTGCCGCCGGCCGCGTTCTTGAACTTCTGGTTCGCGTCACCGAAGTTGACGTGCACGTACTTCACGTCGACCTTCGGGTGCTTCTTCTCGAAGTCCTCCGCGATCTTCTTGTACGTGCCCTTCTCGGCGTCGTTCGAGGTGTCCCAGTAGGTGACGGAGCCGGCTATCTCGCCGCCCCCGCTCTGGTCGCCCTGGTCCTCTCCGCCGCAGGCCGTCGCCGTCGCCGTGAGCGCAAGCACCGCAGCCGCCGCGATGACCCCTCTGCCTCGCCGCATGTCCATCCCCTCCACGTGTGCGTCCCCGGCCGACGGCCTGGGGGACCCCCGGCGCCATGGGCGGCGCCCGGCTGCGGAGGAACGTAACAGCGCGACGCCGCTCGCGAAAGAGTTTGCGGCAACTTTCAGAAAACGCATTTGCAGATCTTGGCGTCCCGCCCGGTGGGCACCGTGTGATCCGGCCGGTACAGTCCAACCCTGTGACCGCACGGCTAGCTGACATCGCAGCGCAGGCGGGGGTCAGCGAAGCGACGGTCAGCCGGGTCCTCAACGGCAAGCAGGGCGTCGCCGCGGCCACCCGCGAATCCGTACTCGCCGCGCTCGACGTGCTCGGCTACGAACGGCCCGTCAAGCTGCGCCGGAGCAGCGCGGGCCTCGTGGGCCTGATCACACCGGAGCTGGAGAACCCGATCTTCCCCGCCTTCGCGCAGGTGATCGCCCAGGCCCTGACCCGGCAGGGGTACACACCGGTCCTGGCCACGCAGACACCCGGCGGGTCCACGGAGGACGAGCTGACGGAGATGCTCGTCGACCGCGGCGTCGCCGGCATCATCTTCGTCTCGGGCCTCCACGCCGACACCACCGCCGACATGCAGCGCTACGAGCGGCTGCGCGGCCAGGGCGTGCCGTTCGTCCTCGTCAACGGTTTCTCGCCGAAGGTGCAGGCGCCGTTCGTCTCACCGGACGACCGCGCCGCGATGCGGCTCGCGGTCACCCACCTCGCCGCGCTGGGCCACCGCCGCATCGGGCTGGCCCTCGGACCGGAGCGGTTCGTTCCCGTGCAGCGCAAGATCGAGGGGTTCGTGCGCGCCATGGACGAGCAGCTGGGCGTCGACTCCGAGGGGGCCGGCGAGTTCGTTCAGCACTCCCTCTACACCCTGGAGGGCGGACAGGCCGCCGCGGGCGCCCTGTTGGAGCGCGACTGCACCGCCGTGGTGTGCGCCAGCGACATGATGGCCCTGGGCGCGATCCGGGCGGCGCGCCAGCGCGGGCTCCAAGTGCCGCGCGAGGTCTCCGTGATCGGCTTCGACGACTCCCCTCTCATCGCCTTCACCGACCCGCCGCTCACGACGATCCGTCAACCCGTCACGGCCATGGGCCAGGCGGCAGTGCGGACACTGCTGGAGGAGATCGGCGGGACGCCCGCTCCGCACAGCGAGTTCGTCTTCCTTCCCGAGCTGGTCGTACGCGGCTCCACGGCCTCCGTCCCCTCGGCCGCAGGGAGGACGTAAACCGGCCCATACCCGACCGCAGGATGATCGGCACAACGGACAGGTCTGGCAGACTGTCCCCTCATGGGGGCATCGACGACAAGGACCGCTCACGTAGGCCGACAGACCACCGGGACACAGGGCACCGAGGACGAACAGACAGGTCACGGGAGCGGCAGACCCGGAACCGCCGCGGCGGGCACCACGGCCGCGGGGACCGCCGGTGCCGGGCAGGGCAGCGTCGTCGGCACCGCCCTCATGACGCGGCTGCGCGCCGCCCGCCGTCCCAGCATCTGGTTCGAGATCGTCCTCATCGCGGTGAGTTACGCGGTGTACTCCCTCATCCGCAACGCCGTCCCCGAGCAGCGCGCGCAGGCCCTCGACAACGCCGACTGGATCTGGAGGGCGGAGCAGTTCCTCGGCATCGCCGTCGAGGACTCGGTCAACCGGGCCGTCAACAGCGTCACCTGGCTCATCCTCACGATGAACTACTACTACGCGACGCTGCACTTCGTCGTGACCATCGCCGTGCTCGTCTGGCTCTACCGGCGCCACCCCGGCCGTTACGCCGCGACGCGCCTGGTCATCTTCGCCACCACCGGCATCGCCCTGCTCGGGTACTACCTCTTCCCGCTCGCGCCGCCGCGGCTGATGCGGGGCGAGTCCTTCATCGACACCGTGCAGGTGCACCAGACCGTGGGCTCCATGGCGTCGGGCAACCTGGCGGACATGTCGAACCAGTACGCCGCCATGCCGTCGATGCACATCGGCTGGTCGGTGTGGTGCGGCATCACGATCGCCGCGCTCGCCACTCCCCTGTGGGTCCGCCTGCTGGGCGTGCTGTACCCGGTGGGCACGCTGATAGTGATCGTCTGCACGGCCAACCACTTCTGGCTGGACGCGGTGGGCGGCGTCATCTGCCTCGGCTTCGGCTTCGCCCTCTCCTACGGCTGGTACGGAAAGCTCTCGTACCGGCTGCCGCGGCACATCAAGGCGCCCGGTCCCGCAGCCGGAACGCACCGCACGGACGCGGTGGCCGGTCAGTCCGCCGCGCCGTAGAAGAGCCGCTCCGCCACTGCCCGGGCCCGGCGCGTCACCCGGCGGTAGTCGTCGAGCATCTCCCCGCTGCCGCTGGCCTCGGGGTAGCCGAGGTAGCGGCCGACGGCTCCCAACTCCCGTGCGTCGGAGGGGAACGTGTCGCCGGCCCTGCCACGCACCAGCATCACGGCGTTGCGCACCCGGGTGGCCAGCAGCCACGCCTCGTCCAGCGTCTCCGCGTCCTCGGGGTCGATGAGCTCCGCCTCCCGTGCCGCGGCCAGCGCGGCACGCGTACGCGTGGTGCGCAGGTCCTCCGCTCCGGCGGCGTGCTGGAGCTGGAGGAGCTGCACCGTCCACTCGACGTCGGCGAGTCCGCCGCGGCCGAGTTTGGCGTGCGTCGTGGAGTCGGCGCCGCGCGGCATCCGTTCGGACTCCATGCGGGCCTTGAGCCGCCGGATCTCGCGCAGCGAGTCCTCGCTCAAACCGTCGGCGGGATAGCGGACCGGGGCGATCAACTCGGTGAAACGGCGCCCCAGATCCTCGTCCCCCGCGACGGGATCCGCCCGCAGCAGCGCCTGGCTCTCCCAGGCGGCCGCCCAGCGGCGGTAGTAGCCGGCGTAGGACTCCAGGGAACGCACGAGCGGCCCTGACCTGCCTTCCGGACGCAGGTCCGCGTCGACCACCAACGGCGGGTCGGACGAGGGCAGTTGGAGCAGGCGGCGGAGCTCCGTCGCGACGGCCAGCGCGGCCTTGCCCGCCTCCTCCTCGCTCACGCCCTCGCGGGGCTCGTGGACGAAGAGGACGTCGGCGTCGGAGCCGTAGCTCAGCTCGTGCCCGCCGAACCGGCCCATGCCGATCACCGCGAAGCGGGTGGGCAGTTCGTCCCCCCACCGGCTGCGCACCGCCGCACGGAGGGCACCGGCGAGCGTGGCCGCGTTGATGCCGGTGAGGGCCGCCCCGATCCGGTCGACGGCCGCCGCGGGGTCCTCCGTGGGCAGCTCCTCCGTGCCGTACGCGCCGATCAGGTCGCCCGCCGCCGTACGGAACATCTCGCGCCGGCGCACCCCGCGAGCCGCCGCCACCGCCGACTCGGCGTCCGCCGCCCGGCCCACGGCCGCCAGCACCTCCTGCGTGAGGGCCTCCCGCGCCCGCGGCCGCAGCCCGCCCTCGTCGCCGAGCAGCGCGACCGCCTCGGGCGCCCGCATCAGCAGGTCGGGGGCGAGGCGCCCGGCGGACAGGACGCGCGCGAGGTTCTCCGCCGCCGCTCCCTCGTCCCGGAGGAGCCGCAGATACCAGGGCGTCGTCCCGAGCGCGTCGGAGACCTTGCGGAAGTTGAGCAGCCCCGCGTCCGGGTCGGCGGAGTCGGCGAACCAGCCCAGCAGGACGGGAAGCAGGGTGCGCTGGATGGCCGCCTTGCGGCTGACGCCGCTCGCCAGCGCCTCCAGATGCCGCAGCGCTCCCGCGGGATCGGCGTAGCCGAGCGCCTCCAGCCGCTGCCGTGCGGCCCTGGGCGAGAGCCGCGCCTCCCCCACGTCGAGCTGGGCGACGGCGTCCAGCAGCGGACGGTAGAAGAGCTTCTCGTGCAGCCGCCGCACCGCGGCGGCGTGCTTGCGCCACGTCTTGTGCAGCTCGTTGACGGAGTCGCTGCGATACCCGAGGGAACGCCCGAGCCTGCGCTGGTCCGCCTCGTCCTCGGGCATGAGATGCGTCCGGCGCATCTTGTGGAGCTGGATGCGGTGTTCGAGCGTGCGGAGGAAGCGGTACGCGGAGTCGAGCGCGGCGGCGTCCTGCCGGCCCACGTAGCCGCCCGTGGCGAGCGCGTCCAGAGCGGCGAGCGTCGTGGGGCTGCGCAGCGCCGCGTCGGTGCGGCCGTGCACCAACTGCAGCAGCTGCACGGCGAATTCGACGTCGCGCAACCCGCCCGGCCCGAGCTTGAGTTCGCGGTCGACCTGCGCGGCGGGAATGTTCTCCACGACGCGGCGCCGCATCTGCTGCACGTCGGGGACGAAGTTCTCCCGCTCCGACGCCTGCCACACCAGCGGGGCGACGGCCTCCGCGTACGCCTCGCCCAGCGCCATGTCGCCCGCCACCGGACGGGCCTTCAGCAGGGCCTGGAACTCCCAGGTCTTCGCCCACCGGTTGAGGTAGGCGAGGTGGGAGTAGAGCGTCCTCACCAGCGGCCCGTTCCGGCCCTCCGGTCGGAGGTTGGCGTCGACGGGCCAGATGGTGCCCTCGGCCGTGGTGTCCGAGCAGATCCGCATCAGACGGGCCGCGATGCGGCCGGCGGCCTGCAAAGCCGCCGCCTCCTCCGTGCCGTCCGCGGGTTCCGCCACGAAGATGACGTCCACGTCGGAGACGTAGTTGAGTTCGCAGCCGCCGCACTTGCCCATCCCGATCACCGCGATCCGGCACGCCGCGGCGTCCTCGGGCGCCTCGGCGGAGGCGAGGGAGAGCGCGGCGCGCAGCGTCGCCGCGGCCAGGTCGGCGAGCTCGCCGGCGGTCTGCGCCAGGTCGCTGGTGCCGCACACGTCGCGCGCGGCGATCGACAGCAGGGCGCGGCGGTAGCGGTGGCGCAGATCGTCCGGGTCGGTGGCCGGGCGTACGGCCGCCTCGAACTCCTCGACGCCCGGGTGCAGGTCCCGCCGCTCGTACGTGGCGAGCGCCTGCCAGTCGTCGGGGTGGCGGGCGAGGTGGTCGCCCAGCGCTTCGGAGACGCCCAGCACACCGAGCAGCCTGTCCCGCAGGGGCTTGCTGGCGAGCAGCGTGTCCAGCAGGCGCTGCGGGTCCTCCTGCGCCTCGACGAGCCGGACGAGGCCGTGCAGTGCGAGGTCCGGGTCCGCGGTCGCCCCGAAGGCGTCGAGCAGCTGGGTGTCTGCCCGGACCTCGTCGAACTCCTGCGCCGACAGCAGGCGCTCCGCCGTGGCCGGCTCGGTGAAGCCGCGCCGCACCAGCTGTCCGTGACGGCTGTCCCGCCGACCGCCCTGCACCCTTGACCGTCCTCCGTACTCGCGCACTCCGCGTATCGGGCCGTACCGGCCGCCGCCCCGCAGCGACGGCGGCCCCGTCCTACAGAACCGGCAGGGACTTGCGCAGCTCGAAGGCGGTGACCTCGCTGCGGTACTCCTCCCACTCCTGCTTCTTGTTGCGGAGGAAGAAGTCGTAGACGTGCTCGCCCAGCGTCTCCGCGACCAGCTCGCTGCGCTCCATCAGGGTGATGGCCTCGCCCAGGTTCTGCGGCAGCGGTTCGATGCCCATCGCCCGCCGTTCCGCGTCGGAGAGGGCCCAGACGTCGTCGTCGGCGCCCGGCGGGAGTTCGTAGCCCTCCTCGATGCCCTTGAGCCCGGCCGCCAGCAGCGTGGCGTAGGCGAGGTAGGGGTTGGCGCCCGAGTCGAGCGAGCGCACCTCGATACGGGTGGAGCCCATCTTCCCCGGCTTGTACATGGGGACCCGGATCAGTGCGCTGCGGTTGTTGTGGCCCCAGCAGATGTACGAGGGCGATTCGCCGCCCTCCCCCGCCGTCCGGTTCGCGCCGCCCCAGATGCGCTTGTAGGAGTTGACCCACTGGTTGGTGACGGCGGAGATCTCTCCGGCGTGCGTGAGCAGACCCGCGATGAAGGAGCGGCCGACCTTGGAGAGCTGGTACTCCGAGCCCGACTCGTAGAAGGCGTTGCGGTCGCCCTCGAAGAGGGACAGGTGGGTGTGCATGCCGGAGCCGGGGTGTTCGGAGAAGGGCTTGGGCATGAAGGTGGCCTGCACGCCCTGCTCCAGCGCGACCTGCTTCATCACCAGCCGGAACGTCATGATGTTGTCGGCCGTGGACAGCGCGTCCGCGTAGCGCAGGTCGATCTCCTGCTGCCCCGGGGCGCCCTCGTGGTGGGAGAACTCCACGGAGATGCCCATCGACTCCAGCATCGTGATCGCCTGCCGGCGGAAGTCCATGCCGACGTGCTGGGGGGTGTGGTCGAAGTAGCCGGAGGTGTCCGCCGGCGAGGGGCGCGTGCCGTCCAGCGGCCGGTCCTTGAGCAGGAAGAACTCGATCTCCGGGTGGGTGTAGAAGGTGAAGCCCAGGTCCGAGGCCTTGGCGAGGCTGCGCTTGAGCACGTAGCGCGGGTCGGCGTAGGAGGGGGAGCCGTCCGGCATCAGGATGTCGCAGAACATCCGCGCCGTTCCCGGGGCCTCCGCGCGCCACGGCAGTATCTGGAAGGTGCCCGGGTCGGGCTTGGCGATCATGTCCGACTCGTAGACCCGGGCGAAGCCCTCGATCGCCGAACCGTCGAAGCCGATGCCCTCGTCGAAGGCCTGCTCCAGCTCCGCGGGCGCGACGGCGACGGACTTGAGGAAGCCGAGCACGTCGGTGAACCACAGCCTGACGAACCGGATGTCGCGCTCCTCGAGCGTGCGGAGCACGAATTCCTGCTGCTTATCCATAGTCACCCATCCTCGCTGCTCAGCGTGCCCGCCCGCACCCTGGGCGACACCCCGTCGGGCCTCGTGTCCCGGGTGGCCCGGGACGGGGACGAGCATCCCACCACACGGTTTCCGGAGCGTTGCCTGCGCCCTCCGTTCGCGCCGCTTCTCCAGTGAACCACGCGGCAAGGCGCCTGTTCGCGGGCCCGCGGGGCCGCTCGCGGACGGGCACCCCGCAGGGGGCACGGGGCCGCGGCCCCGAAGCGGAGCCGGGGGAACGAGGGGAGGCACGGGAGGGGAAGCGGAGCGGGGCGGCGCACCGGGGGTCGCTCGGGAGGCGCACTCCGCAGGGCGCACTCCCCGCGCCACAGGAGAGCGTCCGGCGGGGGCGGGCGGACGGCCGCCTGGTGCCCGTCGCCTGGTCCCGCCGCCCGCCGGCCGGGGCCCGGCACGGCGTCGGTGCGGCGTCGGCACGGGCGGGGCGGGACGAGACCGGGAGGACGGACGGGCCGGACCGGGGTCCCCAAAACGTAAGCCGCGGTCCGGCAGTGGGGGATACCGGACCGCGGCTGTTTGTTGCCTGGCCGGAGCGTTCAGAGGCGTCCGGCCGTGTGGTCTTGGCGTGGTCCGCCGTTCTGGCGGAACGACGTCACGCACTGAAGTTCGCACACCGGCCAGGCCGAGAACAAGAGTTACCGGTCAGTGTTCGAAGCCACATCTTGTGGGGTCTTCTTCGCGGATCGGACACCCGTCTTACCGCCGGTCACAGCCTGGAGTCCATGGCCGGATCCTGACGCGTTCCCGCCACCTCCGGCGGCCAGCCGCGCGTCGCTCTCCGAGGGCTGCGACACCCAGCCGAGGCTGGCGGCGCGCATGCCGAGCTGGAAGCGCGTGCCGGCTCCCAGCCGCTCCATGAGCCCGCTCAGGCGGCGCTGGAACGTGCGGTAGCTGACGCCGAGTTGGCGCGCCATGACCTGGTCCGTCATCCCGGTCGTCAGCAGGGCCAGCAGCCGGGCCTCGTCCGGGGACGGCGCGTCCCCGGCGCCGCCCGGCCGCCCCGCGAGATACGCGGAGAGCGGCAGCGCACGCGCCCACAGCACCTCGAAGAACTCGCACAGCGCGTCGAGCAGGCCCGAGGGGTGCACGACGACGCTGCTCGCCATCTCGTGCGGCGCGGACCGGAGCGGGATCAGCGCGACGCGGTCGTCCGCGACCAGCAGCTTCGTCGGCGTATCGGCCATGACCCGCGCCTCCTCGCCGAGTTCGGCGCAGGCCTCGATGTCGGTGTGGATGCGGTGGAAGGTCTCCAGGCCGTGGGTGTCGTAGATGACGCGGTAGCCGATGCCGCGCCGCATGGTCTTGGCCTGCACCGGCATCATGCCCGTCTTGGGGTCGAGCCGGTCGGGGTCGCTGTTGGCGTACGGGGGGCGGTCGATGCCGCGGATCTGGTGCCGTGCGCTGTACTGCAGCTGATCGACCTGCTGGATCACCGCCGCCCGCCCGGTGACGATCTCCACGAGGTCGACGGGGTCGCGCGCGGTCGCGTTGGCGCGGAACCGCGTGGCCAGGAGCTGGATGTGCCGCCGGGTGCGGTGGATGGCCTCCTCGCGCGCCAGCAGCAGCGACTCGAAGGCTACCTCGGGCGCCACGGGCAGGAAGCGCTCCTCTCCCCGCCGCTCCCCCGGGTACCTGCCGACCAGGCTCAACTTCTCCAGCGCCGTGAGGGTTTCGCGCACCTTCGCCGCGCTCAGGCCCAGCGTCTCGCGAAGCTCCCGCACGGTGACCGCTCCGTCGACGAGCGCCTCGTAGGCCTGCTGCTGGACGGGTTCGAGACCGAGGGCCTCCAACATGTGCTTCCCCCTGTGCTGTGGCGAGTTCACGTCACTGACCGATGCCCGCCAGGCGGGCGCCGAATCCAGTACACCAGGTATCGAAATGCTGCGGATACCCTCGCGTAAGTGACCTTGGGTACTGGATACGGTTGTGACGGTGACGTGAACACCGCGTGTCCGGTTCCCTCGTGAAATTCACGGATCCACTCGTTCCGTTTTGACAGCCTGCCTCGCCACGTACTCATACGTGTCCGGCTGGTGACTCTGGGTGCACCGCCGCCCCTCCTTCTCCTGCCTGTACCGGCGCCCTCTCTCACGCGTCAGTTGGACGATTACAGTGGGCGGCGTGCCTCAACTACGTCTCGCCCTGAACCAGATCGACTCCACCGTCGGTGACCTCGAAGGCAACGCGGCGTCCGTGCTGCGCTGGACGCGGCGCTCCGTGGAGCAGGGGGCGCATCTCGTCGCGTTCCCCGAGATGATGCTGACCGGCTACCCGGTGGAGGACCTGGCCCTGCGCGGCTCGTTCGTCGAGGCCAGCCGCGCGGCGCTGAGCGCGCTCGCGGGCAGGCTGGCGCGGGAGGGCCTGGGCGAGGTCCCCGTCGTCGTCGGCTACCTCGACCGCGCCGAGGACGTCCGCGCCTCCCTCGGCAGCCCCGCGGGCGCTCCGCTCAACGCCGCGGCCGTGCTCCACGGCGGGGAGGTCGTCCTGGCCTTCGCCAAGCACCACCTCCCCAACTACGGCGTCTTCGACGAGTTCCGCTACTTCGTGCCGGGCCAGACCCTGCCCGTCGTCCGCGTCCACGGTGTCGACGTCGCCCTCGCCATCTGCGAGGACCTGTGGCAGAACGGCGGCCGCGTCCCCGCCGCCCGCACCGCGGGGGCCGGGCTCCTGCTCTCCGTCAACGCCTCCCCGTACGAGCGCGAGAAGCACGACACGCGCCTCGACCTCGTCCGCAGGCGGGCCCGGGAGGCGGGCTGCACGACGGCGTACCTCGCCATGGCCGGCGGCCAGGACGAGCTCGTCTTCGACGGCGACTCGATCGTCGTCGACCGAGACGGCGAAACCGTCGCGCGCGCACCGCAGTTCGAGGAGACGTGTCTCGTCCTCGACCTCGACCTGCCCGCGGCCTCGGCGGAGCCCCCCTCGGGGGTCGTGGACGACGGCCTCACCGTGCAGCACGTGACCCTCGGCGCGGACCCGCTGGAGGCGTACGAGCCGGAGTTCACCGGCAGCGAGGCTCCCCGCATGGAGGACGACGAGGAGATCTACACCGCTCTCGTCACCGGTCTGCGGGCGTACGCGTCCAAGAACGGCTTCAGTTCGGTGGTGCTGGGCCTCTCCGGCGGCATCGACTCCGCGCTCACCGCCGCGATCGCCTGCGACGCGCTGGGCCCGTCCAACGTGCACGCCGTCTCGATGCCCTCGCGCTACTCGTCGGAGCACTCCAAGGACGACGCCGCGGAGATGGCACGCCGCACGGGGCTCAACTACCGCACCGTGGCGATCGGTTCGATGTTCGACACGTTCATGGACTCGATGGAGCTCACCGGCGTCGCCGAGGAGAACCTCCAGTCCCGCCTGCGCGGAGTGGTGCTGATGGGCATCTCCAACCAGGAGGGCCACATCGTGCTCGCGCCGGGCAACAAGTCCGAGCTGGCGTGCGGCTATTCGACGCTGTACGGCGACTCCGTCGGCGCGTACGGGCCCATCAAGGACGTCTACAAGACCAACGTCTTCCGGCTGGCGAAGTGGCGCAACCGCGCCGCCTCCGAGCGGGGCGGGACACCGCCCATCCCCGAGAACAGCATCTCCAAGCCGCCGAGCGCGGAGCTGCGCCCCGACCAGGTCGACACCGACTCCCTGCCCGACTACGACGTGCTGGACGGCATCCTGAAGCTGTACGTCGACGGGGACGTGGGCCGCCAGGGCATCGTCGAACGCGGCTACGACCCCGAAGTCGTCACGCGTGTGCTGCGGATGACGGACGCCGCCGAGTACAAGCGGCGGCAGTACCCCCCGGGGACGAAGATCTCCGGCAAGGGCTTCGGCAAGGACCGCCGGCTGCCCATCACCAACCACTGGCGGGAGAGCGGCCCCGGGGACGGCACGGCCGGCTGACGCTCCGCGCGCACACGCGGAGTCGGCGCACGGGCGGGCCCAACGCCCCTCCCGCCCGCGCCGCCTCGCCGTACCGCTTCAGGTCCGAGCGCGGAGCATCCCGGTCCGCTCCCCCGGGCTGCGTCCCTCCGGTGTCATCTCCCGTATCGCCTCGGCCAGTTCGGCCAGGTGCCCGAGCGTTGCCCCGTCCGACGCGTCGGGTGGCGCGACGATGACGTGGTCGATGCCCTGGGAGGCGAACTCGCCGCAGAGTTCTACGCTCTCGGCGACGGACCGGCCTTCCGGAAGGCGCATGTGCAGCGTCTTCTCGATCTCCCCGTAGGGCCTTCCGACGCGCTCGCAGTGCTCTCTCAGGACGGCCAGCTTGTGGCGGACGTCGGCGCCGTGGAAGAGGTTGCAGGCGTCGGCGTACCGGGCGACGAGCCGCAGGGTCCTCTTCTCGCCGCTGCCGCCGATGAGGACCGGCGGGCGCGGCCGGGTGAGGCGCGGCGAGGTCGACATGCGGTCGAGGCTGAAGTGCCTTCCGTGGTACGGCTCTTCGTCGTCGCTCCACATGCTGCGGACGATCTGCAGCGTCTCCTCCAGGCGCTCGAAGCGCTCCGCCGCCGGCGGGAACGGCACGCCGATCGCACGGTGCTCCTCCTCGTCCCAACCCGCGCCCAGCCCGAGGACGGCCCGGCCGCCGGACAGCGCGTCCAGAGTGGTGAGTTGCTTGACCAGCAGGCCCGGCGGACGGTGCCCGACTCCGGTGACCAGCGCGCCCAGCGTGACGCGGCCGGTGTGGGCGGCGGCGTAGCTCAGAGCGCCGTAGGCCTCCAGCATCGGCTCGCCGGGAGCTCCGAAGTTGGGGATCTGCCAGAAGTGGTCCATCACCCACAGGCTCGCGACCCCGGCCTGTTCGGCGCCGCGCGCGACCTGTGCGAACCGGCCCGCGACGGCGGCGTCGCCGCCGGGCCAGGTGAAACGCGGGCAGGTGAGTCCGAGTTGCATGGAGTGCTCCTTCCGGGCAGGCCGGAGCAGCCTCGCGTGGAGGCTGCCGCCGGACCGGCGCTGAGTGGTGTCCGGGGACTGTGCTGAGAGACCGGCAGCGGCCCCCAGGGGGCCGACGCGGGGATGCCGCACGCGGACGCGGCAGGCACGGGGGCGTGCCGACGTGGAACGTTGCGGCACAGTGACGTGCTGACGTCGAACCGTCCGGCATGGAACCGTCGGGCATGGAACCATCCCGGACGGGCGTCACGCGGCTCGCACTTCGGCGGGCAGCCGGACGGCATGCCAGCGGCCGGGAAGCGGCGCGGAGAGCGGGCGGACCATTGCGCGCGGCGGCGCACGCTGCGCGGAGACGATGCGGCGGCCGCCGGGTGCACACACCCGGTCCGGAGACGGGCGAGACGGACGGGGCACGAGCGGGGGAGGCTGCACCGGGTGGGACGGTGCAGCGCGCCGGGAACGTGCTGCGGCTGAATGAACTTACTGCGGCTCAATGCCCTGCGAAGGCAGGATATCGGGGCCCGTCAAGGCCGCCCCGTCCGGCCGGGAGCCCCGCGGTGCCGCTCGCCCCTCCTTGTCACTCCAGAGTCCGGAGGCGCACCGTCGCTGTCGCCACGGCCACCAACGTGCCGTCGGCCGCGGCGAGTTCACCCGAGAGGAAGCACACCCGCCTGCCGCGGCTGACGACGCGTCCCCGCCCCGTCAGCCGCCCGGGCCGCGCCGGACGCAGGTACTGGACGTGCAGGTCGAGCGTCGGTGCGAGCAGCCCGTCCGGGAGAGACGCCGCCAGGGCCGGCCCCATCGTGTCGTCGAGCATGGCGGCCAGGAAGCCCCCCTGGATCGCCCCCGCCGGGTTCGTGAACTGCTCGTCCGCCTGGAACGCCACCTCGATCGTGCCCTCGTCCGGCAGGACCTCGATCAGCTCCCAGCCGAGGAGCAGCGAGGCACGGGGCGCGGCGACGCGTCCGGCGAGCATCTCCCAGAACACACCGCGCCGCTGCCCGCCCGCGTCCGTGCCGCCCGTGCCCGTACCGCCCGCTTCCGGCTCGTCGGCTGCCATGTGTGCGATTGAACAGCCTCCGGCCGCCGCTCGCGCCGCGGCTCGGCCATCCGGGTCCGCGGCCGTTCCCGCCCGGGGGCGGGAACGGCGAGGGGCCCGCGCGGGTGCGCGGGCCCCTGTCGTCGGGGCGCCACAGGGCCGGGAGCCTGCCCGCTCCCGGCCCCGGCGTCCTCCCGGCTCAGCCGGTGACGCTCTCCGCGGCGCGGGCACGGCGCAGCCCCGGGACGCCGCGCGCCACGATGCGGGAGCGGGAGACGGTCGGGGCGCCGTCCAGCACCCCGGCCAGCACGGCGATGCCGAGCCCCGCCAGGGCCAGCACGACGCCCACCAGCATGGGCGAGGTCCAGCCCCAGCCGGCCGCGACGGCGGCACCGCCCAGCCACGCCCCGCCGGCGTTGGCGAGGTTGAACGCGGACTGGTTGCCGGCGGAGGCCAGCGTGGGCGCCTGCCGCGCCTTCTGCATGATCAGCATCTGCAGGGGCGTCGTCGTCATGAAGCCGAGCCCGCCCAGCACGACGACCATCACCATGGCCGCCCACTTGATGTCGACGACTGCGTGGAAGGTGACCATGGCCACGGCGAGCGCGCCGAGGCCCCCGTAGAGCGTCGGGCGCAAGGCACGGTCCGTCAGCGGTCCCGCGACGAGCGCACCCAGCGTCATGCCGATGCCGAAGAGGGCGAGCACCACGGTCACGGAGGACTCGGCGAGACCCGTGACCTCGGTCATGATCGAGGCGAGGTAGCTGTAGACGGCGAAGACGCCGCCGAATCCGAAGACCGCGGTGAGCAGCCCCAGGATCACCTGGCGGTCGCCGAGGGCGCGGACCTCGTGGCGCAGGCCGGTCCGCCGCTCGGCGCTCATCTCGGGCACCAGCGCGGCGAGCGTCACCATCGCCAGCACGCCGATGGCGCTGACGACGACGAAGGTCGCCCGCCATCCGAGGGCCTGCCCGATCGCCGTCCCCGCGGGCACACCGACGATGTTGGCGACCGTCAGCCCGAGGAACATCGTGGCGACGGCGCGGGCACGCCGGTCCTCCGTCACCAGCCGTGCGGCGACGACGGCGCCGACGCCGAAGAAGGCGCCGTGCGGGAGGCCCGCCAGCACGCGCCCGGCGAGCAGGGCCGCGTAGTTGGGCGCCAGGGCGGAGGCGAGGTTGCCGACCGTGAACAGCCCCATGAGCAGCACCAGCATCCGCTTGCGGGGCGTGCGCGTGCCGAGCGCGGTGAGCAGCGGGGCGCCGATGACGACGCCGATGGCATAGGCGGAGACCAGGTATCCGGCTGTGGGCACGGAGGTGTCCATGTCTCGCGCGACGTTGGGCAGCAGGCCCATCATCACGAACTCGGTGGTGCCTATTCCGAAGGCGCTGATCGCAAGGGCGAGCAAGGCCAGAGGCATGAGGCGGAACCTTTCAAGGCAGGGTTGATCAAGGTCTTCGGTAAGTTTTTCTAAGGGGATACGCGCTAGAGACCTGCGCAACAACGGCGTCGGGCACAGGCGCAGCTTCTTATGTTCTCACACGGAACAAAGTCTGTCAGATGCGTTTCCCTCGCGGCGCCGCTGCGTGTCTCAGGACGGCAACAGCTGGGCGCGGAGCGCGTGATTCATGCCACGGCAGCCCGTCCCGCAGGTGCCCGCCGGGGCGGACACGCACCCGGCCCGGACACCCTCACCACGGGCGGCCGGGCACCTCACCGGCACGCTCTCCGCCCCCTCACGACGGCTGACGGCGGCCACCGGGGCGTACAAGCCCGGTGACCGCCGTCGGCGAAGACCGCTTTCGCGAGTGAGAGGAGTAGGGGGTTGGGGGGGGAGGATCGGGCGGAGGGGAGCGGAGGAGAGGGGAGCCTCAGAAGTTCACCGACGCCGCGACGGGCAGGTGATCGCTCCCGGTGGCGGGCAGGGACCAGGAGGAGACCGGTTCGAGGCCCTTCACCATGATCTGGTCGATCCTCGTCGTCGGGAACGAGGCCGGCCAGCTGAAGCCGGGCCCGTCCCCCGCCGCTCCCTGCGTGGAGCGCATCTGGGACGTGACGGGCGCGAGCGCGCGGTCGTTCATCGTCCCGTTGAGGTCGCCGAGCAGGACGGCCTTGTCGACGGGGTCGTCCGCTATGGCGCTGCCCAGCGCCGCGGCGCTGTCGTCACGCTGCCCGGCCGTGAAGCCGGAGGCGAACTGCAGGCGCACGGACGGCAGATGGGCGGCGTAGACGGCGACGCCTCCGTGCGGGGTGTCGACGGTGGTGCGCATCGCCCGCGGCCAGCCCATCTTGATGTCGACCGTCTCCGTGTCGCGCATGGGGTACTTGCTCCACACACCGACCGTGCCCACGCGCTTGTGGTAGCGGTACGCGCCGGCGAGCCCCTTGTCGTAGAGCTTCGCCTGTCCGCCCGCGACCTCCTCCAGCGCGACGATGTCGGCACCGGAGCCCGCGAGTTCGCGCGCGGTGCGGCGCGGGTCGGGGTTGCCCGCGTTGACGTTGTGCGTGACGACCGTGAGGTCGCCGCCCGTACCCGACTTGCTGGTGAACTGGCCGGCGAAGAGATGCAGCCACACCATCGCCGGGAGCAGCAGCGCGACCAGGGCGAGCGCGGAGCGGCGCAGCACGGCCATGAGCGCCAGCACCGGTACGAGCACGCCGCCCCACGGCAGGAAGGTCTCCCACAGCGAGCCCAGGTTGCCGATCGCGTTGGGGATCTCGGAGTGCCAGAAGAGGGCCGCCCCCAGCAGCACGGCGAGCAGGGCCAGCACCCAGCCGCGGCGCCACGCGCCTCCGCCGCCCCACCGGCCCCAGCGGGCCCAGTCGACCAGGCCGCGGGACCCGGAGCCGCCGTCCTGACGGGACCGGGAGAGGAAGCCGCGCGACTCGCCCGACGTCTTCGCCGACTCGGTCATGTACGCACGTGCCATCCGCTGTTCCTCGCTTGCCTTGCCGGTGCCTGGTCGAACGATAGGTGATCGCGGCGCCGTGCCCCGCACTGCGGCCGTCCCGCACAACACCCGGTCGAGCGCGATCCGTTTGCGCTCCTCTCCCCTCTCCTGCCAGGACGAATATCCGGGCAGGCCGGGTTCCGGTGTCCAGAGTTCCCGCGCATGCTGTGACGGAACCGGCACATGGCCCGCGCAGGACCACGACGTGCGTGGACGCGCCGCACGGGCCGCGGGCCCCGGCCCCCGGCACAGCCGCGGCAGGGCCTGCACGCGACGTCCGCCACGCGCCCCGGGACGCACCCCCGCCCGCACGGAGCGGGCCGGGCCCTGGCGGCGGAAGGGCCTTCTCCCTTCCGCCGGCAGGCGGCGCATGCCAGCATGGACGTGTATCCGGGGACGCCGTCAGGGCGCCTCGAGACCACACGAAAACAGGAGCGTTCAGCCATGTCTGATGCGCAGAAGCAGGCCGCGCCCTCGCAGAAGCAGCCGGCCACCCTCTACGGCGGCGCACGCAACCGCCGCGTCACCGTCAGGGACCTCGGCGCCGCCAAGGAGCGCGGCGAGCGCTGGCCCATGCTGACGGCCTACGACGCCATGACGGCCTCGGTCTTCGACGAGTCGGGCATCCCCGTGATGCTCGTCGGCGACTCCATGGGCAACTGCCACCTCGGCTACGAGAACACCGTCCCGGTCACCCTGGACGAGATGGCGATGCTGACGGCCGCCGTCGTACGGGGCACCAAGCGCGCCCTCATCGTCGCGGACCTCCCCTTCGGCACGTACCAGGAGGGCCCCGTACAGGCGCTGCGCAGCGCCACTCGCCTCGTCAAGGAGGCGGGAGCGGGCGCGGTGAAGCTGGAGGGCGGCGAACGCTCCGCCCACCAGATCGAGTTGATGGTCCAGTCGGGCATCCCGGTCATGGCGCACGTCGGTCTCACCCCGCAGTCCGTGCACGCGATGGGCTACCGCGTGCAGGGCAGGGGCGAGGAGGCGGCACAGCAGCTGCTGCGGGACGCCAAGTCCGTCCAGGACGCCGGAGCGTTCGCGGTGGTGCTGGAGGCCGTGCCCGCGGAGCTGGCCGCGGAGGTGACCCGCTCCCTGCACGTCCCCACCGTCGGCATCGGCGCCGGAGCGGAGACCGACGCGCAGGTGCTCGTCTGGACGGACATGGCGGGCATGACGGCGGGCCGGGTGCCCAGCTTCGTCAAGCAGTACGCGCGGCTGCGGGAGACCCTGGGCGAGGCGGCCAGGTCCTTCGCCCAGGACGTGATCTCGGGCGACTTCCCCGAGGCGCGGCACAGCTTCTCCTAGAGAGCCTCCCGCTTCTCCTGGCGAGAGCCCGGCCGCGGGCGGCGGCGCGCCCCTCGCGCACCGGGGGCGGGCCGCCGTCAGGCCGCGGATTGCCGCCTCCGCGGCGGAAGCCCCCGGTCCGCAGGGCCAGTTCGCCCGCGTCTTCCGCACCCCGGTACGGTCTTGATCCATGACCGGCGCCGGCACCCACCCCGACCACCACCGCATCAGCCCCGTCTTCCTGGGGATCGCGGCGATCATGGCCGTCTCAGGGTGGGGGGTCTGGGCCGGACTGGCCGAGGTCACCGGTGTGGCGGTGTTCTTCTTCGTCGTCTCCGGCTGGGTCGTCTCGCTCTGCCTGCACGAGTACGCCCACGCGCACACGGCCCTGCGCAGCGGGGACGACTCGGTCGCCGAGAAGGGCTATCTCACCCTCAACCCGCTGAAGTACACGCACGCCGTGCTGAGTGTCGTGCTGCCCGTGGTCTTCGTCGTCCTCGGCGGGATCGGGCTGCCGGGCGGCGCCGTCTACATCGAACGGGGACGCATCCGGGGCCGCTGGAGGCACAGCCTGATCTCGGCCGCCGGACCGCTGACGAACGCGCTGTTCGCCGCCCTGCTCACCGCGCCCTTCTGGCTCGACGCGATGGGCGACGTCCCGTTCGCCTTCCGCTACGCCCTGGCCTTCCTCGCGATGCTGCAGGTGACCGCGGCCATCCTGAACCTGCTGCCCGTGCCCGGACTGGACGGTTACGGGGTGCTGGAGCCGTGGCTCTCACCGGCCGCGCGGCGGCAGGCGGAGCCGTTCGCGCCGTTCGGGCTGCTGGTGGTCTTCGGCTTCCTGTGGGTCCCCCAGGTGAACGGGGTCTTCTGGGACGCGATAGGCAGCGTCATGCAGGTCCTGGACGTCTCTGAGCTCGACGTCGCCTACGGCTACGACTACTTCCGCTTCTGGCAGGGCGAACCGGCGGTCGCCGTCACTCCGCAACCGTAGGGCGCGCTGCGCGGGAGGCGTCCCCGCACCCGCCCGTACCGGCTGCGGCGTCGGCGTCCGGACTCGCGGCGGTGCGGGCCCCGCGTGCCCGGCGCCCGTAGTACCACGCCATGTTGGACGCGAGGCCCGCCAGCAGGACCCAGACCGCACCCATCCAGCCGCTGCCCTTGGCGAAGGAGAGCACCGCCGCTGCCGCCGCCAGTACGCACAGGGCGGCGGCGGACCGGGCGAGCAGCCGGGGCGGGAGGGGCGTGGCGGCGGGGGCGGGCACGGTGGCGGCTCCAGGACGGTGCGGGTTCGGTCGGGCGCGCCGGACGGTGCGGCGCCGCGGCCATTCTCCCCCATGCCGGACGGCGTCCCGGGGGCCGGCCTCACCCGTCGGCGGCGGTGAGCGCTGCCGCCTCCCGCCCACCGCCGGAGCGCCTGCTCCGTCACATGTCGGTGAGCCTGATGCCCGCGTGCACCTTGTAGCGCCGGTTGACCGAGACCAGGTTGGCCACGAGCGACTCCACCTGGTGCGCGTTGCGCAGCCGACCGGCGAAGATGCCCCGCATCCCGGGGATGCGCCCGGCGAGGGCCTGCACGACGGCGCAGTCCTCGCGGTCCTCCCCGAGCACCATGACGTCGGTGTCGATCTTCTCCGTCTGCGGGTCGGCGAGCAGCACGGCCGAGAGGTGGTGGAAGGCCGCCGTCACGCGCGAGTCGGGGAGCAGCGCCTCCGCCTGCTGTGCCGCGCTGCCCTCGTCGGGACGGATCGCGTAGGCGCCCTTCTTGTCGAACCCGAGCGGGTTGACGCAGTCCACGACGAGCTTGCCGCGCAGCTCCTCGCGGAGCGCCTCGAGCGTCCGCGCATGGCCGTCCCACGGCACGGCGACGATGACGATGTCGGAGCGCCGGGCGCACTCGGCGTTGTCGGCGCCCTCCACCCCCATTCCCAGCTCGCCGGCGGCCTGCCGGGCGCGGTCCGCCGCCCGGGAGCCGATGATCACCTGCTGGCCGGCCTTGGCCAGCCGGTAGGCCAGCCCGCGTCCCTGGTCACCGGTGCCGCCGAGCACGCCGACCGTGAGGCCGGAGACGTCGGGCAGGTCCCAGGGGTCCTTCTTCGGAGCGGGCGAGGAGGAGGATGCGGAGGATGTGGAGGATGCGGAAGTCATACGGGCGATCCTGCCACCCGGCACCGCCCCTCGGCCGCTCTCCGTTCCGTGAAGGTGATCACGTAGC
Organism: Streptomyces sp. WMMB 714; assembly: GCF_900090125.1. Classification (NCBI taxonomy): domain Bacteria; kingdom Bacillati; phylum Actinomycetota; class Actinomycetes; order Kitasatosporales; family Streptomycetaceae; genus Streptomyces; species Streptomyces sp. WMMB 714. The sequence continues at coordinate 38,551 of NZ_FMHJ01000003.1, forward strand.
GGGGGCCCCGGCGACCGGCTCGCGCGGTGGGACGCGGCGGAATCCGGCACGCGGACCGATCGCCTGTCGCGGGCCCGGCTCCCCTGCCTCGCCGCGGGTCCCCGCGCGTGACCACCGGCGCGCATCGCGCTCGGGACGCGTGCCCGACGGAGCCCGGGGCACAGGGAGTTGACGGGCGCGGAAGCCTCCGCGCGCCCGGGAGGCACCGTCAGCCGCCCCCGCCCTTCCGCACGCACTCCCTCCCCCGCGCCCCGCTTCCCCCGCACCCCCCACGTCCCCGCACCGCCACATCCGTACGGGTGACCACAGCCGAATCCCCCGTTCCGCAGGGCCTGTTGCGGCATCATGCCGAGCCATGGATGCCGTACGCGTCGCACATCTGAGGGAAGTGCTCGCCGGGACGGAGTGGGTGCAGTCGACCCGCCGGTTCGCCGGTTCGCTCCGCGCGTCGGTCGGCACCCGCCAGGGCGGGCTGCTGCTGGTGGGGACGGAGTCCTACGAACCCTGGCACATGGCCGCCCACTTGGACGACGAAGCCGCCTGGTCCGGCCTGCCGGAGCTCTCACCGACCCTCGTACGGCACCGGGTCCCGCCGTCCGCCCCTGCTCATCTCTCGGCGGGCCTCGGCCGTATCGAGGCGGCCGGACGCAGGGAGACCGTTCTCGTGGTCGCCTCCGAACCGCCGGGCGGCGGACTGCTGGAGCGGGTCCACGACGCCAGGCGGGCGGGCGCGACGGTCCTCGCCCTGGACGACCGGGCCGCCGGAGACCTCGGCGACCTGCACGGCGTCGCGCACGACACGCTCACCGCGGACGCCACCGAGGTGGACCTCGACACCGTGCAGCATCTGGTCAGCGCGGCAGCCGGGGAGAGCTTCTCCGGGCCCGCCGCCTCCGCAGGCATGCCCGGAGCCCGTCTCCGGCGGCCCCTGCGCGACCGCCTCTCCCGCCTCGTCGACCACCTCTCCGCGCCGCCGCCCTCCCGCTGGTAGCGGGACGTCCCGGCGGCCCCCGCACCATGCCGCCGGGGCCGCGTCCTCGCCGTCCGGCCCCGGTCGGCCCGCCCTGCCCTCTGGCGCTCGGGCCCGGCAGGGGGCAGCCTCGATGGAGTCCTGTCGCCGGCCGTTCCGCCGAGGAGAGACATGCCGAGACCCGCCGACGGAACAACCACCGGCTCCCCCGGCTCCCGTCCGGGCGGAGCGCGGCCGGGCACGGCGGCACGCCGTCCGCGCGTCGCGTTCGCCATGGAACCCGCCGCCGCCGAGAGCCTCCTGTCAGGCGAAGTCCTCGACGCGCTGGCCGAGTTCACCGACCCCGAGCCCCTGCCGGCGCTCCACGACCTCCGAACGGACCGGTCACGCCGCGTCCTCGCCGACGTGGAGCTGCTGGTCACCGGCTGGGGCTGCCCGCCCCTCGACGAGGACGTCCTCGCCGCCGCCCCCGCGCTGCGGGCGGTCGCCCACACAGCCGGCAGCGTGCGCGGACACGTCACCGAGGCGTGCTGGGAACGGGGCATCGAGGTCTCCTCCGCCGCCGCCGCCAACGCCCGCCCGGTCGCGGAATACACCGTCGCGATGATCCTGCTCAGCGGCAAGCGGGTGCTGGAGACCGCCCGCGCGTACGCCGCCCGCCGCGACCGCGGCGACTGGCTCTCCTCACCTCCCGGCATGGGCAACTACCGGCGCACCGTGGGCATTTGCAGTGCCTCACTCATCGGCCGCCGGGTGATCGAGCTGCTGCGCCCGTACGACTTCGAGGTGCTGCTGTACGACCCGTACGTCTCCGGCGAGGAGGCCGCCGCCCTCGGGGCGCGGTCGGTGGGGCTGCCCGAACTCTTCGCGTCCAGCGACGTGGTGAGCGTCCACACGCCGCTGCTCCCGGCGACGCGCGGAATGGTCACCCGCGAACTCCTCGCGGCGATGCGGCCCGACGCCGTGCTCCTCAACACCGCGCGCGGCGCCGTCCTCGACCAGGACGCGCTCACCGAGGCGGTCCTCGCCGGGCGGATCAGCGCGGTGCTGGACGTGACGGAGCCGGAGGTGCTGCCCCCGGGGCACCCCCTGTGGGAGTGCGAGAACGCACTGATCACGCCGCACATCGCCGGCTCCCTCGGCAACGAGCTGCGGCGGCTGGCCGACCTGGCGGTCTCCGAAGTCGCCCGCTGGGCGGCGGGAGAGGGCTTCGCCCATCCCGTACGACGCGAAAGGCTGGCCTACCTGGCATGACCCCACCTGCTGCGGCCCCGTACCCCGACCGTTTCCAACTCCCGCCCGAGGACAGGGAGTCGAGCCCGTACACCGGATGGACGCGCGCCCACTGGGAGGCCGTCGCCGACGGACTGCTGCACGCCGCCTGGCGCTACGCGACACCACGCGGAGCCATGCTCGACCTCCCGGGACGCCCCTCCCGCACGGGAGTCCGCTCCGACGGACTCGAAGGCTACGCCCGCACCTTCCTCGCGGCGGCCTTCCGCGTCGCGGGCGCGGGAGGCGAGGACCCCCACGGCTGGCTGGAGAGGTACGCCGGCGGGCTGGCCGCCGGCACCCGCACCCCCGGGCGCGAGGACGCCGAGTCGTGGCCGCCGGTGCGGGACCACACGGTCATGGGGCAGCCGATGGTGGAGTCCGCGTCCGTCGCCCTCGGGCTGCGGCTGAGCCGCCCCTGGCTGTGGGACCGCCTCGACCCCGGCGTCCAGGACCGCGCCGCCGACTGGCTGCGCGGGGCGCTGCGGCACGTGCCGGCGCCCAACAACTGGTACCTCTTCCCCCTGACCGTGGCCGGGTTCCTGGAATCCGTCGGACGCGGCGACAGGGAGACCTGGCTGGCCCTCGAACGCGGCACGGAGCTCCTGAACGGCTGGTACGCCGGCGACGGCTGGTACAGCGACGGCGACGGCCGCGCCTTCGACCACTACAACGGCTGGGCCCTCCACCTGTACCCGCTGCTGCACGCCCATCTCGCCCAGGACACCGGCCAGTCGGCACACCACGGCGCGCGGCTGCGCGCCTTCCTGGAGAGCTACGCGCTGCTCTTCGACGGCAACGGCGCGCCGCTCCACTTCGGCCGCTCGCTGCCGTACCGGTTCGCCGCCAACGCGGCCGTCGCTCTCGGTGCGCTGACCGGGCACACCCCGCTCGCCCCGGGCGTCTCCCGCCGCCTGCTGAGCGGGTCCCTCCGCTACTTCCTCGACCGGGGCGCCCTCACCGAGGACGGACTGCTCTCGCTGGGCTGGCACGGCGCCCACGAAGCGACGCTGCAGGACTACTCGGGTCCCGCCTCGCCCTACTGGGCCTCGAAGGGGCTGCTCCCGCTGCTGCTGCCCGCGAGCGATCCGGTGTGGACGGCACGGGAGGAGTCCGCACCCAGCGAGGGCCCCGACCGGGCGCTGGCCGTCCCCGCCGCCGGGCTCCTGATCCAGTCGACCGGCCGCGACGGACTCGTCCGCCTCCACAACCACGGCAGCGACCACGTCCCGGCCCACGAGGGCGAGAGCGCCCTCGCCGAGGACCCGCACTACGCCCGCCTCGCCTACTCCACCCGCACCGGCCCCACGGCCCGCGGCAACGTCCCCGACAACCATTTCGCCGTCGAACTGCCCGACCCCCGCGACCCGCTGGGCGGCTCCACCCGCAGCGCCCGCCTCCGTATCCGCCCTCTCGGCGCCGAAGCCGCCGCCGACGGCACCTGGGGCTGGGCCGCCTCCTTGCACTCCCCGGTCTTCGCCTCGGGCGGCCCCATGGTGCCCGGCCTGTCCGTGCAGAGCGTCACCTACGTACGGGGCCCCTTCGAACTGCGCGTACACCGCGTGACCGGGGCCCCGCCGGGAGCACGCGTACGGCTGACGGGCTGGGCGACGCCCCCGCAGCAGGACGGCCCGTCCGGCGAGGAACCCGTCACGGGGCGGCTGCACGGCCTGCACGGCTGGAGCGGGACCGGACGGCCCGCGACGCTGCGGGCGCCGCAGGGCACGGCGTTCACCCGCTGGGCGCTCGTACCGTCCCTGACCGGCGACGTGCGGGGCACGGCGCTCTTCGCCGCGCTGGCCTCCCTGGCCCCCGGCGGCGATTCCGCGCCGGAGGACCCCGCCCCGGAGGCCGCGGCGGAACTCGTCTCGGCCGGACGCGACTCCCTCGAGGTCCGGTGGGCCTCGGACGGTGCCCGCACCCGCATCTCCTTCACCCCGCGCGCACCGCGGATCACCACGGTCCCGGGCGGCTGAGCGCACGCTCCATTCCCGGGACCGGCGCGGCGCCGGGGGCCCTCAGCCCTCCGCGCCGCCCCTGCCGCGCGACGGGTCCTGCCAGCGGGGGTCGTTCTCCCACTCGGCGTTGCGCTCCTGCGAGGTCTCCAGGGCGCGTGCCGCCTCGGCGGGCGTCCCGAACGGGCCGAGGCGGTTCTTCGCCGGGCACTCCGGGCCCTCCTCGACCTTTCCGTGCTGGAGGCAGTAGAACCACTCGCCGGGCTTGCCGGCGGTCTTGCGCTTGAAGAGAGCCATGGAGTCATGCTCCCCCCTGAGCCCGGTCCGTACCACAGTTAGACTCGCGCACATGTCTGGCCAGTCGTTGCTCTCCCCCGGCGAGCTCTCCCCGCACCGCTCCGTCCCCGCGTCGATCCCGCGTCCCGAGTACGTCGGCAAGGACGCCCCCACGCCGTACACCGGACCCGAGGTGCAGGACGAGGAGACCGTCGAGAAGATGCGCGCCGCCGGCCGTATCGCCGCGCAGGCGATGGCGGAGGCGGCGAAGCACATCGCGCCCGGCGCCACCACGGACAAGCTGGACGAGATCGCGCACGCCTACATGTGCGACCACGGCGCCTACCCCTCCACGCTCGGCTACCGCCGCTTCCCCAAGTCGCTGTGCACCTCCGTCAACGAGGTCATCTGCCACGGCATCCCCGACTCCACCGTGCTGCGCGACGGCGACATCGTGAACCTCGACGTCACGGCCTTCATCGGCGGCGTGCACGGCGACACCAACGCCACCTACCTGTGCGGCGACGTCGACGAGGAGTCCACACTGCTCGTCGAGCGCACGCGGGAGGCGCTGGCGCGGGCCGTCAAGGCGGTACGCCCGGGGCGCCAGATCAACATCATCGGACGGGTCATCGAGTCCTACGCCAAGCGCTTCGGCTACGGCGTCGTCCGCGACTTCACGGGCCACGGCATCAACTCGTCGTTCCACTCCGGCCTGATCATCCCGCACTACGACGACGAGCGGGCCACGACGGTGATGAAGCCCGGCATGACGTTCACGATCGAGCCCATGCTGACGCTCGGCACCCACGAGTGGGACATGTGGGAGGACGGCTGGACGGTCGTCACCAAGGACCGCAAGCGCACCGCCCAGTTCGAGCACACGCTCGTCGTCACCGGGACCGGCGCCGACATCCTCACCCTGCCCTGAGTTCGGGGCCTCCGGGCCGCGGGCGCGGAACGGGGGGATGCGGGGCCGGTGGCCGGCCGCTCCGCGCCTTCCGAGGTTTTCCCGACACCCTGTCGGTAAATGATGTCGTCATGACCCCACAGCTGCCGGCAGGACACCCCTTCTCCGCCCACATCCGTGACGCCTCACGCGCACAGCACACGGAGGCGGAGAACAGCTCGTTCATGAGCGACATGCTCGGCGGGAAGCTCGGGCCGGCCGCGTACGTGCGCTACACCGAGCAGCTGTGGTTCGTCTACCGGGCTCTGGAGGAGGGGGCGGGCGGCCTCTCCGGCGACCCCGTCGCCGGGCCGTTCCTGCGACGGGAGCTGTTCCGGCTGCCGTCGCTGGAGCGGGATCTGGACCACCTCCACGGCGGCACGGACTGGCGCCGCACGATCACGCCGCTGCCCGCGGCCTCGGACTACGCGGACCGCATCGCCGAGGTCGCCCGCGACTGGCCCGGCGGCTACGTCGCGCACCACTACACCCGCTACCTCGGCGACCTCTCCGGCGGCCAGGTCATCCGCTCGACGGCCGAGAAGACCTGGGGCTTCACACGCAAAGGCGACGGGGTCCGGTTCTATGTCTTCGAGGACATCCCGAACCCCGCCGCCTTCAAGCGGGGGTACCGCGAACTGCTCGACGCGGTACCGGCCGACGATGCGGAGAAGCGGAACATCGTCGGCGAATGCAGGCGCGCCTTCGCGCTGAACACGGCCCTCTTCGAGGAACTGTCGGCTCTTCAGGCCCCCGTCCCCTGACCCTCGGTCAGCGGCCGGCGGCCGTCGCGCCAACGCGCCCGCAGGATCAGCCCATGGCCTTCTGCGCCTTGGAGGTGTCGGTCATGGGCGAGGGGTAGCGGTCCTTGCACAGCTTCACGTGGCCCACGTTGTGGACGTAGCGCGCGCTGATCCAGTACTGGCTGTTGCGCAGCTTGTACCAGTAGGCGTTGCCGTGGATGACCTGCGCGCGGACCTTGCAGTCCAGGCCCCGCTCGGCGCGGTAGGGCAGAACGTACTTCACCGAGGAGTCGGTGCTCGGGTACTGGCGCACGTTCAGGCCGGACTTGGCGGTGACGACGCCGTAGGGCTTGTGCGGGTGGGCGGCGACGGCCGCCTCGGCCGCGCTCGCCCCCAGGAGCGATCCGCCCAGGAGGACGGCGGAAGCCGTGGCGGCGATCCGTACACGACGAGCAGTAGTGGCAGCCATTCAGCTGCCTCCTTTCCGTAAGCCGCGAGCGGGCGGGGCCCGGAGACGGCGTCGGGGGGACGCGTTCTCCGATGGACAGCCCCACGCCGGATCACGGAGCAACTGGGACGTTCTGCCCGATTTTATGCAGCTATGTTCCTGTTGAGGCGTCAGCACACGCGGAGTTCGGGGTTCGGCACCGTGTTCGGCGGCACCCTCTGACGGGGCCGCGGACAGCGTCCGGGAGGACCGCGGAACCGGCCCGCCCCGCCGGACTCCGGAAGCCTTCGGACGGGTGCGCCGCGGCAGCCGGGACGACCCTCCGCCCCTCCACGGCTGATCCACGGATGACGGCGCGTCACCCGCCGCCTTTCCTCGCCGCCGTCCCGGCCCACCGGACCCCGTTGTGCCGCCCGCACGCAGAACCTCCCGAAGGGCTCCATCACTCCCCCTCAGGTGCGGCCGCAGCGCCGCGCATGATGTCATTCGCCCCGGCCTCGGGCGCGGACGCCGCAGGCCGGGCAGTAAAGTGCGTTACCGCGAGGCGGGCGGGGAGGTCGACCACGATGAAGGCGCGACAGACGCGACGGGCGCTACAGGTACGGCTGCTGGGGGCGGCGGCGACCACGACGGTGCTGACGGTGGCACTGTCCGGATGCGTGACGGTGCACGGCGAGACGGCCGTGGTTCCCGCGGTCTCCAAGTCCGAGGCGAAGAAGGTGCTCGCCAAGTTCAGCAAGACGAGCAACAAGGCCAACCGGACGTTCGACGTCAAGCTGAACACGACCGTGGAGACGGGCGCGCTCGGCGCCATCGACCAGGCCGGCCTGAAGTCCCGCAAGAAGGTGCAGCCCGAGGGCAACCCCGGCTACAAGCCCCTGCGCCTGTCCGACGAGCGGTTCCTGATCCCCAAGCAGGCGGGGTGGCCCAAGTTCTTCGTCGCCGACACCCAGACCAACCGGATGCGGAACGGCCGGTGGCTGTTCGTCTTCCAGCGGGACGGCGCCGACGCCCCCTGGAAGGCGTCCTACCTGGCGGTGCTCGAGAACAGCGAGATGCCCGAGTTCGCCGTCGGCAAGGGCGGCTACGCGAAGGCCGTGCCCGGCACCAGCGGACACGGGCTCGTGCTCGCACCGGACGAGCTGAGCGACGCGTACGTCAGCTACCTGCGCGACGGCAAGGGCGAGGAGGACTTCGCACCGGGCGCGCACACCAGCAAGCGCCGCGCACAGCGTGAGGGCTCGGCCAACAGGCCGGGCAGGCGGACGGAGTTCGCCGACCAGGCGGCCAAGGCCCCGCAGTACGCGCCGTTCGGTCTGCGCACCGAGGACGGCGGGGCGCTGGTCTTCTTCGCCTCCCACCACCACAGCAAGGAGACCTTCGCCGAGGGCTACAAGCCGCCGGTGAAGGACCCGCTGCTGAAGGCGCTGATGACGGGCGAGCCGAAGCAGTCGGTGACGTACGTGCGGGTGTCGGAGCAGGCGGTGGTCGTGCCGTCGAAGAAGGCCGGCGGGCAGGTCGGCTTCCTCAACCGCATCGACGGGCTGACCTCCGCCAAGGGCGAGTGAGCCGGGCCGCGAGTGAGCCGGGCCGCAGGAGTGACGACGGCAGCCGGCGTCCGCCCCCGGGACCGGTACCCGGTCGGGTGGCCGCGGCCGGTGCCTGACGGGACGTCGGCGCAGGGGCCGTCAGGCGAGGGCCGGCGGCCCGTCCGCGGTCATCGCACAGGCCAGGGAGCGGTCTCCTCACCCGTGTACGCCGCGCAGGCGTCGGTGAGCGCCTCCAGGAGCGTCAGCGGCTCCGGGAGGACTTCCGGACCGCCAGCGCCGGAGACCGGCGGCCGCACCCAGCGCACCTGCGCCTCCTCCCCGCGGCCGGGGAGCGTGGCGGGAGGTACGAGCACGTAGCTGCCGCGGCAGTGCCAGCGCAGGCCGGGGTGCTCGTCCATCGTCTCCGGGTGGCAGTCCAGTTCGCAGGGCCACCACTCCTCCTCGTCGTCCGGAGTGCCGCGCGTGGCCGTGAAGAAGAGCATGCGGTCGCCGCCCGAGACGGCGACGGGACCCAGCGGCACCCCCTCCGACTCCAGCCGCTCCAGTGCCGCCCGGCCCGCCTCGGCCGGCACGTCGAGCACGTCGTGGTCCTTGCCGGTGGCGGCGACGAAGTTCGCGTCGGGCTGGCTCTCGGCCCAGCGCCGGATCTGCTCGGGGTCCGTGGTGGCCTGCGTCTGCCAGCCGAAGGAGACGGGGTGACGTCCGGGAGTCGGGCAGCCGATGCGTACGCAGGAGCAGCCGTACCCCGAGGGGTGGGCGGCGGGTGCGAGCGGGAAGCCCGCCTCAGCGGCGGTCAGCAGGAGTTCCGTACGGGCACGGGCGGCGTCGGCCTGCGCGCCGGCGTTCCTGGCCTTCGCCCGGGGACCGGACCGCGTGAACTGGCGCAGCCACCGGTCGAACCTGCTCTCGCTTTCCATCTACCGCCTCACTCCGCACCTAGCGACCACACAACCGTGGATCTCCGAGACTACGCAGCACAGCGCGTGCTCTGCGGCGAATCCACGGATCGGGGCTGACCGACCGTCACGCACAAGCGCCGTGACCGGTCGCGATGCTCTCCTCTTCGCACGGATCGTCCTGTCCTGACGGGGCGGGTACCCGTGCGCGGCCGATCCTTGTACGGCAGCCCCGCCCGCCTGCCCCGCCGGGCCGGTGCCGCCGCGGGGCGGACGTGCCGCATATGCCGTGTGTGCCGCGTACTTCCCCGTATGGACCGCTCCGGACGGCGCGTGCCGTGACGCCCGCCTAGCTTGTGCACCATGGTCGCGGTCACGCTCACGAGCGCCAGGGCCCTGCTGCTCCGGCTGCTCTTCCCGCTCGCGGTCCTGGCCCCGGCCGCACTCGCGCCGGGGTGCGCGCCCGCACGCATCCGAGCGGACGACGGGCCCCTCGTCGACGGCCTCCCCGGGACGGTGTACGCGGCGCACCGGGGCGGCGCCCGCGAAGTGCCGGAGAACAGCATGAGCGGCCTGCTGGCCACGTACCGCGAGCACACCACCGACGTACTCGACGTGGACGTGCGCTCGCTCCGCGGCGGAACGCTGGTGGCGATGCACGACCGGACGCTCGACCGGACGACCGACCACAGCGGGCCCGTCGGCGACCTCTCCCTGCGCGACTGGCGCCGGGTGCGCATCCGGCCCTCCCCTCACCTGCCGGGCGACTGGCGCCGGGAGCGCCCGCCGACGGCGGCGGAGGTGCTCGACCGGTTCGGCGGGAGGACGGTGCTCAACATCGAGATCAAGGACGCGGAGGGGCTGCGGCCGCTGGCGCGTCTGGTGCGCGAGAGGGGTCTGACGGGGTCCGTCTACGTGCAGTCGAACAGTGTGCGGCTGGCCGCGCGGGCGCACCGGATGGGGCTGCTGACCTCGGTGTGGCGGTCGGTGGAGCAGGCCCGTACGGACCGGCCGTCCCGGTGGCGCCGCTACGTCGACATGCTCAGCGTGGACCACCGCGCCCGCGGTTCAGACATCCGCAGGGCGGCACGGTCCGGTATCGCACGGGTGTGGGCGCACACCGTCCTCACCCCCGCCGCACGGGACCGGGTGCTGCGGCTGGGATGCGACGGCGTGATGACGGACGCCCCGCGGCTGCTGGCACGCACGGACAGCGGGGAGGGGCCCCGGACGGCGAACATGCCGGCCCGGCCCGGGAGTTGAGACGGGCCCCACCGGGAAGCGCGAGCGGTCCGGAGGGACCGGCGGGCGGCCGGGCGGCTACTGCTCCGGCGGGAAACGATCACCGGGTTGGTGCGAGTGCCGCGTGCTGCTCTGTCTGTTGCGTAGGCTCGACCGACATGGAAGCAGCGATGCCGTTCGTCCATCACCTGGGCGTGTTCGCTTCGGACTTCGAGGCGAGTGAGCGCTTCTACACCTCCGCGCTGGAGCCGCTCGGCATCGGCGTCGGCCATCGGGCCGACGGCGTGGCTGAGTACTGGCATCCCGAGCGGGACACACCTTCGCTGTCCCTGGAGCGTGCGGAGCGGGCGACTGCCGCCACCAGGGGGGTGCACATCGCGTTCACGGCAGGCAGCCGGGACGCCGTGGACGCCTTTCACGCCGCTGCGGTGGCGGCCGGGGGCACGTCCCGGCACGCTCCTCGCTCATGGAGCGAGTACCGCGCCTACTGTTCGTTCGTCAGCGATCCCGACGGCAACAACGTCGAGGCCGTTCACAAGGAGATCCCGTAGCGGACCGGTTCCGGACAAGCGGCTGCGGTCATCGGGCGTCGCCGCAGCGGATGCCCTTCTCGCCGTGAACGCGAGCACGTCCCGTCCGCCGGGCGGCCGGCTCGTCGGGACCCTAGCGGGGTGCGAGCCCACGCAGCACGAGGTCGACGAGCGCGTCGGTGAACTCGTGCGTGAGGTTGCCGGTGCGCTGGAGCCAGCGCTGCTGGAACGGGCCGAGCAGCATCTCCACGGCCAGCCCGATGTCGACGTCCTCCGCGATCTGCCCGGCCTCCTGCGCGGAGCGGAGCCTGCGGGCGTAGACCTCCGTGCCGGGCTCCATGAGCCGCTCCAGGAACTCCTTGGAGAGCTCCGCGTCGGCCGCTCCGGCCACCGCGAGCGCACGGTAGGGGGCCTCGAAGGAGGCATCGGTGAACTCGTCGACCGTCGCGCGGAGCACCTGCTTGAGATCCGCCTCCAGGTCGCCCGTGTCCGGGATGCCCGCCTCGTACTCGCCGTCGGTGACGACCGTGGTGAAGGCCTCCAGCAGCACCGCGGCCTTGGAGGGCCACCAGCGGTAGATGGTCTGCTTGCCGACGCCGGCACGGGCGGCGACCGCCTCGATGGTCAGCTTGTTGTAGCCGACCTCGCCGACCAGCTCCATGCTCGCGTCGAGGATGGCGCGCCGGGAGCGCTCGCTGCGGCGGGAGGCGTCGGGAGTGCGGAAGCGGCGGCCCCCGGAGGCGGAGGACGAGCCGGGAGCGGCGGAGGGCATGGGCAGAATCTAGCAACCCCCGGAGACGGGACGGACGTCCCGCCGGGGCGCGAATTCCCCCGCGGGCTCCGGGAGTCGGAAGGGCCGGGCCGGGCGGAACGGAGGAGACGGCAGGCGGGCGGGGGCCGCCCGTACCGTCCGGGCGGCGAGCCGTCGGCGGGGGGCGCGGCCCCGGGGGACGAAACGGCGGAAATGCCTGGCAGGACGGGCCAGTCGGGCGCCCGGGACGCCCCGGCGGGACAAGATTACGAACACTTCCGCGCGCGAAGGGCTCCTGTGGGCGCACCATGGGCGGGCAAGGTGCTCGTCGACCACCCCGTGAGGAGCCTTCGTTGTACGGACCCGGGTACACCCCCCGCCGCTTCCTGATGTGCCCACCGGCACACTTCCGCGTCACGTACTCCATCAACCCGTGGATGGATCCGGACAAGCCCGTGGACCTCCCCCTCGCGCAGGCCCAGTGGGAGGAACTCCGGGACCGCTACCGTTCCTACGGCCACACGGTCGAGGAGCTGGAGCCGCTGCCCGGCCTCCCGGACATGGTGTACTCCGCCAACGGCGCCCTCGTCGTCGACGGCCGGGTCCTCGGCGCCCGCTTCGCGCACCGTGAACGCACGGACGAGGCGGCCGCCCACCGCGAGTGGTACCGGGCGAACGGCTTCACGGAAGTGCGGGAGCCGGAGCACATCAACGAGGGCGAGGGCGACTTCGCGGTCACGGACGACTGGCTCCTCGCCGGCCGGGGTTTCCGCAGCAGCCCCCTCTCGCACGGCGAGGTGCAGGAGTTCTTCGGGCGTCCGGTCATCGGCCTCGACCTGGTCGACCCGCGGTACTACCACCTGGACACGGCGCTGTGCGTGCTGGGCGGGAACGAGGTCATGTACTACCCGCCCGCCTTCTCGCCCGGCGGCCAGGCCGTGCTGAAGCGCATGTTCCCCGACGCCCTGATCGCGGCCGAGACGGACGCCGAGGCGTTCGGCATGAACTCGGTGAGCGACGGACACCACGTGTTCCTGCCGCAGGCCGCCGTCGGACTGCTCGACCCCCTGCGTGAGCGGGGCTACGAGCCGATCCCCATCGACCTGACGGAGTTGCTGAAGGGCGGCGGCAGCGTGAAGTGCGTCACCGCCGAACTGCGCCCGGCGGCCTGATCCGCGGAGCGCGCGGGCACCGCGCAGCGGCCCGCGCGCTCCCTTCTCGCATCTCTCACATCCGCGCGACGTCACGCCCGGGCGCCGCCTCGCGTCCGTATACCCCGGCGGCTGCGGGTCGTTCCCGTCAGCCGCCCCGGCGGCCGCGGGTCGTTCCCGTCAGCCGGCGGAACCCGTGCCGGGGCCGGGCACGGGCCAGGTGTCGCCCCACTTCACGTCGCGGGCCTCCCGGTAGGAGGCGCCGTGGCGCTTGGTGACCGTCGCCGCGCGGAGGCCGTCGTCGCGGGTGCACAGGTCGAGCAGGACCTGGCCCTTGCGCTTCTGGGGGCGGCGCACGACGCGTCCCGTGGCCGGCTCTCCCGTGATCTCCGGACGGACGGCGGCGACATAGCTGAACTTCTCGTCCTCGTACGGCAGTGAGCCGCCCTTGACCTGCCGGAGCAGCGAGGAGCGGTTGACCCGTGTCCCGAAGTGGCACCAGTCCTCGCCCGGCACCATCGGGCAGCGCGCGCTGTGCGGGCACGGCGCGAGGACGCGCATGCCGGAGCCGACGAGCTGGCCGCGCGCCGCCATGACGCGGGCGTAGCCGTCGGGCGTCCCGGGCTCGGTGACCACCACCGCGGGCGCGGCGCCGATGGCGGCCGCGACGGCCGCCTCGCGGTCGGGCCCGGACAGTTCGCCCAGGACGTAGGAGACGGTGACCAGGTCGGCGGACGGGAGCGGCGCCCCGTCCGGCTGCCCGCGCAGCGACCGCCGTCGCCACTCCGCTCCGCGCAGGGCCTTTCCGGTTCCGGCGTCTCCGGCCGTGCGGCCCGCGCCCGCTGCCAGTTCGCGTCCCAGGTCGAGGGCGGGTTCCGCCCAGTCGAGCACCGTGGTGCGGCGTGGTGCGCCGCCCGGGGCGTCGTCGCCCCAGACCGCTGCGGCCGCCCACACGGCGGCGCCCGTACCGCCGCCCAGGTCGAGGTGGGACGCCGGCCGCCAGCCATCGGTGCGTGCGGCGAAGTCGGCCAGCGCCGACGCTGCCGCGGCGAACGTGGCGGGCATCCGGTACGCCGCGTAGGCGACGACGTCGGCGCGGTCGCGCAGAAGCGGTGCGCCCGTCGGGGTCTCGCCCCGGTAGCCGGCCATGAGCCGTTCCACTGCGGCGGACGCCTTCCGGGGAGGCAGTCCGTCGACCAGTCGGGCCAGCGCGCCCCGCAGTTCTTCCTCGATCACCGCAGCAGTCTATGGAGCGCGCGGAGAGCGGAACGCGGGGCGGTGCGGCTCACCGGCCCGGGCCGACCGCTGCCCGGGCGGGCCCTTCGCGGTCACCGGCCCGGGCGGCCTCCCGTCGTCAGCCGCGGCTACGCCACGGCCGGCACAGTCCGGCGAACGCGCCCACCGCGATCGTCAGCGCGCAGAGCTGGACCACGGCCATCGGCACCGCCGTGTGCTCCCCGGCGATGCCGACGAGCGGGACGGCCACGGCACCGACCAGGAACTGGGCCGTGCCCAGGAGGGCGGAGGCCGACCCGGCCGCGTGGGGAGCGCGCATCAGGCCCTGGGAGTTGGCGTTGGGCATCACGAACCCCATGCCGGTCATCAGGACGCACAGCCATGCGGCGACGGGGAAGAGCCCCGCGTGCCCGAACGCCCCGCTCGTCAGCAGCAGCAGAGCGGTCGCGGCGGTGACGGTCATGCACAGCCCGAACCCGAGGACCCTGTCCAGCGGCACCCGGCCCACCAGGACCTTGCCGTTGATCTGTCCGGCGGCGACGAGGCCGATCGAGTTGACCATGAAGAGGAGGCTGAAGGTCTGCGGGCTGGCGCCGTAGATCTCCTGCATGACGAACGGCGAGGCCGAAACGTACGAGAAGAGCGCCGCGAAGGAGAAGCTGCCCGCCACTAGGTACCCCGTGAAGACGCGGTCGGCGAAGAGGCCGCGCATCGTGCGCAGGGCGTTGGGGACGCCGCCCTTCTGGCGGCCGTCGGGCGGAAGGGTCTCGGGGAGGCTGCGCGCCGTGACGACGGTGATCAGTACGCCCGCGCCGGCGAGGATGAGGAAGACGCCCCGCCAGTCGGTGAAGCGGAGGATCTGGCCGCCCAGCACGGGGGCGAGGATCGGGGCGAGCCCGCCTATCAGCATGAGGGTGGAGAAGAAGCGGGCCATGGCGAGGCCGTCGTACATGTCGCGTACGACGGCGCGGGCTATGACTATGCCCGCGGCCCCCGCGAGGCCCTGCACGACCCGGCAGACGATCAGCGTCTCGATGGTGGGCGCCAGCGCGCACGCAGCGCTGGCCAGCACGTAGGCGGACATGCCGATGAGGAGGGGGCGGCGGCGGCCGAACTGGTCGGACATCGGACCGACCACCAACTGCCCCGCGGCGAGCCCGAGCAGGCACGCGGTGAGCGTGAGCTGCGCGGTGGCGGCGGGGGTGCCGAGTGTGTCCGCGACCTCGGGGAGCGCCGGAAGGTACATGTCCATCGACAGCGCGGGCAGCGACGTGAGGCTGCCGAGGATGAGCGTCACCAGCAGACCCACGCGGGCGCGCGGGGTCAGCCCGGACCCGGCGGCCTTGGAGACCGGGTGCGGTGCGGTGCGCGGTCCGGCCGGCGCGGCCGCGTCTCCGGCGGTCGTGCCCACCGGGTCGCCGGCGGGTGCGGCGGCTCCCGCGGCGTGCTCGGACGGGGCCCCGCGGGAGCCGCCGTCCAGTTCGTCGCCCTGGACGGCGGGTTCGTGGTCGGCGGCGGATGCTGTCGCGGCGGCCGAACGGGCCGGGCCGGGGTCGGTCATGCACCTCTCCAAGAGATTGTTGTCAGCCCATACATTCTCCCAGAGCTTCTTCGGCCCGGCCCACTGGTTTCCCGTCCGCCCCACCGTGCACGAGGTCCGCGCGCGCTCCGTCAGAGCTGCGTGAGGCCCGGTTCGCCCTTGCGGGAGACGAAGGCGGCGGCGGTGGAGACGGGCGCCCCGGGCTTCGTCACCACGTCGACCGTGCGGTAGTCGGCACGCAGTTGCCGCTGGTCAAGGGTGATGAGGACGTAGCCGCGGCGGCCGTCGTAGAAGCGCATGTGGGGGTTTGCCTCCATCAGGGTCCGCCAGTTCCCCGGCCGGGCCACTCCGTCGCCTCCGCTGGCGAGCGAGGTGGTGACCAGTTCCACACCGACAGTGCGTGACGCGGCGTCATCGAAGTCCTCCTTGATGTCCATGGCGTAGTGCACGTGCACGTCCCCGGTGAGGACGACCAGGTTCTCCACGCCCGCCGCCCGCGCCGACTCGACGAAGCGCCCGCGCGCCGCCGGGTAGCCGTCCCAGGCGTCCATCGACAGCGGATAGGGGCCGGTGGTCCGTTCGCGGCGGCGGGAGAGGACGCACTGCTGCGGCACGAGGTTCCACACCGCGCGCGAGCTGCGCCAGCCGTCGGCGAGCCAGCGCTCCTGGGCGGCGCCGAGCAGGGTCCGCTCGGGCCGTTCGGTCTCCTCGGTCGGCACTTGCCAGCCGTCTCCCGCCGCCTGGTCGTCGCGGTACTGCCGGCCGTCCAGGATGTCCAGCTGCGCGAGCCGCCCGAAGTGCAGCCTCCGGTACAGCCGCAGGCCCGAGCCCGAGGGCTGCTGGGGCGGACGCAGCGGAAGGTTCTCGTAGTACGCGCGGTACGCGGCGGCCCGCCGGGCGAGGAAGACCTCGGGCGGAGAACCGTCCGGCACCTCGTCCGCGTAGTTGTTCTCCACCTCATGGTCGTCCCACGTGACGATCCAGGGGTGGGCGGCGTGCGCGGCCTGCAGGTCCGGGTCGCTGTGGTACAGGGCGTAGCGCAGCCGGTAGTCCTCCAGGGTGGTGGTCTCCTTGTTGAAGCGGTCGGGGAGCTGGAGGGCCGGGTCGGCGCGGTCGCCGCCGTGTGCGTCCACCGCGTACTCGTAGAGGTAGTCGCCGAGGTGCAGGACGGCGTCGAGGTCCTCCTCCTCGGCGAGATGCCGCAGCGCTGTGAAGTACCCGTCGTGGTACGCCTGGCAGGAGACGGAGGCGAAGCGCAGCGACGCGGGATCGTCGTCGGCCGCCGGAGCCGTGCGGGTGCGCCCGGTGGGGCTGGTCCAGTCGCCCACGGTGAAGCGGTAGTAGTAGCGGGTGCGGGGCTCGAGGCCCTCCGGCACGACGTGGACGGAGTGGTGGAACTCGGGGTGGGCGGTGACCTTCCCGCTGTCGACCGTGCGGGTGAAGCCCGCGTCCGAGGCCAGCTCCCAGCGGACATCGACGGCACCGGCGGCGAGTCCGCTGTCCGGTTCGAACGGCTCGGGTGCCAGACGGGTCCACAGCACGACGGAGTCCGGCAGCGGGTCGCCCGAGGCGACGCCCAGCGTGAAGGGGTCCTTGACGATGTCTGACGGGTCGAGTCCCGGAACGGCCTGGGCGCGCAGGGGGAGGTTCGTGCCCAGGGCGAGCGCCACGGTCGCCGCCGTCCCCGTCAGCAGTCTGCGCCGGCCCAGGTGCCGTGCCGCCGCACGATGAACGCTCTCCGTGCTCAATGGCTGCGTCATACATGCGATTGCACAGTCCGCGGAAGGCTGTGAGTCGGCAGACACGCGACGGGCACATGGCGATCCGGTGGCGTGCCGCTCGTGCGGCGGCGTGCGGGCGGCGGCACGTACGCTGCGCGCATGACGACGAGGAGCGGCGCCGCCGCCGGACGGGGCGCAGGCGCGGCGGGCCAGGCGGGCAGGACGGCCGTCGTGACGGGCGCGGGTTCGGGCATCGGCCGGGCCGTCGCCGTCGAACTGGGCGCCGCGGGCTGGTCGTTGACGCTCGCCGGACGGCGCCGCGAACCGCTGGAGGAGACCGCGCGCCTCGCCTCGCCGGCCGCCGGTGCCCGCCCGGACGCCGGTGCCCCGGCGGATACGGGACCGGCCGCGGGACCGGCCGCCCACACGGTCTGCCCGACGGACGTCACCGATCCCGACTCCGTGACCGCGCTCTTCGACGCGGTGCGGGACGGCGGCGGCAGGCTGGACCTGCTGTTCAACAACGCCGGCGTGTTCGGCCCGTCCACGCCGCTGGAGGAGATGACGCCGCAGGAGTGGCGCGGCGTCGTCGACGTCAACCTGACCGGGGCGTTCCTGTGCGCGCAGGGCGCGTTCCGCCTGATGAAGGCGCAGAGCCCCCAGGGCGGGCGGATCGTCAACAACGGCTCGATCTCGGCGCACGCGCCCCGTCCCGGCTCCGTCGCCTACACGGCGACCAAGCACGCGATGACGGGCCTCACCAAGTCCCTCTCCCTGGACGGCCGCCCGTACGGCATCGCGTGCGGGCAGATCGACGTCGGCAACGCGGCCACCAAGATGACGGCGCGGATGCGCGAGGGCGTACCGCAGGCGGACGGGACGACCGCTGCGGAGCCGCTGATGGACGCCGCCGATGTCGCCCGCACCGTGCTGCACATGGCGCAGCTGCCGCTGGAGGCGAACGTGCAGTTCGTGACGGTGATGGCCACGGCGATGCCGTTCGTCGGACGAGGCTGACGGCCGTCCGGCGGGATCCAGCCCGACGGGATCCAGCCGGACGGGATCTAGCCGGACGGGGCCTCTTCGGCGCAGACTCATCTCCCCCGCACCCATGGCCTCCCCTTGCCGGGGAGTGACGAGCGGGGCTCCGTCGACAGGGAAGGGCACGAGTGCGATGAGTGAGACGTCCGGGGCGAGCGGGGCCTCAGAGTCCTCCGCAGCCGCTGAGGCATCCGAGCCGTCACAGGCGGGGGGAGCGGCTGCCGGGCAGGTCGACGGCGGCGCGTCCGCCGGGCCGCCGGCACCGGGCTTCGGCAACTACCAGAACGACATCTACCTCAACGGTCTCGACGGCCAGTTGCCGCCCTTCACCACCGACCTCACGCTGCTGGGCGCGTCCGCCCGCGAGCACCTCGACCCGGGCGCGTTCGGCTACCTGGCCGGGGCCGCCGGTTCCGGGGCCACGCACCGGGCGAACCGTGCGGCCTTCGACCGGCACCGGCTCGTCCCGCGCATGCTGCGCGGCCCGGCCCCCCGCGATCTCAGCACGACGGTGCTGGGCACCCGCATGCCCGCGCCCGTGCTGCTCGCCCCCGTCGGCGTCCAGTCGATCATCCATCCCGACGGCGAGCTGGCCACAGCGCGGGCCGCCGCCTCCGTCGGCGTCCCGATGGTGCTCTCCACCGCCTCGTCCCACACCGTCGAGGAGGTGGCCGAGGCGAACGGGCCCGACGGCGCCCGCTGGTTCCAGCTGTACTGGCCCAACGACGACGACGTGTGCGTCAGCATCCTCGAGCGCGCCCGGGACGCCGGGTTCACCACGCTCGTCGTCACGCTGGACACCTGGACGCTGGCCTGGCGCCCGCAGGACCTCGACCAGTCCTACCTGCCCTTCATCCGCGGCGTCGGCACGGCCATCCCCTTCTCCGACCCCGCTTTCCGCGCGGGTCTCGAGAAGACGCCGGAGGACGACGTGATCTCGGCGGTGCTGCGCTGGGTGCCGATGTTCACCGGCACCGACCACTCCTGGGACCAGCTGCCGTTCCTGCGCGAGCACTGGGACGGGCCGATCGTGCTCAAGGGCGTCCTGCACCCGGACGACGCCCGCAAGGCAGCGGACGCGGGCATGGACGGCATCGTCGTCTCCAACCACGGAGGCCGCCAGGTCGACGGCGCGATCGCCGCCCTCGACGCCCTGCCCGGCATCGTCGAGGCGGTGGGAGACCGGCTGGAGATCCTCTTCGACTCCGGGGTCCGCACCGGATCGGACGTGCTGAAGGCGCTGGCGCTCGGAGCACGCGCGGTACTCGTCGGCCGCCCGTACGCCTACGGGCTCGCGCACGGCGGCGAGGACGGCGTGCGGCACGTGCTGCGCAGCCTCCTCGCCGATCTGGACCTCACGCTGGGCCTCTCCGGGCACCGGACGCCCGGCGAACTGTCCGCGGACTCCCTGCAGAGCGGGGTCTGACGGGCCGGGAACTGACGGGCTGGGAAGTGACGGGCTGGATCCGACGGGCTGCGCGCGGGGCGCGAGGGCGGACAGGACGTCCGTTCAGGACGGTGGTGCAGGACGGCAGTGCAGGGGCGCTGCCGTCCGGTCCCCTGTCCGGGCTGGACGGCGGTCCGGGCCGTCAGCGAGCCGGACGTCCGCCGTCCGCGGGCAGGAGCGCCGCCAGCCGTCGCAGTGCGCGCGCGTTGCCCCGCCTGAGCAGCGACCGCACGAGGGGCGCGGCCAGCCGCTCGGAGGGCGGTACCCGGCTCCACGCGTAGCTGAAGGTGATGCGGGTGCCGCCGTCCGGCAGCTCCGCCAGCTCGTACGTGCCGTAGGCCACGCGCCTGCCGCCGGCGCCGGTGTTGCGCTCCACGAGCCTGACCGGGCGGACGGCCTCCACGACCTCGATCCCTACCTCGTCGGTCCTGCGGCCCGCCCGGACGCTCACCGTCGCCTTCGCGCCCACGCCGGACGCGGGGCCCGCGTACGTCCAGTCGCGGAGCATGTGGTCGGTGAACGACTCGTGACGGGACATCACGTCGAGGAAGTCGTACACCGTCTCGCGGTCCTGCGGGACGTTCACGCTCACGGTCACCGGTCGCATGCCGCCAGCGTAGCCAGGCGGCACGCGGCCGGTGAGCGAACGTCGCCGCACCGGGACGGGAGGGGACAGGGGCTCGCGGCCGCGGGAGGGGACGGTGCGGCGTGCGGGGCGCCGTCAGGGGCGGTTTCCCGTCTCGTGCTCCTCCCGCGTCCAGGCGCGGGCCTGTTCGGAGAGGGTGATGCCCAGACCCGGCCGGTCGGGGACGTGCATGCGGCCGCCGCTGATCGACGGGCGCTCCTCGAACAGGGGCTGGAGCCAGTCGAAGTGCTCCACCCAGGGCTCGTGCGGGTAGGCCGCGGCCAGATGCAGATGGATCTCCATCGCGAAGTGCGGTGCGAGCTGCAGGTGTTCGAGCTCCGCGAGCCCGGCGAGCTTGAGGAACTGGGTGATCCCGCCGATGCGCGGGGCGTCGGGCTGGAGTACGTCGACGGCTGAAGCGCGTATCAACTCCCGGTGCTCCGCGACGGATACGAGCATCTCGCCCGTCGCCACAGGGGTGTCGAGCGTGGCGGCGAGTGCCGCGTGCCCCGACGCGTCGTAGGCGTCCAGCGGCTCCTCCAGCCAGACCAGGCCGAACTCCTCCAGGGCACGCCCCATGCGCAGCGCCGTGGGACGGTCCCACTGCTGGTTGGCGTCGGCCATCACCGGTACGTCGTCGCCCAAGTGCTCGCGTACGGCGGTCAGACGGCGGAGGTCCTCCTTGCGGTCGGGGTGGCCGACCTTGATCTTGATGCCGCCGACGCCCTCCTCCAGCGAGGCGGAGGCGTTCTCCAGCAACTCCCCGACCGGCGTGTGCAGGAAGCCGCCCGAGGTGTTGTAGCAGCGCACGGACTCGCGGTGCGCGCCCAGCAGTTTGGCGAGCGGCAGACCCGCACGCCGGGCCTTCAGGTCCCACAGGGCCGTGTCGAAGGCGGCGACGGCCTGCGTCGCCAGGCCGCTCCGTCCCACGGAAGCGCCGGACCACACCAGCTTCGTCCACAACCGGCCGATGTCGCTGGGGTCTTCGCCGATCAGGTCGGGGGCGAGTTCCCGCGCGTGCGCGAACTGTCCCGGCCCGCCGGCGCGCTTGGAGTAGCTGAAGCCGACGCCCTCATGGCCGTCCTCGGTGGCGATCTCGGCGAAGAGCAGGGCGACTTCGGTCATGGGCCGCTGCCGGCCGGTGAGCACCTTGGCGTCGCTGACGGGCGTCCGGAGGGGCAGGCCCACCGAGGAGAGCCTGATCCAGCGGATCCTGTCGGCGGCCGGCCCGTTCGTGCCACGGGTGCGCGACGCGGAGTGGGGTGTCGGACGAGTCGAGTTCACGGTGGTGTCCTGGGTCGTCGGGCTGAGGGGTCGTCGGGGCTGAGGCTGTAGCGGCCGGGCGGCGGCCGCGCGGGGCCCGGCGGTCGTGAAGTGCGCCCCCGCTGACGGCAGTTCCTGCATGTGGACACCGTCCTGCATGTGAGACGTGGGCGCCGATCCGGCCGCAGGCGGGAACCGCCGGGCCCAACACCCTTCCCTGACCGGGCAGTTGGCACTCCGGCCCGGAAGGTGACCGCACCTGCTCCGTCGAACCCGTGGCCGCACACTCATTGACCCCGGCGACTCACAACCTTAGCCTCCATTCTCATACATGGACAGCGTCTCTGTATTTGTACGCCGTAGTGGAGGAGGACGACGTGGGGCCGACTGAGCGAACGGAGCGCGGCGCGTACGAGCGCGGCGCCCCCTCCGCCGGAGGACGCCTCGCGCCCCTCCTCCCGGATCTCCGCGCCGGCCAGGCCCGCATGCGGCCCGACGGCCTTACCGAGAAGGGGAGTTGACCCATGCCTCTCGTCGCGGTCGGAGCCGGGGTCCTGCTCCTGCTCTTCCTCATGACCAGGCTCAGACTCAACGGCTTCGCGGCGCTGCTGCTGGTGGCGATCGGTGTCGGCCTGGTCCAGGGCATCCCGGTGGAGAAGATCCCGGACGTCCTCGCGGGAGGCATCGGCGATCAGATAGGCGACACGATGCTCACCATCGGGCTCGGCGCCATGGTGGGCCGCGTCATGGGCGATTCGGGCGCCGCACAGCGCGTGGCCACCCGGCTCGTCGACGCCTTCGGGCAGCAGCGCGTCCAGGTGGCGATGGTGGTCACGGCCATGCTCATCGGCGTCACGATGTTCTACGAGGTGGCGTTCGTGATCATCGTGCCGGTCGCGTTCACCATCGTCCGCGTCACCGGCAAGAGCCTGCTGTGGGTGGGCCTGCCCATGTCGATCGCCCTGTCCACCATGCACAGCTTCCTGCCGCCGCACCCGGGGCCCACCGCCGTGGCGGCGACGTTCCACGCCTCGGCCGGACTCACCCTCTTCTACGGCCTGTTCATCGCCGTGCCGCTCGGCGCGCTCGTCGCGCTGATCTGGCCCAGGCTGCCGTTCGTACGGCGGATGGACCCGTCCATCCCCAAGGGCCTCGTCAGCGAGCGGGTGTTCACGGACGAGGAGATGCCCGGCATGGGCTGGTCGCTCTCCGTCGCGCTCTTCCCGGTGGTGCTGATCGCCGGTGCGGCCGTGACCGAGATGGCCACCTCCGGCTCGAACACCCTGCTCCACACCGTCGCCTTCGTCGGATCGGCACCCGTCGCACTGCTCCTGACGCTGCTGCTGGCGATCTGGGCGTTCGGCCCCCGCATCGGGCGGAGCCTCTCCGACGTCAGCGCCTCATGCACCTCCGCGGCCCAGGCGATGGCGATGATCCTGCTGGTGATCGGTGCCGGAGGCGCCTTCAAGCAGGTGCTCGTGGAAGGCGGGATATCCGACTACATCAAGGAGGTCACGCACGGGTGGTCCATATCCCCGATCATCCTCGCGTGGCTCATCGCGGTGATCCTCCGCATCGCCCTGGGATCGGCGACCGTCGCGGTCGTCACCGCGTCGGGCGTGGTCCTGCCGCTGCTCGCGGGCAGCGGCGTGCACCCCGAGGTGATGGTGCTGGCCGTCTCCTGCGGTTCGATCGCGTTCTCCCATGTGAACGATCCGGGCTTCTGGATGTTCAAGGAGTACTTCAACCTGTCGGTGGTCGAGGCGCTCAAGGCGCGCACCACGTACACCACCGTGCTGGCGGTCCTCGGCCTCGGCGGCGTGCTGGCACTGGAGTGGAGCCTCGACGCCCTCACCCTGTGACGCACACAGGTCCCCCGCTCCGAGCCCGACCCGCGCCCGCCCCGCCACCGCCCCACCCGACCCGACTCGCGGCGGGGCCTCCCACGGAAGGAGCCCGATGAACCAGCCCGTCGTCACCAGGTACGCGGTCTACCCGGTCGCCGGCCGCGACTGCATGGCGCTGAACCTCTCCGGCGCACACGGCCCTTACTTCACCCGCAACGTGGTCGTCCTGGAGGACTCCGAAGGGCGGACCGGAGTGGGAGAGGTGCCGGGCGGCGAGAAGATCACGCGCACCCTCCGCGAGGCCGAACCCCTCGTGGCGGGCGGCAGGCCGGGCGACTACAAACGCATCCTCAACGCGGTCGGACGCCGCTTCGCCGGCCGGGACACAGGCGGAAGGGGGCAGCAGACCTTCGACCAGCGCACCGCCGTCCACGCCGTCACAGCCGTCGAGTCGGCGCTGCTGGACCTGCTGGGGCAGCATCTCGACGTCCCTGTCGCGGCGCTCCTGGGCGACGGGCAGCAGCGCGACTCCGTCCGGATGCTCGGCTACCTCTTCTACGTCGGAGACCCCGGCCGCACCGACCTCGAATACGTCCGCGAGCCGGACTCGGACACCGAGTGGTACCGGATCAGGCATGAGGAGGCCCTGACACCGGAGGCGATCGTCCGCCAGGCCGAAGCCACCCGGAACCTCTACGGCTTCGAGGACTTCAAGCTCAAGGGAGGTGTCCTGGCGGGCAGCGAGGAGGTGGAGGCGGTACGGGCACTCAAGGCGCGCTTCCCCGGCGCCCGCATCACCCTCGACCCGAACGGCGCCTGGTCCCTGGAGGAGGCCGTCGAACTGTGCCGGCCCCTGACCGGCACCCTCGCCTACGCGGAGGACCCGTGCGGGCCCGAAGACGGATACTCGGGCCGCGAGATCCTGGCCGAGTTCCGGCGCGCGACGGGCCTCCCGACGGCGACCAACATGATCGCCACCGACTGGCGGCAGCTCGCCCACGCGCTGGCGCTGCAGTCGGTCTCCATTCCGCTCGCCGACCCGCACTTCTGGACGATGCAGGGCTCCGTGCGGGTCGCCCAGCTGTGCAACTCGATGGGCCTGACGTGGGGTTGCCACTCCAACAACCACTTCGACGTCTCGCTGGCGATGATGGCTCACTGCGGCGCCGCCGCACCCGGCGAGTACAACGCCCTGGACACGCACTGGATCTGGCAGGAGGGGCTGGAACGGCTCACCGTCCGGCCCCCGGAGATCACCGGCGGGCAGGTCGCGCTGCCCGACCGGCCCGGCCTGGGCGTCAGCATCGACATGGACAGACTGCTCGCGGCCCACGAACTGTACGAGGAGAAGGCGCTGTCGGGGCGGGACGACTCCGTGGCGATGCGGTACCTCGTACCGGGCTGGACGTTCGACAGCAAGCGGCCCTGCCTGGTCCGCTGACCGCGCGACGGAGAGGTGCCCGGGGCGGCCTGCAAGCAGGGCGGCTCCGCCCCGCGGGTACCATGGGCCGTACGGCGGACGAGCCGGCCGGGCGGCCGCGTCGGGACTTCGGTCCCGCCGAGGAACGTCCGGGCTCCGAAGGGCAGGATGGTGGGTAACGCCCACCCGGGGTGACCCGCGGGACAGTGCCACAGAAAGCAGACCGCCGGAGCCGTACGCGGCTACCGGTAAGGGTGAAACGGTGGTGTAAGAGACCACCAGCGCCCAGGGCGACCTGGGCGGCTCGGTAAACCCCATCCGGAGCAAGGTCAAGAGGGGCCGGCGACGGCCCTGCGCGGACGTTCGAGGGTTGCCCGCCCGAGTCCGCGGGTGGACCGCACGAGGCCGGCGGCAACGCCGGTCCCAGATGGATGGCCGCCTCCCCCGGAGCCGCGAGGCGACGGGGAGACAGAACCCGGCGTACAGGCCGACTCGTCCGCCTCACCATCAAAACCCCTGGTCAGAAGGGGTGTCCCACCGGATCGGGCATTCGACCCACTGCGAAGCCGCAGGCCCCTCTCTGCGGGGGCTTGCCGCTCGGTACTGTGAGAAGTCCCCGCGAGCCCTGGGACAGAGCTGAGATTCCCGGAGAAGGCCCTTGCCGCTCGTCGCCGTAAAAATACGGCAAGTTGTCGCGAAGCGCAGGCGGAGAAGGCACAGGAGGGAGAGCCATGGGGCTTGGCGTGTATGTCGAAGACCAGATGCACAGGCGAGAACGGCCCGGCGACGGCGTCCATCACGCGCTGGAAAGACTGATCACCCTGTCGCGCGACGACGGCCTGCTTGCCCACATCTTCAAGTGGGGCGACACCATGTTCAACCATGTGCAGCTCCAGAAGCTGGACATTGAGGTCCAAGAGCTCGGGAGCAAGAATCCCGGCATTCAGGAGGACGCAGACCTGGTGAGAAGCGCCATCGAATCAGCGATGCGCAAGCGAGGATATATCTGGATCTCCGGCGACTGAGCCCCCCAAAAAGTCGTCGCCGGCGGCCTGTGCGGAGGCTCGGTGCACAGGCTTGAGTCGGACAGCTGACGGCTCCTGTTCAGCCTTCGTAGATCTGCCGGAGAAGGAAGTCCCAGGTGGGCATACGCGGGCCGTCGTCGTCCTGGTCGAAGGACTCCGACCAGCCCGGCTCATGGCCTTCGAAGGGGAGGGGGTCGGCCTGCTCGAGGGATTCCCGCAGGGCCGTCACCGCACTCCTGGGGTCAATGGGCTCCTCCGAGGCTTCCGGGTCCCACTCGGAGCGCCGGCCCTCCAGCAAGTACAGGAAGCTCGCGAACGACTCGACACTACTGTTCAGCGGATCGGCCCGGTATTCACCGTCCGGCAGGGAATACACAGTTCCGGAGCACGGGTCGAGGACCACTGGATCGACGCCGATTTCACCGAGAACCAACCATTTCGCCCACTCGGCCGGCATCCCCTGATACTGAGAGAAGCCGGCCAGGCTCGAGCAGCGGGAAAGTCCCTCGGAACTGTCCTCGTCCTTGAGGGGCGCGTCGTCGAGGAGGAAAAAGGACGCCGGATCGTCCGGCAGTCCGACCTCCATGAGGAATTCCCTCGATGCGCTCCGCAGATCCTCCGGGAGCTTTGGCTCCGGCCAGGTGTTCAGATTCTCCGCGCCGAAGACTGACTCCATCATCGAACGATCCACACGCACTGGCTCTTCATCCCCTACGGCGTCCGCCGATTCGCGGTAGTCGTCCTCGTCCACGCTCGGGAAGCTGAGCCCACTGAATTCCAGAGGGTTTCGTCCATCCACCCCGGGATCGTTCACCCCATCCCCCGAGGCCACGTTGCTTCCACCACCCCCGCGATGCGCAATTCGCAGTCCTCGGCAGGATATCGAGCGTCAACTTGCCCTGCACGAAAATCTATTCGCCGTCCAGTTGATCGGTCGTCCCGTCGGCTGAACGCCGACAGGTGGCCTCTGCCCCCGCCGAGCGGTCCGCGTCCGCTGCGCCAGCGTCTGCGGTGACCGTGACACCTCTGGTGGTTCGCCCTGGTCCGAGGGGCAGGGCTCCGATCAATGTGAAGGCGGATATGCCGAGGCCGCTGTGGCGGTAGGCATGGGTTCGAGCGGGTCCGGAGCGCAGGGTGTGATCGAGCCCCGCCGGCTGAGCGTCATGGGTATCCGGTGGATCTTCGGTGCCGGCTCGTCCGCCAACAGCAGGGAAACCGCTGTGCGGCCGAGCTCGTGGTGGGGCAGGACGACGGAGGTCACGGGCGGCCGCAGCCAGGAGGGCAGCCCGGAGTCCCCGAAGGAGACGAGCGAGATGTCATCGGGGACGCGCAACTCGCTCTCCCGCAGGGCCTGGTACGCGCCGACGGCGAGCCTGTCGTTGCAGCAGATGACGGCCGCCGGCACGGAAGCGGACTCCAGCAGCGAACGCGTCGCCAGGTAGCCGTGCTCCGGTGCCGACCAGTCGCATTCGACGGTTCCGGCGAGCCGGGTCCCCGCCGCCTCCATCGCCGTCTCGATCCCGCTCATGCGCAACTTCCCGGCGAATGAGCCTTCGGGCGTGCCCTCGGAGACGTGGTGGCCTCCGACGACGTGGACGCCGTCGCGGTGACCGGCGTCCAGCAGCAGCTGCGCCGCATGCCGACCCGCGGCCTCCTCGTCCGGGACGACGCAGACGGACTCGCCGGATTCGTCGAGGCAGTTGAGCAGCACGGCCGGAATGCGCCTCATCTGCTCGGAGAGACGCGCCGTGCGGGTCGACATCGCGGCGAGGATCACTCCGTCCACCTGCCGGTCGATCATTTCCTGGAGGAGTTTCTCCTCCAGCGCGGGGTCGCCGCCGGTCTCGGCGATGTAGAGCAGGTGATCGCGCTCCAGCGCGGCCTCCAGCGCACCTTGGATCATCTCGCCCGCGTAGTGGCCGGCGCCGACGGCGTCGAAGATCAGAGCGATGGTCTGCGTCTTGCGGGTGCGCAGGCTTTGAGCGGTGCGGTTGGGGCGGTAGCCCAACTCCTGCGCGGCGTCCATGATTCGCTGCCGCGTTCCGACCGGGATGCGTACGCCCTCTCGACCGGAGAGCACGAACGAGGCGGCTGTCCGGGATACGCCCGCATGGCGTGCGACATCAGCCTGTGTGACCCGTAACGACGACATGAAGCGGACCCCCCTGGAAATCGTGATCGGCGAGGATCTCCCGCACATGTCAGGCATGTCAAGATCAGTTTGAGCCGACACTGCGCCGCGCCCCGGTTCGCGCTCCGTACAGTCCGTCCGCGCTCGCACCGGCGGGCGAGGTGCGGTCGATGCGGTGGCTGACACATGCCTGTCACCGGCTGCGAGGTTTCTGACAGCGGCACCGTGCTCAACTGAGGCCCGTCCGCGAAGGGGAGCCGAGCCGCACACCTCCAGGGCACGGCAAGGCGAGGCAAGAGGAGATTATGTGCGTGCCATCGAACGACGGCTGCTGCCGTGCACTGCCGTCACTGCCGCACTCACGCTCGTCGGCGGCTGCGGACTGAGCGCGAAGAGCGACGAGGGCGGAGCCGACCCGAAGGAACGCGGGCCCATCACGTTCGTCTCGGGCAAGAACACCTCCGGAACGGTCGAGAAGCTGATCGACCACTGGAACGACAAGCACCCCGACGAGAAGGTCACCTTCGTCGGACTGCCCGAGGACGGCGACGAGCAGCGGGCGAAGATGGCCCGGAACGCGAAGCTGAAGGCGGACACCTACACGGTGCTCACGCTCGATGTCGTGTGGACCGCCGAGTTCGCCGCGAACCGCTGGATCGACGAGATACCCGAGAACTCCTTCCCGTTCGACAAGACGCTCGGCGCCGTCAACGGCACGGTCGAGTACCGCGGCAAGCTGTTCGGGATGCCGTACGCCTCGGACGGCGCGATGCTCTACTACCGCAAGGACCTGCTGAAGAAGGCGGACATCGAGCCGCCCAGGACCTGGGACGAGTTGCGCGGGACCTGCGGCAAGATCCTGCCGGAGCAGAAGGAAATGTCCTGCTACGGCGGCCAGTTCGACAAGTACGAGGGGCTGACCGTCAACTTCTCCGAGGCGGTGAACTCCGCGGGCGGCCAGGTCACCGACGCCCGGGGGAATCCGCACCTGGACACACCCGAGGCGAAGCGCGGCCTGGACAACCTGGTCGAGGGCTTCCGCGACGGCACGATGCCGAAGAAGGGCATCTCCTACATGGAGGAGAACGGCAGGCAGGACTTCGAGAAGGGGCGGTTGCTCTTCTACCGCAACTGGCCCTACCAGTACGGCGTGTCGAACACGAAGGCCAAGGGCAACAAGGTCGCCGGCAAGTTCGGCGTCGCTCCGATACCCGGCGAGAAGGGCACGGGAGCCTCCTCCCTCGGCGGCCACAATCTCGCCCTGTCCTCCTCGGCCCGCAACAAGGCCACCGCGCTGGACTTCATGCGCTACATGACCAGCGAGGAGGGGGCGCGGCTGCGGCTCGCCAAGGCGACGCAGGCGCCCGTCTTCGAGAAGGTGTACGACGACCCGAAGCTGGCCGAGGACTTTCCGTGGCTGCCGGTGCTGAAGAAGTCCATCGTCGGCGCCGAGCAGAGACCGCGCGTGGTGCGTTACGGAGATGCCAGCAAGGTCATCCAGCGGGAGGTGCACGCCGCGCTGACCGGAAAGAAGAGCTCCGCGGCGGCACTTGAGGCCCTCCAGAAGGAACTCAAGGCCCTCAAGCCCTGATCCCACCTCCACGAGCTCCGGCTGAACGTCCTCGCCCCCTGCTGCTGGTAAGCCGGGGGCGAGGACGTTCAGCCGTCGTGTCTCCCACCGTTCGGGCGGCGAACGCTCAAGCCTCTCCTGAGCCCGCACGTCCCGCACCCACGGAGCCGCGTTCCGGAGTCCGTACGTGCAGACGCGCGGTGGCTGCGGCCTCCTCCACGCGCCCGAGTCCCGATGACCAACTGCGTGCCGCGGCACGTCGGTTCGGCCCCCAGCCGCGGGGTCGCCGTTCTCACCGCACGCCCGCGGAACAAGGACACCTGCCGTCCGGCGTCACCCCGAGCGGGGGAGCTCGGCGGCACCTTCGGTGAGGGCTGCGGGGCGCCGGCGTTCGGACACCATGGTCAGCGCACACACGCCGCTGGCCAGGAGATCCGTCACCAGGCAGACGGCCCGGCTGGCCACGGCCACGGCTGTGGCCGCGGTGACGGGCAGCACCAGGGAGAGCGTCCCGATCAGGACCATCTCCCGGATCAGGGCGCCGTCGGGCAGTACCACGACGACCGAGCTGAGGCCCGTGGCCAGCGCGAACGCTCCGATGCTCACCACCAGGGACTCACCCACAGGCGCGCCCATGGCGAGCGTGAGCAGCCACAGATGGAGGCCGGAGACCAGACGGCAGGCGAGCTGCCAGCCGATGGCCGCGCGGATCTGCTGTCCCGAGCCGGATGTGGTCAGTTCGCGGCGCAGCAGGCGGGCGCCGGCCTGCGCGGTCCGGCCCACCAGCGCCGGCCGCACCATCACGAAGGCCAGCGCCGCGGCGGGGAGCAGCAGCAGCCAGCTCCAGTCGCCGAGCATCGGGGGCGCGGCCAGGCTCCCGACGACCATCCCCGTCAGCAGCACGATCGGGATGTTGAGGAGCCAGACGGCGACGGTGACCAGCCCTCCGACACCGACGCTCCGGGCAAGCCGCGCGTGGGTGAGGACCACCCAGAGCGCCCCGGGCGCGTACTTGGCGCTCATCCCGACGAAGTAGACCCCGGCGGCGGTGCGGCGGGGCAGGGGATGCCCGAGATCGGCGAGGACGCTGCGCCAGGACATCATGGCGCACAGCAGCGCTGCCACGTTGACCACGCAGGAGGTCAGCAGAAAGGGCAGCGCCTGGAGAGTCACCATGGGGCGCGTGGCCGACCAGTCCTGTCCGCGGAGGGCCAGTACGAGTCCGGCGACGATGACGCAGGCCAGTGCCCAGCCGGCCAGCATCCGCCGGCGTGGCCGCCACCCGCGGCGGCTGGTGTCATCCACGACTGGGCTCCCGGCGCGTCAGGCTCTCGTACAGGCCGAGAGTGCGGGTGATGGTGTCGGGCCAGCGGAAGTTCTGACGGGCGTGGGCCCGGCCGCGGGCGGCCAGCCGTGCGGCCGCGGCGGGGTCGTCCAGCAACTGGCAGACGAGGGCGGCCAGTTCGTCGGGGGTGTCGCCGCTCATCCGCAGCGCCGCTCGACCGCCCCCGTGCTCGTCCCCGGAGATCAGCGCGGAGAAGCCGGAGCCGAGCACCACCGGGGCCGCCAGGGCCATCGCCTCGACCGAGACGAGCCCGAACGGCTCGTAACGGGAGGGGAAGACGCAGACGTCGGCGGCGAGATAGTGGCGCCGCACCTCCTCCTGGGGCAGGTAGCGGTGGTAGACGTGCGTCCGGTCCCCGATGCCGAGCTCGGTGACCAGCCGGTCCACCGCGGCGTCCTGGTCCGTGCCGGCAAGGCCCACTCCGAGCATCACCAGCCGGACGCCGGGGTGGCGGCGGGCGATCGCGGGCAGGGCGTGCAGCAGCGTGGGCACGCCCTTGACCGAGCTGAGCCGGCCGGCGAAGACCAGCAACGGAGCGTCGGGGGGAAGTCCGAGCTCCGCCCGGAGCTCATTGCGCGCGCGCTTCCGCTCCTGGTCGAGCTCCGCGTCGTCGGTGTGCCCGTCGGCGGCTCCCGTCTCGCAGCCGTGCGGGACGACGTCGATGCGGTCCGCCCGCCAGCCGTGCGCGACGGCCAGCCGCCCCAGCTCCGGGGTGGGCACGACGACCCGGGCCGCGACTTTGGCGAGCAGCCGCTGAGCGGTCTCGATCAGCCGGAAGGGGTCGGTCACATCGGGCTGGTCGGCCATCGTCATCTCGGTGTTGTGGACGTGGTAGACGACGGGCAGCCGCAGCACGCCGGCCGCGAGGATCCCGGCGACGGCGCTCTGCCAGTCGTGCACGGCCACCACCGTCCCGGACCGGCGGGCCCGCACGAGCGTGGGCAGTGTCGCCAGGTTGAAGGCGAGCAGGGAGAGCGCGAACAGGGCCCGGCCGCTGGGCGCCAGATGGTTCTTCGGCGCCACGATGCGCCGCTTGAGCCGGCGCGGCAGCCAGGGCCGCCGGATCGTCACGGAGCCGTTCCGCTCCCGACCGGCGAGGTTCTCCGGGCAGTTGAGGGTGTACAGCGTCAACGGCACGTCGCCGCGCTCCCGTTGGGCGAACTGGACGAACCGCTGCGCGTACTCCGCCAGGCCGCCCAGGGTCCACGGCGGGTACTGGTGACAGACCACCACCACCCGCCGCAGCGGGGACGGTGGCGGGACGGTGCCGAGGCCCGGGCCTGGGCGACTCGACGGGCTTGGGCGACTCAAGTGGACCTTCCTCTCTTCGCGGCCCTCACGGGCGGGGTCGTACCGGGCCGGTGTGCTCACAGAACCCGGCCGGCGGTCAGGCAGGCCAGCCAGAGCACGGCGTTGACCAGGAGCGGCACGTCCGTGAGGACGTCCTGACCGGGTTCGCCGCCGCTGCGGTCCACCGCCAGCAGCTGCGCGTAACGGCACAGGGCGAAGACGGCGAACGGCACGGTGACGACGGCCAGTACGGAGCTGTGCGGATGCGGCGCGGAGAGGACGAACAGTTCGTAGCTGATCAGCGTGGCCGCCAGCAGCACGGCCATGAGCTGGTCGAGCAGCGGGACCGAGTAGCCGGAGAGGGCGGGCCGCTGCGCCGCCGCCTGCCCCCGGAGGGTCGCCGTCTCCAGTTCGTGCCGCCGCTTGCCCAGCGACATCAGCAGACA
Organism: Streptomyces sp. WMMB 714; assembly: GCF_900090125.1. NCBI lineage: Bacteria > Bacillati > Actinomycetota > Actinomycetes > Kitasatosporales > Streptomycetaceae > Streptomyces > Streptomyces sp. WMMB 714. The sequence goes on from NZ_FMHJ01000003.1 coordinate 71,231, forward strand.
GGTGCAGTACACGCAGATGATCAGGGCGGGGTTGAACGGCGCCGCCACCACGAGGCAGCCCGCGACGGCCCGCAGCACGAACCCCGTGGCGACGATGCTGACGTCGACCAGCGGATAGTGCTTCAGCACCAGGCAGTACGCCAGGTTGAGCACCGCGTACCCGCCGACGGCGGCCTGCACGGGCAGAGGCAGCAGCGCTCCGGCGGCCGCCAGCGTCGCCAGGCAGCCCGCGCCCAGCAGCAGCGCGCCCAGCGGTCCGACCTTCCCGGAGGCCAGCGGACGGTGCCGCTTGACGGGGTGCAGCCGGTCCTGCTCCCGGTCGAGCCAGTCGTTGAGGACGTAGACCGCCGCAGACGCCGCCGTGAACGTGACGACCGTCGCCAGCGCCCAGGTCAGGTGCCGCAGGACCGCCGCCGGGTCCACCGCGAGCGGCGCGATGAGCACGAAGACGTTCTTCACCCACTGGCGGGGGCGCAGCAGCACCAGCGCCGGGGGTATTCGCGTCAGGGGTGCCGCGGTGAGGGACGGGCCGTCCTCCGGCGGAGCGTGCGTACCGCTCCCGGAGCGGACGGATTCCGGGACCAGCGGCATGGGCGGAACGACCTGCCGCTGACCGGGCACGGCGGCCGCGGCCGGGCCGCGCCGTTCCCCCACGGTGTCCCCGCCGCCGGGCCGCTTCACGACCGGCTGCCGCTCAGGAGTTGCCGGAACGCCTCTTCGTGCGCGTCGAGGAAGGCGTCGCCGCCGAAGAGCTTCGTCGCCGCCTCCCGTCCGGCCTCCCGGTCCTCGGCCGGCATCCGGGCCAGCTCGACGATCGCCTCGCGCAGGGCGTCCGGGTCGCGCGGCGGCACGAGGCGGCCGAATCCGGTGGCCGCCACCGGGTAGCGGGAGCCGGGGAGTTCGGTGCTCACGGGCGGGATGCCCGCCATCATGGCCTCGACCTGGACGATGCCGAACGACTCCGAGATCGACGGCAGCGCGAACACGTCGATCGACGCGTAGAAGTCCCGTACGGCCTCGCCACGCAGCAGCCCCGTGAAGCGGATGCGCGAGTCGTCGCCGGCCTCGGCCCGCAGCTGTTCGATGTTGCTGCCGCCCGCGACGGTCGCGTAGTCGCCCGCGATCAGCAGCCGCGCGTCGGGGTCGTCGTGGGAGCGGAAGGCGCGGATGAGGTATTCGATGCCCTTGTCCACGGTGATGCGGCCCATGAAGCCGACGTGCAGCCCGTCGCCGTCCCGCATGCTGGGCGTACCGCCGTTGCGGTCCACGCACGGGGAGGAGATGGGTGCGAGGCGGCGGCGCCGGATCGTCGGCCAGATGCGCGAACCGTGCGCCTGGTCCTCGCTGTTGGTGATGACCAGGTCCGCCTTGCGTACGGCCGACTTGCAGGTCTGGTCGACGGCCCACATCCCGAAGCGGTTCACCGGGTTGTCGGGCAGGAAGACGTCGATGTGGTACGTCACGACCAGCCGGGCCCGGCGCCTGAGCGCGGCGACGAACCCGGCCTCGGGATTGGGCAGATGCATGTGCAGGATGTCGGAGCGCGCGGCGAGTCGCCCTGCCAGCAACGGGAGTTGGGGGCTGATGAAGCCCCGGCTGATCTTCGCGAGCACCGGCGCACGGAATACGTGGACGCCGTTGACGACCTCGTACCGGGCGAGCTCGGGCTCGTGCTGGTAGCAGGCGACCGCCACCTTCCAGCCGCGCGCGGCGAGTCCTTCCGCGGTCAGCCGTGCCGCCTCCGTCAGCCCGCTGACGTACGGCGTGTAGTAGTCGAGCATCACCGTCACGTCGAACCTGTCAGGTTGCAGCACGGTGTTCCCTTCCTTCGTCGTGGATGTGGCCGGGAGTGGTGCGATGCGGTGCCGGTGCGGGACGTCAACGGGCGTGCGCGGACGACTCCTTGCGCGGGACGACCAGGCGGATCTTCTGAGCCGCATGGTCCGAGAGGGCCTCGCCGCCGCGGAGCCGGTAGTCGGAGACCGCGAGGTCGCCGCTGGTGAACAGCCAGTCGAAACGCCACAGTTGGGGCAACATGCGCCACGACTGCGGCAGTGAGCAGGAGCCCTCGCAGGCGGGCCAGGTGCGGGCGGGGAGCAGGGAGCCGCCCGGGTCGTGCGGCCGCGTACCGGATCCGAGCGGGTAGTGGTCCATCCAGGCGGCGTTGAAGTCGCCGGCCACCACGGCCGGGTGGGAGTTGCCGCGCAGATCCGCGCGCAGCCTGCGCAGCTCCCTGGTCCACCAGTCCTCCTGGAATTCGGAGGCCTGGCGGAACCGGTCCCACCCGTAGCGGATGTCGCAGGGCCGGAAGCGGATCGGCAGGTGCACGTTGTAGAAGGAGACCGTGCGCCCGCCCGCGCGGATGTCGGTGCGCTGGGACTTCGAACCCTTCCAGTACCAGTCCTCACCCTCGGACGGGACGCGCTGGTTCGGCGCCGCGACGACGGGCAGCCGGGTCAGGGTGAGCAACTCGCCCTGCACGAGCAGCCGGTAGCCCGGGAACTCCGCGCGCAGCCGGGCCTTGTCGTCGATGAGGACCGGGCTGGTGCATACCTGCTGCTCGTCGCGGTTCGTGTAGTTCCAGTTGAGGTATTCGTGCAGGAGGTACACGTCGGCGTCCTGGCGGCGCAGGTAGTCGTAGAAGGCGTCCTTGTCGTGGGCCGCCATCTGCCAGTAGTCCGCGGACCAGGCGAAGACCTTGACCTCCGTGCCCCGGGCGCTGTCCGAGGTGGTGCCCGTCCATCCGAAGCCGGCCAGATGCGCCCCTGCCAGCAGCAGGAGCACCAGGACCGCGGAGAGCCAGCGGCGCACCGGCCTCGCGAACGGTACGGCTGCGAGCAGCAGCAGAGGCACCACCACCGCGGTCAGCGGCGGGACGATCTCGACGACGAGCCACGGCTGCCAGCGGCCGACGAGCGTGACGTGCAGGACGAACAGGACCGTCCAGAGCGCCGTGCCCGCCACCAGCAGCCGCGTCCCCCAGCACCAGCGGCGGCCGGCCGGCTCCGGTAACTCACCGGCCCGCCCCCCCGCCGACGCCGGTTCCGGCTTCTGTACCGGCTCCGGTTCCTCCGTCGAGCCCGTCTCGGCCGGCTCCGGCTCCCGCGCCGTCTCCCGTGCGGGCTCCGGGGCGGGCTCCGGGGCGGTGTCCCGCTCCGCGGCCCCGTCGGCCGTGCGTGCGGACGGGTCGCCGGCCGGTGCGTCCGAAGCAGCCATCAGAAGAACACCTTCGCGAGTCCGAGGACGCCCTGCTTCCACGGGTCCGTACTGGTCCGTCCGGCGCTCTTGCCCGCCGGGGCGTCCGCGGCCGCCGCGCGCTGCGTGCGCCACCAGTCGAACGTACGGAGCACGGCGTCCTGGTTGGACATCCGCGGACGGAACCCGAGCCTGTCGCGGACCTTGTCGACGCTGACGTACGAGTCGGCGAGCAGCTTGGAGACCAGCCGGCCGTACACGGGGGACAGCTTCGTCCGCTCCAGCGTGCGCAGCACGGCGACCGCCGGGCCGGCGGGCATCGGCACCACACGGCGGCCGTGCCCGGCCGCGTCCAGCACGCACTGGAAGTCGTCGCGCAGCGTGCCGAATTCGGCGGCGGCGATGTTGTACGTGTCGCAGGCCACGTCGTCCGGGGCGCGCAGCACCTCCAGCAGCGCGTCCACGAGGTCGTCGAGTCCGAGCATCTGGATGCGGACGTCGCCCTTGCCGAGCACGGGGAAGTGCCGTCCCTCCTCGGCCCATTGGAAGAGCATGTCGAACAGGCCCATCCGGCCCGGCCCCACGAACGTCTTGGGCCGGATCACCGGCAGGCACATCCCGTCGGCCCGGAAGCGCTCGGCCACCTCCTCCGCCGCCGCCTTCGCGCGGCTGTACGGGTCGACGGGCTCGCGCGGGTGCTCCTCGGGTGTCGGCACCAGCTTCGGCAGCCCGTACACGGCGGTGGAGGAGACGTGCACCACCCGCGGCACCGCCGCGGCGCGGGCCGCCTCCAGCACCGTGGTGGTGCCGTCGACGACGATCGACCGGATGTCGGCCTCGGGGTAGCTGGGCAGCGCGGAGGCGCAGTGCACGACGGCGTCCGCGCCCTCGAACGCCTCGGCGAGCGCCCGCGGATCACGGATGTCGCCGGTGAACGCCTTCAGTCCGGGCCTCGGGGCCACCTCCCGCAGGTCGAACGCGCGGAGCTGGGCGCCCGACTCCAGCAGCCGGTCCACGAGACGGCCGCCGAGCACACCGGCCGCGCCGGTCACGGCGACGTGTACGGGGAGGCCGGGGCGGTCGGTGAGGCCCGAACTCTCCGGCGGCAGGCGGTCGTCGGGAGTGTCCGCGTCCTTCACCACGAGCTCACCCGCTCGCGTACGAAGCGGGCGAGGAGGCGGTTCATGCCCTCGCCGAGCGTCGCGTCCAGGGCCTCCAGGAACCGCTCGGCGTCCTGCGGCTCCGCCACCAGCGGCGGGCTCACCACCAGCGGGCTCCGGCCGTTGAGGGTGTTGTAGGTGTACACGTCGTGCTTGCGGTACAGGGTGTGGATCACCGCGGCGGTGACGATCTTCGTACGGATCAGCGGGTCCTTGGCCAGATCGCCCGCCGGCAGCTTGCCGATGAGATCCAGCACCTTGGGGCCGCCGGAGAGGAAGACCCCGAACAGCGCGCCTGCGCCGCGTACTTCGGAGATCAGCTGCGGGTACTTCTCGCGGAGCCGCTCCAGCCCCGGGCGGAGCACGGCCTCCAGCGCGCGGGCGCGTGCCGGGTAGTCGTCCTCGACCGCCACGGCGACGGCCTCGATGGCGGTCGCGGTCTCCTCGCCGAAGCCGTAGTACGTCGTGCTCGTGCTCTGCATCATGGCGTCGGCCATGTTGTCGTAGGCCTTGCGGAAGACCGGTTCGCGCGCCACGTACGCGGAGACGGAGGACTTGCCGCCGCCGAACGACTTGGAGGTCGTCACCACATCCGGCACCAGGCCCTCGTACCGGGTGAAGTAGAACATGCTGCCGGTCTTGCCCCAGCCGGTGTAGATCTCGTCGAAGATCAGGACGATGTCCTCGGCGGTGCACAACTCGCGCAGCTCACGCAGGAATTCCTCGGAGCACCAGCGGATCGTGGACGCGCTGAACGGCTCGATCAGGAGCGCGTACACGTCGCTGCGTCCGCGCTCGCCGCGGGACTCCTCGATCACCTTGCGGACGGACGCGATGTCGCCGTACTCGAAGGTGCGGATGCCGGGGATCGTGGGGAACGCGAAGTTGTTCTGCGCGCTGCCCGTGAGCCCGCCGGAGCCGAGCAGCTTGCCGTGGAAGCTGCAGTCCGCGCGCAGGATCGTCCGCCGCTTCCCGTCGTGGTACTTGTACGCGAGCTTGACGGCGCCCTCGACCGCCTCCGCCCCGGAGTTGGGCAGGAACGAACGGCTCAGGTCACCGGGGAGGACCGCCGCGAGGTTGTGCCCCAGCGCCGCCAGGTACGGCGAGAAGTAGGTCTTGTGCACCTCCATGCGCCGCTGCTCCTGGAAGCGCCGGCGGGCGGCGATGATGCGCGGGTGGTTGTGCCCGTGGTTGAGGACACCGACACCGCCGGTGAAGTCCAGGATGCTGCGGCCGTCACGTGTGTGGACGTAGGCGCCCTCGGCGTGGTCGACGAGCTCCCGGCCGAAGCCGAAGGAGGTCATCAGCCGGACCTGGCTCTTGTTGATGTACGTGCGGTACAGGTCGTGTACGTGCTCGACGTCCAGCTTCTCGGCCTCTTCGAGGCTGATGAGGTCTGCCATGCGTCCTTCCGATCGACGTTGTGGGGGCTCCGGGCAGCGCGGCAGGCGTCACGTCCCTGACCCGTCGCTGTCACCGCGGCCCCCGTCCGCGGGGTTCCGCACCCGGCGCCGCCCGTTCGGCGGGCCGGGATCCAAAGGGGGGCCGGTCGTCCCGGCTGCCGTCCGCCCCCGCCTGCGGCCGCCGCTCCCACCGCTCGTCTTCCGTACGGCTTCGCGGAGTTGCGGCCCCGGGCGTCGGAGAACCCCGTGTGCCTGGCTGGATGTGCCCCCGTTCCGGTGTCCCTCGGCCCGGGGGATGTGCGACCGGGCGCCCGCGGACGAAGGTTCTCTGCCGTACCTGGGAGGTATGCGGCTCGTTTCCCCTTCGCGAACGCCTCAGTTGAGCACAGGGCCGCTGTCAGAAACCTCGCAGCCGGTGACAGGCACGTGACAGCGGGACGACTGCGTCACCGGCCCCCGCCGGTCGCTGCCCGACCGGGCGGAACGCCTGCTCCGGCAGCTTCCGGACCCCGGCTCCTCGACGGCGGCTGCGGACCGCTCACGCACCTGCCGCGCCTGCTCCGGCCGGCCCGTCCCGCGCAGGGCGGAGGTCCGGCCGGTCGAGGACGCGGGCCACGGCGTGCCGGGCGCATGTCCGTTGGCGGCGGGCGAGGACGTGTCGGCACCGGGCGACGATCTCCGGGCGAGCGCGGCGTACGCCGGGCAGGGGGCCCGCAACGCGACGCCCTCCTCCAGCGGTATCCGACCCCGGGAGGGCGCCGAGGGCCCTCAGCCGGTGTTCGCGGGCGCGCTCGGACCCGTCAAGGTCCCGGCAGACGCGGCCGAGACCGGCCAGGGCAGGCTCCTGCCCTCAGCGGTCCCCTGCCCGCAGCGGTCCCCGGCCTCCACGAAGGGGCGAGCGGCCTCGCGCAGCTTCGGGCGCACGCCCGAGGACAGACGGGCGCCTCCTGGAACCCTCCGGGGCTCAGGTGAGGCGCCGCTGGTCCTACCGGGCGGGGGCGATGCCGGTCAGCACCGAGGCTTCGCCGTACCGGCCGCCCTGCGCCCGGGCGGAGACGAGGCCCACTCTGTGGCTTCCGATCCAGTCACCCCAGTGCTTGCGCAGGTTGAAGAAGCCCCACAGGACGGTCGGGAGCCGCCAGGCGATGGTGTACTCGCCGACCTCGAAGGCGAGCCGGACAGCGGCCATCAGGTTGGCGCGCTCCGTCTCGCACCACCGCAGCGCCTCCTCGTACGAGGAGAAGGCGACCGGTTCGCAGCCCTCCTCGGGCGGGTCGGGCGGACGGTGCTGGTGGCCGGGGTTGAGTATCCGCACGGCCGCGTAGGCGGTGTGCATGTACCAGGACAGGACCCGGTGCAGCGCTGCCAGCCGGGTCCGCTCGCTCTCCTCCGCCTCCGCGAGTTCCGCCGCGTACAGCCGCATCAGGTCGTGGAACCGGTACCGGTACCGGCTGGTCCGCTCCAGCAGGCCCCGTTCCGCCAGCCCCTCCAGCAGCCTCCGCGTCCGGTCCGTGCCGGCGCCGATGAGCACGGCCGCCGCCTCGGTGCCGATGTCGGGCCCGGGATGCAGGCCGAGGACGCGGAACGCGCCGGCGGCGGCCGTGTCGAGTGCGTCGTAGGACCAGGAGAAGACACCGCGAACCGCTGCCGTCTCGTCGTCGCCGACACTGAGCACGTCCAACCGGTTCCGCTCCACGGCGAGTTCAGCGACGAGGTCGTGCATCGGGACGGAATGCCCGGCCCCCGGGCCGGTCCGGTCGCCCGGGCCGGACAGGAGCTGGATGCGTTCGGCCGCCAGGGCCAGGGCCAGGGGCATGTGAGCGCACAGACCGGCGAGTTGCACGGCGGTGTCCGGCTCGGCGGCGATCCGCTCCTCGCCCAGGACACCGGCGAGCAGGGTGACCGACTCCTCGACGGACAGGCAGTCGAGGCTGATGCGGTAGGCGCCTTGCCGCACGGACAAGCCGTGCAACTGTCGACGGCTCGTGACCAGGGCCAGGCAGTGCGAGCCGGGCAGCAGCGGACGCACCTGCGCGGAGTCGCGCGCGTTGTCCAGCAGCACGAGCACCCGCCTGTCGGCCAGGGTGCTGCGCAACAGCGCGGAGCGGCCGTCCAGTTCGGGCGGGATCTGCTGCGCGGGGACGCCCAGCGCTTGCAGGAACATCTCCAGGACCGCGGTGGGCTCCGCGGGAGCGCCCACACCGTAGCCGCGGAGGTCGGCGTAGAGCTGCCCGTCGGGAAACCGGTCGCGCACACGGTGCGCCCAGTGCACCGCCAGGGTGGTCTTTCCTGCTCCCGCCGCCCCGTCGACCACGGCGATCGCCGACTTCCGTGCGGACTGTCCGCCTTCGACGGGCAGCAGGCCGTCCAGGGTGACCAGCTCTTTGGTGCGGCCGGTGAAACAGGGGATGCCCGGCGGAAGCTGCTGCGGGCGTATCGGAGGCGACTGCACAAGTGGATCGACGGCGGGATGGACGATCGTGGCGGCGACCGGCTCCTGCTCACCCGCGCCGCCGGAAGGGGAGGGAGCCGCACCGCCGTCGAGTATCGACCGGAGCAGTTCCCGCAGCTCGTCGCTGGGATCGAGCGCCAGCTCGTCCCGGAGGATCGCGAGGACCTGCTGGTACGCCTCCAGGGCCTCGGCGCGGCGGCCGCACCGGTGCAGGGCCAGGATCAGACGCTGCCAGCTCGCCTCGTGCAGCGGGTGGGCGGCCGTCAGCTCGCGCAGCTCGGGAATCAGCTCATGGTGCCGTCCCGCCGCCATCTCGAGGTCGATGCGGCACATCTGGGCGCTCAGCCATTCCTCGTTCAGCCGGGGCACCACCTCGCGGTCCAGCCACGGAGAGGCGACGTCGGCGAACGGGTCGCCCCGACGGAGCGCCAGCGCTTCGCGCAGCAGGACCAGCTTCTCCCCGGAGCCGTCCCCGGCGGCCTCCGAGCGCCGGACGAGATCCCGGAACCGCAGCAGGTCCACTCTGTCGATCGATACCGCGAGGGCATACCCGCCGGGTCTCGTCTGCACCAACTCGGGGCAGAGGAGGCGGCGCAGCCGTCTCACGCAGGTGTGCAGCGCGCCCCGCGCCCGTTCCACAGGGGTGTCCGCCCATAATCGGTCGATCAGCGTGTCGCTGGAGACGACCTCGTTGGGCGACATCACCAGGCACGACAGGAGCACCCGTAAGCGCCCGGCGGGTAACTGCACCAGGCGCTTCCCGTGGCCCACCTCGAGTGGCCCCAGAACCCGGAAGTCGAAGTCCTTGCACACCGCCGCCTCTGCAGGCGGGGCCGAAACCGATGAGCGCATAGAGCACAAACCCCTGTCCCCCGTGACCTGTGGCAGTGTATGGCTCGGCACTGACGTCTGCCCGTGAGTTTCCACAACTGGATCTACGAGCTGGATCCGGAACCGGATCCGGAACCGGATTCAGGGGCGGGCGCCTCAGCGGAGTCCGGCGAAGAGATCGTTCTCGGGCACGGCCGCGCCGGTGGCGTCCTTGACGCGTACGAAGGTCTCCATGCCCATCAGCTCGCCGAACGTCTCCTTGCCCATCCTGAGGAAGAAGATGTTCTCGCCCTGGCTGGCGTGCGCGGCCAGCGCGTCGAACTTCTGGCCGCTGAACGCGGTGGTGTCCACCCACGTGGTGATCTCGTCGTCGGGGAGGCCGATCTCGGCCATCGCGGCGGCCTCGGCGGGGTCCGGCTCCGGCACGTCCCCGCCGGAGTCGCGCATGACCTCCCCGAACCGCCGCATCATCGAGTGGGGCATCGTCGTCCAGTACGTCTTCGGTGTCAGCGAGGTCGTCTCCAGCGCCGCCATCGTGATGCGGTGGGCCTGGATGTGGTCGGGGTGGCCGTAGAAGCCGTTCTCGTCGTAGGTGACGACCACGTCGGGACGGTAGTGCTCCATGAGTTCCGCCAGCCGTGCGGCGCCCTCCTCGACGGGGGTCTTCCAGAAGGACCCGGGGGCGTCGTTGCTCGGCCACCCCGCCATCCCCGAGTCGGCGTAGTCCAGCGTCTCCAGGTCGCTGATCTTCAGGACCTCGCAGCTCGCCTCGAGTTCCTGACGCCGCATCAAGGCCACGGCCGCCGGATCGTGCTGGGGATCGCCCGGCTTGGCTCCTCCCGGTCCGTCACCGCAACCGCCGTCGGTGCACGTCACGAGGACCGTGCGGATGCCCTCCGCCGCGTACCGCGCGAGGACGCCCCCGGTTCCGGTGGCCTCGTCGTCGGGGTGGGCGTGCACTGCCATGAGCGTCAAGGGCCGGTCAGCCATGTCACAGTCCTCCTGCCGAATTCGTCCCTGCCCGAGTGGGCAGGGACGTACCGCGATCCTGGGGCCCGGGTCCCGGCGGGCGGACGACCGTGTGGCATCCGTCTGTCCCTGCCGAGCGGCGCGGCCCCTCGTCGATGCAACCGTGCCGACCCGACCTGCTGTTCCCGGCGCGGCGGCTTCCGCGGGCGGGCGCGCGCGCTCAGCGCCGGTACGTCATCGACTTGAAGGACTCGGTCTGCCGGCGGATGCCTTCCTCGGTGGGCAGTCGCTCGATCGAGCTGGCCCCGAAGAAGCCCACGACCCCCGTGGTGCGTGAGAGGACGTACTGCGCGTCCTCCGGCTCCGCGAGGGGGCCGCCGTGGCAGAGGACCAGGATGTCGGGGTCGACGGCGATCGCGGCGTCCCGCATCGCCTGGATCCGCCCGACGCATTCGTCGAGCGTGAGCGCGGTGCTCGCGCCGACGGTGCCCTTCGTCGTCAGGCCCATGTGGGGGACCAGGACGTCGGCACCGGCACGCGCCATGGCGGTCGCCTCCGCCTCGTCGAAGACGTACGGGGCGGTCAGGAGCCCGCGTTCGTGAGCGGCGGCGATCATGTCGACCTCCATGCCGAAACTCATCCCGGTCTCTTCGAGGTTCTGCCGGAAGACGCCGTCGATCAGTCCCACCGTGGGGAAGTTCTGCACCCCGGCGAAGCCCGCCGCCTTGATCTGGTCGAGGTAGCGGCCCATCACGCGGAACGGGTCGGTCCCGTTGACGCCGGCGAGGACGGGAGTGTCCTTGACCACCGGGAGCACTTCGTCCGCCATCTCCATGACGATGGCGTTCGCGTCGCCGTACGCGAGCAGGCCCGCGAGCGAGCCGCGTCCGGCCATGCGGTAGCGCCCGGAGTTGTAGATGATGAGCAGGTCGATCCCGCCTGCCTCCGCCGACTTGGCGGACAGGCCCGTGCCGGCGCCGGCGCCGATGATCGGGCGCCCTTCCGCCACGGTCGCCTTCAGCCGCCGCAGTGCCGTCTCGCGGTCCAACGTCGCTCTCCCCTCTTGCAGCCGGTTCCATGCGGTCCGCGTGTTCCGCATCCTCGTACACGTGTGGAGCTTTCCCCTCACACGGCTCCGGTGATCAGTCCGTCGAGGCGCCGGGCGGCGTCGCGCCCGAATCCCGGCGAGTTGATGTGCGCGTCCACTTCGACGACCTCGGCCCTCGACCCCGCGAGTGCCGCACGCAGCGCGGAGAAGAGAGCCTCGTCGGCGACGGCGTCCCGGAACGGACCACCGTCCTCGTCGATGCCGCTCAGCCCGCGCAGCGGCAGGAGGACGGAGACCGGACCGTGCGCGCCGGCGAGCTTCGCGCCGATGCGCCGGCCCAGTTCGGCGCTCTCCTCCGGCGTGGTCCGCATCAGGGTCACCGTCGGGTTGTGGACCAGGAACCTGCGGTCCCCGAACTCGGCGGGCACCGTCTCGCGCGGACCGAAGTTGACCATGTCGAGCGCGCCGAGCGAGACGACCTGCGGGACGCCCGTCTCCGCCGCCGCCTCCAGCCTGCGGGGGCCCGCGCTCAGCACGCCGCCGACCAGGTCGTCGGCGAGTTCCGTCGTCGTCAGGTCGAGCACCCCGGCGAGCCGCCCGTCGCGCACGAGCTTCTCCATCGCGCGCCCGCCGGCGCCGGTGGCGTGGAAGACCAGCGGCTCGTAGCCGAGGCGCACCAGCTCCTCCCGCGCCTCGTCGACAGCGGGCGTGGTCAGGCCGAACATCGACAGGCCGACGGCCGGCCGCCGCTCGCCCTCGCTCCTCGGTGTGGAGCCGCGGGCCTCGTGCTCCGCGGCCATGGCGGAGATCGCCGCGGCGGCGTTGCCGAAGATCTGCCCGGAGACCGAGTTGACTCCGGCCACGTCGACGACCGCGTGCATCATCGTCACGTCCACCTCGCCGACGTACGGGGAGACGTCGCCCGAGGCCATCGTCGAGACCAGGAGCTTCGGGACGCCGACCGGGAGTGCCCGCATGGCGCGGGAGACCACCGACGAGCCGCCGGAGCCGCCGAGGCCGAGCACCCCGTCCAGGCGGCCCTCCGCGTACAGCCTCAGGACGACCGCGGCCGCCCCGGAGGCCATCACCTCCATGGCCGCGCCGCGGTCACCGGCTTCGCGCAGAGCCGCGAGGTCGCCGCCCCCGGCACGCGCCACCTCGTCCGCTTCCACGTCCACTCCGGACGCGGGCACTTCCGAGAACGAGCCGACGTCGACGGTCACCGTGTCCGCGCCGTGCCCGCGCACGCGGTCGGAGACCCATGCGTACTCCTCACCCTTGGTGTCCATCGTGCCGATGAGAACGACCGTGGCCATCCGGCCCTCCTGTTCCTGTCTCCCACTCTCGGTCTGCCGCCCCGGAACGCCCCGGAACCTGACGCCGCGAGACCCCTGGGGGGCAGGCCCTGTCCGCGGACTGCCCGGTCGACCGAAACTACCGGCGGGGGCCCCGCTCGCCCAGGTGCACTTCTGCGCCACCCCTCGGAACCCCTCCTCGGACGGCGTGCCCTCCGGGCCGGTCGCCGGCGGCCCGGCGCCTCACCTCCCGGCCGCTCTCCCCGCCGGTTTGCCCTCGCCGCCGCGGGGGGACCGGCACAAGTCCGTGCCGCTCTGCGGGCCGGCGCCACGTCGATGGACGCGAGGGAGACCGATGACGGACCGGACATGTGAAGTGTGGGGCGAGGCGCTGCCGTTCGCGCCGGGCGAGCGCTGGCCGGCGCGTGCCGACAGTCACCTGACTGTGGACGAGGAACTCGTCGACCGGTGGGTGCGCTCAGCCTGCGTGCTGTGCTCGAACGGCTACGGAATGGACATCGCCGTGCACGACGGGCGCATGGTCGGCGTCCGCGGGCGGACGTCCGACAGGGTCAACCGCGGACGTCTCGGTCCGAAGGGCCTGTACGGCTGGCAGGCCAACAACTCCCCCGACCGGCTGACCCGGCCCATGATCCGCGATGCCGGAGGGGAGTTGAGGCCCTGCGACTGGGACACCGCCATGAGCGCGGTGGCCGGCCGGTCGAGGAAGGTCATGGCGGAACAGGGGCCGTCGGCGATGGCCTTCTACACCAGTGGCCAGCTCTTCGCCGAGGAGTACTACGCGCAGGCCGTCATCGCCAGAGGGGGCATCGGTACCAGCCACCTCGACGGCAACACCCGCCTGTGCACCGCCACTGCGGAATGGGCCCTCATCGAGAGTTTCGGAAGCGACGGCAACCCGGGCTCGTACACGGACATCGACCTGTGCGACAGCCTCTTCCTCGTGGGGCACAACGTGGCCGAGACGCAGACGGTGCTGTGGACCCGGATGCGCGACCGGCTCCGCGGCCCGGACAGGCCCCGTCTCGTCGTGGCCGATCCCAGGTCGACGGCGCCCGCTCTCGAAGCGGACGTCCACCTGCCGGTCCGCCCCGGCACGAACGTGGCCCTCCTCAACGCCCTGCTCCACGAGATCGTCGTGCACGGCTGGATCGACAGGCGCTGGATCGACACCCATACCGTCGGCTACGAGGAGCTGGCGGCGCTCGTCCCGGAGTACACGCCCGAACGCGCGGCCCGGATCTGCGGCGTGCCGGCGTCGGACATCCGCGAGGCCGCCCGCATCCTGGGGACGGCCGAACGCCTGGTCTCCACAGTGCTTCAGGGTGTCTACCAGTCCCACCAGGCGACAGCCGCCGCCGTCCAGGTCAACAACCTCCATCTCCTGCGCGGCATGATCGGAAGGCCCGGCTGCTCGGTCTTCCAGATGAACGGCCAGCCCACAGCGCAGAACACGCGTGAGACGGGCGCCGACGGCACCCTGCCCGCCTTCCGCAACTGGCAGAACGAGACGCACGTCGCCCAGCTCGCCGAGGCGTGGAACGTCGACGTGGAGCGGATCCCGCACGAGGGGCCCCCGACCCACGTCATGGAGATCCTGCGCCTCTGCGCGGAAGGCAGCGTCAAATTCCTCTGGGTGACCGGCACCAACCCGGCCGTGTCCCTGCCGGAACTGCACCGTGTGCGCTCCGTGCTGGGCCGGGACGACCTGTTCCTCGTCGTGTCCGACGCCTTTCCCACAGAGACCACGGCGCTCGCCGACGTCGTACTCCCCGCGGCGCTGTGGGGCGAGAAGACAGGCTGCTACACCAACGCCGACCGCACTCTCCACCTCTCCGAGAAGGCCGTGGAACCGCCCGGCGAGGCGCGTTCCGACTTCGAGATCCTGCTGGACTACGCGACCCGCATGGAGCTGAAGAACAACAGCGGCGCTCCCCTGCTGAGCTGGAGCCGTCCGCAGGACGCCTGGGATTCGTTCCGCGAACTGACCCGCGGCACTCTGTGCGACCAGAGCGCCGCGACGTACGGCAGGCTGCGCTCCTCCGACGGCATCCAGTGGCCCTGCACCGAGAGCGCTCCGGACGGCACCGAACGTCTCTACACGGACCATCGTTTCGCCACGGCGGCCCACGAATGCGAGGACTTCGGGCACGACGTGGTGACCGGTGCGCAGAACCAGCCCGGGGAGTACCGCGATCACGATCCGGACGGGCGCGCCGTGATCAAGCCCGCTCCCTACCTGGAGCCGCGGGAGCAGACCTCCGCCGGATATCCGCTGCGCCTCGCCACCGGGAGAAGGGTCCACCACTGGCATACGCGCACCAAGACGGCCAGAGTCCCGGAGCTGAACGCGGCCGCACCCGGCCCGTACGTGCAGATGTCGGTGGAGGACGCCGGACAGCTGGGCGTCCGTGACGGCGACATGGTCCGCGTACGCTCCCCGCACGGAAGCGTCGAGGCCGTCGCGGCGGTCGGCGGGGCCCGCCCCGGCACGGTTTTCGTTCCGTTCCACTACGGCGATTTCGACCAGCCGGAAGGGGACACCCGGATGCGGGCGGCCAACGCTCTCACCCACACCGAGTGGGACCCCGTGTCGAAGCAGCCGCTCTACAAGGTGACCCCCGTCCGCGTCGAGAGGATCCCGCCGTCCGCGGACAGCGGTTCGTGACCGCGAGCCGGTCCACGAACGGCAGCCGGGCGGGCCGACCGTGCGGGGGAAACGCCGGGGCTCCCCGGCGGTGAGCTGCTTGATCAGTACGGGCCGCCGCGTGGTGTGCGTGAGCCGCAGCAGGGGACTCGTCCCGTACGGAACAGCAGGCGGAGCATTCGAGCGGCGTCGAATGCGGAGCGTGAACCTTCTCAGGAGAGGTCTTGGACATGGGCAAGTCGAAGAAGAACGCGCCCTCGGCCGGAGAGGAACTCGAGCAGCAGGTCGAGGAAGCCGAAACCGACGTCACTGAGGAGAGGGCCCGACGGCGGGACAGCGAGGCGGGAGACAGCCTCACCCCGAGCCGCGAGGCCCAGCGCCAGGCACAGGAACCCGGCCCTTCGGCAGACTCGGGCTGAAGGCCCTCACTCCGCTCCCGGCACGGCGCTGATCTCGGCCGGTGCCGGTCGCGGGCCCGGCGTGGATGAAGCCGGCCCCGCCCTGGGGGCGGGGCCGTCCACGTCGCCTCAGCAGCCAGCATGGGTTGATGTGGACGGCTCCGACTCTGCCACCCGCCACTGACAACGGGCCCCAGCGTTCGCAGCAGCCGGCGCTACGAGCGGGACTCGGTGTCGCTTTCCGGCCGGTCGCCCGCCCGGCCCGGGCGCGTACTCGTCGAGATGGTGAAGTAGCGGGCCCAGGGCGGAGTCGGACGTCCCTGGCGTGCACGTCTCGCCACGTCCTTGGAGAGGTTCACGACGCGGTCGGCGGCGTAGGAGAACCACTCGGTGAGGCTCCCGCACGACTTCTGCACGTTCCCGGTGCCGTCCAGGATCCACACCGGCGGGTCCGCCATGGAGAGGTCGCAGCCGTCCACGACCTCGTACCGCGTGCCGTCGTGGCAGGTCAGCACCAGCATCCCGGCGGTGTCGTGGAGCTGCGCGCCGGTCTCCTGCGTGCCGCAGCCGAGCGCCGCCTCCTTGAGTCCGCCGGGGTCGGCGTCGGCGAGTACGAGGCGTTCGCCGAGGAACCAGGGGCCCTTCGCTCCGCCGACGAGCCGCAGCACCGAATCGGCCGCCGCGGGCAGGGAGTCGAGTCGCTGGCCGCCGACGAGCCGTTCCAACTCCGCGTCCCCGGCGCCGCGGACGGCCTCCCGGTCGAGGAACGCGGTACGCGCGGCCCGGGTGTAGATGTCGCGCACGTGCTCATGAACCATGTGTTCTTCCATCAGAGAGGTCAGTCTTCGGGGCAGGTGTAGGTCTCTTCGCCCTGCTTCCACTCCTTGCCCGCGTCGATGTTGTTCCCGGTCTTCCCGCACACGAGGGCCGCTCCGGAGCGGCCCTTCTTGTGGTGGAGGAGGACCAGCATCTTGTTGAGCGGCCGCAGGGCGCCGTTGGCGAACCGGATGTGTCCGCTGGCGCCCTCCATGCTGAAGCTGCCGTTGATGATGTACTGGTGCACGTTGCTGATGTCCAGACTCAGGTCCACCTCGAGTGCCTTCTCGGCGGCCTGGGCGAAGACCTTGACCGCGTCGTTGGCGAGTGACGCGTGCCCGTCGTTCGCCCAGAGGTCCTCCCGTCCGAACTGGTCGGTGTAGGCGCGGTTGAAGGCCCTGGCCCTGGCGCTGCGCTTGCTGTGGCCGACGGGCAGGGTGTGCGCCGTGTGGTAGAGCCGCAGCCATGACTCGTCCGCGTAGCCGCCGCTCAGAGCGGCGTTGGTGAGTTCGTTCCCGCCGACGATGGTCAGTTCCTCGTTGGCGCAGGCGGTGTTCTGGTAGTCCTCCAGGAACGCCTCGAACTCCCGCACCCTGGACGTCCAGTAGACGAGTGTCCTGGGTTCCTTCTCGACCCGCGTGCACACCGCGGCGGCCACGTCGCCCATGCTGTACTTCATCTCGAGGTCGGTCTGGCCGGAGGCGCCGTGGGCGCTGGAGTCTCCCGGGGTGTAGCCGATGCGGGCTCCGGTGGGTGGAGCCTCCGGGTGCTGGGCGAACTTCAGGCCGAGTTCGTTGCTGTAGACGTCCGCGGGGTCGGTGACGACGGCGACGTGCTGGGGCTGTTCGCACGAATCGGCGCCGGTGCGCACGGTGTTGGCCCGCTTCAGGAACGAGGCCACCACGTTCGCCTCACGCACGTTGTTGGGTGCGACGCCGTGGTAGTACCGCCCGACCTCCATGCGCTTGGCGGTGGCGGTCGAGCTGACGACGGGGATCCGCGCGTCGTTGAGGAGTTCGAGGGCGGCGAGGGTCCTCTTGCGGCTCTCCGTGAAGCCGGTGACGCCCAGGAACCTGGAGTCCTTCCCGGCATCGGCGATGATCTCCTTCGCCTTCTGCTCCGCCTTCTCGTACTGCACTCCGGCGTTGTAGCGCCTGACCTTCACCCAGACCCTGTCGTCGCCCTTCGGCGCGGACTCGTTGAGCGAACGCATGGCCATGGCGACGCCGCGGAGTTCGGGGATGGCCCCGCCGGAGCGGAGTTCGTTCATGTTCTCCGCCACCGTCGAGTGGATGAGCGCGAGGGTGACGGTCCGGTCGGGGTCGCCCTCCTTCTCGGCCTGCTTGCTCAACTCGTCGATCTCGTCGATGGCTTGCTGGTAGCCGGCCTTGGGAGAGTCGTGGCCGCGGCGGCCCTGGTCGACGTACGTGGACGCCTCCAGGCACTCGGTGTTCTCCTCCAGGAAGGGACCTTCGTACCCGAGGAACGCGAACATGCCGGCCAGCCAGGCCGCCACGGCGAGGGCCACGGCCTCCGTCAGGAGTTCCTTGCCGGGACGGACGCGCAGCCACGCCTTCCACACCGGCGGCACCGCCTCGCTGACCCCGGCCGGCTCCGGCAGGGCGACGTGGAGGGACGGCCGGGCTTCCCTCCGGGTGTCCGCGAGCCGCCTGGCGGCGTCGGCGAGACCCGCCCGCCCGGATTCGCCGGCCGCCTCCGGCGGCAGGGCGGCTACGACGACCATCGCCGGGTTGGGGCTCACCCGGAGCCTCTCGTCGTACAGCGAGACGAAGCCGCTGACGGTCTCCGCGCCCGCCCCGCTGCCGTTCAGCAGCAGGGTTACGCGTGCGCGGCGGCGCCGCCGCCCCGGCTGCAGCAGCAGGCCCTGCCGGGCCTGCCCGTACAGGTCGGTCATCAGGGCCGTGAGCAGCAGCTCGTCCCAGGCGTCCGTGCCTTCGCGGCGCACCTCGTCGAAGCGCTTGAGCGCCGCGTCGAGGGTGCGCGGTCCCCGGTAGCCGTCCGGCCAGAGGGCTCCGTAGCGGCGGCCGAAGGCGAACCGGAGCTGCCAGCGCTTCGACCACAGCCGCTTGCGGGTCGATTCCAGGGCCTCGCGCACAGCGGGCCAGGGGATGCTCAGGGTGAACGGTCCGAGGCCGACGGTCCCGGAGGCGGGGGCCGGGTGGGCCGAGACCGGATCGGGGCGGGGCTCCTCAGTGATGCTGTGCACCATGTCGTAGGTGGGGAACCGCCACTTGCCCGTCTCCGGCGGGCTGTCCCGGCGCAGCGTCCCGACGATCTGCTCGATCAGCTCCGTCCTGGTACGGCCCTCCCCGTCGAGGCGGACGTACGGGACGCACGGCACGAGCCGCCCCAGCGTCGAGGAGCGCTGCAGGCCCTCCTCCAGCGCCGACAGCGCCTGCTCGGACAGCTCGGGCCCCGTCCGCAGCACGACGGGCGGGAGCTTCGGCACCCGCTTCCTCAGCCGATGGCGCGTGCGTACAGCGGCCCGGAAGGCCGCCACGAACTCCTTGCGGCCGTCCCAGCCTGGAAACTCCGGCACTCTCCCCGCCTCCCCCGTGATCCTGTGCGCATGACCGGCGACGGGCTCCCCGGCCGGTCGCCCGTCCCGCCGCAGCGAACACTGACTGCGCGTCAATTCGCGTACGTGACAGGTGAGTTGTACATCACCCCGACCCAACCATGCACTCCGTCACCGTGAGGAGCCAGCGTGTGACCGGCCCGGCCCTGGGACGTCCGCCTGCGGCCGCTACCCCGCGCCCGTGCCCGCGCGGCCAGGACCGGTACCCGTGCCGGTGCCGGACCGGGTGAGGGCCCTGTACTCGTCGTACTCGTCGTACTCGTCGCTGAGTTCGGACGCCGTGGTCAGGGCGGTGAGGATGCGGGCCAGCGCGACGGCGTCGTCCTCGGTGGCGCTGAGACGGCGGCCCCACGCGGCGACGCCCTCGTCCCCCGTGTCGTGCCCGGCCTGGGCGATGGTCCTGGCGCACCGGTGCAGTACGACGCTGCCGGCGGTGCCCGCCTCGATGGCGGCCTCCAGCGCGTACGGAAGCGCCCCCGACGGGTCGGCGCACAGCCCGTGGTAGATCTCCTCCAGGCGTGCCTGGCGCCAGGCGGGGTCCTTCCACAGCCCCGCGGCCTCCAGCGCCGGTTCCAGCGCCTGCCGCTTCTCGCGGTGCGCCCGCGCGAGAAGGGTGTGCTGCGCCTCCCAGCGCATGGGGGACTGGGCCCGCTGAAGACGGAGCATCGCGGTACGCACCACGTCGTGGTACCGGCAGTGGCCGTTGTCGCCGCTGACGAACGTCAGACCGCGCATCCAGGCGTACTCCCCCGCCAGGGACTCCGGGGCGAGGAGCCGGTACAGGTCCTCGTTGAGCTGGCGGGGCAGCGCGCAGGCCAGCGCGGTCCGGCGGCGGCCGGGATCCGTCTCCCACTTGAGGAAGCGCTCGACTGCGCTGTCGGCCGGGTCGCCCACCGCGCCGGGGCCCTGCGGCCGCGCCTGCCCCAGGGCCGCCACCCAGGCGGGCAGCCGTCCCGACAGGTCGAGGATGACGTCGACGACCTGCTCGTCGGTGACGTCGTGGGCGGCGAGGAGCCGGCGGGCCTCGTCCTCGGTGAAGACCTCCAGCGGCACCTGCTGGACGAGGTCCAGGACTTCGCCCCAGCATTCCCGGTCCAGCCGCCCCTGACCGCACAGCACCGTCTGCACGTTGACGGGGAGCGTGCCGTGGCGGGAGTCCAGGGTGATGTCGCGCAGCCACCTCTCCAGCAGGGGTCCGGTGCGCTCGAAGGTGTCGAAGAACAGCACGACTCGGCTGCTGCGCTGGGCCGCCTCGCTCAACTCGGCGAGGAAGACGGGCGTGAGCACGTCCACCGGTGTGAGGACGAGACGCAGGTCCTCGTGGCTGCGGAACCGTCCGGCGAGCGCCGAGCGGAGCTTCTCCGTCCCGAGAGCGGCCTGGTGCGGGTCGAGCGCGCCGGCGACGCCGCCCACTCCGGGGATGAGGCCGAGCCCCGCGAGCCCGATCTGGGTCACGACCGCGCTGGAGAGGGAGGCTGCCGGCGGGCCGCCGGGGTCGCCGCCTTCCCGCTGCCCGGGCGGGGAGGGGAACCCGTCCTGCGAGGTCTCCAGTTCGTGGCGCCGCCTCCGGTAGGCCCCGGCCTGCTTCGTGAACTTCTTCAGCGGGCGGCCCTGCTTCTCCAGCTGCCCGGCGATCGCCTCCATCGCCTCGACGGCGCTGTGCACCTCGTCGCCCACCCGCGCGGTCACCGCCCCGCTCTCGCGGGCCAGATGCTCCCAGTGCCGCAGCAGCGTCGTCTTGCCCACCCCGCCGAGGCCGTGCACGTGGAAGAGGAACTGGAAGTCCGGGTCCTCCGGGTCGCGGGCCAGGTTGTCGCGGAAGACGGCGACTTCACCGGCGCGGCCGACGAATCCGTCACGAAGACGCTGCTGGACCAGGTCCTGACGTGAACGCCTGTGCTGCGCCACTCGCCCACCACCCTTACAGCCGCGGCCCGGTGACGCCCCGTCACCCCGGGCCCGAACAGGGAGACGAGTTCATTGTGGACTCGCGTCACACCGCGGACCGGGCGCGCCTCGCCGTGACGGAGCCCTCGGAGAACCCCCACGGAGCAGCCCGCGGGCCCTCGGGGATCCGAGGAACGGGCCTGGGGCGTGTCCCCAAAGTCAGGTGGTGAGCCGGAGTTCGAGGCAGGCGAGGGTGGCCATGGGCCTGGTGCTGGCGGGCGGGTTCGCCGTAGCGGGTGGCGAGGGCGTTGTGTCGCTCGAGGCGATCACCGATCCCGGTACGGGCCCTCCCTGTACGGGCTGTCCTGGTGCGGGTCGTGGACGGGGATCGCCCAGTTGCGGGTGGGGTCCAGCCGCTCGTCGCCAAGTCGAAGCAGCGCCCTCTGGGCCAGTCCGGACTTGAAGTAGTGGTTCTTGAACGCGAACAGCCAGTGGCCGCCCAGCCAGACCGCCATCCCGAAGAGGAACCCGACCGCCCAGACGAACACGCCGAACACGCCGAACCCCGCCCCGTAGCCGAGGGCTCCGGCTATGCCGAGCACGCTGGACGCCATCATCAACCAGCCGCCGATCCGGAGCGCGGCGGATCCGACCATCCACGTGAGGCCGGCCAGGAGGACGAGCGCGACGAACAGCATTCCGATCGACATGAGATTTTGAATTCCCCACCCGTATACGCCAGTTGACGCCCGCGATCCTTTCAGTTCGCGACGACGGCGCGCACCGGCATCCCGTGATCCGAGCAATCCGGCCGTCGTCTCCACCGCCCGTACAGCGGCGCAGCCGCGCGAAGAGCCTTCCGCGATCAGCATCCGCTGCGCGGGCGTATGCGTAGCTCGGTCATCAGCACGGCGGCGAACCACCCGCACCGCATCCCCGACCTCACAGGGCGATACTCCTAGGGCGTGTCTCAAAGTAGCGTCGTCCGGCCGTAGGCCGGGGGACGCGGTGTCTGGTGCGTGCGATCGCAAGGCGGAGGGTGGGGGCACCTCCCAGGCCGCGAGGCCGAGGGGGAGAGAGCGCAGCGGGCTGCGCCGACGACCGACAACGCAGCCAGCGTGCGTGCCAGACACCGCGGCCCAGACGGGACTTTGAGACACGCCCTAGCGGACGCCCAGCGCCCGCCCGTTGGCGAGCAGCGCCTCGACACCGTCGAGGTCGTAAGCGGTGAGGGTCCCCGCCTCCGACGCCCTGCGGCCGCCGTTGGGGGAGCACATCACCGGCTTGACACCGGAGGGCGTGGCGACGCACTCGTACGTCTCGACGACGCCGTTGCGGTTCAGGTCGAGATTGGGATGGTCGAGGCCGAGTACGTGCAGCATCTCGTGCACGAACGTGTTGCGCAGCTTGTAGGGCGAGATGTACCAGCTGCCGTCGAAGTACTCGCTGTCCATCGACACGACTCCACCCGCCGCGACGCCGTCCGCGGGGTGGGGGCACGGGGCTCCGCGGCTGTAGCCGCCCCGCCCCATGGGGCGGTGCTCCTCCGTGTAGTGGACGTGCCCCCTGGGCGGGCAGGCGGAACCGGCGGCGTCCTCGACGCCGCCGACGGCCATGTTCAGCCCCGCTGCCCTCAGTTGGGCGACGGCCTTCGTCAGATGAGGGGTGTAGCGCTTCTTCAGGTCGGCGGAGGCGAAGGTGACGGTGTACGGACGGTCCGGGCTGAGCGCGGACACCCCGAACTGCGTGGTGAGTTTGAATCCGCGGCCTTGCGTGACGAGCGTGTCGGCGCGTACTGGCGTGACGGCGAGTGCGCAGGTCACTGCCATCGCCGTGCCGAAGATGAGGCTGCTCCTCAGCATTTGGGGCTCCTATGAAGTTGTGTGGGGGGAGACGCCACCGTGACGCCCGGGGCCTCGACGGCGGCGTGAAGCCCGTACGGACAAGACGCACGAACAGGCAGTCCGGTTACCCGGCAATATCCGATTTCTTCACAACCGGCCCCTCCCGCAAACCAGGAGCGGACCGAGGACGGTCACGCCGCAGGTCACCGGGGCCACTTGAGGCTCTGCGCGTTCGCCTCCCGCACCTTCGCCAGGAGCGCTCTGCGACGCGCTTCCTCCTCGCACTCCCCAGGCCCGTCCCGTCCCGGGCCTGTCCGCTCCGGGGCCGGGCCCGGGCCGGCCCCCTCCCCGGTTCGCGCCGGACCGGCGGCGACGGCCCCGGGCCGGTCGGACTCGTCCTCCTCCCCGGTCTCCTCCTCGCCGGTCCCCTCTTCGCCGCCGAACGGGCCCCCTCGCTCATCTCCCACGACCGGCACCCCGCAACGCCGCGGCGAGCTCGCGGGCGACCCGCGGGCTGCAGCGGCCGAGATCGACGAGCGGTGGCAGATAGTCACAGCCGAACGTCACCGGATCGAGCCCCAGTGAGGGCAGCAGGATGCCCGCTTCGGAGAGTGCGGCGTGCAGTTCGTCGCGCGCCGCCTCCGCCTCTTCGACCACGTCAGAGGCGGTGCCGTGTCCGGGTGGTTCCATGTGCTCACGCTCCCCTTGCTGAATCCTTCTTCCCGGGCAACGAGCATGGACGCGTGACGCTACGATCACCAGGGGTAACGGTTTACGCAGCACCGGAACGAAAACGGGGGTCCCCGTGCCCGCACCCAAGGAACTCGACCCTTCGGCATCCCTTGCCGCGCTGTACGGGGCGAAGCTCCGGAAGCTGCGCACCCGCGCGGGATGGACGCAGCGGGAGCTGGGCGACAGGGTCCCCGTCGCCCACAGCCGCATCGCCCAGTTCGAGCTGGGCAACGAGACACCGCCCGAGGACGTGGCGGGAAAGCTGGACGAACTGCTCGGCGCGGACGGGGACTTGACCGACCTGTGGAAGCACGTCAGGCGGACGCCCATCCCCGACTGGGCGCGCAAGTTCGTCGCGTACGAGGCCAGGGCCACGGCCATGCACAAGTACATGGCCCACAGCCTTCCGGGCCTGTTGCAGACGGAGTCGTACGCTCGCGCCGTTCTCAGCGCGGGCCAGGTCTACGGAAACGGCTCGGCACGCGAACTGGAGGAGCGACTGGCCGCCCGCATGGCACGCCGGTCCGTCCTGGCCAAGGCGAATCCCCCATGGCTGTGGGTCGTCCTTGATGAGGCCGTACTTCACCGCGTCGTGGGCGGGGCGCGGGTGATGAGAGAGCAACTGATCGATCTGCTCGACGTGGCTGCGCTGCCGCGACTGACACTTCAGGTGCTCCCGTACGACTGCGGAGCGCACCCCGGGATGGGCGGATCGGTGACGCTGCTCACCCTCCGCGGGAGCGGCCAGGTGGTCTACTTGGAGGGAATCAACTCCGGGACCCTGGTGGAGGAACCGGGCGAGGTCCAGCAGTACGCCATCGCCTACGACCTTCTGCAGGCGAACGCCCTCCCCCCGGACGAGTCAGCGCAATTCATCCGCGAAGTGCTGGAGGACCGCTATCCATGTCCGCCGGGACCCCCGACCTGACCGATGCCGTCTGGCGTAAAGGCAGCCGCAGCAACCCTTCGGGCGGTGACTGCGTCGAACTGGCCCTGAACGTAGGGGGCTTCGTGCCCGTACGGGACAGCAAGGACCCCGGCGGCCCCCTGCTCGTCTTCCCGTCCTCCTCCTGGGCGGCGTTCGTCGAGGGTGTGAAGCGGGACGGGCAGGGGGCGGGCGGGGCCGCTCAGGCCTGACCGGCCGTGCCGACGGCTTCCGCGGTGCCGCCTCCCCCGTCTTCCGCGGCGGATTCCGCGTCCATGCGCAGAACGTCCGCCACCCGCGCGTCCGGTGAGCCCGTCAGCTCCCCCAGGATCTGCTGAAGGTCCGAGGCGATGCGCTCCGCGCTGCGGCGGTCGAGCACGTCGGGGCGGTAGTCGAAGCGCAGCGCGACGCCCGCCTCTCCCGCGAACGCCACGAGCGTCAGGGGGTAGTGGGCGGCGTCGCGGCCTTCGATGCCCTCGATGCGCAGGCCGGGCACGGGCTGTTCGAGCCCCGCCCGGTCCAGCGGGTAGTTCTCGAAGACGACGTGGGTGTCGAACAACTCCCGCCGTCCCGCGACGCGTTGGATCTCGCCCAGGCCGACGTGGTGGTGGGGGAGCATGCGGGCCTGCTCCTCCTGGAAGCGTGCCAGCATCTCCCGGACGGTCTCGGAGCCGTCGATCGCCACGCGTACGGGAACGGTGTTGATGAACAGCCCGATCATCGTCTCCATGCCCGGGACTTCGGGCCTGCGGCCGGAGACGGTCGTGCCGAAGACGACGTCGTCCGTTCCGCAGGAGCGCGCCAGGAGCAGCGACCAGGCCGCCAGCAGCACGTTGTTGAGCGTCAGCCCGTCACGGGACGCCGTGCGACGCAGACCGTCGGCCAGCTCGCCGGGGAGGACGATCTGCATCGGCTGCGGCTGCACCGCGCCGACGCTGATCTCGCCGTCCGTCAGCCTCGTCGGTCCGCTGATGCCGCCGAGGGTCTCCCGCCATGCCGTGCGGGAGGTTTCGGCGTCCAACTCCGCGAGCGCGGCGAGGTGTTCGCGGTACGGCGTGACGGCGGGCAGCTTCGCCGTGTCGCCCCGCGCGTCGTACAGGGCGAAGAACTCCCGCACCAGCAGGGGCATGGACCAGCCGTCGAGCAGCAGGTGGTGGTTGGTGAGGACGAGCCTGTGGTCGCCGGGGCCGCAGTCGAACAGGCTGTAGCGCAGCAGGGGCGGCCGGTCGAGCGTGAAACGGCCCCGCAGGTCGGCGTGGAGGAGGCGGCGGAAGACCCGCTCGCGGCGTTCGGCGGCGACGCCCGTGAGGTCGATCCGCCGCCAGGGCGGTTCGACCGCTCCGGGCAGGACCTGTACGGGGCGTTCCAGGTCCTCGTGCTCGAACGCGGCGGCGAGGTTCGGGTGGCGCTCCAGCAGGGCCCGCGCGGCTGCCCGCAGCGCGCCGGTGTCCGGCTTCTCCCCCAGGCGCATGACGACCTGCGCCTGGTACACGTCCGGGCTGTCCGGTGCGAACAGCGAGTGGAAGAGCAGGCCCTCCTGGAGGGACGTGAGGGGCAGTACGTCGGTCAGGCCCGGGTGCTTCTCCTCCAGGCGTTCGACGTCCTCCTGGCGGAGTCCGGCCAGCGGCAGGTCCGACGGGCTGCGGCCGCCGGCACCGGAGGACGAGGCGTGCGCCACCAGCGCGTAGAGCGCGCTGAACCACAGGTCGGCCAGTTCACGCACCTCGGAGGGGCGGAACAGGCCCGCCGCCCAGGACCATTCGGCGTTCAGCTCGGGACCGTGGGGGCCGTCCACGGTGAGCGAGTTGACGTCGATCAGGTGGCCGCCGGGGAGGGCGGCCTCCGCGTCTTCGTCGCCCGCGAGGGCGGCGGTGTCCGCGGTGACACCCCAGTCGGCTTCCTCGGCGGCGTTCATCCGGCCGAGGTAGTTGAAACCCATCCGGGGGGTGCCCGCGCTGGAGAGTTCGGGGCCCGTACGGGGGTCCAGGTAGCGCAGGACGCCGTATCCGACGCCTCGGTCGGGGACCGCGCGCAGGCGCTCCTTCACGCGTTTGAGCGCCCGGCCGAGGGCGGGTGCCGCCGTCCACACGTCGTTCCACTCGCAGCCGGTCGGTTCGAGGCGTACGGGGTAGACGCTGGTCAACCAGCCGACAGTGCGGGTGAGTTCGACCTCCGGCCGGTCGGGGAGGTCGGGGCGGCCGTGGGATTCGAGGTCCAGGAGTACGTCGCCCGGGGCCAGTCCGCGGCGGCGGCGCCACTCCTCCACGGCGAGGGTGAGTCCGGTGAGCAGGACCGGTTCGACCCCGCAGTGGAAGGCGGCTCCCACCTCCGTCAGCAGTTCGCGGGTGCGCTCCGGCGGCATGGCCGTGCGCAGATGCCCGATGCCCGGGGGCACTTCGGCCCGATCGCCGCCGCCGGTCCTCTCCGGGGCGACGAGTGCGGGGTCCGGGCCGGAGAGCGTCCCGGCCCACAGGGCGCTCTCGTCCTTCCGGGTCCCCTCCCTGCCCTGTTCCGCCAGAAGCCGAGCCCACTGGGGGAACGACGTCCGGACGGGCGGCAGTTGGGGCCGCTCCCCCGCCGCGACGGCTCCGTAGGCGGCCGCGAGGTCGGGCAGCAGGATGCGCCAGGACACCCCGTCCACCGCGAAGTGATGGACGACGAGCACCACGCGGCCGTGGTGGTCCGGGCCGCGGTCGACGAGTACGGCCTGCAGCATGCGGCCGGCGCGCGGATCGAGCCTGCGGCGGGCCTCCCGCATCGCTTCGCCCAGCGCCTCGGGGAGCACGTCGGGCCGCCCGCCGGTCCCGGAGCCGGTCCCGCCGTCCGGGGCGGGCACGCGGTGCAGGCGGACGCAGTCCTCCGCGCGCACCGCGCCGGGGGCGAGCGTCTCCAGCGTCCACTCCTCCGGGCCGTTCCCGGGCTCCGCCGCACCGGATCCGGTCGGCGGGGCGGCGGATCCGGGCGGCGGGGCGGCGGTCCCGAAGCGCATGCGCAGGGCCGGGTGGTGGTCGAGCAGCGTCTGCACGGCCTCGGTCAGCCGCTCCCTGGTCGCTCCGAGCGGGGCGCGCAGCGTCATGGACTGGCTGAACGCCGCGGTCTCGCCGCCGTGTTCGCGCCACCAGTGCATGACGGGGGTCAGCGGCAGCGGGCCGGTCTCCTCGTCCGCGTCCGGCTTCCCGGCCGTGTCGCCGTCCTTCTCCGCCGACCGCTTCGTCACGGTGGCGAGTTCGGCCACGGTGGGGTGGCGGAAGACGTCCCGCACGTTGAGGTGGTACCCGGCCGCACGGGCGCGGCTGACGAGCTGGATGGCCGTGATGCTGTCGCCGCCGAGGTCGAAGAAGGCGTCGGTGACTCCGGCGGCGGGCAGGCGCAGAAGGTCGGCGACGATGCCGCAGAGCACCTTCTCGCACTCCGTCTGCGGCTCCGCGGCCGCGGTGGCGGGCTCGGCCCGTACCGGCGCCGGCAGCGCCGCACGGTCGAGCTTGCCGTTGCGGGTCAACGGCAGCCGCTCCAGGACGACATGGGCCGTGGGCACCATGTAGTCGGGCAGCACGGCGGCGGCGTGCCCGCGGGCGGCCTCCCAGTCCACGCTCCCTTCCGGTTCTGCGGGCACCAGGTAGGCGACGAGGCGCCGTTCGCCCGGCTGGTCCTCCCGGGCGACGACGGCCACCTGGCCGGCACCGCCCCTGCCCGCGAGGGCGGCGGCGACCTCCCCGGTCTCGATGCGGAAGCCGCGGAGCTTGACCTGGCCGTCGGCGCGGCCAACGAACCCCAGCACCCCGGCGGGAAGCCAGCGGACGAGGTCGCCGGTGCGGTACATGCGCGCACCGGCCGGGCCGAACGGGTCGGCCACGAAGCGCTCGGCGGTGAGGGCGGGACGGTGGAGGTAGCCGCGTGCCACGCCCGGCCCGGCGACGTACAACTCGCCTGTCACGCCTGCCGGTACGGGCTGGAGCGCGTCATCGAGCACGTAGGCGCGCATGCCGTCCAGGGGACGCCCGATAGGCACGCCGCCGCCCTCCCCTGCCTGGCCGCCGCTCTCCCGCACGTCGCCGTCCGTGACGGCGTGCCTGGTGGCGAACGTCGTCGTCTCGGTGGGCCCGTAGCCGTTGACGACGCGGGTGCCCGGACAGTGCCGGTGCACTGCGCGGACGGCGCGGGGCGAGACGACGTCGCCGCCCGTCCAGACCTCTTCGAGAGGGCGCAGCGCGGCGGGCCTCTCCTCGGCGACGAGCTGGAAGAGGCCCGCCGTCAGCCAGAGGCTGGTGACGTCCTCTTCCGCGACGAGCTGCTCCAGCGTCTCCACGTCCAGCTCGCCCGGCGGTGCGACGACCACTTCGCCGCCGGTCAGCAGCGGGCCCCAGATCTCGAACGTGGAGGCGTCGAAGGAGTGCGGGGAGTGCAGCAGGGTCCGCCGCGGTGCCCGCCGGCGTCCGGCGCCGTCGAGGGCGAGGGCGACGATGTCGGCGTGGGTGACGGCGACTCCCTTGGGGACGCCCGTCGACCCGGAGGTGTACATGACGTAGGCGAGCGCGGCCGGATCCGCCGGACCTGCGGGAGCCTCCCGCGGAGCGGCGTCCGCGCCGTCCGTCGGGTGCTTCCCGGCGTCCGCGCCGTCCGTCGGGCGCCGGACGCCGACGACGCGGGGCGAACCCGGCCAGCCGCTCCCGTCCTCGCCGCCGCTACCGGTGACGATCACCGGGGCGCGCGACTCGGCGACGACCTGTTCCTGCCGCGCGCGCGGGGCCCTCGGGTCGAGCGGTACGTAGGCGCCGCCCGCCCTGAGGACCGCCAGCAGCGTCACCACGAGATCGGCCGACCGCTCCAGCAGCACGGCGACGGGCGTCTCCGCGGCCACGCCGCAGCCGGCGAGCCGTCCGGCCAGCTCCGCAGAACGGGCGTCCAACTCGGCGTAGCTGAGGGCGAGTCCGGGCGCGCGGAGGGCGACGGCGGCGGGCGTAGCGCGTACCTGTTCGGCGAAGCGCCGCGGAACGGTGCGGGCGGCGGACGGCGGGAGCGCGGCCCCGGTGCCCCAGCCGGCGAGCAGGCGGCGCCGTTCCGGCCGTCCGAGGATGTCCAGCGCGTGCAGAGGCTCGTCCGGGTGGGCCGAGGCGGCTGCCAGCAGCCGTTCGAAGCGTTCGCCGAAAGCCTCGGCCGTCGCGCGTTCGAAGAGGGCGCTGCGGTATTCGAGCCGGCCGTCCAGGCCGAGGCAGCCGCCGTCCGGCCCGCGGTGCTCGTAGACGCTCAGGCACAGGTCGAACTTGGCGGCGCTGGTGTGCACGGCGCTGACCGTCGTCGACAGTCCGGGCAGGTCCAGCTGCCGGGGCGGCGCCTGCGTGAGGGTCAGCATCACCTGGAACAGCGGCTGGCCCGGGGCGCTCCGGTCGGGGTTGAGGGCTTCGACGACGAGGTCGAACGGCACGTCCTGGTGCTCGAAGGCCGCCAGGTCCGCCTCCCGCACCCTCCCCAGCAGTTCGCGGTACGTGGGCGATCCCGAGGTGTCCGTGCGCAGCACCACGGTGTTCACGAAGAACCCCACGAGGCCGTCGAGGCGTTCGTCCGCCCGGCCTTCGACGGCGCTTCCCACGGGCACGTCCGTGCCCGCTCCCAGACGCGTCAGCAGCGCTGCCAGCGCGGCGTGCACCGCCATGAACGGGCTCGCCTGCTCGGAGGCCGCCAACTCGGCCAGGCGGGCGTGGACTTGGGCGGGCACTCGGAATCCGACGCTGTCTCCGGCGCTGCTCGACTCCTCCGGGTCCTCCTGGCTCGGCGCCCGGTCGGCGGGGAGCGGGATGCGCCGCGGGAGGTCTTCGAGGGCGCGGGTCCAGTGGCGGAGGCCCTCGCTCGTCCCGGGTGCCTGCCCGTCCGCTCCGTCCAGCAGTCCGCGCTGCCAGAGGGCGTAGTCGGCGTACTGGACGGGCAGCGGCTCCCAGTCCGGCCCGGCGCCCCGGCAGCGCGCGGTGTACGCGGCGGCCAGGTCGTGCAGCAGCGGGCCGAGGGAAGCGGCGTCGCAGGCGATGTGGTGCAGCAGGAGCAGCAGGGCGTGTTCGCGTGGCCCGCAGGTGAACAGCTGGGCGCGCAGGGGCGGTTCGGTCTCCAGCCGGAAGGCGTGGCGGGCAGCCGCGGCGAGGGCGTCCTCCAGCCCGTCCGGGCCCGTCCGCACGTCGGGGAGCCACGGGTCCACCGCCTCCGGGGTGAGCACCGACTGCTCGGCGTGGCCGCCGCGTTCGGCCACGACCGTACGCAGCGGCTCGTGCCGTGCGGTGACGTCGCCGAGGGCGGCGCGCAGCGCCTCGCGGTCGAGGTCGCCGGTCATCCGCAGCACGAGCGGCACGTTGTACGTGGCGTCGGGGCCGGTGAGCGACTGCTGGAACCACAGTCGGCGCTGGGCGTGGGAGAGCGGGACGCTCTCCGGCCTCACCGCCGGCGGCGTGAGCGCGGGGACGGGACGGCGGGCAGGGGTGCCGCCGGAGTCACGGAGGGCGCGGACGCGTGCCGCGAGCCCCTGGACGGTCGGGTACTCGAAGACGTCCCGCACGTCGACGGGGGCGTGCAGCTCGCCCCGCACGCGGCTGACCAGCCTGGCCGCACGCAGGCTGTCGCCGCCGAGGGCGAAGAAGCCGCCGCCGCCCGCACGCGGCACGCCGAGCAACTCCCGGTAGAGGGCGGCCAGTCGCCGCTCCTCGGGGGCGTGGAAGAGCTGGTCGTCGTCCGCGCCGGCGGTGCTCCGTGACGCCTCGCGGGCTGCGGACGCGGGGGACGGCAGGGCCCGGCGGTCCAGCTTCCCGTTCGCGGTCAGCGGCAGCCGCTCCAGGGGCACGAAGACCGAGGGCACCAGGTGCTCGGGCAGCTTCGCGAGCAGGTGCTCGCGCAACTCCGCCCCGGACGGGGCGACTTCGCCCTGCGGGGCGTCCGCGTCCGTCCCGGCGTCTTCCCTGAGCCCGTTCGGGGAGGCTTTCCGCGGGCCGTCCGGGACCACGTACGCCACCAGCCGGGCGTCGTCCGCACCTTCGCCGCACTCGCCGCCGTCGCCCGTGCCTTCGCCGCCCTCGCCGCCGTGGCCCGGGCCGCCGCCGTCCGCGACGGCGGTCACCACGGCCTGCGCGATCCCCGGGACCTGCGCCAGGACGGCCTCGATCTCGCCGGGTTCGATACGGAAACCGCGGACCTTGAGCTGGTCGTCGGCCCTGCCCGCGTACTCCAGTCCCCCGTCCGCGCGCAGCCTGGCCAGATCCCCCGAGCGGTAGAGGCGTGAGCCCGGCGGGCCGAACGGGTTCGCCACGAAGCGGGACGCGGTCAGGGCCGCGCGGCCGAGATAGCCCCGCGCGACGCCCGGGCCGGCGACGTACAACTCCCCTGTCGTGCCCGGCGGTACGGGACGCAGCCGGCTGTCGAGCACGTAGAACCGGCTGCCCGGTATCGCCTGGCCGATGGGGCTGCCGTGCTCGGCGAGATGGTTCCCGGCCAGGTCGACCCGGCTCGCGTGCACCGTAGTCTCGGTGATGCCGTACATGTTGACCAGCACCGGGGAGTCCGGGCCGTGCCGGTCCCGCCACGCCCGCAACCGGTGCGGGCGCAGCGCCTCCCCGCCGAAGACGACGTAGCGCAGGGCGGTCCGGCGCTCCCGGCCGGCGCCGCTGCCGTCCCCGTGGGACGCGGGGCCGGCCTCCGTTCCGGTCTCGGCCCGGGCCTCGGCGTCGGCCGCGTCCAGGGCGCGGAAAGCGGACGGCGTCTGGTTCAGCACGGTCACGCCCTCGCGGCGCAGCAGGGCGAGGAACTCCCTCGGTGAGCGGCTCACTTCGTGGCCGACGACCACGAGCCGTCCGCCGTGCGCGAGTGCGCCCCACATCTCCCACACGGAGAAGTCGAAGGCGCAGGAGTGGAACATCGTCCACACGTCGTCCGGGCCGAACCCGAAGGGCGCGGCGGCCTCCGTCAGCAGCGCCACGATGCTGCTGTGCTGCACCACCACGCCCTTGGGGCGGCCGGTGGAGCCGGAGGTGTAGATGGTGTAGGCGGCGTGCTCCGGCCGCAGCGGCGCGAGACGGTCGGAGTCCGTGACGGCGGAGGACGACGACTGCGCCGCCTCGTCCTGAAGTGCGCGCAGCACGCCGGGTGTCACCGTGAGCAGCGGGCTCGCGTCGTCCTGGATCATGGCGATGCGCTCGGCCGGCCAGCGCGGGTCCAGCGGCAGGTAGGCCGCCCCGGTCTTGCTCACGGCGAGGATCGCGGTGACCAGGTCCGCATCGCGCGGCAGCAGCAGCGCCACGGTGCGCTCAGGACCGGCGCCGCGCCCCACCAGCGCCCTGGCGAGCCGGTTGGCGCGGGCGTCGAGTTCGCCGTACGTGAGGCTTCCGTGCTCCTGCTCGCCGTCTGTTCCCGAAGTGACGGCTGTGGCACCGGGGTTGCGACGCGCCCAGCGCTCGGCCAGTTCGGGGAGGGTCTTCGCGGGTGCGGGTGCGGGAGCAGGGGCGGAGGCCGGGGCGGGCGCTGGTGACGCGGAAGGCGCGGGTGCCGGGGCGGCGCCCGGCCGGTGGGGTCCTGAGCCGGGCAGCAGCAGCCTGCGCTCGCCTGCCGTGAGCGTGTCCAGCTCCCCGGCCGGGCGGTCCGGCTCCGCCGCGAGCCGGCGCAGCAGCACCGCGAACCGGCGCGCCTCCGCGGCTGCCTGCCATCCCGCGAACTTCGCGGGGTCGGCGTCCACGTCGACGCGCAGCCCGCCGCGCTCCGCGTCCTGGTAGACGGTCAGGGAGAGGTCCTCGACAGGCCCGATCGCGACGTTGCGCATCACGGCCGGCCGCCCCGCGAAGAGCTGCCCGTAGTCGAAGGGGAGCACGTTCACCGCGAGGCCGTACAGCCGGTCCGCACCGCCCGTGAGACCGAGATCGCGGCGCAGGTCCTCGTACCGGTAGCGCTGGTGGCCGAGTACGGCGCCCAACTCGGCGCCGACGGCGCGCACCAGCTCCGACGCGGGCCGCTCCAGCGCGACGGGCACCCTCAGCGGCACGACGTTGGAGGCCATGCCCGGTACGGAACGCAGCGCCGGGCCCACGCGGGCCGTGACGGGCAGGCCCAGCATCACCTCACCGGACGCGTCGGGGCCCGAGCGGGCGTGCGCGTGCAGCGCGGCGGCCGTCAGGACCAGCGCGGGCCAGCGCACCTCGAGGCGGGCGGCCTCCTGCCGCACGGCCCGGCGCACCCCTGCGGGGAGCACCGCGCTGCGGCGCACCGCCATGCCGGGGGCCCCGGCGCCGCCGGCCGTCGCGGGCACGTCGGCCGTCCCACCGCCCCAGGAAAGGTCCGGGGCCCCGGGCCGGTCGGCGGTCCTGCGCAGCCAGAAGTCGCGGTCGGCGGCGAACCGCGGTGAGGCGCGGTAGGCGTCCTCGTCGTCGAGCAGCGCCCGCAGCGGCCCGAACTGCCCCTCGGGCGGGGGCTCTTCCGCTTCGAGGGCGGCGTACACCTCTCCCAGCCGCCGGGCGAACAGCGAGGAGCTGTACCCGTCCAGGACGAGGTGGTGCGCCCCCAGGTACCAGCATGTACGCCCCTCGCCCAGCCGGAGCAGGCCGCCGCGCAGCAGGGGGCCGTGCGCGAGGTCGAAGGGACGCGCCAGATCCGCGCGCGTCCAGGCCGTCGCCGCCCGCTGCGGATGCCGCTCACGGGTGAGGTCGACGAAGCGGACGTCCGGCGCGCCGCCGGGAAGCGGGCGGACGTGCTGGCGGGGTTCGCCGTCGCCGCCGACGGTGAACTCCGCACGCAGCGCCTCCGCTTCGGCGGCGACCTGCCGGAACGCGGCCCGGAAGGTCTCCGGGTCGAGCCGTCCCGACACCTCGACGCTGATGCCCACGTGGTAACGGGACGAACGCGGCGCGAGTGCCTGGCCCAGCCACATGCCGGACTGGGCCGTGGACAGGGCGAACGGCCCGTCCCGCCCCTCAGCCGCGCCGCCCGCCCGGGAGGGCTCCCTCATGCTCGCTCCGTTCCGTTCCACATCTCCGCCCGCCCGTACGGGAGTTGCCGCCCTCTGCGCATCCGCCGCCCGCCCGCTGCCGCCGTGCCCCGCGCTGTCGGGCGCAGGGGCGGCAGCGGGCGGCAGGCCTCATCCGCTCGTGCTCATGCGCCGGGCTCCGGCCTCGTGGGGTCCTCCTGGAGGCGCGGCAGCAGCACGCGTCCGATACCGCCCAGCGCGTCGGGACGTCCCATCTGCCCGTGCGAGTGCTCCACGGACCGCACCTCCGGCTTGCCGCCGTCCAGGTACGGCAGCCACAGCTCGGCCGCGAGCTGGGGGTCGGTCTCCCGGGCGGCGAACACCAGCACGTCGCCGGCGAACCGGCCCGGCTCGTGGGCACGGGAGAGCGTGCCGTTGTTGAGGAAGATCCGGCAGATCGCCGCGACCCTCGCCTCGTCGAAAGTGGCCAGCAGCCCCGTGCGGTCCCTGGCGATCTCCAGGAAGCGCGGATAGGTGAGCGTCTCGCCCTCCCAGAGGGACGGGTCGTAGCCGAAGAACTCCAGGACCAGCCCGAGGACGACGCCGACGCCGCCGTCGGCCGGGGCCTCGGCCGGCTCCGCCGGCTCGTCCCGCTCCTCCTGCCCGCTGGTCTGCTGCTCCGCCAGGCCGCCGTCCCCCGGCCCCGCGGGGAAGGCGTCGAGCACGGACAGCAGGCCGACCGTCTCACCGCCCGCCTGGAGCTGGACGGCCATCTCGTGCGCGACGAGACCGCCGAAGGACCACCCCAGCAGGTGGTACGGGCCCGAGGGCTGGACCTGGCGGACCTGCCGCAGGTAGTCCGCCGCCATCTCCTTGACCGTCGCGGGCAGCACCTCGCTGCCGTCCAGGCCGCGCGCCTGGAGGCCGTACACGGGCTGCTCCGGGCCGAGTTGGGTCGTCAGCCCGGCGTAGGACCAGCTGATGCCGGCCGCGGGGTGGACGCAGAACAGCGGCGGGCGGCTGCCCGTCTCGCGCAGCGGGAGCAGCACACCGATGCCTCCGGCGTCCTGCTCGCCGCCGGACGGACCGGCCGCGCCGGATCCGGCCGCCTCAGCGGAGCTCCTCCCGCTGTCCTCGCCGCTCTCGACCGCGCCGACGCTCCTGGCCGGGTCTTCGGCCGTGGTCGCCAGCAGCGCCTGGAAACGGGTGGAGAGCTTCTCCACGTACTCCCGGTCCAGCAGGTGGGGACGGTAGTCGAGCCTGAGGAAGAGGCGTTCGCCGCGCGCCGAGACGATCAGCCCGAGCGGGTAGTGGGGCGCGTCGTCGCCGCTGGCGCCCGTCAGGGCGAGTCCGGGTGCGGGCTCGTCCATGACGCCGTCGATCGGGTAGTTCTCGAAGGCCATCACGGTGTCGAACATGTCGCCCATGTCCGTGATCCGGCGTATCTCGCCGAGTCCGATGTGGTGGTACGGCATGAGCGACGTCTGCGCCTGCTGGAGCCGCACGAGCAGCGAACCCAGCGACTCCTCCGGGTCGAGACGCACCCTCGTCGGGACGGTGTTGATGAAGAGCCCGACCATCGACTCCACACCCGGCAGGTCGGCGGGACGGCCCGAGACGACCGACCCGAAGACCACGTCGTCCTGACCGGTGGAGAGGCCCAGCAGCACGCCCCAGCAGGCCTGCAGGACCGTGTTCAGCGTGACGCCGTGCCGGCGCGCCATCTCCACGAGGGCCGTGGTCGTCTCCTCGCTGAGCTCCACCGCGACGTGCTCCGGCGGCTTCGGTTCGCGGTCGCCCTCGTCGGGCGCGAGGCGCGTGGACGAGTCGAGACCTGCCAGCGCCTCCCGCCATGCGGCCTCCGCGGCTTCGGTGTCCACTCCCTCCAGCCACGAGAGGTAGTCGCGGAAGGGGGTGACGGCGGGCAGCCCGGAGACCGCCTTCCCGGTGATCCCACCCTCGCCGCCGCCTTCGCGGTACAGGGCGAACAGTTCGCGTACGAGGATGGGCAACGACCAGCCGTCCAGCAGGATGTGATGGGTCGTCATGACGAGCCGGTAGCGGTTCTCCCCCGTCGTCATGAGCATCATCCGCACCATCGGCGGCCGGGACGGGGCGAACGGCCTGCCCCGCTCGCTGCGCATGAGCCGGACCATCTCCCGCTCGCGCTGCTCCTCGGTCAGCCACCTCAGGTTCTCCTCGCGCCAGGGCAGCCGGGCGTCGCCGCACACGACCTGGACGGGCTGGCGCATGCCGTCGTGGACGAACGCCGCACGCAGGTTGCCGTGCCGGTCGAGGAGCGCCTGCCCCGCCCGCCTCATCCGCTCGGGGTCGAGCGAGCCCTCCAGGTTGAGCGCGAGCTGCACCGTGTAGAGGTTGTGGCGGGCCTCGTCGCCCGCCTCCCCGTCGTCGTCGGCGAGCGCGCCGAGCAGCACGTGGTAGAGCATGCCCTGCTGGAGCGGCGAGAGAGGGAGGATCTCCTCCAGGTGCGGGTGTGCCTCCTCCAGCGTCTCGATCTCGCCCTGGTCGAGCGAGACGAGCGGGAAGTCGGACGGTGTGCGGCCGCCCGCTCCCGGCTGCGTCGCGTACTCGGCGAGGGAGTCGAGGATCTCGAACCAGGCGTCCGCCACGTCCTTGACGGTCTGCTCGTCCACGACGCCCTCCGGCCACACGAAGGAGACCGCCAGCTCGGTGCCGTCCTCTGCGTCCTGCGTGAGGGCGTTGATGGACAGCGGGTGGGTGAGCGGCATGTCCGCGTCGGCTCCGGCGGTCATCGCCGTCTCCGGCGCCGGGGCCCAGTCGCGTTCCCCTGCGGCCGCGGGCAGCAGGAACCGGCCGAAGTAGTTGAAGCCGATGTGCCGCGGCGGCGCGGACGCCAGGGACAGCGACGTCTCCGGGTTGAGGTAGCGGAGCAGCCCGAAGCCGATGCCCTTGTCGGGGATCGTCCGCAGCTGCTCCTTCACGCGGCGCAGCGCACGGCCCAACTCCGGTCCCGCGCCGCCGCCTTGGGGGACTTCCTCGCCCGGTGCGAGGCGTACGGGGTACATGCTGGTGAACCAGCCGACGGTGCGGGAGAGGTCGGCGCCGGGGACGACCGGTTCGCGGCCGTGCCCCTCCACGTCGATCAGCACGTCGCCCTCGCCGTCCCCGGTCCCCACGCAGCGGCGTACGGCGAGGGCCAGCGCGGTGAGCAGGACGTCGTTGATCTCGCAGTGGAACGCCGCCGGGATGGTGGTGAAGAGGTGGCGGGCGCGCTCCGCGCCGTAGGTGAGCAGATGCGACCGCGCCCGTCCGGTGGTGTCGCGGGCCGGGTCGAGCGGGCGGCTCGCGAGCTGCGGTCCGGGAGTGTCGAGCATCTCCGACCACAGGGGCAGTTCGGCCAGCCGCTTCTCCTCCCGCGCCTGCGCGGACAGCGCCCTGCTCCAGTGCCTCAACGGCGTCTCGACCGGCTGGAGTTGCGGGGTCCGTCCGGCCTCCAGCGCCTCGTAGGCGGCGGCCAGGTCGGGCACGATGATGCGCCACGAGACGCCGTCCACGGACAGGTGGTGCCCCATGAACATCAGCCTGCCGGGCTCGTCCTGACCCGCGTCGAACCACAGGACGCGGACCATCCTGCCCGCCTGCACGTCCAGTTCGGACTTCGCCCTGGCGGCTTCACGGCCGATGACCTCCGCGAAGTCGCCGTTCAGCCCGGTGACGTCGATGCGCCTGATGGACGAGGACGCGGGCACCGAGCGCGGCGGACGCACCGTCAGTTTCCAGTCCCGCTCGGAAGTCTGGAGGCGCAGCCGCAGCGCGTCGTGGTGGTCGAAGAGGGTCTGCACGGCCTTCGTGAGCAGGTCCTGACGGAGCCCGCCGGGCACCTGCAGCAGCACGGCCTGGTGGAACCCGTCGACAGGGCCGTCGAGTTCGCGCAGCCAGTGCACGATCGGGGTGAGGGGCACCTCTCCCACCCCGGACTCGGTGTCCCCCTTGGCGGTGCGGGCCGTCTCCCGCGCCACGGAGGCCAGCGCCCGGACGGTCTTGTGCTCGAAGACGTCTTGCGGCGTGAGGACGAGCCCTGCCTTGCGGAGCTGGCTCACGAGCTGGATCGAGACGATGCTGTCGCCGCCCAGGTCGAAGAAGCTGTCCTCAGGGGCGACTTCGGGCAGCCGGAGCACCGAGGCGAACACCCCGGCGACGATCTCCTC
Organism: Streptomyces sp. WMMB 714; assembly: GCF_900090125.1. Taxonomy (NCBI): domain Bacteria; kingdom Bacillati; phylum Actinomycetota; class Actinomycetes; order Kitasatosporales; family Streptomycetaceae; genus Streptomyces; species Streptomyces sp. WMMB 714. Next base: position 109,565 of record NZ_FMHJ01000003.1, read on the forward strand.
GCGGGACCTCTCCGGCTTCCCGCCCTCACCCTCGTCCCCGGACGGGGCCTCTCCGGAGGGGGCTCCCTCGGACGGGACCTCCCCGGCCGGGTCCGGTGCCGCACCGGGAGGCTGCTCCGGCGGCACGGATTCGCCGGCCGCGGGAGCGGATCCGGGCGCGGCGGCAGGCGCGGTCCCGGGCTCGGCGGGCGGGACGGGCCCGGGTGCGGCGGGCTCCGCCGGAGCGGGCGCCTCCTCGGGCAGGGCCCCGCGAGGCTCCGTCTCCTGGGTTCCCGTCTCTTCCCGGGCCTCCGTCCCGGACGGCGCGGCGGGCGGCGGGGCCTGGTCAGGCGCCGGCGCCGTACGGGCGGACGGGCCGGGTTCCGGGAGGGCTTGGCGGTCCAGCTTGCCGCTCGGCGTACGCGGCAGCTCCTCCAGCAGCGTCACGGAGGCCGGGACGAGATACGCCGGCAGCCGCTCGGCCAGCCACTCCCGCAGCGCCTCGGGCTCCGCGCTCGCCGCCCCACCGGACTGCGCGGGGACCGCGTAGGCGGCGAGTCGCGCCTCGCCCCGGGCGTCCTCGCGCACCGCGCAGACGGCCCCGGCGACCCCTTCGTGCCGGGCGAGCACGGACTCGACCTCGCCCAACTCGATACGGAATCCCCGGAACTTGACCTGCCCGTCGATGCGGCCGAGGAAGTCGAGCTGACCGTCCCGCGTCCAGCGCACGAGGTCGCCGGTGCGGTACATGCGCTCGCCCGGCGCGCCGAACGGGTCGGCCACGAAGCGCTCCGCGCTGAGACCCGGGCGCCTCAGGTAGCCGCGGGCGATCCCCGAGCCGGCGAGGTAGAGCTCGCCGGGCCGTCCGGGCTCGACGGGCTGGAGCGCGCCGTCGAGGACGTAGGTGCGCACGTGCCCCAGCGGGCGTCCGATGGGCGGCGCGTCCGCGCGGCCCGCCTCCGCGGTGCCGGTTCCGGAGCCGGAGCCGGAGCCGGAGCCGGAGGCGTCAGCGGCGGCGTCCGTCCAGGCGGTCGCGTACACCGTGGCCTCGGTCGGCCCGTAGACGTTCATCAGCTTCGTGCCGGGCATCGTCGTACGCACCCGCTCGGCGAGCGACGCCGGCAGCGCCTCGCCCGCCATCGACAGGGTCGCGGCCGACAGTTCCAGGTCGCCGTACTCGGTGAGCTTCGCCAGCACCGACGGGATCGCGCACACCAGTCCGCCGGACCAGCGCGGCGGGTCGCCGTCCAGCAGCGACAGCAGGTCGCGTACGACCTCGACGCGGCCGCCGCAGGCGAGCGCGGGGAAGATCTCGGCGACGGAGACGTCGAAGCTGAAGGACGTCGCCGCGAGGGTGTGGGAGAGCGTCTCCGTCCCGAACTCCCCGTGCGCCCAGGCGATCAGGGCCACGACGTTGCGGTGCGGTACGACCACGCCCTTCGGGGTCCCGCTGGAGCCCGAGGTGTAGATCACGTACGCGGGATGGGAGGGGGACAGCGGCGCGGTGCGGTCCGCGTCGGTCAGCGGCGCGGCCGAGCGGCGCTCCAGCTCCTCCGCCGTCTCCAGGGCGTCGAGCACGACGGCGGACGCCGCCGCGGCGTGCCGGCGCTCGGCCGCGGCCGCGTACCTCTCCGCCCCCGCCCGGTCCGTCACCACGCAGCACGGACGGGCGTCGCGGATCATGAACGCCAGCCGCTCGGCCGGGTACGCCGGATCGAGCGGCAGGTAGGCGGCGCCCGCCTTGAGCACGGCGAGCATCGCGACGACCGTCTCCGCCGAGCGCCCGAGCATCAGGCCGACGACGCGTTCGGGCCCGGCGCCCTGCTCGATGAGGAGGCGCGCCAACCGGTTGGCGCGGTCGTCCAGTTCGCGGTACGTCAGGCTCAGCGAGGCGTCGGTGACGGCGACCGCGTCGCGGTGCCGCCCGGCTGAGGCGTCGAGCAGTTCCGGGAGGGTGCGGGCGGGAAGCGCCGGCTCACCGGATCCCCGCGCCCAGGACAGCACGGTCTCCCGCTCGTCGTCGCCGAGCAGGGCGAGGGAGCCGACGGGGCTGTCCGGGGCGGTGACGGCCGCGTCGAGGAGCCGCCTGAACCGTTCGCTGTGCGCGTCGAGCAGGGCTTCCGTGCAGCGGTCGGCGGGACCGGAGAAGGCGATGCGCAGCGTGCCGTCGCCCGGGTCCTCGTCGACGGCGATGCGCAGGTCGCGGGCCTCGTCGCCGCCGAGGCGGCGGACAGTGGCCTCCAGGTCCCCGAAGCGGACCGCGTGCACGGCCGTCCGTACGTCCACGACGGTCCCGTAGAGCCGCGCACCCGCGCCGGTGACGCCCAGCTCCGCGCACAACTCGGCGTGCCGGTACCGCTGGTGGCGGCGCACCCTGCGGCTCTCCAGCGCCACCTGCCGCGCGAGTCGGACGAATCCGGTGCCCGGGCGGACGGTGACGCGCAGCGCGGCGACGTCCCCCGCCGAGCCGGGCACGCGCCGGGCGGCGCGGCTGAGGCGGCCGTCGACCGGCATGCCCAGCACGACGTCGGTGCCGCCCGTCATGCGGTGCACGTAGGCGGCGGCAGCGGCCAGCACCACCGTGGCGGGGTCGGTTCCGGTGCGGCGCGTGGCGGCACGTACCCGGGTGCTCGCCTCGAAGCTCAGCACGGCCGTCCGGGAGCGCACCGCGGGCGCACCGGCCGTCTCACCGTCGGCGGAGGGCGCCCCGGGGAGGAGCGTCAGCGGCTCGGGCCGTCCGGCGGTGCGCCGCAGCCAGAACTCCCGGTCCTCCGCGGGCCGCAGGGACGAGCGGTACTCGGTCTCCTCCGCCTCCAGCTGGGAGAGCGGAACGAGCCCGCCCTCCTCCGGCGCCCAGCCCTCCGTGCGGGCCGTGTAGACCTCGGCGACGCGCCGGGTGACGAGGGCGCAGCCGAAACCGTCGACGACCGCGAGGTGGTGGCGGTGGAACCAGCGGAAGCGCCCCGCGGAGAGGCGGATCAGCGCCTGGGAGGACAGTTCGGCCGTCAGCGGCTTGGCCAGCTCGGCCCGCTCCCACTCCTCCGCGGCGGCCTCCGGGTCGCTCTCCCCGCTGAGGTCGATCTTCGCGAGGGTGAAGGTGCCGTAGGGCTCCAGCTGCGGTACGCCGTCCGCCGTCTGCCGGGCGGCGCCGCCGGCGAGCCGCAGGCGCAGCGCCTCGCTCTCGCCGGTGACCTGGCGGACGGCTTCCTCGAAGTGCGCGGTGTCCAACGCACCGTGGATCTCGACGACTTCGGTCACCTGCGGCTGCGGTGCGCCGGGCTCGCCGGCCGGCCGCGCGCCGGACCGTGTCCGGCGCCAGACCTCCCGGCCGGCGGCGGACATCGGGATGCGCGCAGTGTGGTGGTCAGCCATGACTGTTCTCTCCCCGGGTGGCGAGCGGGCTCTGCGGATAGGTGTGGAAGCCCCTGCCGGCCTTGCGGCCGACGCTGCCCTCGGCGACGAGCCCGGCCAGCAGGGCGCACGGCCGGAAGCGTTCGTCTCCGGTGTGCTCACGGAGTACGTCGAGGGTGTCGACGATGGTGTCCAGGCCGATGAGGTCCCCGGTGCGCAGCGGCCCCATCGGGTGGCCGAAGCACTCCTGGAAGACGCGGTCCACGGTCTCCGCGTCGGCTGTGCCCTGCTGCAGGACGGCCGCCGCCTCGTTGACGGTGAGCATCAGGACGCGGTTGGTCACGAAGCCTGGGCCGTCCCCGACGACGATGGGCTTCTTGCCGATGCGCGCCAGGAAGCCGAGGGTGAGCGCGAGGGTCTCCTCGCCGGTGTGGGGCGAACGCACCACCTCCACCGCGTCCTTGAGCGGCGCGGGGTTCATGAAGTGCGTTCCGATGACGCGGTCGGGGCGCCCCGTGAAGGAGCCGAGCCGCTCGACGGGGATGGCCGAGGTGCAGGAGGCGAAGACGGTCTCCGCGCCGCATGCCTCATCGAGGCCGCGGAGGACCTTCTCCTTCACCGGCACCTGCTCGCGTGCGCATTCGACCACGAACGCGGCGTCCGCGAGGCCGGTCAACTCGTCGGTGAAACGGACGAGTTCGAGTGGGTCGGCTGCCGCTCCGCCGCCGTCCGGCCGTCTGCCGCGCAGCAGGCTCCTCAGCCGCAGTCCGGCGCGCAGCCGCGCCGCCCCGTCCTCCCGTGCCGCTGCGTCCGGGTCGACGACGACCACGGGGTGGCCGGCCTGTGCGAAGCACTGGGCCACGCCGATCCCCATGGTGCCGGCGCCGACGACGCCCACCGGCGCGTCCGGCTCGATGTCCTTGCGTTCGCCCACGGTCGCGGGCCCCTTTCGGTGTGCGTGTCTCATACGTCGTGAGGTCGGCCGGCGTGCGGCGAAGTGTCCGGCAGCCACAGGTCGTTCAGCGGGGTACGGGGCTCTCTCGTGCCCGAACCCAGCAGCGTGACCAGGCCGTCGGCCATGGCGGACACCGTGGCGGCGTCGTACAGGTCCGTGCGGTAGTCCACGCAGACGCTCAACTCGCCTTCCTGCGGGCCCTCCACGACCGTCCAGGCGAGGCCGGCGGGCCCGTGCGGTCCCGGCTGCCGCCCCTCCGTGCCGGCCGCCGCGGGGAGGGCCAGCCTGGCTCCGCCCGCCCCGGGCCACCGCACCGCCCGTACGTCCAGACCCGCCCGCTCGCCCAGCGAGCGCGGCAGCCGGTGGTGTGCGTACGTCACGTCGAAGAGCGGTGCGCTGCCGGGTTCCCGTGGCACGCGGAGTTTCCGCAGCACGTCCTGGAAGGGCACGTCGCCGTTGGCCTCGGCCTCGGCGATCACTTCGCGGACCCGGCCGGTCAGCCGGTCGAGGCCGGGCTCGTCGCCGGTGCCGATCCGCAGCGCCAGCGGGTTCGCGAACGGCCCGACGATCTCGCCGAGCCTCGGCCGGGACGGCGCGTCGGCGGCCTGGTCGGGGTCCGGGGCCGCCTCCAGCAGGCCGACCAGCGCCTCGTCCGAGCCCGTACGCAGCGACAGCAGCGCGACGATGCCCGCCAGCAGCGTCTCCCGGGGCCCGGTGCGGCCCAGCTCGCCCGCCAGGGAAGCGGGCAGGCGGAACCCGTGGGACGCGACGGCGCCGGGGCCCGGCCGCACCGAGACGGGCCGGGGCCTGTCGGCGGGCGGCTCGAACGTCTGGAGTCCGGCCAGCCGCTCCTGCCAGTAGGCGAGTTGGCCGTCCAGCAGGCCGTCCTCCCGGAGGCGGCGCTGCCACTGGGCGTAGTCGTCGTAGGAGACGGGCAGCGTCGCCGGGCCCGGCTCCGTGCCTCCCCGGCGGGCCCCGTAGAAGGCGAACAGGTCGCCGAAGAAGACGGCCGGCTGCGCACCGTCGTAGACGTCGCGGTGCGTCGTCACCACGAGGACGTGGTCGTCGGGGCCGGTCGTCAGCAGCAGGGCGCGCAGCGCGTGGCCCGTCGACGGGTCCACGGCGTTGCGTCCGTGCGCGACGGCCAAGTCCCGGGCGGCCGCGGCGGGTTCGTCGCGCCCGGAGACGTCCGCTGTCCGCAGGAACCCGGAGCCGCCGGTCCCCCCGTCGCGGGCGAAGGGCGACAGCGTCTGCCGCGAGGGCACCGGGAAGCGGGTCCGCAGCACGTCGTGCCGGTCCGCGAGGTCGCCGAACGCGGACCGCAGCGCGTCCGGGTCGACGGCGCCGCGCAGCCGCAGGCAGGCGGTGACGGAGTCCCCGCCGGATTCGACGCCGCGCGCCGGTCCGGGCGCGGCCGGCGCACGCGGCCCGGAGCCCGGGCGGGCGGAGTCCGGCTCCGCCGGCCGGGGCCCGGCGGCCTCCGGGAGTGCCCGCGGCGCGGCGTCGCCGGCGGCCGTACCGGTGCCGGTGCGGGACGCGGGCGGCCCGGCGGGCAGCGCGCGGTGGTCCGCGTCGACGTCCTCGACGGCCGCCCACAGCAGGTTCAGCAGGGAGTCGCTCATGGCCGAGACCGTCCCGGCGTCGAAGAGCGCCGTGCTGTACTCCACGGCGACTTCGAGCTCTTCGAGGTCCGGCCGCTCCGCGACGACCATCGTGATGTCGAACTTGGCGGTGCCGGGCGGGAGTCCGGGGAAGAGGGGCGTCTCGTCCGCTTCGCCGTCCGGGCGCCCCGGGTTGAAGGTCGTCTCGCCGAAGGAGAAGTTCGGCGGCAGCGTCTGGTGGACGTACATGACGTCGAAGATGGGGTTCCTGCTGGGGTCGCGGTCCGGCGCGACCTCCCGCACGACCTTGTCGAACGGGATCTCCTGGTGCTCCATCCCGCCCAGTACCACGGCCCGGACGCGGCGCAGCAGTTCGCGGAAGCCGGCCTCACCGGACAGGTCGGTGCGCAGGGCGATGGTGTTGTTGAAGAAGCCCAGCAGGCCCCACAGTTCGGGCCGGCTGCGGCCGATGGTCGGCGTGCCGACGACGATGTCCTGCTGCCCCGACCAGCGGGAGAGCAGCACGTTGAGCCCGGTGAGGATCACCATGAAGAGCGTGGCCGTCTCCTCGCTGCCCACGGCGCGGAGCCGGGCGACGAGTTCGGCCGGAACGGTGAAGCCGTACGTCGCCCCCGCGTAGTCCATGCGGGCCGGACGCGGACGGTCGGTGGGCAGCTCCAGCGCCGGCGGATCGGCCAGCTGCTCGCGCCAGTAGTCGAGTTCGCCGTCGAGCAGCGAGCCCTCCATCAGGTCGCGCTGCCACCGGGCGTAGTCGCTGTACTGGACGGGCAGGGGTTCGGGGCGGTGCACGCGTCCCTCGCAGCGGGCCTCGTAGAACTGGAGGAGTTCGCCCATGAGGATCTGCGGCGCCCAGCCGTCGTTCACGCCGTGGTGCATCGTCCAGCAGAACAGGTGGTCGCCGGGGCCGATGCGTACGACGGTGACGCGCACCAGAGGATCTTCGGCGACGTCGAAGACCCAGTGGGTCTCGGCCTGGACGGCCGCGCGTGCAGCCTGCTCGGGGTCCGGCTCGTCCGAGACGTCCAGCACCCGGAAGAAGTCGCCCAGTTCGGGACGGACGACGAGCTGCGGACGGCCGTCGACCTCCGCGAAGTTCGACCGCAGGGCCTGGTGCCGCTGCGCCAGGTCCTCCCAGGCCAGCCGCAGCGCCTCCAGATCGGGTTCGCCGCGCAGCCGCGAGGCGCCGGGAAGGTTGTACAGGGTGGTGCTCGGGTCGAGCTGGTGGTGGAACCACATGCGCTCCTGCCCGTAGGAGAGCGTCGGCTCCTGGTTCGGGCGGATGGGCGGCAGCCTGTGCGCGTCCCCGGCCGGTGGACGCGGCCGCCCGCCCTCGGAGGTCCCCGGCGAGCCGTCCTGCCCGTCCCCGGCGTCCTGGTGCGCCGGGCCGGAGTGCGCCGCGGGCTCCCCCGGGGAGGCAGGGGCGGGCATGCGCTCGGTGATGGCGGCGGCGAGGTCCGAGACCAGCGGGTGCGCGTAGACGTCGATCAGCTTGATCGAGGCGCCGAACTCCGTGAGCACCCGCTCGATGAGCTGCAGCGCGATGACGGAGTTGCCGCCGATGGAGAAGTAGTCGGCGTCGGCGGCCACTTCGTCGGCGTAGAGCAGTTCGGCCAGCGTGCCGCGCAGCCAGGGCAGCACGGCCTCCGGACCGCCGTCCCGCTCGTCCCGGGGCGCTTCGGCGGGCGCGACGGGGGTGGCGGGCGTTGCGGGCGCGACGGGGGTGGCGGACATGGAGGACGTGGACGGCGTTGCGGGCGTTGCGGCGGAGGCCGGAGCGGCCGTCGTCCGGCCGGGCCCGGGCTCCGGGCGGGCGGGCGTCTCACGTGGCTGTTCGGGCTCCGGGCGTCGCCCGGCGGCCGGAGTGCGGGCCGGCGGGCCGGAGTTCGGCGCGGGCGCGGCCTCACCCCCGGAGGGCGGCGCCGCGGGGGCAGGGGCGGAGGCGGGGGCAGGGGCTGCCGGCGGTGCGGCGGGCGGCTGTTCCGTGGCCGGTGCGGGTGCGGGCGCCTGTGCGGGTGCGGGTGGGGCGGCCGGGGGCGCGGCGGCGGTCTGCGCCGCCGGGGGCGCGTCGAAGCGGATGATGTCGTCCAGCGGACGCGCCCAGCACCGCACCCCGTTGAACGGGTGCCCGGGCAGCGGCAGCCTGCGGGGAGCGCGGCCCTCGCCGCCCCTGAGCGCCGGCCAGCCCAGGTCCAGCTGCGCCTCGTAGAGCCGGCCGAGCGTCTCCAGGGCGCTGCCATGGGAGTCCCCGAGAGTGAGCACCTGCGCGCCGGGACGGCCGGCGAGCTGCCCGGACAGCAGGTCGCTGATCTCTCCGCGCGCCGCCAGCTCGACGAACACCACGGGCCCTGCGGCCAGTTGCTCCTCGACGGCGGCGTGCAGCCGGTCGGCGCGCACGGGGCCGCCGAAGACGTCCTGGCTCGCTCCCCCTGCCTGACCCGCGTCCTTGGCCCGCTCCAGCGCGCGGGTGTCCCCGGCGGAGAGCTTGCCCTGCAGATGGCGTACGGCGTAACGGGAGACGCCGGAGCTCATCAGGCCGCCGACGGGCACTCCCGCCCTCTTCAGCCAGGCGTGCGCGGCGAGTTGGGCACGTACGCGGGACAACAGGCCGTCCGGCAGCGGCAGCCGGGCGGGCAGCTCGGCGCCCTCGCCCGCCGGTGCGCCCTCGGCGTCGCCCGAGAGCAGCAGGACGACGCGGGGCGCCGCGGGGGAGGAGCCTCCGCCGGAGAATCCTCCGCCGGTTCCCGGCCGCTGCGCTCCGAGCCTCTTCCAGGTGGCGTGGGCGGCGAGCTTCAGCGCCAGCTCGGAGGACGTGCGCGCCACCAGGCCCATGCGGTACCGGTGGTGGTCCCTGCCCTCGTTGAGCGTCATCGCGACGTCCGCCAACTCCATGGCCCCGTCCCTCAGTTCGAGGGAGAGACGTTCGCAGAGCGCGACGAGGTCGCTCTCGCTGCGCGCGGAGAGGCCGACGAGCAGCGGCCGCTGCCGCCTCCCCCCGGCGGACTCCGCCTCCCCCGTACCCTCCGGCGCGGCGGGAGCGGGCGGCTGCTCGACGACGCAGTGCGCGTTGATGCCGCCCAGGCTGAAGGAGCTGACACCGGCACGGCGCAGTGAGGACTGCCAGGGGCGGGCGGAGGTGACCACGTCGAGCCGCGCCGCCTCCAGGTCGACGTCCTCGCCGGGGCGGGTGAAGTGCAGGGTCGGGTAGAGCTCCGCGTCCCGCACGCTGAGGATCGTCTTGACGAGCCCCGCGACCCCGGCGGCGTGGTCGAGGTGGCCGAGGTTGGTCTTCACCGAGCCGATGGGCAGGAGGTCTCCGCCGCCGCCGCGGGCGAGTGCCAGCCCTTCCACTTCCACCGCGTCGCCGAGCTTCGTGCCGGAGCCGTGCGCCTCGATGTATCCGGCCGTGGCGATGTCCGCACCGGCGCGCCGCCACGCCTTGCGGACCACCTCGGCCTGCGACTTGGCGCTGGGGGTGGCGATCGTCGCCGAGTGCCGGCCGTTGTGCACGACCGCGCTGCCGCGGATGACGGCGTGGATGTGGGCGCCCTCGGCGAGGGCCCTCTCCAGCGTGGTGAGCAGCAGGACGGCTCCGCCCTCGCCGCCGGCCGCGCCGTCCGCCGCCTCGTCGAAGGCACGGCACTTTGCCGTCGGGGAGGCGATGCCGGGGAAAGCGCCGACGGTCGCCGCGGGCGGGACGACGTGCTTCAGGCTCACCCCGCCGGCGACGGCGAAGTCGGCGTCCCCGTCGCGCAGTTCACGTGACGCCTGGTGGACGGCGACGAGGGACCCGTTGCAGCCGGTGTCGACCCCGTAGCAGGGGCCGGTGAGCCCGAACAGGTGCGAGACGCGGGCGGGGAGCCCGCACGGGATGTTCCCGATCATGCTGAGCGTGCCGTACTCGCGGACCAGCGGCTGGTAGCCGTTGCTGGGCGAGCTGAAGACCACCGCTGTGCGGGAGTCCCGCATCGCGGAGGCGGCGTAGCCCGCGTTCTCCAGTGCCTCGCGGGTGAGTTGAAGGGCCAGCCGGTGCTGCGGGTCCGTCACCTCCGCCTCGCGCCGCGAGAGGCCGAAGAACTCGTGGTCGAACAGGTCGATCCGGTCCAGGTAACCCTGGTGCGGGTACTCCGCGTCCGGGTCGAGGCACGTGGCCTCCACGCGCTCGCGGGGTATCGGACGCACCGAGTCCCGTCCGGCGCGCAGGTTCTCGCGGAACTCGTCCAGGCTGTCGGCCTGCGGGAACCGGGTGGATATCCCGATCACCGCGATGCCCGCGGGCTCCCGTGACGCGTCCGCCCCGCCGAGGCCGGCCCCACCGATGCTGCTCATATCGCCTTCCCGTTCATGCGCTCCGCCCTCACCGGCTGCCGTCGCCTCACAACTCGTAGGCCGCGGGGATGTCTTCGCCCGGTCCGTCGTCCTCGCCGTCCGGGCGGTGCCCCAGCCGGCCGGTGATCGCTTCCGCCTGCGCGTGGACGGTCGTCAGGTCGAACAGCTCTCCCACGCGCAGCACCCCGGGCCAGGCGGCGTCGAGTTGCTTGTGCAGATCGATGACCCGCAGCGAACTGCCGCCCACCGCGAAGAAGTTGTCGTCCAGGCCGGACTCGCCGTGGCCGAGTACCGCGGCCCAGATCTCCGCGACGCGGCCCACCGTGCCGGCACCGCCCGGCCCGCCCGCACCGCTCTCATCTGCGGCACCGCCGCCGTCCCCCGTGCCGCTCGTGCCCGTCTCTCCGGCGAAGGACGGCAGCAGCTCCCGCAGCGCCGCCCGGTCGGCCTTGCCGCTGGAGTTGAGCGGCATGCTCTCCAGCGTGCGGAAGTGGACAGGGACGGCCTGCTCCACCAGGAACTCCCAGCAGTGCGCCCGCAGATCGGACCAGGCGGGCATGTCGCCGCCGGGCGAGACGGGGGTGAGGAAGGCGGCCAGCCGGGGCTCGCCGGACGCGGTCCCGCAGACCACGACGGCCTGGCCGACGGCCGGGTGGCGCTCCAACGCGGCCTCCACCTCGCCCAGTTCGATGCGCGCGCCGCGGATCTTGACCTGCTGGTCGCTCCTGCCGTGGTAGTGCAGCGACCCGGACTCCCCCACGTGCGCGATGTCGCCGGTCCTGTACATGCGTGCACCGGGCGGTCCGAAGGGGTCCGCGACGAACCTCTCCGCCGTCCTGCCGGGCTGCCCCGCGTAGCCGAGCGCCACGAACGGGCCCCCGATGTACAGCTCGCCCCGCACGCCGGGCGCCACTTCGCGGAGCCGGCCGTCCAGCACCCGCGCCTCGACGCCGCGCCAGGGCCGTCCGATCGGGATGCGGGACCACGACGGGTCCAGTCCGTGCTCGACGGTGCAGGAGATCGTCGTCTCCGTGGGACCGTACTCGTTGACCAGCACCGCCCGGGGAAGGCGTTCCGTGTGGTCCCGTACGAGGTCGGGAGTGCACGCCTCGCCCGCGACGACGACCAGCCGCAGGGACTCCGGCAGCAGCCTGCTCTCCTTCAGGAGGGCGCGGTAGTAGGACGGCACGACGATGAGGTGCGTCGCGCCGTACTCCCCTGCCAGACGGGCCAGTTCGTGGACCTGCTTGAGCTGCTTCTCGTCGGGGAGCACGAGCGTGTGGCCGTTGCAGAACGCCCAGAACATGCCGCCGAGCATCCCGTCGAAGGACGCCCGCATGGCCATCACGCAGACGGAGTGGTCCTCGCCGTAGACCTCCGCCCTCGGCTCGATGGAGGCGGCGAGCGAACCCCGGCTGACCATCACGCCCTTGGGGGTGCCGGTCGAACCGGAGGTGCAGACGATGTAGGCCGGGGTCTCGGGGGGCGGTTCGGCGTGCCCGCCTTCCCGCCCCGCCTCCTCCGCCGTTGCGGCGGCTGTGCCGGCTGTGCCGGCGCCGCCGGATGCGAGGAGCCCGCGTACGTCCAGCCCCGCGACGTCGAGGCGTTCCGGGACGTCGGGCAGCCCCTCCAGCGCGGAGTCCGGGCCCGAGACCACCACCACCGCGCAGTCGGTGTCCGCCAGCAGGGCGCGGAGCCGGCTCGGCGGCTGGTCCGGTTCGACCACCGCCCACGCCGCGCCGATGCGCAGCGCGGCGAGCATCGCCGTGACGGCGAGCGCGTTCTGTTCGAGCCTGATGCACACCACGCGGCCCGCGCTCGCGCCGCGTTCACGCAGCCTCCGTGCGAACACGGCGGACGCCGCGTCGAGTTCGGCGTACGTCAGCTCCGTACCGCCGACGGCCAGGGCCGTCGCCCCCGGGGTCCGGGCGGCCTGCCTCCGGAACAGCTCTTGGACGGACGGCCGTTCCGCCGTACGGTCCTGCCCCGCGGCCGTCTCCGCCGCCTTGCCCGCAGTCTCGTGCGCCACGCTGCTCCCGGCCTCCTCAGTCCGTTCCGGTGACGACGCGGACGTGGCCCTGCTTCGCGGGGGCCGGCCTGTCCGGATCGAAGGCGAGCACGAGCGGGTCCTCGGTGCCGGGCACCGGGGTGTAGCCGGCGAACCGGAGCGTGACCAGCATGTTCCTGTTGGCCTCGGTGGGCACGAAGTGCGCCACGGGCCGCCGTCCGCCCGCGACGGCCTCCCGCACGAGGTGGTCGAGGAGAACGGTGCCCACGCCGCGGGAGGCGACCCGGCACGACATCAGCATCAGCCGCAGCACGGACTCGTCCGGCGTGAGCTCGGTGACGGCCAGTCCGATGATCCCGTAGTCCCCGAACCTGTCACGCAGCGCGGCCACCTGCACCCTGTGGCCGGGCGAGGCCGTCAGCTCGCGCAGCTCCGCGGCGTCGTAGGTGAGTCCGGAGGTGTTCAGCTGATGTGTGCGGACGGTCAGTTCGCTGGCCCTGACGAGGTCGTCCCCGGTCGCGTCGCGGACCGTCATGACGAGGCCGAGCGATGCGAGGAAGCCCTGCCTGTCGTCCCCGAACTCCTCTTCCGCGACCTGCCGCTTGCGCTCGGTGCGGTAGAGGTGCCTGCGCCGTCCCGCCTCCTCGGTGACGAACTCCGGCTGGAACTCGGGGAGATCGGGCAGCCCGCCCGCCTGGCCGGCCGCGTAGCAGCGGACCATGGGCAGTACGGACGCGACCTCCGCCCGCTCGACGGGGTCGTTGTCGATGAACGCGACGGTGTCGGCACCGATGTTGAGCCCCTCGGCGATCCTGCGCACCGCCGCGGACTTGGAGCCCCAGCCGACCTGGACGTCGCAGAACCACTCCTCCAGGCCCCGCTCGTCGAGGTGGCGCGAGGTGACCGCGTACTCGCCCCGGCTGGCGGCGGCGTGCAGGATCCCCCTTTCGTCCAGCGCCCGCAGCGTCTTGAGGACCGCGGGGAACGGCTCGGGATCGTCGTTCTCCAGCACGACCCCGTCCCACACCGTGTCGTCCAGGTCCCACACCAGGCACTTGACCACGGGTGCGGGCGCCGGAACCTGCCCCGTCCCAGGGCTCTTCCCGCCGCCGGCCCCCTCCGGGACGGCCTCCCGCCCGCCCGTCACGACGCCTCCGCCTGACGGGCGCCCGTCCCGGGAAGCGGTGTCCCGGAGCGGCGCAACAGCTGCTCCGCGATGTGCTGTTCGGCCACTTGCTGAGCTCCTTCGATGATCTCCATGACCTTCGCGTCCCGGAAGTGACGCCCGGCCCGGCTGTCCGGCTCGCATCCGGCCGAGCCGAGGACCTGCACCGCGTCCCTGCTCGCGGAGGCGGCCGCCGCGGCCGCCGCGTACTTGGCGACGATGGTCTCCGTCACCGCTCCCGGCGCCGCTTCGGCACGGAACCGCGCGGCGCGCAGGGCCAGTTCGCGCGCACCGGCCGTCTCGACCGCGGCCCGTGCGAGGAGGGAGCGGACGGCCTGATGGCCGGCGAGGACCGCTTCGCCCTGCACGCGGGCGGCGGCGTGCGCGGCGGCGTCCGCCACGCACGCCTCCGCCATGCCGACGCAGCCCCACGCCACGGTGAAGCGCCCGTGGTCCAGCGCGGCGGCGGCGACGTGCGAGAGTCCCAGCCCGGCAGGCGCGACGAGGTTGCCGCGCGGCACGCGCACCGCGTCCATGCCGACGTGTGCGATCTGCGCGGCCCGCATGCCGAGTTGGCCGCCGACCGGCTCCCGGCTCACCCCGTCGCGATCCGTCTCGACGAGCACGGCGGACGGCCTGCCCCGGTCCTTGCCGAGCACCAGGAGCACCTGGGCGTCCTGCCCGAAGGTGATCCACTTCTTGCGGCCCGTGACGGTGACGTGCTCACCATCCCCCGCGTCCTCGATGCGTGTGCCCACCTCGGCGAGGGCGCTGCCCGCGGCGTCCTCCGTGGCCGCGAAGCCCGCGATCAGCTCGCCGCTCGCCAACTGCGGCAGCCAGCGGGCGCGTTGCTCTCGCGTGCCCCACCGGTTCAACGCGGCGGCGACCATGCTCTGCACGGTGACCAGGCCGCGCAGCGCGCTGCAGACACCGCCCAAGTGCGCGCAGATCTCGCCGAGTTCGACGGGTGACGCGTCCAGGCCGCCGTAGCGCCCGGGCAGGTCCGGTGCCAGCAGCCCGGCGGCGGCCACCTCCTTGCGGGCCGCGGCGGGCAGCGCCCCTTCGCGGTCCCACCGCGCGGCGTGCGGGGCCACGTCCGCCGCGAGCCTCGCCGCGGCGGCCACCGTCGACGCCGCGACCGCCGGGCCGGCGGCTCCGGCGGCTTCCGCGCTCCCTCTGCCGCCTTCGCTCCCGCCCGGCGCGCCAGCTCCCCCGTTCACTGGGTCTCGGTGAACTCTGGCGACCCCGTCTTGCGCAGCACGAAGCGGGTGATGCGGTTCGCCGTGCGGAAGCTGTCGAGGTCGAGGTCCTCGACCTCGACGGTGAGGGAGAAGCGGCTCTCGACGAACGTCACCAGCTCCAGCGCGAAGAGCGAGTCCGCGAGGCCGAGTGCGAAGTAGTCGTCGTCGGGCTGTACGGGCTTGCGGAGCGCGGCGGTGAGGAACTCCGTGACCTGCCGCGTGATCTCCTCGCGGGCCGCGCCTCCGGCCGCCCCGTCCCCGGCCCCGCTCTGGGCCGCTTCCCTGATGTCGCCGTCGCTCACGATGCCGTCTCCTGAGGTCCTATCTCGGCCAGCAGCACGCTCCACGCAGCCACCGGGCTCACATTGATCAGCACGGCGTGGTCGCCCTCCACGAGCTCCTTGCGCTCGATCGCCGTGTACAGGTTGAGGAAGACGTCGTTGGGGCCCAGGTGCCCGTACTGCCGCAGGTTGTCCCTGCACACGGACATCAGCTCGATCCCGAGCGACTCCTCGCTGAACGTGAAGCCCGCCATGGACAGGTTCTGGCTGACGTAGCCCCGCACGTCCCCGGGCTTGAGGCCGTGACTCTCCAGCAGCCCGCCGATCAGCCCCGAGACCCGGCTGCGGGTCTCCATCGCGAGCCGGAAGGAGTAGGCCGACAGGTCCTTGCACTCCTCGCGCCACTGCCCGGTGGGCAGGTCGCGGTACTTCACGTGGAAGAGGTCCCAGTAGTCCCCGTTGGTCTCCTGCGCCATGCCGAGCAGCCGGACCGGACCGGTGCGGGAGAGCAGGAGCGCCTGCCCGCCGTCCCCGTTGACGGTGACGGGGTGCCGGTAGCGTCCGGCGGCCGCGGGCTTGCTGCCGTGCACGACGAGGACGTCCCCGAAGGCGGGGTCGGCGCACATCAGCCCCCGGGCGGCAAGCAGCGCCGGCGTGATCGAGACGCATCCGAGGCCGCCCACGGTGAAGGTGACCGCCCGGTCCGCCCCCAGGCTGTGCTGGAGCTTCGTCGCCTCGGAGCTGAGCAGCGTCTCGGGGGCACGGGACTCCACGACGATCAGCGCGCCCAGGTCACGGGCGTCGACCCCCTCCTTGCCCAGCGCTTCGCGTGCGGCGCGCTCGGCGAGGTCCGAGGAGCTCAGGCCGTCGTCCGCGCGTACGGACTCGACGCCCAGCGCGAGGCACGTGCCCCGCTCCGCCTCGTCCATCGAGGCGAATTCGGGCAGGTCCGGCACGGCGACGGACTGTCCGGGCATGTGCCAGGCGGCGCTCCTCACCGCGACGGGAAATGCGCCGTTCTCCTCGACTCGAGGCGTCACGAACCCTCCCCCATTTCTGGTGTGCGCCGGATGCTACAGCGCGCTCACGGCAGGGGAGAAGGGAATCGGAATTGGCGTTCCGGAACACCGCCGAAGCGCCGTGCAAACATGACAGTTATCACGAGTCCGCCGTTATATATGAACCGGAAGCGGTGACGGCGGCGGATCGTTTGAACCCTTTTGCCGGACTGGTCGCGACGGGGCGGAATCCACCCGCGGAGAGCCGATCGGAACAGTTCATTCTGCTTTCCCGCGGTAACACCGGAATCCACCCCCGGACCCGGGGGCGCACCCACGGACTCCCTTCCCGCTACCGGCGGGTCACAAGCAGAACGGCGAGTGGCCCCGGAAACGTCCCTGGTGGAACGCTTCCGGGGCCACTCGCCGCAGGCGGCGGAGGCCGCGCGGTCCGGCGCGCAGCCCGGCCGGAGGTCCGGCCGCTAGCGCGACTCCTCGACGAGGCTCGCGGGCCGCATGTCCGTCCAGTGCTCCTCGATGTGGTCGAGGCATGCCTGACGTGAGTCCTCTCCGAAGGCGATGGTCCAGCCCTCCGGAACCTCCGCGAACGACGGCCACAGGGAATTCTGCTTCTCGTCGTTCACGAGCACGTAAAAGGAGCCGTCCTCGTCGTCGAATGGATTGCTCATGGGAACCCTTTCGCTCGCGCGTGAGCGGAAAGCCTCTCCCCCGCCCTGAGCGGGCATACTCCCGTACCGCCATGACGCCCGCAAGTATTCGGAGAAGAATTGCGCCCGCTCCGGGCGAAGCGGCGCCCGGCCCCCGGAAATCGGGCGGAACGGGCGGCGCACCGCCCCTGCGGCCGGTGGCCCGCGGGCCTCCTGCCCCCACCCGCCGGGCCATCGGCGCGCTCGCAGGGCCCGGACGAGCGTGCACGACGGGCGGACCGCCGGGACGGGAGAGAAAATGGAGGCATCTGCACACCGGGGAATTGGCAGGAGCCAGTGACGAGACCGGACATCGATTACGCGGCCCTGTTCGCAGCGACGCCGAGTCCCTACCTCGTCCTGCGACCCGACCTGGTGATCGTGGACGTGAACCGGGCCTACCTGCGCGCCACGGGGCGCACCCGCGAGGACCTGCTCGGCCGCTACATCTTCGACGCGTTCCCGGCCAACCCCGCGGACCCGGAGTCCAACGGGGTCGAGAACCTGCACGCCTCCCTGCGCCGGGTCCTCGAGTCGGGCCGGGCCGACACCATGGCGCTCCAGAAGTACGACATCCCCGTGGTATCCCGGCCGGGCGCACCTTCGAGGAGCGCTGGTGGTCGCCCGTCAACACGCCCGTACGCGGCAGGGACGGCGACGTCGCGTGGATCATCCACCGCGTCGAGGACGTGACGGGGTTCGTCAAGGCCCGGCGGCCCCTGGCACCGCCGGAGGAGAGCCTCCATACGCAGAACGCGGAGGCCGAACTCTTCGTACGCGCCCAGGAACTGCAGGTGCTCAACGAGGAGCTGCGGCAGGCCAACGCGCGGGAGAGCCGCGTCGCCCTCACCCTCCAGGAGGCGATGCTCCACTCCCCCGACCTGCCCCGGCCCGGTGTCGCCGTCCGGTACCTGCCGGCCGTGGGCACGCTCAACGTGTGCGGCGACTGGTACGACGTGACGGACACCCCCAAGGGCGGCTTCACCGCGGCCGTCGGGGACGTCGTCGGCCACGGGCTGGAGGCCGCCGCCGTCATGGGCATGCTGCGCAGCGCGCTCAGCGCGGCCATGCGCGCCACCAACGGCCCGGCACAGGCGCTGCAGGTGCTGGGGCTGTACGCGAGCTCCGTCGCGGGGGCCATGTCCGCCACGGCGGTCAAGGTCAAGATCGACACGAACGAGCAGGTCATCACCTACAGCAGCGCCGGGCACCTCCCCCCGGTGCTGCTCCACCCCGCCGGCGACGCCGAGCTCCTCGACGAGGCCACGGACCCGCCCCTGGCGACGCGCTCCGAGCACAGGGCCCGGCCCGAGGCGCGGGTCGCGTACCGGCACGGGGACTGCCTCGTGCTCTACACGGACGGACTCATCGAACGCCGCGACGAGGACATCGACGACAGCATCGCCCGTCTGACCGCCGCCCTCGCCGCCTGCGCCGGGCTCGACGCGGAACGGCTGGCCGACAGCCTGCTCGCCCGGCTCGGCGTCAGCGAGGGAGCTGCCGACGACATCGCCCTGGTGGTCATCAGCCTCTGACGTGCGGCGGCCCGGCCAGCCGCACCGGGACGCACTGCACCCGCGCCCGCGCGCCAGGGCCCCGGCACCGCAGGCGCACGCCCTCGCCCCTCACCCCGGCGGCCGGTCCTTGACCGACGCCGGACCGCCCAGGGGGAGGCCGATCAGCGCCTCCGCCTCACCCGGCGCGTACGGGGACGCACCGTGCCACTCCACCACCATCACCGTCGCATCGTCGCTGAGCCTCCCGCGGTGGTACTCCAGGTGGTGCCGGGTCAGGCGGCGCAGCGTCTCCGGCACCGGCAGCCCGTCGGCGTGGTGGCGGATGAGGAAGTCGGTGAACCGGTCGAGGCCGAACTCCTGGCCCTCCGGGTTGCGTGCCTCCGTGATCCCGTCCGTGTAGAGCAGCAGGCGGTCCCCCGGCTCCAGCTGCTCGCGGCACAGCCCGGCGGCGCCCAGGTCCTGGCCCATCGGCGGCCCGGGCACGCACTCCAGGGGGACGGCGAACCGCCCTCCCCTGATCACGACCGGCGGGTAGTGGCCGCGGCTGAGCCAGGTGAGCTCGCCGGTGCCGATGTCGAGGTCGGCCAGGATGCCGGTGGCGTAGCTGCCGTAGTCGAACTGCTCGATGAGCGCCTTCTCCACCCCCTCGGCGGTCTCGAAGAGCGTGCTCCCCTGCCGCCGGGCGTTGCGGCAGGCGGCCACCGCGAGGTTCGCGGTCAGGCCGGCCGCCGTGTCGTGGCCCATGGCGTCGAAGATGCACAGGTGCGCGACCTCTTCCGAGACCGCGTAGTCGAAGGCGTCCCCGCTGACCTCGTACGCCGGCTCCATCAGCGCGCTGATCACGACCCTGTCGGTGGCGAACGTACGCGGCGGCATCAGGCGCCACTCCATCTCGGCGGAGACGTTCATCCGCCTGCGCCGCACGAGCCGGGCGTACGCGTCGCTGGCGGCGCGCTTCGTGACCAGCAGAAGGGCGACGAGTGAGGCCAGCTCCCGCATGTCCTGCATGGCGGCCTCGTCGTCCTCCGAGCTCGTGACCCGCATCAGCCCCACCCGTTCGGCGCCGTTCAGCACCGGCACCCACCACTGGTCCCGCTTCGCCGACGTCGGAAGGATCACGCCCAGCTGGAAGGCGCGTCCCGGCGCCGTGCCGTCGACCTGCAGCTCGGCCGGCAGGTCCCCGGTCACCCGGCCGCCGTCCGCGCCCCTGCCCGTCAGCAGGGAGAGCACGGCTTCCTGGAGGTCCGCGACGTAGATCAGGACCTGGGGCCAGCCGCGCTCCGCGGCGTGGCGGCCGACGAGGGACGGAAGCCCGGCGAGCGTGGCGAAGTGGCTGCCGGAGACGATGCCCCCGAGCATCCGGGCCCGGGCGGGCGGCATGGCCATGGCACACCCTCCTTCGACCGCGGGCATCGGACTCCGGATACCCGCACACCACCGGGGCAGTCCTGTGCGCTGCGGAAATGCCCCGGGTTCCGCGTCCTTCCCTCTCCTTCTCCCTTCCAGGGTGCGCCCCGCCGGACGGGCCCGCCGAGCACCGGCGGCGGCCCCGTGTGCACCCGGAGCCCGGCGGCCCATACGCTGCTGAGCGCGCCGCTGTCGTACCCGCGAAGGAGATCCACCGTGCTCGTGCTGCTGCCGCCGTCCGAGGGGAAGGCCGAGGGACGCGACGGGGACCCCCTGCGGCTCGGGTCGCTCTCCCTTCCCGGACTGGAGGACGCCCGGAGGCGCGTGCTCGACGAACTGGTCACGCTGTGCGGCGCGGACGAGGAGAAGGCACGTGAAGTCCTGGGCCTGAGCGAGGGGTTGCGCGGGGAGGTCGCCAAGAACGCCCGGCTGTACGGCGCGCCCGCCCGTCCGGCTGCCGAGATCTACACCGGTGTGCTCTACGACGCCCTGGGGCAGGCGACGCTGGGCCCCGCCGCCCGCCGGCGCGCGGAGAGCTCGCTGCTGATCTTCTCCGGACTGTGGGGAGCCGTGGGGCTCGACGACCGCATCCCCTCCTACCGTTGCTCCGGGAACGTGCGGCTCCCCGGGCTCGGGCCCCTGGGCGCCTACTGGCGCGGCCCCCTCTCGGCGGTGCTCCCCGAAGCCGCGGGCGACGGACTCGTGCTGGACCTGCGCTCCACGGCCTACGCGCAGATGTGGAAGCCCGCGGGCGGACCGGCCGAACGCACCGTCTCCGTACGGGTGCTGCAGTCGAAGATCGTGGACGGCGTCGAGAAGCGGTCCGTCGTCAGCCACTTCAACAAGGCGACGAAGGGCCGGATCGTCCGCGCCCTCCTGGAGGACGGCGCGGACCCGGGCACCCCGGAAGAGCTCGCGGAGGCGCTGCGCGGCCTGGGCTACGAGGTGGAGCGCTCCGCGGAGCCGCGGAAGGGGAGACCGCGCACTCTGGACGTCGTCGTCTCGGAGCTCTGACCACCCCTTTGCAGGGGGCGCAACGGGCGTTGCACGGAGAACACGGCCGAGGAGAGGATGCAGGCATGGTGTCCTCCGCGTCCTCCTCACCCGCCGGGTCCGCCGGGCCCCCGGGGCAGCTCCCGGTCCTCGACCTCGCCCCCGTCATCCCCGTCGTCGTCCTGGACGACGCGGCGGACGCGGTACCGCTCGCCCGCGCCCTGGTCGCCGGCGGGCTGCCCGTCATCGAGGTCACGCTCCGCACGGACGCCGCGCCCGAGGCGATCCGCGCCATCGCGGAGCAGGTGCCGGAGGCGGTCGTCGGCGCCGGGACGGTCCTCACGCCGGAGCACGCGGACCGCGCGGTGGCCGCGGGTGCGCGCTTCCTCGTCAGCCCGGGCTGGACGGACCGGCTGCTGGAGGCGATGCGCGGCCACGGAGTCCCCGTCCTGCCGGGCGTCTCCACGGCCTCCGAAGTGCTCGCGCTGCTGGAGCGCGGGGTGACGGAGATGAAGTTCTTCCCGGCCGAGGCGTCCGGCGGCACCGGCTACCTCAAGTCGCTCGCCTCTCCGCTTCCGGCGGCGCGTTTCTGCCCCACGGGCGGTATCGACGAGGCGAAGGCAGCCCGGTACCTCGCACTGCCCAACGTCGGCTGCGTGGGCGGCACGTGGATGCTGCCCGCCGAGGCGCTGGCGGCCAAGGACTGGTCCCGGGTGCAGCGCCTCGCCGAGGGGGCCGCCGGGCTGCGCCGCTGAGGCGCCCGCAAGCACCTCAGCGGCCTTCGGGGATCCGGCGCCGTCAGGCGGGTTCCGCCTCCGCCCCGGGCCGTGCCGCCGCGGCGGCCGGCTGCCGGGCCCGCGCCCGCTTGTGCAGTACGGCGATCGAGGCCAGCGCGACGAGCGCCAGCAGCATGATGTAGCCGGAGACCGCCATCGACGTGCCGCTGACCTCCAGCAGCAGCACCATCATGAACGGCGCCAGCCCGCCGCCGACCACGGCCGCGAACTGGTAGCCCAGCGAGGCACCGGTGTACCGCATCTCGGCCGTGAACAGCTCCGCGAAGAGAGCCGCCTGAGGCCCGTACATGATGCTGAGGAAGCAGCTGGTGACGAAGGTGCCGAGGCCCAGCAGCCACAGCGACCTGGTGTCGATGAGCAGGAACATCGGCACGGCCCACAGGAAGATCCCCAGCGCTCCGGCCGTGTAGACGGGCAGCCGGCCCAGACGGTCCGAGACCGCCGCCGAGGCCGGTATCAGCACGAGCTGGGTGAGGCTGACCAGCAGGGAGACCGTCAGCACGGAACCGCGCTCCATGTGCAGGTCGCGCGTCGTGTAGTCCAGGACGCCGGTGATGATGATGTAGAAGGTGGCCGTGTTGACGGCGAAGGAGCCCCCGGCGAGCAGCACGGTTCCCAAGTGCTCCCTGAGGACGGTGCGCAGAGGCGAACGGTCCGTGGCCTTCTCCCCGCCGGACTTCAGCGCCTCCTTCCGCTCCCTCTCCGCACGCTCACGCTCGGCGAGCGCCCGCTCGGCCTCGCGGAACTCCGGCGTCTCCTCGACGCGGGTGTGGATGTACCAGGCGAGGAGCAGCACGAGCACGCCCACTCCGAAGGGCAGTCGCCAGCCCCACGCGCCGAACGCGGCGTCGTCGGTGAGCGCCTCGGTGAGCAGGAACGCCACGTTGGCCGTCACCACCCCGATGGGCACACCGAGTTGGACGAGGCTGCCGTACAGGCCGCGCTTCCCCTCGGGCGCGTACTCGGTGGCCATGAGCATCGCACCGCCCCACTGCGCCCCGACGGCCACGCCCTGCAGGACGCGCAGCAGCACGAGCGCTATGGGAGCCGCGACGCCAATCTGGTCGTAGCCCGGCAGCAGCGCGATGGCGGTGGTGGCGACGCCCATGACGGTCAGCGCCATGACGAGCATGGGCTTCCTGCCCCGCTTGTCCCCGAGCTGACCGGCGATGATGCCGCCGATGGGGCGGGCCAGGAAGCCGACGGCGAACGTCGCGAAGGAGGAGAGGACTTCGGCCACGGGACTGCTGGAGGGGAAGAACTTGCCGCCGAGCACGAGCGCGGCAGCGATGCCGAAGATGAAGTAGTCGTACCACTCCACGGCCGAGGCCGCCGCTGCCGCGGCGGCCACCTTACGGCGGTTGTTCTGACGCGGGGGCTGCGGGGGTCCGGGCGGGGTCGCCGGGGAGCCGGATGAGGCCGTATCCATTGCTTCACACTCCGGTGGGTTGGATGCGGTGGGGAGGCGTCGGTGAGGGGGGGGCGGCCGCATTCCGGGTGAACGTACCGACCAGACGGTAGGTGGTCAACAGACCCTGCAGGGAAGAAGCGCGGCACCCCCGGAACCGGCCCTGGCGCACGCGTCGCCGCGCGGGGAACGCAGCACGCGGGCACGGAAAAAGCCGGGGGCGGCGGCACGGTGCTGCTCACTCCGTGCCGCCGCCCCCGGCGGCGCATGACTCGTGGTGGCCCTCAGCTCAGCGCAGATGCCCCGTGTCGTTCAGCAGACGCAGCGACGCGGTGCCGTCCGCGTAGTAGTCCACCGACGACAGGGACGCCGCCGACAGCTCCATGCGGAAGAGCGACTCCGGCGGAGCGCCCAGCGCGAGCCTCGCCAGGATCTTCACCGGCGTGACGTGCGTGACGACCAGCACCTTCCGGCCCGCGTACCGGGCCAGCAGCTTGTCGCGAGCCACCGCCACGCGGCGCGTGACCTCGTCGAAGCTCTCCCCGCCCCCCGTCGGACGGACCCCGGTCGAACCCAGCCACGCCTCCAGGTCGTCGGGGTAGCGCTCACGCACCTCGGCGAAGCTGAGGCCCTCCCACGCGCCGAAGTCCGTCTCGCGGATGCCCTCTTCGATGCGGACGTCCAGCCCGGTGCGCTTCGCGACGGCCGCCGCCGTCTCGCGGCAGCGGCGCAGTGGGGAGCTGACAACGGCCTGCAGGGTGCCCCGTTCGGCGAGCGCCCCCGCGACCGCGGCGGCCTGGCGCCGCCCCGCCCCGGAGAGTTCGGGGTCCGTACCGCCGCTGCCGGAGAAACGCTTGCTCGGCGTCAGCGGGGTCTCGCCGTGGCGCAGCAGGACGAGCGTCGTCGGCGGCCCGAGGTCCGGGCCCCAGCCGCTGGACGGCGCGGACTCGGCGGCGCCCTCCTCCGCGGGCGCCGACGCCCCGGCCGAGGGGACACCGGCGGCGGGGGCGTCGTCAGGGACGGCGGAACCGGCGGCGTCGAGTTCGGCGGTGGACTCGCCGGCCGACCACCGCTCGCCCCGCTTCCCCGCGTCCATCGCCTCGTTGGCGAGCCGGTCGGCGTGCTTGTTCTTCGCCCGCGGGATCCACTCGTAGCGGATCACGGACCCGGGCGGGAAGACCGCCTTCGCCTCCGCCGCCAGCGGCTGCATGTCAGGGTGCTTGATCTTCCAGCGGCCCGACATCTGCTCGACGACCAGCTTGGAGTCCATCCGCACCAGCACCTCGGCGGCCGGGGCCAGTTCGTGCGCCGCCCGCAGCCCCGCGATCAACCCGCGGTACTCCGCGACGTTGTTGGTCGCGACGCCGATGTACTCCGCTGTCTCGCGCAGGACTTGACCGCTGCCCGCGTCCCGCACGACCGCGCCGTACCCCGCGGGGCCCGGGTTGCCGCGCGAGCCGCCGTCCGCCTCGACGACGAGCGTGAGCCCGGCCCCGGCGCTCCGTCCCGCCGTCACAGGCCGGACTCGGGCGTACGGACGAGCACGCGGCGGCAGTTCTCGCACCGCAGGACCTCGTCCTCCGCTGCGCCGCGCACGTCGTTGAGCTCCGTGATGTTCAGCTCCAGCCGGCAGCCCTCGCACCGGCGCTGGAAGAGACGGGCGGCGCCGACGCCCCCCTGCTGCTCGCGGATCTTCTCGTACAGCTTCAGCAGGTCCCCGGGAACGGTCCCGGCGACCACGTCGCGCTCCTTGCGCACCGTCGCGGACTCGGCGTCGATGCCCTCCACCGCCGCGTCGCGCCGGGAGACGGCGTCCTCCACCTTCGCCTGCACCGCTTCCACGCGCTGCGCGAGTTCCGCGGCGCGCTCCTGCGCGGCCTCATGGCGCTCCATCACCTCGAGGACGATGTCCTCAAGGTCCCCCTGCCGCTTGGCCAGGGACGCGATCTCGCTCTGCAGGCTCTCCAGGTCCTTGGGGTTGGTGACGGAGCCCGAGTCCAGCCGCTTCTGGTCGCGGGCGGCGCGCTGGCGCACCTGGTCGACGTCGCCTTCGGCCTTCGCCTGCTCGCGCGCGGTGTCGCTCTCCTCGGTACGGGAGGCGACGAGCAGGTCGCGGAGCTGGGCGAGGTCGGCCTCCAGGGTCTGGATCTCCTCGTGCTCGGGCATGCTCTTGCGCTTGTGCGCGAGCTGCGCGAGGCGCGTGTCCAGCGCCTGGACATCGAGCAGCCGGATCTGGTCGGCGGGCGCGGCTTTCAGTTGGGGGCTCCCGGGGTGAGTTCGTCGGAGTCGCCCCGGCCAGCGCCAGGGCGGGCAGGGGCGGCTGCGGATTCGGTGGGCGCGGCGCCGGAGGCCGCGTGGGCGGTCCAGGGGTCGGTCACGGCGTGGGAGACGTGCGTGCGCAGGCCCCAGCCGTACCGGTCGGAGATCTCGTCGAGCTGGGCGGCGGCCTGCTCGCACCAGGGCCACTCCGTGGCGAAGTGGGCGGCGTCCAGCAGCGCGAGGGGCGAGTGCTCCCGCGCCTCGGAGGCGGGGTGGTGGCGCAGGTCGGCCGTCAGGTAGGCGTCGACACCGGCCGCCCGCACCTCCGCGAAGAGGCCGTCGCCCGATCCGCCGCACACGGCGATCGTGCGGACCGTGCGGTCCGGTTCGCCGGCGGAGCGGATGCCCTGCGCCGTGACGGGCAGCCGCTCGGCGGCCCAGACGGTCAGCTCCGACAGCCGCATGGGGCGCGGCAGTTCGCAGACGCGGCCGAGCCCGCGGCGGCCCGCGCCGTCCGACGGGTCGGGCACGAGCGGGCCCAGCACCCGCAGGTCCAGGGCCCCGGCGAGCGCGTCGGAGACGCCCGGGTCCGCGGTGTCGGCGTTGGTGTGGGCGACGTGCAGCGCGACGCCGTTGCGGATGAGCGTGTGGACGACGCGGCCCTTGAAGGTGTCCGCCGCGACCGTGGTCGTCCCCCGCAGGTACAGCGGGTGGTGCGTGACGAGGAGTTGGGCACCCAGCTCCACGGCTTCGTCGGCGACCTCCTGCACGGGGTCGACCGCGAAGAGGACCCGCTCCACCCGCGCACCGGGAGCACCCACGTCGCCGCAGACCGTGCCGACCGCGTCCCACTGCTCGGCCCGCTCGCGCGGCCACAGGGCGTCGAGCGCGGCGATGACTTCGGAGAGTTCGGGCACGGGGAAAGGCTACCTTCCAGGCAGGACCGGTATCCGGCCACCGTACGACGGCCCCCGGGACGGGCCCGCGAGGCGGACGCCGGGGCCTCCACGGCTCCCCTTCCCCGGGACGCGCCGCTCGCTACGCCCCACTTCGTACCCCCTTGTCCACCGTGCCGCTTGCACACGCCGGTTGCCTCGCGCAGGCAATTCGCACATCGGCCACTCATCCGCGTGAAGCGTGCGAACTCGCATTGTTCGGACGGGGATACGGCACCTAGCTTCCTCACTGGAGGTGATCGACCCATGACTGCCTGTGCCTCGGAGGGCATCGCGGCGGACAGCCGGACGGCAAGGCACTCCACTTTCACGATCGCGGCCGACGGCGCCTACGCGGCACGGCTCAACGCGTCGGCGGAGGGCGGCTGGTATCCCGAGCGCTGGACCCTGGACGGCCCGGAGCCCTACGCGGTG
Organism: Streptomyces sp. WMMB 714; assembly: GCF_900090125.1. NCBI lineage: Bacteria > Bacillati > Actinomycetota > Actinomycetes > Kitasatosporales > Streptomycetaceae > Streptomyces > Streptomyces sp. WMMB 714. The sequence goes on from NZ_FMHJ01000003.1 coordinate 135,949, forward strand.
CCGCTCCCCGGCGACCGCCCGGAGGAGGCCGGCAGCCAGGTGCTGCCCCTGTCCGACGGAAGGGTCCTGATCGCCCGGCGGGAGGCGGGGCGCTACTCGCTGGCGCTGCTCTATCCGACCGGTCCCGCCACGGGTGAACTCCGCCTGGGGGCCGTCGAATCCGAACGCCTCGCGCTGCTGCCCCCCGCGCCCTGCGGGAGGCGTGCGTACGCGCTGACCCCGGGCGAGCGCACCACCGGCGTCTGGCTCGTGGCCGGGGGCGGCGAGGGAGGTCCGAGGCTCCTCGCCGAGGTGCCCGGGCGCTGCTCGGGCGGAGCCTGGCTGGACCGCGAGGGGAGGCTCCTCGCGGTGGACCGCACGGACACCACGGGCACGGGGCGCACGAAGACCGTCGCGGTCGACTTCGCCCGGCACGGCGAGGTCACCCCGCTGCTGCAGATCACGGACGACAGCGACGACCGCCTGCTGCTCGCCGACATCGACAGCGGGCTGCTGATCGTACGGTCGAACGCCCCCGGGGAGGCGCGGCTGGGCTGGGGAGTGCTCGGCAGCCACCGCCCCGTGCGGTTCCCCGAATCGCTGCACCCCGAGGACGCACTGCTCACCCCGTTCGCCGTCCAGCCGGGGCAGATGCTGCTCCCGGAGAGCTGCGCCGTGGCGCTGCACGGGCAGACGACCGGGGCGCGGGCCGGCGGTGCCTGGCTCGGCGTATGGCGCCCCATGCAGAAGGAGCTGCGCAGGTTCCGTGCGCCCGGCGGCTGGCTGCCGGGAAAGGGCGTGTGGACGCGCGAGGGCGAACTTCGGCTTCCCTGCGCCACGGCGCACGTGCCGTGCGGGCTCGCGCGGCTGAGGATGCGCGGCCGCAATCCGGCAGACGACGCGAGGCCCACCGTCGCGGGCACCGGGACCGGCACCGGGACGGGGCCGGGCGGGACTTCCGAGCCGGGTGCGGAGCCGGGCGCCGAGCCGTCCACAGCTCTCCAAGGCCGGGGCGGTGCCCTCCAAGGCGGGGGCGGGGAGCGGGAGTCGACCTCGCGGCCGGGCCTCGGCGAAGAGCCTCCGGCCGACGCCGGCACGGGCCCCGGAACCGGCGGGCGCGCCGGAGCCGAAGCGGAAGCCGGGACCGGCGCGGGCGCCGCCTCCGAGGCTCAGCCCGTGGCCGCCCCGGACGGTGCCGTCCAGCCGGTCTCGCCCCCGGCCTCGACGCCGGTACCGCCCCCCGCTGTCCAGCGGTACGAGGGCGGCGCCGAGCCGCAGCCGGACGCGCGACGGACCCCGGGGCAGGGGCAGCCCTCCGGCACCGGACTGCATGCGGGCCCTCCCGCCCCCGAGGAGAGCGGCGCGGAGAGCGCGGAACGTGCCGTCGGCCCGGCAACGGGCCCGCCCCCGCCGCGGCTCCCCCTGGAGAGCGCGCCGTTCCGCCAGGGTCCGCCGGTCCGGCAGGAGACACCGGAGACGGCGGCACCCAACCCTCCGGGCTCCACCGGCGTTCCGTGCCCGCCCGCGGTGGAGTATGCCCCCGCGTCCGAGGGCCGTTCGCCCGCTCCGGGTGCGCCGTCCGGGCAGCCGGACCGGCAGCGCAGGCCCCTCGGCCACCCCCGCAGGCCCGTACCGCTGCAGGACGCGCCGCTGCCGACGTCACTGCCCCTGCCGGGGGAGTCGGTCCCTACGCATACGGCGTGAGCGGCAGGTCCCGGCCGGGACCGGTGCACGACGAGCGTGGCAGGCGGGACGCCCCCGTACCGAACCCCCGAAGCGAGCGTGCGGCCGCAGAAGCGTTCCGTCGCCGGGAGACGTCTCAGGAGTGCTCGACCACCGCGTCCGTCAGCACGGGAGCCTCGTTCCGCTCGACGGCGGTGACGGCCAACTGCACGCTGCCGGCGCCTCGTCCGGCGCCGCCCTCGCTCTGCGTCCACATGCTCACGCGCAGCGTCTCCCCCGGGTAGACGACCCCGGAGAAGCGAGTGCTGTAGCTCTTCACGCGCGACACGTCGCCGTCGAGCACCGTGTCGACGACGGCCTTGAGCACCATCCCGTACGAGCAGAGCCCGTGCAGGATGGGGCGCTCGAAGCCCGCGAGCCGGGCGAACTCCGGATCGGCGTGGAGCGGATTCCAGTCCCCCGACAGGCGGTAGAGCAGGGCCTGTTCCTCGCGGATGCCGCGGCGCACTTCCCGGTCGGGGCTGCGTTCGGGCACCTCGGTACGCGGAGACGGTCCGCGCTCGCCCCCGAACCCGCCCTCCCCGCGGACGAACAGCTGGGACTCCGACGTCCACAACGGGCCGTCCCCGTCCGCGGTTTCGGAACGCAGCACGATGACCGCGGCCTTGCCCTTGTCGTACACGGCGGCCACCGACGACGTCTGCTCCGCGCTGCCCTCGACGGGTATCGGCCGGTGCGTCCGCACCGTCTGGGCGCCGTGCAGCACCGACGTCGCGTCCACGTCGATGCCCGGTGCCGACAGCCCTGCCATGACTCCGAGGCCGCCGCCGGCCACGGTGGCGAAACTGGGCAGCACGTGCAGGCGGCTCTCCAGGGTGTAGCGCAGCTCGCCCGGCTCGGTCGCCGGTACGCCCGCGCCGAGCCCCAGATGGTAGAGCTGAACGTCCTTGTGTCCCCAGCTGATCCGGGTGCTGCTCGGCTCTGCGGACACGGCCCGTTCGACGTCGATGGGCATCGCTTCTCGGCTCCTTCGGCATGTCCGCACCCGCCGTCCTCGCGGACCGGCTGTACGGCTCTGTTCCAGTGCGGATCGCTCCGGGCACCCGCACGACCCCGCCGGAAGCGTACGGCTGCGGCCCCGGCCGGAATCCGGCCCGCCCCCCGGAAGGGACGGGCCGTGCTCGGAGCTGCCGCGCGCGCGGGCGGCGAGATCGGCACCAGCATTCCGCATTCGGCGCGCATCCGGAACAACGGCTCGGGCGGCCGGGACGGCCGCACCGCCGGGATCACGGCAGGCGCCCCCAACCGCACGTCTCCCGCTCGGAACCGGTGAACGGCCCTCTCCGAATCGGCGAACCGGCCCGCGGCCCACGCCACTTCCGCACTCCGGCGGCGTCCGGCCCGGCCCCCGTGACCAGCTGGCCACCCGCCGCCCTCAGCCCCCAGCCCTCAGCCCTCAGCCCTTGTCGGCGTGCCCGGCCGCGGGCTGCTCCTCGTCCTTCCGCTGCCGCCCGCGGTCCCCCGGACCGCCCTGCCCCGCACCGGGCTCCCCCCGCTCCTCGGGCTCGCGCTCCGGCCGGGGCATCGCGAAGAGCACCAGCAGCGCGCAGAGCACGAGGATGCCGGTGGCGGTACGGAAGGCGAGGCCGTACCCGGACGCCAGCGCCTCCGGGGTTCCGGCTCCCTGGATGCGGGCGGTCGCGACCGTCGACAGCGCGGCGAGACCGAGCGAACCGCCCATCGTGCGCGAGGTGTTGGCCAGCCCGGACACCAGCCCGGCGTCCCCGGGGGGCGCCTGGGACATGGCCGCGGAGGCCAGCGGCGTCGTCGCCATGCCCGCGCCGAGGGCCATCGTCACACCGGGCCCGGTGACCGTCCCGAGGAAGCCGCCGCCGGCGTGCATGCCGCTCTGCCACAGGGTTCCGGCCCCCGCGAGCAGCACCCCGGCGAGTGCCACGTTCCGCGCGCCGATCCGCGTCATCAGGTACGGGGCGGTCTTGGCGCCGACGACGATGCTGAGCGACTGCGGCACGAACCCGAGCCCGGCCTGCAGGGGCGAGTAGTGCAGCACGTTCTGCATGTACAGGGACATGAAGTACCACATGCAGAACATCGCTCCGCCGCAGACGAACATCGCCGCGTTCGCCGCCGATACGGCACGCCGCCGGAAGAGCCGCAGCGGCATGAGCGGCGCCGCGGTACGCGCCTCCACCGCGAGGAACGCCCCGAGGAGGACCAGCCCGGCGGCCAGCGGAACGAGGGCGTCCGCCGAGGACCAGCCCGCGGACTCCGTCCGCACGATGCCCCAGGCCAGCGCGCCGAGTCCCGCGGTGGCGAGGACGGCGCCCGGCACGTCGAGCCGCCGCGGAGCCGAGGGGTCCCGGGCCTCCGTCAGCCACAGGGAGGCGGCGACCAGCACGAGGGCACCGGCGGGCACGTTGATCAGCAGCACCCAGCGCCACGACAGGACGTCCGTGAGCACGCCGCCCACGAAACCGCCGGCCGCTCCGCCTCCGGCACCGACGGCGCCCCAGGTGGCGATGGCGCGGGTGCGGGCGCGGCCCTGCGGAAAGGAGGTGGAGAGGATCGTCAGCGTCGCCGGGGCGAGCACCGCCGCGCCCGTGCCCTGCAGCCCGCGCGCGGCCAGGAGCTGCCACGGCTCCTGTGCGAGACCGCCCAGGAGGCTGGCGACGGTGAACAGCGCGAGCCCCAGCAGGAAGACGCGCTTCCGGCCGAAGATGTCCGCGGCCCGTCCGCCCAGCAGCATGAAGCCGGCGAAGGTGAGCGTGTAACCGTTGACCACCCATTGCAGACCGGCCGCGTCCATACCGAGACCGGTGCGCATGGACGGCAGGGCGACGTTGACCACCGAGACGTCCAGGACCACGAGGAACTGGCCGACGCACGCCGCGAGCACGACGATCCACATGCGGGCGGGCCGTGTCTCCGTACCGCCGCCGCTCGGGGCGCTGCCGTCGTCGGGGTCGCCGGAGCGGTCGCCCGGCCGGGGTTGGGCGGAGGAGGACATGGTGGCCATGCTCGCACCCGGCCGTCGCACCGCCCAGCGGGTATGCGGCGTACGGGAGAGTGCCCGGTCAGCGGCCCGGCCGGACGCCCGCACCGGCCCCGGTGCCGCCCTCCCTCCGGGGAGGGGAGCCGCTGACGGCCTGGTCATCGGAGCCGGCGGTGGAAGAGCCGGCGGTGCCGTCAGCGGGCTCCCACAGCGGATGCTCGCGCCGGGCCCAGGCGCGGTCCGCCCTGCCCGTGCGCATCGCCCTGCGGGCCTCAGGGCGCGCGGCGGCCATCGCGACGTGCGCCGCCAGGACGACGCCGACGGCCAGCGCGAGCCAGTCGTGCACGAACGTGGCGCTCGTACGCCAGACCAGCGGCGCCAGCCCGGTGAACCACATCAGAAGGCCGGTACCGGTCATCACCAGCACGGCTCCGGCGATCCAGGCGGCGAACACCTTCTGCCCGGCGTTGAACTTGCCCGCCTCCCACTGCTCCCAGCGGCCCGGATGCGGACGCCGGGCGCGCAGCGCGGCGCGGAGCCACCGCCTGTCGTGCGGTCCGAAGCGGTTGAGGCGGCGCAGGTCGGCACGGAGCGGGCGGGAGGCCAGCCCCAGCAGAAGCGGCACGGGCAGCGCCAGCCCCGACCACTCGTGGACGGTCACCACCAGGGCACGGCGGCCCACGAGTTCGGCCAGCCCCGGCACGTACAGGCACAGCGCCGAGCCGACGCACAGCGCCATGAGCACCGCCGTGGCGTGGTGGCACCAGCGCACGGCGCGCGTGAAGCGCAGCACGGTGCCGGACGGCCGGGGGCGGCCCGGGCCGGCGGAGGGCGGGCCCGCGGCGTCCGGCTCCGCGCGGACCGGGCCCGGGTGTTCAGGCTGCTGTCGGAGCATCGTCACGTCCGTTCGACTTCCCCACCCAGGCGTCGACGTCGTAGCCGCGCTTCTCCCAGTAACCGGGCCGCACGTCGCGAGTGACGGTGATGCCGGAGAGCCACTTCGCCGACTTGTAGAAGTACATGGGCGCGACGTACAGCCGCACCGGCCCGCCGTGCGCGTGGCTGAGCGGCTTGTCCCGCATGCGCAGCGCGACGAGGACGTCGTCGCGCATGGCCTGCTTCAGGGTGAGGCTCTCGCTGTACACGCCGTCGAAGCAGGTGAAGCGGACGGCTCCCGCTCCGGGGCGTACGCCGGCCGCTTCGAGGAGCCGCGAGAGGCGCACCCCCTCGAAGGGCGTCCGCGGCACGCGCCAGCCCGTCACGCACTGCACGTCGCGCACCATGCGCTGCTGCGGGAGGTCGCGCAGTTCGGCGAGGCTGTACCGGCCGGGCCGTTCGACGAGGCCGCCGACCGTGAGGGCGTAGTCGCCGCTGCCCTTGCGGGGGACGGACGAGGCCACCGAGTAGTAGCGGAAGCCGCCGCCGTTGGGCAGCAGCCCGCTCACCCCCGTCGGGTCCTTGCCGGAGACGGCGCCCAGGACGCTCTCCATGCCGCGTTGCAGCTGAGGGGCGGCCACGAGCCCGGCCGCGCCGAGGCCGAGCATGCCGAACACCACCCTCCGGCCAACGGGGGAACCCTGGCCGTCGGCTGGGGAGTTGTGCGGGGTCGGTGTGTCCACGTGAGTGATTCGAGCATCGCGCGGGCAGGACGCGCCAGCTTTGTTGCGCATGCGTCAGAGTTCCGTCATCTTCCTGGCAAGGGATCCTTCCGTCTGCAAGTGAGCGGTCAACGGCGGCGGACAGGCCGGAGTGCGGCGTAGATCGTCTGGGCGACGAGCGCCACGACGTCCATCGGCGACAGCAGCGATGACGGCGTGCGTCATCAGGTCCGTCCGTCCGCCGGGCATGGCTGCACCGGAGGCAACCACATGAACGCGCAGACCGGGCAGAACCCCGGCATCTCTGCCGCGGTCGTCGTTCAAGGCGGGCGTGTGCTGATGGTGCGCCGCCGCGTCGAGGAGGGCGTTCTCTCGTGGCAGTTCCCGGCGGGCGGGACAGAGGCTGGCGAGTCGCCGGAGGAGGCGGCGGTGCGGGAGACCGCGGAGGAGACCGGGTTGACGGTCGAGTCGGTGAAGGTGCTCGGTGACCGGGTGCACCCGCAGACGGGCCGGCGGATGCACTACACGGCCTGTTCAGTCGTCTCGGGTGAAGCGCACGTCGCGGACGCCGACGAGCTCGACATGGTGTGTTGGGTGGAGCATCGGGAGATCCCCGACTTCGTACCGTACGGGCTGTTCGGCCCGGTGCAGGACTATCTCGACGAGGTGCTGCCTCGGGCGGTCGTGCCCGAGTAGGCCCGTAACCGTCACATGCCGAGGTCCCGCCGTACCGCACCCGGCGGGGCCTCTCGCATGTCCGGCGCTACGTCGTCGTGCCACGCCGGCGGCTGCTCACCAGCTGCCGCCTTCCTCGACGGAGACGACTGAGGCCTTTGGTGTGACCCCGGGGGCGGTACTGAAGATGCTTGGGGTGTAGCTGACTTGGTCTCCGTCGATGGTGGCGGTGTCGATGACCGGTGCCGTCTCAGGTCCGGTGATCTTGTAGGTGAGGTCGAACGTCCTGGTGTCGTCGAGCGGCAAGGCCCCGTTGTAGGCGACGTCCGGCTCGACGGTGTAGTTGCAGCCCGCGGACCCGAAGCACGCCTTCGACTTGACCTTCAGCGTGACCTTGAAGTCCTTCGCCTTCGGTTCACTGATGACCGGCTCGGGTTCCGGCGTGTACTCCAGGTCTTCCTCGTCCCAGTCGGCCGGGGTGTCGTTGAGGGTGGAGTCGTCGGTGTCGTTGTAGCCGGGCGTCGCCTCGGCCTTGGGCGGCTCGTGGCCTCCGGCTGCTCCGCAGCCGGCGAGTGTGAGCGCGGCGACGGCGGCAAGTGCGGCTGCGGTTCGGGTGCGCATGGGTTTCCCCCTCGGGACGTGGTGGGGGGTGTCTGGATTGTGGCGTAAGTCCGACCTGTTCGGTAGTGGCGCGGAGCCGATTCGGGGCGGGCGAGGGCCAGTTGCGGAAGGCAGCGACGAGGCCGCGGAGAGGGTGGGGCAGCATGGGCGGCGACGTCGCGCCGCCGGAGGATCCAGATGACGCAGGCCAGAAGGGCGCCGGAGCCCGCAGCACCGGAAGCCGCCGCACCCGGGCCCGAAGCAGCGGAGCCCGCCGCACGGCCCGCTGCCGCCGCACTCGCCGCCTTCGAAGCCGCCAAGGGGTTCATGCCGGCCGACGAGGGCCTCGCCCTGTACGGCGCGGCGGTACGGGCGGCACGTCTGGGTCTGCCGCTGCTGGAGATCGGCACGTACTGCGGACGCTCCACCGTGCTGCTCGCGGACGCCGCCCGCGCGGCGGACGTCACCGTGGTCACCGTCGACCACCACCGGGGCAGCGAGGAGCAGCAGCCCGGGTGGGAGTACCACGACCCGGAGGTCGTCGACCCGCACAGCGGGCTGATGGACACGCTGCCCGTCTTCCGCCGGACGCTGTTCCAGGCGGGCCTCGAGGAGCACGTCGTGGCGGTGGTGGGCCGCTCCCCGCGCGTCGCGGCCGTGTGGGGCGGCGAGTTGGGGATGGTGTTCGTCGACGGCGGCCACACCGACGAGCACGCCACGGCCGACTACGAGGGCTGGGCACCGCACATCGCGCGGGACGGCCTGCTCGTCATCCACGACGTCTTCCCCGACCCCGCCGACGGGGGCAGGGCGCCGTACCGGATCTACCGCCGTGCGCTGGCCTCCGGTGCCTTCGAGGAGGTCTCGGTGACGGGCTCGCTGCGCGTTCTGCGGCGTACCGGCCCGGGAATCTGACGGAGCCCGTAGCATCCCTGACGTGCATGAGGGAAGTCCGCCACCGAACGAGCAGCCGCCGGAGCCCCGTCGGGCTCCCCGGCCAGGAGCCGCGCGGGGCCGGGCGAGGCATGCCGCCACGGTCGTGGCCGTGCTGCTGCCGGCCTCCTTCGCGGCGTGGCTGATCATGCAGGCCGCAGACGCCGGCGCGGGTTCGGGAGAGGGTGAGGCGGCGCCCACGCTGCTGCCGCCGCCCGCGTCGTCGGAGAAGGACTCGCAGGCTTCGGACGGGCGTCCGTCCGGCGACGGCGGTGAGGCGGCGCGCCCGTCCCGGCCGGAGCGGAAGCCCCTCGCGGGCAGGACCGTCGTGATCGACCCCGGCCACAACCCGCGCAACCGCGACCACGCGGCGGAGATCAACCGCACCGTCGGCATCGGCACCTCCCGCAAGGCGTGCGACACCACCGGCACCGCGACCGAATCCGGTTACGCGGAGGCCGAGTTCACCCTCGATCTCGCCCGCCGGGTCCGCAACGGCCTGGAGGAGCGGGGCGCCACGGTGAAGCTGACGCACGACGGCGACCGCGCGTGGGGCCCGTGCGTCGACGCCCGCGCGAAGGCGGGCAACGAGGCGGACGCCGACGCGGCCGTCTCGCTGCACGCCGACGGCGCGCCCGCGCGTGAGCGGGGCTTCCACGTGATCCTTCCCGCGTCCGTCGACGAAGGGGCCGCCGACACCAGCGCCATCGCCGGGCCCTCGCGCGTCCTGGGACGTGAACTGGTCGCCGCCTTCCGCAAGTCCACCGACGAGGAGCCCGCCCGCTACATCGGCGACGGCAAGGGCATCGACACCCGCGGCGACCTGGGCGGCCTCAACCTCAGCCGGGTCCCGAAGGTCTTCCTGGAGTGCGGGAACATGCGCAACGCCGAGGACGCGAAGAACCTCACCGACGGCGAGTGGCGTGACCGTGCGGCACGCGGAGTCGCCGAGGGCGTCGCGGAGTTCCTCGAGGGAAGGCCCAAGTCCTGAAGGCACGCGCGCCGGACCTCTCCGGGCGGCCGGGCGGCCCGGCGCCGCAACCGCCGCCCCGGTGCGTACGTCCGCGCCGCGCGGGGAGGCGGGGGGCCTCGCGGAACCCGCCTCGCGACGGGTCCCGTACGGAACCTTCCGAGCGGTCCCGTACGGAGCCGTTCGCGCGTCCCCGTCCGGAAGGCGACCCGCCCTGCCGGGCGCCCGGCCCGTCCGTACGATGGGGTGCTACCCGGCCCGGAACAAGACCTCTTGAAACCTACTAAGGACCCCACGTGAACATCCGCTCGCTCACACGAGGCGATGGCGCGGTGATCGGGGCAGCGGTGCTGCTGCTGATCGCTTCCTTCCTTCCGTTCTTCGATCTCGATCGTGACTGCCCCATCGACTCCTGCAGCGTCTCCGCCTGGTCCCGGGCCACACTGCCGATGCTGCCGAGCGTGCACCTGCTCGGGCTCATCGCCGCGGCGCTGTTCGTCGCGGCCCGGCTGCTGCCGGAGGGCCGCAAGCTCCTCGGGATCGCGCTGGACCAGTGGGGCCTGGTACTGAGCCTGGTGGTGGCGTGGGCCGGCGTGTGGTCGCTGGTGTCGGTGATGCTGCCCGTGCTGGACCAGCCGGACGGGGCGGCGGACCCCAACGAGAACTGGGCGCTGGGCGTCGGCGCGTACCTGACGCTGCTCTTCTCGCTGCTCCTCGCCGCGGCGGCGGTCGCCGGCTCGCTGGTCCCGGCGATGAAGGCCCAGCTGCTCCCGGCACCCAAGCCCAAGCCCACCCCGTACGGCGGGCAGCCGGGCGGCTACGGGTATCCGGGTCAGCCCGGCCAGCAGGGTCCGTACGGCGGGCAGCCGCAGGGCGGTTACGGCTACCCGGGCGGGCCCCAGCCGGGTCAGCCCCAGCCGGGCGGCCCGCAGCCGGGGCAGCCCGGGCAGCCGCAGCAGGGTGGTGGTCCGGCGGCAGGCGGAGGAGCCCCGGACCCGAACTTCCAGCCGTTCTGGTTCGCCGTGCCCGTCACGCGTCCGCTCTTCGGCGAGGACGGCGGGCAGCAGCCCGTGGCCGAACTCGCCCCGGGTACGTGGTACTTGGCAGTCGACCAGCGCGGCCAGGCGCTCGTCGCGCAGACGCAGGACGGCCGCAGGGGCGTCCTGCAGGACACCTCGGGCATCCAGCGCGGCTGAGCCGCGCGGCGGCGTCCCGGTCCACGGACGGCGAGGGCCCTCTCCCCGGAGTTCCGGGGAGAGGGCCCTCGCCGCTGTCGTGTCAGCAGCAGTCCGGCGGCAGCCCGGCGGGGAGGCGTTCACCGCCGAAGACCTGGACGGTGGGCTCGTCCCCGCCCAACGCGGCGACGGCCAGCAGCAGCGAGCCGGCCGTCCACGTCGTCAGCTCCTCCGGCCAGAGGGCGTCGTCCTCGAAGACGTAGCCCGTCCAGTAGAGACCGTCCTCGGCGCGCAGGTGCTGCACCCACTTCAGTATCTGCAGCGCCCGGTCCGACTCCCCCATCGCCCAGAGGGCCAGGGCCAGTTCGGCGCTCTCGCCGCCCGTGACCCAGGGGTTGGGCAGCACGCACCGCACGCCCAGGCCGGGCACGACGAACCGGTCCCACCCCTCGTCGATGCGGGCCCTGGCCTCGTCGCCCCGCAGCACCCCGCCGAGGACGGGGTAGTACCAGTCCATCGAGTAGCGGGACTTGTCGAGGAACCGCTCCGGGTGGCAGCGCACGGCATGCCCGAGCAGCCCCAGGGCCAGCTCCCAGTCGGGCTGGCTCTCCTCGCGGTGCTCGGCGAGCGCGAGCGCGCAGCGCAGCGCCTGGTGCACGGAGGCGGAGCCGGTGAGGAGGGCGTCGGTGACGGGCGTGCCGTCGGGCTCCCTCTTCCACCCGATCTGACCGCCGGGCTGCTGGAGCCGCAGCACGAACTCCATCGCGGACGCGACGGCGGGCCACATGCGCTCCAGGAAGGCCTCGTCCCCGGTGGAGAGGTAGTGGTGCCAGACGCCGACGGCGATGTACGCGCAGAAGTTGGTCTCGCGTGCCCGGTCGGTGGGCCGGGAGGCGTCCCCGTCGGCGTAGGCGGCGTACCAGGAGCCGTCGGGGAGCTGGTGTTCCGCGAGCCAGCGGTAGGCGGCGTCGGCGCGTTCGTGTTCGCCGGCCGTGTCGAGGGCCATGGCCGCCTCGACGTGGTCCCAGGGGTCGAGGTGGCCGCCGCGGAACCACGGGATCGCCCCGTCCGCGCGCTGGACCGCCAGCAGCCCTCCGACGGTCTGACCGGCCTGCGCGGCGGTCAGCACGCCGTCCAGTACGAGTCGTTCGGTGCGCTCCGGGCTCGTCACGCCTTCCCCTGCTCCGTGGCGGCGGACACTCCGGCGGGGGCGGCGGCTGCCGCGTCCGGTACGTCGGCGGGCAGGTGCGGCTTCGTCGCGTACGCCACGAAGCTCTTGCCGATGAGCGGGTCGAGCGCCCGCTCCGCCAGCCGCGTGGCCAGCGGCTTCTTCATGATGTCCCAGACGAGCAGCTTGTGGTAGGCGCGCACCGGCAGCGCCGCCTCGTCGCCGTCGCGCTCCACTCCGAAGGCGCACTTGAGCCACCAGTACGGCGAGTGCAGCCCGTGCGCGTGGTGCGTTCCGTACGGGCGCAGCCCCGACTCCCGCATCTTCCGCAGCAGTTCGTCGGCGCGGTAGATGCGGATGTGACCGCCCTCGACCTCGTGGTACGCGTCGCTGAGGGCCCAGCAGACCTTCTCCGGCCCGTAGCGCGGCACGGTCACCGCGATCCGGCCGCCCGGTCGCAGCACGCGGACCATCTCGGCCAGCACGCCCTTGTCGTCGGGGATGTGCTCCATGACCTCGGAGATGATCACGACGTCGAAGCTGTCGTCCGGGAACGGCAGCGCCAGCGCGTCCCCCTCCATGGCGGTGGCGCTCGCGCCCGCGGGTGCCTCCCCCGCCTCCGCCATGGCGGCGAACCAGGAGGCGACCTCGCGAATCTCCTCCGCGTTGCGGTCGAGGGCGACGACGCGTGCTCCGCGCCGGTAGCACTCGAAGGCGTGCCGCCCGGCGCCGCAGCCGAGGTCGAGTACGCGGTCTCCGGGTGCGAGCGGGAAGCGGGAGAAGTCGACGGTCAGCACTGTGTCTGCCTCTGCTTTCGGCGAGTTGGCGGAGAGGACGGGGGCGGTCGCACGGCCGGCGGGCGGGCGGCCGCAGGCCGTGGGGGAGGGCTCAGCGCGGCACGCTCAGCACCGGCCCGTCCCGGTGCGCGGCGGCGCGGGGGCGTCCGGCGACGGCGGCGCGGTAGTGCGCCACCGTGCCCCGGGCGGCCTGCTCCCAGGTGAAGCGGCTCAGCACCCGTTCGCGCCCGGCGGTCCCCAGCCGGACGCGGAGCGCGGGGTCGCCCATCAGGCGGCCCAGCGCGGCGGCCAGTGCGCCCGCGTCGCCGGGCGGCACGGCCAGGCACGTGTCGCCGTCGTCGCCGGCGACCTCCGGCAGGGCGCCGCCCGTGGTGGCGACCAGGGGGGTGCCCGTCGCCATCGCCTCCACCGCGGGCAGCGAGAAACCCTCGTACAGCGAGGGCACGCAGGCGACTTGGGCCGTGCGGACCAGGCCGGCGAGCTCGGCGTCGCTGATGCCCTTGACGAACTCCACGGCGTGCTGGAGTCCGTAGCGCCGCATCGCGTCCGCCACGGGCCCCGCCGCGGGGCGCTTGCCGACGACGACGAGGTGGGCGTCCTCGACTTCCGTACGCAGCTTGGCGAGTGCCTCCACCAGATGCACGAGGCCCTTGAGGGGCACGTCCGCGCTGGAGGTGGTCACGATCCGTCCGGGCACCTCGGGGACCGCCGGGTCGGGCGAGAACAGCTCCGTGTCGGCGCCGATGTGGACGACGTGGACGCGGTCCGGGCGCACGCCGAGGTGGTCGGTGATCTCCTGCCCGGAGGTGCCGGAGACGGTGAGCACCGACGGCAGCCTTTGGGCCACGCGCCGCTGCATCCGCGTGAAGCCGTACCAGCGGCGCACGGACGCGCGGGCGCGGCGGCTCGTGGCGGCGTCCAGCTCCAACTGCCGGTCGACGGTGATGGGGTGGTGGATCGTCGTCACCAGCGGGGCGCCGAGGTCGCCCAACAGGCCGTAGCCGAGCGTCTGGTTGTCGTGGACGACGTCGAACTCGCCGCGCCGGGCGGCGAGATGGCGGCGGGCACGCAGCGAGAACGTCAGGGGCTCCGGGAAGCCGCCGGTCCACATCGTCGCCACCTCCAGCCAGTCCACCCAGTCCCGGTACTCGCCGCGGCCCGGCGTCCGGAAGGGGTCGGGCTGGCGGTACAGGTCGAGGCTGGGGAGCTCGGTGAGGGTGACGCCTTCGTCGAGCACGGGGTAGGGCTGGGCGCCGAGCACCTCGACGCTGTGTCCCAGCCGGGCCAGTTCCCGGGACAGGTGGCGCACGTAGACGCCCTGGCCGCCGCAGAACGGGTTGCCCTTGTAGCTCAACAGGGCGATGCGCAGAGGTCTTTCGCCGCCGCTCCCGTACAGGCCGGACACGGAGGCCGGCTCGGCGCCCGCCACCGCGGACGTTCCGGCGGGCGGTTCCGGCTCCGGGACCCGGGCGGCGGACCCGCCGGGGCCGGCCCCGGCAGTCGAACCGGTACGGGCGTCCCGTACGGCCTCTGCGGTCACTCACGGCCCCCTTCATGGCTGTGCTTCGCCGGAGCGTAGCCGCCGGATGCCCCGCACGTTGGCGGAAGGCCGGGCCGGCCGGGCCGCTCCGACCCTCGGGGCAAGAATTTACCGGCCAGTCACTTTCTCCGAGCACCGGGAGCGGGTGATTCGCGCCACCCGTCGCCCACGCCGATCCGCCGCGCCGCCGGAGCGGCGGACGTCGCGGAGCTCTCCGTGCAGGACGGACGGCCGCGGCGCCCGTCCATCCGTCCATCCGTCCCGGGACGGCGGAAGGCCCGCCACCGCCCCGTCCGGCGAACTCCCGCTCCCCGCACGCCTCCTGGGCCTGGGCGAACCGAGGGAGGGCCGCGGTCGGGGCCGGTACGTTCGCACCCATGCGGATCACCAAGTACACCCACGCATGTGTACGGCTCGAACACGACGGCCGCGTGCTCGTCATCGATCCGGGGACGTGGAGCGAGCCCGCGGCCCTGACCGGCGCCGACGCCGTACTGGTGACGCACGAGCACGCGGACCACGTCGACGTCCTCCGCCTGGCCGGGCTCGGTGTGCCGGTCTACGCCCCCAGCGAGGCGGATATCCCGGGCCTGGAGGTGGTCGGGGTGTCCTCCGGCGGGGAGTTCACCGCCGGAGGCTTCCGCGTACGGGCCGTCGGCGGTCGTCACGCCTCCGTCCACGGCGGCAGGCCGGACTGCGCGAACCTCGGCTACATCGTCGAGTCCGCCTGGCCGCACACGGTCTACCACCCCGGGGACTCGCTGCACGTGCCCGATGAGCCGGTCGAGACGCTCATGGTTCCCGCGCAGGGGTCGTGGATGAGGACGGCGGAGGCGATCGGCTTCGTCAACGCGGTAGGGCCCCGGCGGGCGTTCGCCGTACACGACGGGCAGCTCAACGACCGCGGTCTCAGCAGCGTCAACGGCTGGCTCGCCGAGGAGACCGACTCCGGCTACCGGTACCTCCGGCCGGGCGAATCCCTCTGAGCAGGCCCGTCGCGAGCCCTTGGGTTCCAGTGGTCGTTGCCACACGTGGTCGTGTTGATCAGGGAAACGCTCAGGCGGGCGGCTGCCCCGACGCCGGGGTGAAGCGGACGGGCGTACCGGGCACGGCCTGCGCCGCCGCGGCGAGCGCCTCCCGCAGCGCGACGCCGATCACCGGGTAGCCCCCGGTGACGGGGTGGTCGGCGAGGAAGACGACGGGACGCCCCTCGGGCGGCACCTGGAGGGCGCCTGCCACCATGCCCTCGCTGGGCAGCTCCGCCCGCTCGGCGCGTTCCAGGACCGGCCCTTCGAGCCGCAGTCCCACGCGGTTGCTGTCGGCGGAGACCCGGTACTCGCCGGTGAGCAGGGTGCGCAGCGCCTCCCGTGTGAACCAGTCCGCGCGGGGCCCCGGGACGACGGGCAGCAGCAGCTCCCGCGGCGGAGCGGACCACGGTGCGGCGTCCGCGTGGACGGCGCCCGCGCCGTCGTGCTCACCGCGGCCGCCGGACGCGGCGCTCCCGCCGAGGGCGAGGCGGTCGCCGTCCCGCAACGGGGCCGGGCCGAGCCCGGAGAGCAGGTCGGTGGAGCGGCTGCCCAGGACGGGCTCCGCGTCGACGCCTCCCGAGAAGGCCAGGTAGGAGCGCACCCCGAATCCGGCGGGCCCCACGTCCAGCACCGCGCCCGCCGGAAGCCGGAACGGCACACCCCAGGGCGCGGGCCGCCCGTCGACGCTCACCGCGCAGGAGGCACCCGTCACCACCGCGCGGACAGCGGCGCCGTCCCCTGCGACGGCACGCACGGCGCAGCCGTTCACCGTCGTCTCCAGGGTCGCGGCGCCGCCGGGGTTGCCGAGGAGCCTGTTGGCGAGCAGATGGGCCGGCTCGTCCAGCGCGCCGGACCGGGGCACGCCGAGGTGCGCGTGGCCGGGGCGGCCCAGGTCCTGGACGGTGGTGAGCACCCCGGCGCGGACGACGTGCAGCTCCACGGCGCTCACGCGTCGTCCCCCTGGTCGTTTCGCGGCCCCGCTCCGGAACCGTCCTCCGGGACGAAGCGGGCCCGCGTACCCGGTGCGAGCAGAGCGGCCGGCTCACGCCCGGTGTCCCACAGCACGGTGCGCACCGCGGTGCCGATGAGCTGCCAGCCGCCGGGCGAGGACCGCGGGTAGACACCCGTGTACGGCCCGGCGAGCCCCACGGCGCCCGCCGGGACCCGGGTGCGCGGGTCGGAGCGGCGCGGCACGTGGTACTTCTCCGGCAGCCCCGTCAGATAGCCGAACCCGGGGGCGAAGCCGCAGAAGGCCACCCGGAAGTCGGTGGCCGCGTGGATCCGGGCGACCTCCTCGGGCGCGACACCCCACATCGCGGCGACGTCGTCCAGATCGGGCCCGTCGTAGCGGACGGGGATCTCCACGGCGGGTCCGGCGCTGCGCACGAGAGGGGGGACGTCCCACTCGGCCAGCGACGCGGCGAGCCGCTGCGGCTCGGCCAGTCCGTCCAGCAGCACCGTGCGTGCCCCCGGCACGATCTCCGTGACCTCCGGCAGGCGGCCGGCGTCGCGACAGCGGAGCAGCTCGGCGTGGAACGCCTCTGCCACCTCGCCGTCGGGCAGTTCGACGAGCAGGGCGTCCCGGCCCACGGGGATCACGACCGGCCGGGGTGCGGCGCCCGCGGCCCCGTGCCCCGCGCGCGGGCCGGTGGCCCGGCTCCCCGCTCCCGTGTCCGTGCCCGTGCCCGTCATGCGAAGGCCCTCAGCGTGATGTCCGCGTCGCCCAGCTCGGCCCGGATCCGGCGGGCCAGCCGTGCGGCGCCGGGGGTGTCCCCGTGGAGGCACAGCGAGCGGGCGGGCAGCCGCAGAGGCGTGCCGTCGACGGCCGCGACCTCCTCACCGCGGGCGATGGCGAAGCAGCGCTCGACGATCCGCTCCGGGTCGTCGAGCAGCGCGCCGGGCTCGGTGCGGGGCACCAGCGTGCCGTCCGGGCGGTAACCGCGGTCGGCGAACGCCTCGTTGACGACCGGCAGTCCGGCGGCCGCCGCGGCGGAGTGCAGCTCGGAACCGGGGAGCCCCAGCACGGGCAGGGCCCCGCCCGCCAGGCGGATGCCCTCGACGACGGCCGCGGCCTGCCCGGCGTCCCGCACGCAGCGGTTGTAGAGCGCTCCGTGCGGCTTGACGTAGCGGACGGCGGAGCCCGCCGCGCGCGCGAAGATCTCCAGAGCGCCGATCTGGTAGGCGACCTCGGCCGCGAGATCGGCCGCGGGCACGTCCATGGAGCGGCGTCCGAAGCCGGCCAGGTCGCGGTAGGAGACCTGGGCCCCGATGCTCACGCCCGCGGCCGCGGCGCGCTCGCAGACGCGGCGCATGGTGACGGGGTCACCGGCGTGGAATCCGCAGGCGACGTTGGCGCTGGTGACCGAGGTGAGCAGGGCGTCGTCGTCGGTGAGCTGCCACCGCCCGAAGCCCTCTCCGAGGTCGGCGTTGAGGTCGATCATCCCTGTCAACCTACGGGATTGTTGAACAATACGGCAAGGGGGATGTTGTCTAGCCTGTACTTGTGGGATTCACTGGATCGGACCGGCCGCACGAAGGAAGAACACCATGACCGCCGACGCCGGCTCCGGCCTGGAGCTGACCGAACTCGCCGCCGACCGGGCGCTGCTGGGGCGCACCAGCACCGCCGAGCGCGTCGCCGGCATCCTGCGCGAGCGCATCGCACAGGGCTTCTTCCTCCCCGGCGTCCGGCTGTCCGAAGAGCGCATCGGCAGCGCCCTCGGCGTCTCCCGCAACACTCTGCGTGAGGCCTTCCGGCTGCTCACGCACGAGCGGCTGCTCGTCCACCGGCTCAACAAGGGCGCGTTCGTACGGGTCCTCTCCGCGGCGGACATCGCGGACATCTACCGGGTGCGGAAGCTCGTCGAATGCGCGGCCGTCCGGGGCCTGGGCGAGCCGCCCCACCCACTGAAGGACGTCGCCGTCGCGGTCGAGGCCGGCGAGCAGGCGGCGGCCCGCAGCCAGTGGAACGACTGCGGCACCGCCAACATCCACTTCCACCAGGCACTCGCCGGCCTCGCGGGCAGCGAGCGCACCGACGACCTGATGCGCGGCGTCCTGGCCGAACTGCGCCTGGCCTTCCACGTGATGGACGATCCCCGCCGCTTCTACGAGCCCTACCTCGCCCGCAACCGCGAGATCCTCACCTCGCTGGAGAACGGCGACGCGGCAGCGGCCGAGCGCATGCTCGGCTACTACCTGGAGGACTCCCGGCGGCAGGTGATCGAGGCCTACCCGGAGCAGTCGCCGCACGGCTCCGGCTCCGGACTTCGTTGAACGATCCGCCCAGGCCGGGCGGCTCCAGGTCGGGAAGCTCCGGGCTGCCAGGTCGGGAAGCCCAGGGCTGCCGCCCGTACGCGGCTGCCCGTACGCGCCGCGCGCCGTCGAGAACCGTCCGCGAGTGGGAACCGGGCCGCGAGGCCGCTCCTGGCGCGTACGGCCGAGCTGTGGGCCGGGCCCGAGGAGGGGCCGCGGGGCGCGTCCCGTGTGTGATCCCCGGACGGATGAGAACCCCGGAAGGTGCGCGGCCCCGATCCGCCGCCGGGTTCCGGCCCGGCAGCCGCCCACGGCGACGGCGCCTGCGGCACGCCGCGCCGGCAGCGCGAGCGAGCAGGGAGGTGGCCCGGCAGTGGACTCGGACCTCGAACGCCACTACGCGCATCTCGCCTCCGCCTACGACTCCACGTGGGCCGGCCGGCCCGAATACCTCGACTGGATGGAGCGGCAGATCGTCTCCCGCCTCCGGCTGCGGCGCGGGGAGCGCACGGCCGACATCGGCGCCGGCACGGGACTCTTCCTGCGCCGCCTGCTGGAGTACGCCGACGAGGAGACGCCGGTCGTCTGCGTCGACCCCTCGCAGCCCATGCTCGACCGGCTGCCGCACGATCCGCGCCTCCTGCCCGTACGGGCGACGGCCGAGGAGTTCGCGGAAGGGACCCGCGCGCCGGGCGGCCCCCTGGAGGAGCTCCCGTACCCGGCCTTCGACGCCGTCGTCGTCAAGGAGGCGGTGCACCACTTCTCGGACCTGCCGTCGACGCTGTCCGGCCTGGCGCGGCGGCTCGCGCCGGGCGGGCGGATCCTCATCGTGACGCTCCCGCCGAAGCTCGAATACCCGCTCTTCCGCGCGGCGCTGGACCGCTTCGCCGCCCACCAGCCCGAGCCGGAGCACATCGAGGCGGCGCTGCGCCGCGCCGGCCTCGAAGTCCGCACCACCTACGCGCAGTTCCCCGTCGCCGTCGAACGCGACCACTGGACTCGTCTGGTGGCGGGACGCTGGATGTCGGTGCTCTCCACCTTCTCCGACGCCGAACTCGCCGACGGGCTGGACGAGGTGGCCAGGAGCGCGGGCGAACGCCCCGACGGCGTGCTGCACTTCCCCGACCGCTTCGCCTTCGTCAAGGGACGAGCCGCCCCCGCGGCGGACGCGGAGGCCCCCGGCGGCGGGCTGAGGGGCCCGGAAGGCGGCCGGTTAGAGTGTCGGTGCAGACATCGCCGCCGATCGAGGGAAGCCGGTGCGAATCCGGCGCTGACCCGCAACCGTGAACGGCGCCCGCGAGCACGGAGGACCGTGCGGGCCCGTGAGCCGGAGCACCCGGTCGTCGGCAGGGCTCGCGGAGCCGCGGCATCCCGCCGGAAGGCGGGGCGGCGGCTCCCACCGTCGAGGTTTACGGAGCTGAGCCGGGTGTGCCGGACGACCGGGCGCAGGTGCACGCGCCCGGTGGGCGGGGCGGCCGAGCACGGCTGCGTACCGCTCACCGAAAGGCACCCCCATGTTCGTGCGTCGGAGCTTCGCAGTCATAGCAGCGGCGTCAGCGCTGTGCGCCGTCACGGCACCGGCGGCATCCGCCCGCGCCGCGGGATCCGCGCCGGCAGCGGACGGGTCCGCCGCCGCTCCCGCCGCGGCGCCGGCCGGCAAGCTGCCCGACGGCCTGTACGGGAAGTCCGACCCGAAGTACGACGGCGTGTGGCGCCAGTCCGTCGCCCTCCTCGCCCAGAAGGCCGCCGGCGCGAAGCCCGCCGCCGAGGCCGTGGAGTGGCTGGCACGGCAGCAGTGCGGCGACGGCTCGTTCACGGCCTACCGCGCGGACCCCGGCGCCGAGTGCGACGCGAAGAAGACTCCGGGCGACACCAACGCCACCGCGCTTGCCGTGCAGGCGCTCTCCGCCGTGGGCGGCCGGAGCGGGACGGTACGCGAATCGCTGGACTGGCTGGAGTCGGTGCAGAACAAGGACGGCGGCTGGGGCTACAACCCCGGCAGCCCGAGCGACGCCAACTCGGTGTCGGTCGTCATAGGCGCATACTCGGCGGCCGGCCGCGAGCCGGAGCGCATACGCAAGGACGGCGACTCCCCGTACGACGCGCTGCGGAAGCTCCAACTCGGCTGCGACGCCGACGAGTCCGACCGCGGCGCCTACGCCTACCAGCCGGGCAAGAAGGGCGAGCTCGAAGCGAACGCCGACGCCACGGCGGCCGCCACACTCGCGGGGTTCGGCTCCGGCCTGCTCGTCGGCGCCCGCGAAGGCGACGGCGGCGGGGCGGCGAAGGGCAAGGCGCCCGAGCAGCGTCCTCTCGAGCCGCTGAAGTGCGGCGAGGACGGCGACGGGAAGCTCCCCGGGGGAC
The DNA here is from genome assembly GCF_900090125.1 of Streptomyces sp. WMMB 714. Taxonomy (NCBI): domain Bacteria; kingdom Bacillati; phylum Actinomycetota; class Actinomycetes; order Kitasatosporales; family Streptomycetaceae; genus Streptomyces; species Streptomyces sp. WMMB 714. The sequence goes on from NZ_FMHJ01000003.1 coordinate 156,727, forward strand.
GGACCGAGGCGGCGGAGGCCGCCGCCGCGTACCTGGCCGCCGTGCTGAAGAAGGGCGGCGGCCATCTGCGCGCCGTGACACCGGGCGCCGAGGGAGGCCCCGACTACGGGAACACCGCCGACGCCGTGATCGCACTCGCCGCGGGCGGGCACCGGGCCGAGGCGGAGAAGTCGCTGGACTGGCTGGCCGGCGGACTCGGCAAGTGGGACAAGTCCCGCAACGACCCCGCGGCGATCGGCGGCGTGATGCTGGCCGTGCACGCCACGGGAGGGGACGCCGCGAAGCTCGGGAAGACCGCTCTGCTCGAACGCCTCAACGCCACGGGCCCGCGCCCCGCCCGCATGCCGGACGCGGACGGCGGCGGCGGGAACGGCGAGAAGGACAACGGCGACTTCGCGAAGTGGTCCCTCATCGGTGCCGGAATCGCAGCCGGCGCGGGCGTCGGCATCCTGCTGAGCGGGCGGCGGAAGCGTCAGGGGCTGTGAGGGCGCGGCGCCCGGGGCGCGGCGTGCGCCTCGTCCGACTCGGTCTCGTCCTGGCCGTGTTGACGCCGGCCGGTGCCGCACCGGCCGCCGCGGCGGTCGCGGCTCCCCAGCAGGACGGGGGCAGTTACCGGTACTGGTCGTTCTGGGAGCGCGGCGGCAGCGGCAGTTGGAAGTACGCCACGCAGGGGCCGTCCGTGCTCCGCCCCGAGGACGGCTCGGTGCTCGGCTTCCGTTTCGCGCTGAGCGAGAACTCGCAGGACGCCGCGAAGCCCCGCGGCAGCGCCGACTTCGCCGCGGCGTGCGCGGACACCGGCGAGCGGGAGGGCCGCAAACGCGTCGCCCTGCGCCTCGACTTCGGCACCGCCGCCGACGCGCCGGACGGCGAGAGCCCACCGGAGTCCCGTACCGCGTGCGCCAGCGTCGACGCGGACGCGAACGCCGCCGAGGCGCTCGCCGGCGTGGCCGAGCCGCTGCGCTACAACTCGGACGCGCTGCTGTGCGCCATCGACGGCTACCCGTCGCGCGGTTGCGGCGAGCAGGTCCGTGGAGAGGGCGGGTCCCGGAAGGACGGCCGCCCCGGCGGCGCCGGGGACGGAGGCAGCGGCGCGGACGGCGGCGGGACGGGAGCTCTCGGCCCCGTCGCGGGGATCGCGGCGGGTGCCGCCGCGATCGCGGTCCTCGCCGCGGCCGCGGTACGGCAGTCGCGCCGCCGCGGGTGACGCCGATGACCGGGCAGCGCACCGCCCGCGGCATCCGCCTCCTACGGCCGGACGCCCCGCGCCGCCTGCCGGGGCCCCGCACCGGCGCCCTGCCGCACCGGCTGCGCGCGCCCGTCGCCCGGCGCGGCGCGGCGCTGCACCCCGGCGCGTGGTGGCTGTGGGCGCTGGGCCTGGCCACCGCGGCGTCGCGCACCACCAACCCGCTGCTGCTGATGCTCCTGTGCGCGGTGGCCGGCTACGTCGTCGCCGCCCGCCGCACGAACGCCCCCTGGGCCCGCTCGTACGGTGCGTTCCTCAAGCTCGGGCTCGCGGTACTGGCCATCCGGCTCGTCTTCGCCTTCTTCCTCGGCTCCCCCATCCCCGGCAGCGTCGTGATCGTCACCCTGCCCGAAGTGCCCCTGCCCGGCTGGGCGCAGGGTGTGCGCGTCGGCGGCAGGGTCACCGCGGAGGGCCTCGTCTTCGCGCTCTGCGACGGCATGAGGCTGGCCACCCTGCTCGTCTGCGTGGGCGCCGCCAACGCTCTCGCCAACCCGGCACGGCTGCTGAAGTCCCTGCCCGGAGCGCTCTACGAGGCGGGAGTGGCCGCCGTCGTCGCCATGACGTTCGCGCCGAACCTCATCGCCGACGTGCAGCGGCTGCGGGCCGCCCGCCGGCTGCGCGGACGCACCGACAAGGGAGTACGGGCGCTGCTGCGGGTCGGACTGCCCGTACTCGAAGGCGCGTTGGAGCGTTCCGTCGCGCTGGCGGCCGCGATGGACTCGCGGGGTTACGGACGCTCCGCACCCGTCTCCCCCGCCCTGCGCCGCGCCACGGCGGCACTCACCCTCGGCGGCCTGCTGGGCGTCTGCACCGGCACGTTCGCACTGCTCACCGCCCAAGGAGCCGCCTACGGGCTGCCGTTGCTGCTGGCCGGGGCCGTCCTCGCGCTGGCCGGACTGCGGCTCGGCGGGCGGCGCAGCCTCCGTACGCGTTACCGGCCCGAGCGCTGGGGGCCCCGCGCGTGGCTCGTCGCCGGTTCGGGCGCGGCCGCCGGCGCCGTACTGGTGGCGGCGGGAGGCTTCTTCCCGGAGGCCCTGCAACCGCCCACCGTGCCCCTGGCGTTGCCGCCACTGCCGCTGTGGCCGGCGGCGGGCCTCCTGGTGGGGCTGCTGCCGGCGTTCGTGGCGCCGCTCCCGGCGCCGTCCCGGCCCGCTTCCCCCAACGAGTCCGCGCACGGCGGGAGTTCACCGCCCGGCAGGACCTCCGGCCGCCCGGAACCCGGCGCCCCTGCCGAGGCCCCCGAGGCGTCCGGCACGCCCGCCCCGTCCGCCGCCTCCCGACTCCGCCCGTCCGCACCCGAGGAGCCCGCCCTGTGATCCGCTTCGAGCAGGTCTCGGTCCGCTACGAGGACACCGCGGAGCCCGCGGTGGGCCCGGTCGACGCGGTGATCCCCGAAGGCGAACTCTGCCTGCTGGTCGGTGCGTCGGGCACCGGGAAGTCCACGCTGCTCGGCACGGTCTCCGGACTCGTACCGCACTTCACCGGCGGCACCCTCCACGGACGCGTCACCGTGGCGGGCCGCGACACCCGGACGCACAAGCCGCGCGAACTCGCCGACGTCGTCGGCACCGTCGGGCAGGACCCGCCGGCGCACTTCGTCACGGACACGGTCGAGGACGAACTCGCCTACGGGATGGAGTCGCTGGGCCTGCCTCCCGGCACGATGCGCCGCCGCGTGGAGGAGACACTCGACCTGCTGGGACTCAACGAGTTGCGCGACCGTCCCATCGCGACGCTCTCAGGGGGGCAGCAGCAGCGCGTGGCCATCGGCTCGGTGCTCACCCCGCACCCGCGCGTCCTCGTCCTCGACGAACCCACCTCCGCCCTCGACCCCGCTGCGGCCGAGGAGGTCCTCGCGGTCCTGCAGCGGCTCGTTCACGACCTCGGCACCACCGTGCTGATGGCCGAGCACCGGCTGGAGCGCGTCGTGCAGTACGCGGACCGGGTGCTCCTCCTGTCCGGGACGGACGGCCCGGCAAGCAACACGGCAAGCGGCACGACAGGCCGCGCGACATGCGGCACGGCCATGCTCGGCGCACCCGCCGAGATGATGGCCCTCTCCCCCGTCCATCCCCCGGTGGTCGCGCTCGGCCGGCTGGCCGGCTGGTCGCCGCTGCCGATGTCCGTGCGGGACGCCCGCCGCAGGGCCGAGCCGCTGCGGCGGGACCTGGCCCGGCTGCCGGAGCCCGGCCGGAACCCCGGCAAGGGGCCCGGCCCGCAGCACGGGCGTCCCAGCGGCCCGACCCGCGTCCCCGGCGCCTCGGACGGTACGCCGCCCGGCCGTCCGGACAGCGGCCTCCGCTCCCGCCTCCGCGCGGTGCTGCGCCCGTCCCCTGCCCGCACGGACACCGCGCGTGCCTCCGGCGCGCCCCACGCGGACGCAGGCGCGGCACCGGAGCCGCTCGCCCGCGTCAGCGGGCTGACGCTGGTCCGGGGCACCGTCACCGCGCTCCACGAGGTGGACCTCACGCTCCACCCGGGGGAGACCGTCGCCCTGATGGGCCGGAACGGGGCGGGCAAGTCCACGCTGCTCGGCACCCTCGTGGGCCTGCACTCCCCGACCACCGGGACGGTCACGGTCGCCGGGGCCGAACGGCTCGCTCCCGCCCGCACCCAGCCCCGCAACCTCCTCCGGCACGTCGGCCTCGTCCCGCAGGAGCCCCGCGACCTCCTGTACGCGGACACGGTCGCCGCCGAGTGCGCGGCCGCCGACGCGGACTCCGACGCCCCGGAGGGCACCTGCCGTGCACTGGTCGCCGAACTGCTCCCCGGCGCAGGCGACGACACCCATCCCCGCGACCTCTCGGAGGGACAGCGGCTCGTCCTGGCCCTCGCTGTCGTGCTCACGGCCCGCCCGCCGCTGATCCTCCTCGACGAGCCCACCCGGGGCCTCGACTACGCGGCCAAGTCCCGGCTCGTACGCATACTCCGCGCACTGGCGGACGGAGGGCACGCGGTCGTCCTCGCCACCCACGACGTGGAGCTGGCCGCCGAACTCGCCCACCGGGTCGTGATCCTCGCCCAGGGCGAGGCCGTCGCCGACGGCCCGACGGCCGAAGTGGTCACTTCCTCCCCCGCGTTCGCCCCGCAGGTGGCCAAGATCCTCGCGCCGCAACGCTGGTTGACCGTGCCCCAGGTACGGGCAGCACTCGACGCCGCACCGGCGGCGGACGGACCGGACGATGAGGCGTGTTCCGACGGCTCCGGGGCGGCACGATGAACCTCCGCAACCGCCGGGACGCGGCACAGCCGCAGCCGCCGCACACCCCCGGCCCACCCGGTCCCACGTCCCCGCGGTCGGCGACGGGAACTCCCCGCACTCCGCGGGCGGTTCGCCTCGGCCCCCGCTCGGTCGCCGCACTCGTCCTCACCAGCGCCGCCGGCGTCGTCGCCTTCGGCTGGCCGCTGCTCGCCGACTCGGCGTCGGGGCTGGCCCATTCACGCGACGCGCCCTGGCTGTTCGCTGCGCTGCTGCCGCTGCTGCTGGCCGTGGTCGTGGCGACGATCGCCGACACCGGCATGGACGCCAAGGCCGTCGCCATGCTCGGTGTCCTCGCGGCGGCGGGCGCGGCACTGCGCCCGCTCGGGGCCGGAACCGCGGGCCTGGAGCCGATGTTCTTCCTCATCGTCCTCTCCGGCCGCGTGCTCGGACCGGGCTTCGGCTTCGTACTGGGCGCCCTGTCGATGTTCGCGAGCGCCCTGCTCACGGGCGGCGCCGGGCCCTGGATGCCCTTCCAGATGCTGAGCATGGGCTGGGTGGCCATGGGCGCGGGGCTGCTACCCGGGGCCCAACGCCTCCGTGGACGCTGGGAGTTGCTGCTGCTCGCGGCGTACGGCGCCCCCGCCGCCCTGGCGTACGGACTGGTGATGAACCTCCAGGGCTGGCCCTACATCGCCGGCCTCGGCTCGGGCATCTCCTTCGTCCCGGGCGACCCGCTGCCGGAGAACCTCGCCCGGTTCGCCGCGTACGTGCTGGCCACGTCCCTCGGCTGGGACCTGCCCCGGGCGGCGCTGACCGTCGTCCTCGTCCTCGCCCTCGGCGGCCCCGTCCTCCGCGCCCTCCGCCGCGCCACACGCCGTGCCGCCTTCGAGGCACCGTCGGAGTTCCTGCCGCAGCCGGGCACGGGACCGGAACACGACGGGCCGGAGACCGCGCGGCGGGAAGAGCCGCGGGAGCGTCGTCGGACCAGCCCGCCAAGTTGATCCGGGCTCCCGTGAGTACCGCGCCCGCGCGGCCCGCGTAGTCGTAGCGGTCGTGGCATCGGACATGGGCGGCCGAGCCCCCGAATTGCCCTCAATCGCTCTTACGGAGCGCCGAACAGTGCTTCTTCCGGGCCTGCTCGGCATTGAAGCCCTCCACCACAGCGCCGGACGTGAGGCTCTCATCCCGCGCGTACGCGTCGGCAGTCTCCGCCGCTGCCCCACCCTCGCTCTTGAGCAGTTCCTTCAGCGCTATGTCCTCGGTCTCCTTGGCGACTGCCATGATCTTCCGGCTGTAGATGCGATGGGCCTGCTCAAGGCCGAGCCCGAAACTCCTTCCCCTCTCGTTCCACGCCCGGTCGGCGTCCTCACAGGCGTCGATCGCTGCGGCCTCCGGGTCGAGCTTCGCAGCCAGCTGGTCGAAGGACTTCACGTCGAAGAAGGCGAGCAGCGCCACGGCCGACGCTGCCGCCCCCAACCACACCGCTGCCTGCTGCCTGTTCTCTGACACGTCCGACCCCCCGGCGCCCAGTCGATGGAACATCCATCTTGCCGACATCCGGCCCACGGGGCAGCAAGTCGCCGTATCCGGCCTCCAATGCCTCAGGTGGGCCCGGCGCGCTCAGGCTCACCGCCTTGAGCGAGCACGCGTTCAACGACGGCCACCAGGGCATCCGTCGTGATGCCCTGACGCATCCGGGTCGGAGTCGTCGCGCACCCTTTCACTCAGTACGCCGTGCCGGCGAGGATCGGAGCGCGGCAAGCCACGTGGCGCGCACGGTCGTGCATCCGCAGTGGGGCCCGCGTACCGGGCGATCACTGCTTCCCTTTCCGCCGACAGACGGAGCAGGGAAACGGACACGGCGGAGGGTTCACCACGGCCAGGGCAGCTCCCGGCCGTGGGCCTCTCGGACGTGCCTGCGGAGCCACACGCGTGCGTCGGTCTCCTCGCTCCTGTGACACTCCCGGGCCGCTCCCTCCATCTGCTGTGTGATCCGGTCGCATACGGCACAGCCCCTCTGTCCCTCTTCGCTGTCCATGCCTCCATGCTCCGGCGGTCACGAGGCCGATGCGACGACGCGTCAGGTGTCCGACGGGCGTCACTCACAGGGCGTCATTGAGGCGACACCGGGCGTCGGTTCGGGGAGACTGGCGTCATGACGACAGCGACGGAAGCACCGAACGACACTCTCCGTGCCGTGCGCATCGGCATGCGCCTGAGCCAAGACGGTCTGGCCCGGGAACTTCGTCGCGCAGGGGACGCCGCCGGCGATCCGAACGACGCTTCCAAGCGGCTCGTGCAGCGTTGGGAAAGCGGCGTGAGCACGTGGCCTCGACCGGTCTATGCTCGCGCCTTGGAGCGGGTCACGGGGCTTCCGGTGGAGTCACTGGGTTTCGTCTTCCCAGTTCCCATGGCGCGAGTACAGAGCGACGGCGGAGGCGGGCACGACATGGAGCACGGAACGAACGGCGTAACGGCTGCCGTCGGTGCGCCCCGGGCAACGCCGGGCGCCGTCACGGAGAACTACTCAGGCGTCTGGCTGAGCCGGTACGAGTTCTTCTCGTCCGGCCGGGACGCGACTTTCAAGGGCACCCACTACGTCGTACTGCTCCAGCACGGCAACAAGCTCACCGGCCGCTCCCTGGATGGCGCCTCGTTGAACCCGGACTCTCCGCTGTCCCTGGACCTCACGATCGACCGGAACGTGGTCACGGGCACGTGGGTTGAGCAGACAGCCACCGACGGCTACTACGCGGGCGCCAGGTACCACGGCGCGGTTCAGCTTCTCGTGGAACCCACCGGGCGACGGATGGCCGGGAAGTGGGTCGGGTTCGGCAAGGACTTCGACGTGAACACGGGACCGTGGGAGCTGGTGTTCCAGGACTCGTCCACGACTTCGGAGACGCTGGAGCGATACAGCCGCCCGCCCGCGTGACCACAGAACCGTGTCCGCCCCCTTGGCCAGGGCCGGCCCGTGGCCGGAGAACCTCGCCCGGTTCGCCGCGTACATGCCGGCTGCGTCCCTCGGCTGGGACCTACCCCGGGCGGCGCCGACCGTCGTCCCTGTCCTCGGCGGCCGCGCCCTCGGCGGCCGCGTCCTCCGCGCCCTCCGACGCGCCACACGCCGCGCCGCCTCGGGGCAGGATGCGGCGCATGGGCCTCGTGAAGATCAAGGAATGTGTCGAGGCAGGCACATGAAGTGAACTGGGCTCCGCGGGCGTCCTGCTCAGGATGAGGGCCCCGCCAGGCGGGCGAGTCATTCGATCACTGCCGCCCCTTCCGCCGACGAACAGAGAGCACGGGAACGGGCACGGCGGCGGGCTCACCACATCGGCACGGGCAGCTCTCGCCCGTGCTCCAGCCGTACGTGGCGCCGGAGCAGCACTCTGGCGTCCGCCTCGCGACTCCTGTCGCACTCCTCGGCCGCCTGCTCCGCCTTCGCTCGCAGCATCACGCATGCCGCGCACTCCGTCGTGTTGCCCTCGTTCGCTGCCACCACTGACCACCGCTCATCGCTGATGTGCTGTCAGTAACAGGTTCGGCACGGTGAGTTGAGCCGGGTAGTGGCAGCCGTAGGGGCAAGTGCCCGCCCTCCACTCCGCAGATCGGTCTAGGGGCACCCATGGGGGCATCATGGACAGATGGGCATCGGGGACTTGATCCGAGAGCTACGCGAGGCGCAAGGATGGAGCCAGAGCCGCTTGGCTTCAGAGATCAACCGCGCGTTCGGCACCACTCTCACCCGGGAGTACGTGAGCCGTTGGGAGCGTTGTCGTGTGACGCCGAGCGCGTTCTACCTCCGCGCGCTGTCGGCTGTGTTGGACGTGCCCCTGCAAGTGCTTGAGGACGACGTGAAACGACGCACCTTCATAAGCGACGTGGCTGCGACAGCCGTTGCCCCCGTCGTCGCCTCCGACCTGCTCACCGAGGGATTCGCTGCCCGGCTCCGTGGCGGGCCGTCCGCGGACGCCTGGGAGTCCAAACTGGCGGCCTACGGCACGGACTACATGTCCATGGGCGCGGCCGACATTCAGCGCCGGGTCAGCGGTGAACTCGTCGCCGTGCAGCAGCAGCTCGACAACCCCCGGCTCTGGTCCGTGGCCTCCCGGCTCATGACGCTGTACGCCAAGACGTTCCCCGGCTCCGACGGGTCCAAGGCGGTGCACTGGTACCGAATGGCTGCGAAGTCCGCTGACGAGTCCGGCGACGACCAGGCACGTGTCTGGGTGCGCGGGCGTGCCGCCATCGCCCTGGGGTACGAGGGTGCCTCTCTCCGCGTGGCTGACACTCTCGCGGACCAGGCCATGGGGATCAGCGAGCGGCCCTCTCTGGGCCTTCTGAACGCCGTGATGGGCCGGGCGCACTCAGCCGCGATCCGAGGTGACCGGGCTACGGCTCTCGCCATGCTGGACAGGGGCCGACGCATCTTCGACCGGGCCGCCTCGGATGAACAGACCTCGGACTACGCCGTGCCGTGGTGGCGATTCAACGTCTTCGCCTCGCTGCTCCTGGCCCGTCTCGGGGACGAGCGGGGCGCAGTGGAGGCGCAGGACGCTGCCAGGCGGGAACTCCCCGCGTCGCTGCCTCGGTTCGCTACTCACCTGGAACTGCACCGGGGGCTCATGCTGGCCCGGTCTGGCGACAAGGCGGGGGGAGAGTCGTACGCCCAGCGAGCGATGGACGAACTGCCGCCGGAGAAGCACAGCCTCACGCTGCGGATGCTCATGGACGAGATCCGGACGTAGGACCCGACCAGGTGGTCACGAGGCGGTCATCCGTGTGGCGGCGCGGGCAGTTGACGCACGGACGTGGCCGCCCCCGGTCGCTCGTGACCGGCTCACCGTGACTCGTTGCGGCTGCGCACGGCCATGGCCACCAACGACAGAAGGGCCCCGGCCGCCGGATCGCTCCGGCGGTCACGGCTCTTCGGTGTGACCGGCCCTGCCTCACTCCTCCAGGCACGGACGGTCGGTCATGCGGTCACGGCGGGTCGGACAGCCTCCGACGCGGCACCGTCGGCACGTAGTGCCGGGCGGCACGCCGTAGTCGTGCGGCGCGAGTCGCCCTCACGCGGCTTCGTCCGCGCGATGTAGGAGACTGCACGCATCTGGTCGAGATCGCGGCGCCGTTCCGGCGTTCGCTTGGTAAGAGGTGTCATATGGCGAGCATCGTGAAGATCAACGTCCTGAACGTCCCCGCCGAGCAGCGGGAGGTCCTTGAGAAGCGCTTCGCGTCCCGCGCGGGCGCCGTCGAGGGCTCGGACGGCTTCGAGTGGTTCGAACTCCTCCGCCCGGTCGAAGGCACCGACAACTATCTGGTGTACACGCGCTGGCGTGACGAGGAGTCGTTCCAGGCGTGGATGGAGGGCCCGATGAAGCAGGCGCACCAGGGCGGCGAAGGCGGCTCCGAGCGCCCCAAGCCGGCAGCGGCGGGCTCCACGCTGTGGTCCTTCGAGGTCGTCCAGCAGGCCGCACCGAAACAGGGCTGACCCCGGGCCCGGGCAGCGTTCCGCCGGCGGGGCGGTCCGTCCCGCCGCAAGCGGCGAACGGCCCGCCCCAGCACGTCAGTTGGCGAAGTGCAGCCGGATCCCGCCGTCCGGCAGCCGCTCCACGTCGACCCGCGTCAGGTCTGCGACGTGCACCGTCGGCCCGTACGCCGCCGCCCTCGCCCCCACTCCCACGACCCGCATCCCCGCGGCCAGCGCCGCCGTGATGCCCGGGAGCGAATCCTCGAAGGCCACGCATTCCCCGGCGGCGAGCCCCAGTTCGGCGGCGCCCTTGAGGAAGCCCTCCGGGTCCGGCTTGCTCGCGCTCACCTGCTCCGCGGTGATGCGGACGTCCGGCATGCGCACACCGGCCGCGGCCATACGGGCCGTCGCCAGACCCGTGTCGGCGGACGTGACCAGGGCGTGCGGCACTTGCCGCACGGCGGTCATGAACTCCACCGCGCCGCCGACCGGGACGATCCCGTCCACTTCGCGCGTCTCCCGGGCCAGCAGGGCGCGGTTCTCCTCGTGGTTGACCTCCGCAGGGCGGTCGGGGAAGAGCTCGGCCATCGTCAGATGGCCCTGCCGCCCGTGGGCGGTACGGAGCACTTCGGCGGGGTCGAGGCCCTTCGAGACCGCCCAGTCGCTCCATACGCGTTCGACGACGGCGTCGGAGTCGACCAGGGTGCCGTCCATGTCGAGCAGCAGGCCGCGGGCCGTGAGGGACTGTCGGTGGTTCGGCATGCGGGGTGCGCTCCCTGGTCGGGTGACGTCCCGGGCGCGGCCGCGCCGCCCCTGTCCGGGGCCGGGAGCGTCGCCGGGCCGTCCGTGGTGCGGAAAGCCAAGGTGGCTCCGCCCGCCGGTCGAGGACGCCCATCCGTCAGGTCTGAGCTCGGGCGGAACCACTTTGTTTCATCACGATACAAAGAGCGGGGGCGGTGCGCCAGTGGGCAGCCCGCGCGGACTCAGCCCCCCGTCTGCGACTCCAGCACCTGGCGGGTGGACGGCCCGTACTCGCCGAAGCGGTCGCCCCGCACGTTGTTGCGCGCCTGGAACCGGGCGACAGCGCGGAACACGTCCTCGGAGTACACCCCGTCCTCCGGCTCGTCGTCGTCCAGCGCCCTGACCTGCTTGAGGCGGCGCTGCAACTCCTCGACCTCCTCGCCCCGGTCGCCCGGCCGCAGCGTCTCCCCGCCCGGCTGGGTGGACTCCTGCGGGGGACGAGGCGGACGGTCCGGCCGCCCCTGGCCCCCGTCGCCTTCGTCGCCGCCGCCGTCCGGGCTGCCGGGCTCCCCGGGGTCCGTGCTGGGGGCCGGCGGGACCGCGTCGCGGCCGGTGGGGTCCTCGTTGCCGCGGTCGGCGCGTGAGGGATCGTCGGCGGTACGGGACGGAGCGGCGCTGGGCTCGGCCTCCCGCGTCTCCTTCTTGCTGCGCGACGGCGAATCGGTCGGTCCGCCGCTCGGGATCTCCGGGAGGGCGCGGTCCTCCTCGCTGAGGCTCCGGTCGTCGCCGGCATCGTCGTCGGTGAACGCCTGCGTCGTCAGCAGGCCCGCGCCGAGCGCGGCGACCACACCGGCCGCCGCCATGGCCACGGCACCGCGGCGGCGCTTCGGGGCGTCGTCGTGGGCGGCCGCTCGCCGCCTTCCGCCCCGTCCCGGCGCGCGCCTGCGGCCCGGACCCGCCCGCAGCGAGACGGACGGCTCGTAGGCCGCGTCCGCCTCCGGGTGCGCACCGGGCGACGAGAGGTCTTCCGCATACTGGCCGTCGCGGTCATGCAGACCGTTCGGGTAGTTCGGGTAGTTCGAGGCGTCCAGGCCGTTCGGGCCGCTCCGGCCGTCCGGGCTCACGGCGGGCAACTCCGCCGTCTCCCCCGTACCGCACCGGGCGAACGGCTCCAGGTCGGGCATCGACTGGCCCGGGTCGCAGGGCTCCGGCAGATCCACATACGGGCGTATGTGCATCGGGTCGACGTGCTCGGCCGTGAACGGGCCCACGCAGCCGCAGGACGTCGCGCCGTCCGCCGCGAGTTCGGCCCCGCACCCCGGGCAGCATCTGTGCGCCGTCATCCCGGCCCCTCCCTGGGTCTCACAACCGCACTCCGTGCACGGCCGCTCCACCCGAATCGCCAGTGACTGTCCAGCCGTGCACCTTACGCGGGGCGAGGACGCCCGGGTCAACCGGAGTCCGGAATGACACCCCAAGGGTGACGATCGTCATTCCGTGCCGCATTCCGCCGCACCGCCCCAACTGACGCCGCGGCCAGGGCATTCGGGAAGTCCCTGAACAGCGAACCGGGCCCCGGGCGGGAAGTTGCCCTGCCGGGGGCCCGGGATCGCCACGGCCCAGGTGGCCGAAAACCGCCGTGCTGCCACCACTTCAGCGATCGCTCAACCGTGTCAGGCGTGCGGTCACTTCAGCCGATTCGGGGGCGGGACCGGTCAGCGCGCGCTCTTCGGCGCCTGCCAGGTGAGCGTCTCCGCCCCGCCGCGCTCGGGAGTGAAAGCGAGCGCGATCGGCGAATCGCCCTTGGGGACGAGGAAGACCGAGCACTCCGTCACCGACCCCTTGGGCTTCACGAACCCGTCGGGCTTCGCCTTCGGGCACGGCGCGAAGTCCCGTCCGCTGAAGTCGATCAGAGTGAGCCGCTGGGCGGGCCTCCCGCTGACCGCCCGCAGTTCGACCTGCTGGTTCAGCTGCGGAAGCAGCTTGTGGGCACCGTCGTTGCGGTACTCGAACGTCACGTAGTACGGGACCGACTTCTTCTGGTTCCCGCGCAGCTTGAAGCCGCTGAGATCCGCGAGGCTTCCGCTGCGGACGCTCTTGGGAGTCGCCCGCACCTTCACCGAACGGCCGTCGGCGTCCTCGACCTCCGTCTCCCCGGACTTCCCGAACGACAGGACCCCGCTGGGCGGTTCGCCCTCGCCCTTCCCGGCCTTCCAGATGACGGGGGCGCTCTGCCGGCCTTCGCCGTCCGTGCCCGTGTAGGAGACGACCACGGGCTCGCGGTCCTTCGGCATCATCACGATGGAGCAGGCGGTGGCCTTGCCGCCCGGCTTCAGCTCCTCCGGGCCGCTCTTGGCGCACGCCTCGGGCAGGCCCGACTTCCCGGACAGCGAGGACCCGAAGACGGTGATCCGCTTGCCCGCCTGCCCGTCCGCTCCCGCGAGCGCGAAGTCCCGCTCGGGGGACGGGCGTTCCAGCGTCTTCTCGCCCTTGTTCACGAAGGAGACGGTCAGGTAGTACGGCACCATCTTCTTCAGGTCGCCGTCGAGCCGGACGTCCTTGAGGTCCGCGGCGGACCCCCGCGCCAACTCGCTCGGAGCGGCCTCGAGCAGATGCGACTCCTTCTTCAGATCCGTCCACGTGATCTTCCGCTGCGCACCGTCCACCTTGATCGGACGGGCCTGAACCACATCCTTCTGCGGCGCCTCCTCCGCGGCGGGCTTCCCACCCGACTCGCCGCCGCTACAAGCCGTCGCGAACAGTGCGATCGCACACATGCCCGCTGCTATGCCCGCAGATCTCTTCATCGGATCAGTCCACCCCGTCGTCCTGTTGCAGTTCCAATTCCGCGTAATACCGCTGCGCCGCAGCTCACAGCCGCGGATCGCAGGAGCAACAGAGTAAGCGCACCACGGCACTTCCCGGGCACGGTACGAACGAGGCGCAGCGCCACCGGCACTGCCGGGAAGGACGGGAAAGACGGGAGGACGGGAAGGACGGAACGGGGCGGGAAGCACAGGGAAGGACGGAACGGGGCGGGGCGGGAGACGGGGACCGAGGCCGGGAGGACACACGGGGCCGGCCGGAACCGGGGGACGGGCGTGGGACGCCGTCCCCCGCCGCGGCAGCGAAACCGGTCCAGGGGCGGCACGACGTCGCACGGCGCACCGCCCCGGCCCTCGCCCCGGGTCAGGGCGTAGCCGCCTCGTACAGGCTGAACGCGGCCAGACCGGCCATGAGAAGCGCCGCGACCTTGGTGATCAGACGCAGCGGCACGAACCGCATCAGTGTCCGCCCCCCGAGGATGCCGAGAGCGGCCACCGCCCACAGGGCGAGCACCGCACCCAGGCCGACGGAGAGCGGATCGTCGTAGCGCGCCGCGAGGTTGGCGGTCATGATCTGCGTGAGATCGCCGAACTCGGCGACAAGGATGAGCATGAAGCCGCTGGAGGCGACCTTCCAGAAGGACTGATCGGCGGGCGTCCTCGCCTGCTCCTCTTCCTCGTCGTCCTTCTTCAGCCACAGCACCAGCGCCCCCGCGAGGAACAACACCCCCACGACGGCCTGCAGGACGCGCTGCGGCAGCAGCGTGAGGACGCTGCCCGCCGCGACGGCCAGCACGACGTGCACCACGAAGGCGGCGGCGACACCGGCGAACACGTACGAGGCGCGGTAACGGGTGCCCAGCATGAGCCCGGCGAGGGCGGTCTTGTCGGGCAGTTCGGCGAGAAAGACGACGCCGAAGACGAGAGCGGCGACGGAAAGGCTGATCACGGGAGCTCCTCGGAGCCGGTGCTGCCGTGCCGTCGCAGCGCACACCTCGGCACGACAGCGTCGATGGATTCAATACGAACGCTGCTTGCCGAAGGTCTCGCTGGTGCCGCGACCGCGAACAGACCGTTTCCCACAGCCTGACGCGGGTGCTGCACTCCGGGCGCCGGGGCGTGCCGCCCACCGGCGCGGCTGCCGTGAGGCTGCGGCCGCGCGGAGAGGGAACGCCCAGTATGTCGACGGTCCGGCGAAGAGCTACTCCCCTTCTGCCGTCGCCCAGGCTAGACGACGAGCTGCCCGACCGCGATCGCGCACCGTCGATCCGGAACTCCGGAGGCCTTCGACGGCACTGCGTCGGCTTGCTGGGACGTCGTGGCGCCATCGTGGCGCCGTCGCGACGGCATCGCAGCGGCGCCCGGCGGTGCGCACGCGGGAGGAGTCTTTCGGGGAGGGCATGCCCGGGAGGACGTGCACTGCCTAAGGCCCCCGGGGCGGGTGCAGAAGAGGGCGCACCGGCACAAGAGCGGCCGGCACGTAGGCAGCCGACTCGCAAGTAGCCCGCTCGTAAGCAACCGAGCCGACACAGAAGGGGCGCACCGCAACTTAGGGGGCGCGCCGAGCCGTTGCGAGCCTGCTCACGCAACAGCCAAAAGTGCCATAGGGCTTGATGTGACGTGGACACGTCGTCAGGCTGTTACCTGGCGCCTGCCTTCCGGACACCAGAGGTCGGCATCGTCGGACAACGAGGTGGACACCTCGAAATAGCCCCCCACACCGGAGGAGTTCGTATGCAAAAGGGCATACGCACGAAGCTCTACGCGCGTCGACGCAAGTCGGTCATAACGGCCGCTCTCGCTGCTCCCTGCGCCGGGTTGCTGCTGTTCATCGGCGCCCCCGCCCAGGCCGAGCCGCCGGCACCGCCGAGCGCTTCCGAGGCGAAGACCATGCTCGACGGCCTCACCGAGCAGGCCGAGGGCTCGATGGACGGTTACGACCGCGAGAAGTTCCCGCACTGGAGCGACCAGGGCGAGGGATGCGACACCCGCGAAGCCGTCCTCAAGAGGGACGGAACCGGCGTGGAGACGGGCAGCGACTGCCGCCCGACGAGCGGCACTTGGAAGAGCCCGTACGACGGCGGCAGCTGGACGGACCCCTCCGACGTCGACATCGACCACATGGTGCCGCTGGCGGAGGCCTGGACCTCGGGCGCCAGCGAGTGGACGGACACCGAGCGCGAGAAGCTCGCCAACGACCTGGACATCGCGCAGCTGCTCGCGGTCACGGACAACGTGAACCAGTCGAAGAGCGACCGCGACCCCGCCGAGTGGATGCCGCCGGAGTCCGGCTACCACTGCACCTACGCCCGGATGTGGATCTGGGTGAAGGACACCTACGACCTGACCGCGGACTCCGCCGAGAAGGGCGCCCTCACGGAGGCCCTGGGCACCTGCTGACGCAGCGAGCCCCGCTCCAGTCGTAGAGCACTGCTCCAAGGACATCGGCTGTAGAGCAGGACCGTAGCGCGCTGGTGACAGCGCATCGGGCGTGGAGCACTGCTCCGGGTTGCGCCGCTCCCCCAGGGGATCGGATCGCGGTCCGGAGCAGTGCTCTCTTCGTGGAGCGGCGCAGCGAGGCGGGGCGGCGGAGCACTGCTCTCGCCGTGAAGCGATGCGGTGAGGCGATGCGGTGAGGCGGCGCGGCGGAGCACTGCTCCGTCGTAGAGCGGGGCGCTAATGAAGGAGCGGCGCGCTCGTCACGGGCCAGCGCGAATGCTGCAGAGCAGCGCGCACGTCCAAGAGCAACGCTCCACCTCCGACCTGCCGCACACACCGCAGAGCACCGCTCCAACAGGCCCACCAGCCCGTAACGCGAACACCGCCCTCACCACAGAGCAGCGCACACACCCAAGAGCACCGCTCCACCCCCGAACCCCCGCACACACCGCAGAGCACCGCTCCAACAGGCCCACCAGCCACAACCGAGAGCAGTGCTCTCCTCCGCTGCTGACCCCAGGCGGCGCCCCAGAGCAGCGCTCACCTCAGACCGTCGCCCGAGTCCGAGGCACCGGGGGAGGCACCGGAGCGAAGCACCGGGACGGCACCCGGCTTCACCCACCCCCGGCCCCCACCCCCACTCCCGGCACGACCCCTGGGCCGCCACGGCTCGCCCCCCAGCCCCACACCCCGATCAAGGCCGACACCCCACGGCCAAAAGTCACGAAAAAGTACAGAGGAACGTTCCCTGCGTAGGAAACTCGCCGATCTCCTCGGTCGTTCCGTAGCGTTGCAGAGCGACGGAGGGAGAACCCCCATGGTCAGGCTTCGCCTGGGACCGCTGCTGCGCTACCTCGACGAGGACACGGCGACGATCTGGATCGAGACCGACGGCCCGTGCGAGGCGGAGGTCGTCTGCGAGCACGGCGGTGCGGGCGGCAGCGCCCGCACCTGGCAGATCTCGGGCCATCACTACGCCCTGATCACCGTGGTGGGTCTCGAACCGGGCACCGTCACGGCCTACCGCGTACTCCTCGACGGCGCCGAGGTCTGGCCCGAACCCGGCTCGTCCCTCCCGCCGAGCACCATCCGCACGCCCTCACCGGGCACCGGCACCCTCGACGTCGCCTTCGGTTCCTGCCGCTGGGCGGCACGCCCCTCCGCGAGTTCGCACGACCCCGCCGGCCCCGACGCTCTCGACGCCCTCGCGCAGCGCGCCCTCGCGGGCGGCGAACGTCCGGACGTCCTGCTGCTGCTGGGCGACCAGGTCTACGCGGACGAGACCTCGGAACGCGTGCGGGCCGGGCTCGCCGAGCGGCGCGACCTGTCGGAGCCGCCTTGGGAGCAGGTGGCCGACTTCTCCGAGTACACGCTGCTGTACGACGAGTCCTGGCTCGACCGGGAAGTGCGCTGGCTGCTCTCCACGGTGCCGAGCTGCATGATCTTCGACGACCACGACGTGATCGACGATTGGAACACCAGCGACTCCTGGCGCCGCGAGATGCGGGAGACCGGATGGTGGCGCGAGCGCATAGTGAGCGGGCTCGCGTCGTACTGGGTGTACCAGCACCTGGGCAACCTCTCGCCGGGCGAGCTGGCCGAGGACCCGGTCTTCGCCGCGGTGCGGGAGGCGGAGGACGGCACGGCGGCGCTGCGCGAGTTCGCAGCCCGCGCGGACCTGTATCCCGAGAGCGTCCGCTGGAGCTACCGCCGCGACCTGGGCAGGGTCCGCATGATCATGCTCGACACCCGGGCCGGGCGCGTCCTCGACGAGCAGAAGCGCGCGATGCTCGACGAGCGGGAGATGGCGTGGCTGCGCGAGCAGATGCTGACGGCGCTCGACGGCGGCGCCCCGGGGCACGATGCGGCCCACGACGCGGGGCGCGGCACCGGACCCCGCGCCCGGGGCGCCGTCGGCACCGCCGCGGCAGGCGGCGGACAGGGGTACGACCACTTGCTGATCGGCACGTCGCTGCCCTGGCTGCTGCCTCCGGCCATCCACGACGCCGAAGCGTGGAACGCCGCTCTGTGCCGCGGCTCCCGCGGTCCACGCTGGGCACGGCTGGGTGAACGGCTGCGCCGCGAGGCGGACTTGGAGCACTGGGCCGCCTTCCCGGACTCCTTCGACGCCCTGACGGAGCTGTTCCACGAGGTCGCCTCAGCACACGGGGCCCCGGCGACGCTGAGCGTCCTCTCCGGGGACGTGCACCACGCCTACACGAGCGAGCCCCGCTTCGCGGGCACCGTCAACTCGCGTGTCCTGCAGCTGACTTGCTCCCCCATGCACAACAGCATTCCCGCCGTGATGCGCTGGGGTTTCCGCTTCGGCTGGAGCCGGGCCGGACGCTGGCTCGGCCGCGCGCTGGCGCGGCACGGACGCGCCGGGCGCCCGCCGGTCAAGTGGCGGCGCACGGGCGGTCCGTGGTTCGGCAACCAGCTCATGACGCTGCGGCTGAGGGGCCGTTCCGCCGAACTCTCCCTGGAGCAGGCGCGCGCCGTGCCGGAGGGCGCTGACAGCCCCGGCGGGGTGCCCGGCGAAGGCCGCGGCAGCAGTTCGCGGCTGGACTGCGTGTACCGCACGCCGCTCGTCAGCGCCCCCGAAGAAGATCCGCGGGGCATGTGACATCTGAGACAGAGCCGAGATCATTCCCGCACGCCCCGGTCACCACACCGGTGCCGCTCACGCGTACTCTGTCCCGACGCAGTTGAACGCTCGGGGGACGGACGCAAAGGGGACGAACGGGGGAGACAGTGCTGGAAATCCTGGGGTCCGTGACCGGATCCCCATGGATATACGGGGTGATCGCCGTATCCGTCCTGCTGGACGTCTTCGTTCCAGTGCTGCCGAGCGGGGTGCTGGTCGTCGCGGCGGCTACCGCCGTGGCCGGGACCACCGCCGCCGATGCCGCCGGCCTGCCGGGCCATGCGCGCCGTGCCGCGGAGAGCCCGCATCTCCCCGAGATCCTGGCCCTCGTACTGTGCGCCGCGACCGCCTCCGTGGTGGGGGACCTCGTCGCGTACCGCCTCGCCCGGCGGGACGGAGGTCGCTTCGGCAGAGTGCTCTCCCGCTCCCCTCATCTTCGGGCGGCCCAGGAGAAGTTGGGGCACGCTCTGGCGGGCGGCGGAGGCGCGCTGGTCGTACTGGCCCGGTTCGCTCCGGCGGGACGTTCGGTGGTGAGCCTCACCGCGGGTGCCGCTCACCGGCGTGCGAAGGACTTCGTGCCCTGGTCGGCTCTGGCGGGGCTGACGTGGGCCGCGTACAGCGTGAGCCTGGGGTATTTCGGGGGCCGCTGGCTGGGGGCCTCGTGGCTCGGGACGGCCGTGTCGGTGCTGGCGCTGTTCGCGGCGGGGACCCTGGCCGCGTACGTGCTGCGCCGCAGGCCCCGCGGCGACGTCGCCCGCCCGGAAGGAAGCGGCGAACCCGACGCGGAAGGCGAGGAGTTGGAGGCCGCGCAGCCGGTGTGAGGCGCGGCTTCCCGAAGCCGCGGCCACCCGCCCCCGCCCCGGGACGCCACACGCTCCGCGCGTTCCTCTCTCCTCTACGACCCGGGCCCCCGCCCACCGTGGCCCGGCGGCACGACGGTTGACGTCCCCGCGGGAAAACCACGTGCCCCTGCCTCCCCGGGAGACGACGATGAGCAGCATGAGCTCACCACCGGACTCGCGAGGCCCTTCCTGGACGACCCGCGCCGAACGTCCTGGGGACGCCGCAGCCGTGCGGCGCGTCAACCTCGCGGCCTTCGGCACCCCGGACGAAGCCGACCTCGTCGACGCGCTCCGCGAGGACCCCGACGCCTGGCTCCCGCACCTGTCGCACCTGGCCCTCGCCGGGGAGGACGCCGTCGGAACCGCGCTGCTGACCCGGTGCCGCATCGGTGGCTCTCCCGCTCTCGCCCTCGCACCCTGCGCCGTCCTGCCGGAGCATCAGGGGCGCGGCGCGGGCAGCGCGGCCGTCCGCTCCGTTCTGGACGCGGCACGAGCGGCGGGCGAACGCGCTGTCGTCGTCCTCGGACATCCGGCGTACTATCCGCGCTTCGGCTTCACCCCCTGCTCCGGGTTCGGCATCGTGCCCCCACCGGGGCAGGAGTGGCCCGACGACGCGTTCCTGGCGCTCTCCCTCGACGGAGGCGAACTGCCGCGCGGCACGGTGCACTACGCACCGGCGTTCGGGCTCTGACAGCCCCCGGCCGCTCGGGCACGTCGGACGGGCTCGGAGAGGGCGTCCCCGGCGCACCTGCCGCCGGGGAACACCCCCACGGCCCCCCCTGCCGATTCGGCGGAGGGCCCAACCGGTCTGCTCAGCGCCCGTGTTGAGCCAGCACCCGGGTGTACTGCCACGGCTCCTGGATCATCCCGGAGCACGCGTCCTCGGCAGGGTAGGGCCGCGACCCGCACGGACGGTCCCTGTTGACGGACCAGAAGGTGAGCCGCCCCAGCCCGTGCTTGCGTGCGTGCGAGGCGATCGTGCGGAAGTGCTCCGCCGTGATCGTCTCCCCCTCCCCGGTGATCCCGTTCATGGAGGAGACACCGCTGTGCGCGTACGCCTCCTTCTCGGTGTAGCCGTACGCGCTGCGCAGCCGGTCCTTCAGCCCGTCCACCGCCCGCGTGCTGATGAGGCCCATGTCCTCGCCCTTCGCGGACGGGACGAAGGAGAACGGCATGATGCTCCACGCGTCCGGCTCCACCTTCATCGCGGCCGCGCGGTCGATCAGGGAGCGGTCGGGCCCGGAGCGGTAGCTCGGGAGCGTCACGTACACGACGAGGCCCGGATTGGCCTGCTGGACGATGCTGAGCGCTCCCAGCGTCTTCCGCTGCGCGGTCTCGCTGCGGTACGCGCCGGCCTCGATGTCGACGTCGATGGCCTTCAGCCCGTACGCGTCGATCACCTTCTGGTACGCCTCGGCCAGCGCCTCCGCGTCCGCGCAGCTCTGCTCCAGCTTCTTCCCCAGGCCGCCGCCGAAGGACGGCATCACGTCGCCGCCCGCCTTGCGCACGGCCTTCACGGTGCGTTCGTCGACTCCGCCGGTGAGCGGCCGGTACCCGTCCCAGCGCGGGGTGCAGGTCCCCTGGCTGAGGACGAACGCGAGCGTGAACCAGCGGACCCCTGTGGCGGCCATGACGGTCTCGACGTCCGGCGGGCTGCCCCAGCCGAGGGAGAGGTAGGGCGCCACCGCCATCGGCGCGGGCGGCAGGCCGGGAGCCTCCGAGCGCGGCGGCAGCGGCTGGGACTGCCGCACCGGCTGGGGCTGCTGTACCGGCTGGGGCTGCGACCACACCGCCGGGAGATGCTGCCTCTGTTCCGGCCGCGGCGGGGCGGCATGCGGGGTCGCGGCGGCCGTGGTCGAGGCGAGCGCGGCGACCACGAGTGCGGCGACAGCTCCCGTACGGGTCGGACGGCCGCGTCTGTTCGTGCCTCTCCGCCACGTGAGGACTCCCGTTCGGGAGGGCCGCACGCCGTTGGGCGACCGCCGCGCGGCCGGGGCCCGGCGGTGGGAGCGAAGGTCAGTCAGATTCCGTGTTCTCATCCGGTTCCCTCATCTCGGCCTGGGTTTCCCGCCCCGTACCGAGATGGTGATCACACCGGACGATCGACGCCCGCACCCGCGCCGGGCGTGTCCCGCGCCCGGCGCGCACCGCAGCCCCAGCCACCCCCGGCCCGGCCCCCCGTCCGCCCAGCCCCCGTCCACCCTGCTCCGGGGCGTGACGGGCGAGGCCGGACTGGTCACTGGCCCTCGGTCTCGACGATCTCCGAGAAGCCCTCGCCCCGGGTCCAGCGCATCGTGTAGAGGCCGAAGTCGCTGTTGTAGACGAACAGGACCTTGCTGCCCTCGCCGGTGATGGAGGAGTCCTCCCAGCCGTCGAAGTCCTCGGCGACGTCGATGTCCCAGTCCGTGAGGTCCTCCGTGCCGACCCCGGCGAGGGACTCCGTCGGCGGCTCACCGTCATAGCAGAACCGACCGAAGTCCGCGATCAGCGAGACGGTGCCGTCCTTCTCCTGGAGATCGACCCCCTGGCAGCGGTCGGACTCCGTCTCGTAGAGCGTCTGCCACTCGCTCCACTTCTCCGAACCGGCGGTGGTGTGACGCTCCTGTGCGCCCGTCCCCTCGACCAGACGCACATGCACCTTGCGGCCGTCACTCAGCTCGAGCGTCGACTGGAAGTCGTCGTCGGGCGCGGCCGGCCCCTCCTCCTGCGGACCGGCCCCCGCTCCCAGCCCGCCTGCCTCGGCCGGCTTCGGACCGGTCCCGGCGCTCGCCGTGCCGTAGCCCGCTGCCAGCAGACCCAGTGCGGCCAGTACGGCGAGCCCGGCCCTGTGCGCCTTGCGTATCTCCACGGTGCGCTTCCCCTCTTCGACGGTCGGTCGTGGTCGTCCACGCATCCGCAGCGCGCAGGGGCGGATCATGTTCCCCCTCGCCACGGACATCTGCGGAGGACGCGTCCCGCCCGCCCCCGGTTCCCGGCCCGGCCGGGAGGGCGACCGGGCCGGCGCGAACCCCCGCCGGACAGCCCGGCCCTCACTGGCACAGACCGCAACCGCCGTTCCCCGTACGGGACTTCACGACGTCCCGCCCACGTGGATGAGCGCCCCCGGAGAGACGAGATACCCGGACGCCGGTCCCCTCCGCCGCGGCCCTCGGAGCCGCACACGGCTCAGCCGTGCCGTGACGACGAGCCCCCGCCTGGCTCCCTGTTTGCTTCCCCACCACGGCAAGCGCTCGAAGGGCCGTCCGCGCTGCTGCGTGGACGGCCCTTCGGCTGCTGATCAGATGGGTTCTGTGGTGGGCACAACTGGGATCGAACCAGTGACATCTTGCTTGTAAGGCAAGCGCTCTACCGCTGAGCTATGCGCCCGTGGGGATCGAGGCCACAGACTACCCTGTCCCGCCCCACGGGGTACAAACCGCGACCGCCTCCCGACAGGCCGCGACCGCCGCCTTCCCGGTGCCCGCGTGCCGGCCGTGCTCCCCCGCACCGGCGCCCGCGGCAACCCCGTCCCGGCGATCGTGAACGATCCGGCCCGTGTGTTCGTTGGCACGTAGTGGGACAATGGCCTGTGATCCACTGGTGCGCATGGGGATACGGGGAGAGGTTCGGTGGCGGCTATGAGCGGCGGCGGCACACGCCGTTGGGGCTGGGGCAGTGGCCGTACCGAGGATCAGCGGGCCGGAGCGCAGGAGTCCAAGGACGCGGCCGCGGCCGCTTTCTACGAGCTGGACACCGCCCAGCGTGACCTGCGGATCTCGATCGAGACCGTCGCCGCCGTCGACGACTCCCCGGCCGCCCGCAAGGCCGTCTCGGACTTCCAGCAGTTCGGGGCGCGTATCGACCAGGTCAGCCACGAGTACATCACGGCGGTCGACGCCCACGACCTGGACCGCGACGACCTGGACGCCTCCACCGCCGCCCGCGCCCGGGCCGAACTGGACAGGACGCGGCAGGACCTGGAGCGCGTCAAGGGCGAGCTGGAGCGGTTCGGGCAGAGCCTGGGGCCGCTGCTGTCGAAGGCGGAGACCCAGCTGGCGCGCTTGGCGCCCGCTGTCGAGCGGGCCCGGCAGGGGCTGCTCGCGGCGTCGAACGCGCTGGACGCCGTACGCGACGCGGGGCTGAAGGCCGACAGCCTGGCCGCGCGGCTCGCGGCGCTCTCCCCGGAGCTGACGAAGCTCAACGAGGGCGCCGGCCGGCACGGCGTCCAGGACACGCTGCACAGGGCGGACCGCGTGGTGCGCGAGGCGGAGGCCGTGCGCGAGGAGGCGCAGCGGCTGCCCGAGCGGGTGAAGGAGATCGACAAGCGGCTCGCCTCGCTGCGGACCCGTACCCAGGCGCTGCACACGCGGGCGGGCCAGGTCGAGCCGGTCCTCAGTGAGCTGCGGAGGCGTTTCAGCGCCGCGTGCTGGCAGGACCTGCAGCAGGTGCCGGAGCAGGCGGCGCGCTCGGTGCGGCAGGCGGAGGAGAAGCTGGCCGAGGGCCGCAAGGCACGGGACGACCAGCGCTGGGCGGACGCCACGGCGCAGTTGTCGACGGTGCGTGCGCTGCTCAACACGGCGGACGAGGGGATCAAGGCCGCCGGGGACAGGCTGCAGCGGCTCAACGAGGTCTCCTTCGACAAGACGCAGGAAGTGGAGCGGACGCGGTTCGCGATCCGTGACGCGCAGCGGCTGGCGATGGCGGGCCGGAGCACGCCCGATCCGAGGCACGCGGGGCCGCTGGACGACGCCGTGGCGCGGGTGGATCGCGCGGTCGCGTCGCTGTCGGGCCGTCACCCGGACTACTGGCATCTGCTCACCGAACTCGACGCGGTGAAGGAGACGGTGCAGCAGGTCGTCGAGAAGATCCGGGAGGACCGGGCCGCCGGACGGTGAACCGTCCTGCGCCGGCGCAGCCGGTGCGGCGGAGGGCGCGGGATCCGGTCCCGACCGGTCGGGGAACGCTCCGTACAGCCGCGCGGGCCGTTCCGGCTGCCGGATACCATTCCGCCATGCCTCGTTACGAGTACCGCTGCCGCCAGTGCGACACGCAGTTCGAACTGAGCCGCCCCATGGCGGAGTCCGGTGCGCCCGCGAGCTGCCCGGACGGGCACGAGGACACCGTGAAGCTGCTCTCGACCGTCGCGGTCGGCGGCTCGTCGTCCGCACCGGCCGCGAGCGCGGCGCCGGCGGGCGGCGGAGGCGGGTGCTGCGGCGGCGGCTGCTGCGGTTGACCCGCCGCGCCCGCCGCACCCGCCGCGTCCTACGTGCCTCGGCCGTGTGCCCAGTGCGCGGGCCTGGCGAGCCGTCCGGGAATCCTGGTGGAGCCGTCGCCCCTGGCCGAGTCGAGCTGCGGCTGCGTGAGGAAGAGGCTCCCGGTGAGGTCCGCGCCGCCCAGTTCGGCGTCGCGGAGGTCGGCGCCGAGAAGGTCGGCGTCCCTGAGGTCAGCGCCGGTCAGGCGGGCCGCGATGAGGGCGGCGCCGCGCAGTGACGCTCCCCTCAGCTTCGCGTTCGCGAGTGCCGCACCGGTCAGGTCCGCCCCTTTGCGGTCCTTCTTCCTGCCCGGTACGCGCGACCTGGCCTTCTCGCTGGCCCTGAGCAGCAGAGCGCCCGTCCTTTCGCGGTGCGCGGGGACGTCCACGCGCAGAACCTCCTCGGCGCTGCCGCGCGTCAGGCGCTCGACGCGCTCGTACGCGGTGCGCAGCTCCCGCAGCAGCGGCTGTCCGACGGGGAGGTCCGCGGCCTCGGCGAGGTGGAGGAGCAGCTCGTGGAGGTGGCGCATGACGGCGAACACCTCGAACATCTGGGGGGCGAGGGCGGGGTTGTCGCGCCAGTTGCGGGCGCCGTAGGTGACGCGGGAGACCTTCTGGCCCGCGCCGAAGCAGTCGAAGACGGTGCAGCCGGGGAAGCCGCGGTCGCGCAGCTGCGCGTGGATGCCGCAGCCGAAGTCGGGCCGCAGGTTCTCGCACGGCTGTCCGGCGTCCTTGTCGACGGCGAAGTCCGCCGAGGCGGCGAAGGGCAGGGCCACGCAGCACAGCCCGGCGCAGTTCGCGCAGTCGGCCCGCAGTTCGGGGCGCTGCCGGTGCGCGGCGCGGGCGGGACTGTCCTCGGTCACGGGTATCGGCTCCTGCGGGCTCGGCATCGCCGCCGGTCACCGGGTGCGCCGGGCGCGGCGTCGTCCGCCATTCTCGCACCGGGCGCGCGGCGGCCCGGTCCGGGACAGATCCGGGACGGACGGGCAGTCAGGGCACGGCGGCTGCCGCGCGGCACGCGAACTGCGCGGAGATCCCCGCCTATCCGCGGACCCTGGCCACCGCCCCGTAGGAGCCGGCCCGCGGGTCGTCGTCGGCGAGGTCCTGCTCGGTACGGTCCGAACCCCACCGGTGCACGAGCACGATCCCGGGCTCCACCAGCTCCAGCCCCTCGAGCAGCGAGGCCGTCTCGTCGTACGTCCTCAGCCGCAGCGGTACGCCCGCCTGCCGGCGGTACTGCTCGCGCACGGCTTCCATGTCGTCCGGGCTGTGGTCGGCGGTGAGCTGAGTGAGCGTCACGAAGCTGCCGGGGGCCAGTACGGAGGTGAAGCGGCGGATCGTCTCGTGCGCCGCCTCGTCGTCGGCGATGTACGGGAGCAGCCCGACGACGGACAGCGCGACGGGCTCCTCCAGGTCGAGGGTGCCGGTGACCTCCGGGGAGGAGACGACCTTGTCCGTCTCCGTCGCGTCCGCCAGGAGGAAGGCGGTGCGGCCCTGGGGGCTGCTGCTCAGCAGCGCCTGGGCGTGGGCGTGCACCACGGGGTCGTTGTCGACGTAGACGACCCTCGCGGACGGCTCCACGGACTGGACGACCTGGTGCAGGCTGGGCTCGGTGGGGATGCCGGCGCCCAGGTCGAGGAACTGCGTCACGCCCGTGTGGCCGGCGATGTAGCGCGCGGCGCGGAGCATGAAGCCGCGGTTCTCGCGGGCCATCATGGCGACCGACGGCGCGGCGTCGACGGCCTCCTGGGCCGCTGTCCTGTCGGCGGCGAAGTTGGTGCGGCCACCGAGGAAGTAGTCGTACACGCGCGCGGGGTGCAGCCGGTCGGTTCGCGGTTCGCTGCCGGGGGCGGCGCCGGACTGCTCGCGGCTCTCCCCGTCGCCGTCTGCCTCTCCGCGCGTCAGGCTGGCGGGGCGGACGCGGCCGGTGACGTACAGCGCCCAGAGGAGGTCGTGCACCGCCGCCGGTCTGTCCCTGGTCAGGGGCAGGTGGGTCAGCGTCCCGGCCTCCCGCAGCCACCCCCACAGCGTCTCGCCGGTGATGCCCAGTTCGCGGGCGGCCTCCTGTTCGTCGAGCCCGTGGTGCACCCAGGTCGTGACGGCGGACAGCAGCCGCGGGGACAGCCCGGCGAGCACGCCGCTGCCCCACAGGGCCGCGCCCTCCTGGGCGAGGACGGCGCGGACCCCGCCCGCCGGGGGCACCGTCCCGGGCACGGGCGGCGGGAGGCCGGCCAGCCGCAGCGCGAGGTCGAGGGTCACGCGGTCCCCCAGGCGCGTGCGGTCCAGGCCGGTGCGGAACGTCAGCTCGTCGAGCCGGGCCTGGACGGTGTCGGGGTGCAGGCCCAGCAGCCGGCCGGCGCCCGCCGTGCCCATCGTGATCGCCGCCTGGCAGACCTCGAGCAGCCGGCGCCGCTCGACCTCGGCCAGGTTCTCCTCGATCGGCGCGAGCAGCTCACGCGCCCAGGCGCGCGCAGAGGCGTCCAGCAGCTCCGCGAGCGGGGGACGCCCGTCGTGCACAGCCACGCCCCCCGCTGTGCGCCGCGCCGCCTCCACGCTGACCGCGGCGGCTTCGTACAGGCGCGCGGCATGCTCCAGGGGGCCGCTGCCGCTCACCCCCACGGCCCGCTGGGCCTGCGCCTCCGCGACGGGTTCGAGGACGGTCTGTACGGGCGCCTGCGCGCCGTCCCAGATGACGATGATCTGCTCCCGGTCGACGGGGCAGAGCACGGTCAGCGAGCGGCCCCACTGCAGCGCTTCCTCCACTTCGGCGGCGACCTCCTCGCGGTCCTCGCCGGGTGCGATCTCGATGACGGCGAGCTGGACGACACCCGCTGCCGTGAGCCCCGGCGCGAGGGGTTCCACGGCCCGTCCGGCGGACGTCACGTCCCCCACCATCAGGTACTGGAACCCCGACGTCCGGGCGGCCAGCACCGCGGCGCGCAGCCGGTGCTCGCGCTCCGTGACCTCCTGCTCGCGGAGGAGCCCGGCGACCATCACCGCGGTCTCCTCCAGGCCCACCCTTCCCCGCCCGCTCCAGGGCTTGGTGTGGGAGACGACCAGCAGCCGGTGCGGCGGGCCGACGCCCACCGGCCACACCTCGACGTAGCGTCCGTCGGCGGAGCCCCGCACCGGTCCGCGCTCCCGGCCGCGGACCAGTTCCCGCAGCAGCACCGACTGCCGCCGCACCTCTTCCGGCCACGTCTGCTCGCGGTGGCCGTCGACCACCGCCACCCGGGCGCCCGTCTCCCGCTCGATCCACTGGAGCACGGTGTCGGGCCCGCCGCCCTCCGCCATGGCCTCCGCCGCGAGGTGCACGTACTCCTCGATCTGCCGTATCTGGTTCTGGAGCGACGCGACGTGCATGCCGGAGAGGGCCTCCGCGACGCGTACGGGAGTGCCGGGGAAGGTCGGCCTCAGCACCGGCACGAAGCCGCAATCGCCCGGGTCGGGCTCCTCGCCGTCGCCGCACAGGACGACTCCCGCGGCGTCCTCGGCCCGCAGCCGCACCCAGGCCAGGCTGTGGCCGGCGGGAAGCACCATCAGGGCACGGGCGGTGCGCTCGCCGATGGGCGGTCCGTCGGGACCGCACCGCATGACCTTGTCGATGACGCGGCTCGGGTCCTCGGGCGCATCGTCGTTGCAGGCCCACCGCAGCAGCGGCCGCTCGCCCGAAGTCAGATGGCCCAACGTCAGCATGGCTCCAGCGTCCTGCTGACCAGCCGCGATCGCATGTCGAGTCTCGCTGTCCGGACGTTCTCCGGCACCCGCCGGGCTCCGTACGCCGACGCTCGCGGCCCTCGCCGACCGTCACCCAGGAGGCCGGGAGCGACGCGTTGCCGTGGGTATCGGTGCGTTGCGACGCGTTGCGGCGCGTTGCGGTGCGCGCAAGGCCCGCGCAGGCTCCCGGAAGCCGGAATATCGCGCTCCACCGGACTGCTGTCCTGTCCGGCCCCAGCGCCCGTGATCGCTGCCGTGCGCCGTACCGAACGCCGACCACCGAAGGGACGTCCCGTGACCACGCCCCCCACCCAGCCCACCGCCCAGCCCGCCGCTCTGACCGTCTCGGAACTCCGGCCGAGGCTCGGCCATGCGGACGTCATCGACGTGCGCACCCCCGCCGAATACGGCTCCGGGCACATTCCGGGCGCGCTCAACGTCCCCCTCGACCGTCTGGACGAGGCGCTGCCCGCCTTGCGCGCCGCGTCGTCACGCAATCCCCTGGTCGCGGTCTGCGCCTCCGGCAGCCGGTCGGTGACAGCGTGCGCACGGCTCGCGGCGGCGGGCGTCCCCGCCGCCTCGCTCGACGGCGGAACGGACGCCTGGGCGAGCGGCGGCCACCGGCTGGACCGCCCGTCGGACGCAGGCCGGGCCGTGTGGCCCATGGAGCGCCAGGTCCGTCTCGCTGCTGGGTCACTCGTGGTGCTGGGTGTGCTGCTCGACCTGGCCATACCCGGCGCCCGGGTCCTCTCGCTGCTGATCGGGGCGGGGCTGGTCTTCTCCGCGCTCAGCAACACCTGCGGCATGGCGGTGCTGCTCTCCAAGCTCCCGTACAACCGGCGGGCCGGCGGCGGCATGGGCTGGGACGCGACTCTGCGCACCCTGGCGGACGGCCGTACGGGCGGCGGCGCGGGCGCCTGAAGCGGCGCCCGCCTGGTTGCGCGGCCGGACCGGCGGCCGGGGCCGGCCGCACCGGGTGCCCGTGGCGTCAGCCGGCGGCGGGCTCCGTGGCGGCCAGCATCTCGCGTGTGATCCGCTCCCCCGCCGCCACTCCGCGCTCCGTCAGCACCTCGACGTGCGGCGCGGACCAGCCGCTGTCCACGAGTTCACCGTGCCCCGGCATCCAACCGCGCCCGGCTCCGAGCAGCAGGTCGGCGTCCAGCAGCGAGTCGCCCGCGGCGCAGGTGCGTGCCGCCCCGGTACGCCGGGCGATCTCGGCGACGGCTGCGCTCTTCGTCAAGGGACCCGGCACCGCGTAGATCTTCCGTCCCTGCAGTGAGACGGTCCACCCGCACGAACCCGCCCACTCCGCAAGCTCCTTCACCCACGTCAGAGGCAGTCGCGCGCGGTCGACGACGAGATAGGCGAACAAGTCGTCGGCCACGCGCTGCTTGAGCGCCCACTCGCCGTCGCCCGCGGCCCGCCGCAGATGCTCACAGACCTGCCGCAGCGGAGCGCAGCCCTCCAGTTCGCGGCGGACCTGCGCCTGCCAGTCCGGGTCGGACTCGCCGTCGCAGAGGATGTGCCCGCCGTTGGCGCACACCGCGTACCGCGCGGGACCGCCGGGCAGGTGGACGCGCTTGTACTGCTCACGCGTCCTCGTGGTGGTCGGTACGAAGACGCACTGCTCCTGCAGCCGCTCGAGCAGTCGCGCGGCCGTCTCCGTCATGTAGGACAGCGGCTTGTGCCCGTACGTCTCGACGCACAGCAGGCGCGGCGCTTCGGCGTCCGGCATGTCGAGCTTCAGCGCGGCGGCGGAGTAGATCAGCGTCCGGTCGAGGTCGCTCGCGATCAGGACGTTCACTGCGCGGCCCTCCCGTCCGCCCCCGTGGCTCCGCGCGTGTAGCGGGGATGGATCAACCCCACGCAGCTGTACGGCAGTTCCCCCACCTCTTCCACCGGCACCCCGCGCTGTTCCGCGAGCAGCCGCACGTGGTCCAGGTCGGAGCCCGCGCCGTGCCGCGCCAGCACCTTCCACGGCACCCGGCGCAGCAGGACGCGGGTGGTCTCGCCCACGCCCGGCTTGACCAGATTGACGTCCCCGATGCCGTACTCCTCGCTGATCCGTTCCACTGCCCGCCAGCCCGCCCACGTGGGCGCACGGTCCGAGGCGAGCAGCGCCGCGACGTCGCCGGCGACGTCGGTGCGCACCTCGCCGAAGCGCGCCTCGACCGCCTCCAGGAAGAGGCGGGAGACGTCGGCGTCCGCGAGTTCCCGGTAGTACTTCCCGCCGTGGTAGTCGTGCGGGCCGACCAGGTCGGCCCGCAGCACGGTCCGCGAGATCAGGCCGGACACCGTGGAGTTGAGGCAGGCCGACGGTATGAGGAAGTCCTCCCGCGTGCCGTAGGTGCGCACGCAGCCGCCCGGGTCGGCGAGCACCGCGAGTCCGGGGTCGAAGCCCTCGAACGGTTCGAGGGCTTCGGCGAGTTCGCGGGTGATGGCGCCCTTGCCCGTCCAGCCGTCGACGAACACGACGTCCGCGGGGTCGTGGTGGGCGGCGATCCAGCGCAGCGCGTTGGCGTCGATGCCGCGTCCCCGCACGATCGAGACGGCGTAGTGCGGCAGTTCGAGGCCGTGGACCTGCCGCGCCCAGCGCCGCATCAGTACGCCCACGGGGGTGCCCGCGCGGGCGAGGGAGACCAGCACGGGACGGCGGCGCGCGGCCCGGTCCCCGCCCTTCCCGCCGTTGTCGGGGCGGGCGCCCGCCGCGGCCCCTCGCTCCGCGAGCACCGCCTCGGTGACCGTTCCGACCGCGCGGGCCACGCGGGCGGCGGAGGCCTCCAGCGCGCTGTGGAAGAGCCGTTCGTACTCGGGGCTCGGCTGGTACTCCACCGGAAGGGACTCCGCGTAGTGCGCCCCGCCGTTCTGGATGGCCTCCTCCCGTTCCTCCGTCGGCGCTTCGAGCTGCGTGTGGGACATGTCCTGCAGCAGCCAGCCGACGTCCTGGGGCGCGTAGGAGGAGAAGTCCGGGCCCCGCAGCGGCTGTCGCAGCGGTACGTAGGAGGGGAGCACGGCGAGCAGCACCCGGTCCGTGTGATCCGCGAGCCTGCTCAGCAGGCCGTCCGGGGCGTGGAGCGCCGGGGTGTCCGACGCCGAGTCGGTGACGAGGACGACCGCGTCGAAGCGGCGGCGGGCGTCGGCGCCCGGTGCGACGTTGTAGGCGTAGCGCGTGCCCTGGGCTGCGTCGCCGTCCGGTGTCCCGGCCGCTTCGTCGTGCGCGGGGAAGGCGAGGGCCGTGCGTACGGCGTAGGCCGGGTCGTCCAGTGCCAGCACGGGTGAGCGGGTCGTGGTGGAGAAGCGCACCTCTGCCGCCTTCCCGAGCCGTTCCTCCAGGGCGACGGCCAGCCGCAGCGGCGCGTACATCAACTCCTCGCAGCCGAGCACGAGTAGGCGCGGAGCGGCCGTACCGCCGGGCCCCGGGCCCGGCCCCGGCACGGTCCCCGCCCGGGTGAGGGCTTCCGCGAGTCGGCCCGCCATGGCGGGCAGCGCGTCCTCGAGCCGTGCCCGGTGCGCAGGGGTGAAGCCGTGGCGGGCGCCGTCCGGAAGCCCCTGGGGCCAGCGGAGTTCGACACGCTCCGGTTCCGGCTCCGGCTGCCTCGCGGCCGGAGGAGCAGCCGTGGACCGCTCCTCCGGCGGCTCCACCGCCGCCTCCGCCTCGGCCACGAGGCGCTGCCCTCGCTCCAGCACGTCCGCCGGCAGCGACACGCCGCCGCTCGCGAGCGCCACCACGTCGACGCGGGCGCCGAGTTCGGCGGCGAACTTCTCCAGCGCCGCCGCGTCGTCGGACGAGCGCATGTCCGTGAGCGCCACCACCACGTACCGTCCCCGCGGGTGACGGCGGTGCAGTGCCGCGATCGTGTTCCGCACGGTGCGGCCGGTGGAGAACTCGTCGTCGACGAGGACGAGCGGCCCGTCGCCCTCGAGCAGCTCCGGGTCCTCGGGGAGCAGCAGATGGGACGTGGCGTGGCTGTGCTCCTCCTCGAAGCCTCCGGCCGCGGCCACCCCCGCCACCCGGCGCCGCGTGGAGTGCAGGCAGCTCACGCCGCCGATGCCGTCCGCGACGCTGTGGCCCAGCCCCGTCGCCGTCTCGGCGTATCCCAGCACCACCGCCTGCGCGGCGGGAGCGTCGCCCAGCAACTCCCGTACGCGGCGGCCCAGCCGGACGCCGACGCCGTAGACCGTCGCGGGGCTCTCCGGTATGTGCTTGCCGAGAACCCGTGAGACGAGGAGATGCGCCCGCTTCGGGTTGCGGCGGAGCGCCAGGCCCATCAACTCACGCAGGCCCTCGCCGCTCAGCCGCAGATCCAGCCGTTCCGCGACCCACTCGCCGGACCACACCACGTCGCTCATTCCGCCGCCCGTCCCTCTTCCGCAACTCGCCGCCGCACTCCGCGCAATGCCCCAGCCCCCGTACTCGTACTCGTGCTCGTGTTGGTGTTGGTGTTGGTGTTCGTGCTCGCCGCCTCCGTCTGCCTTCCCGCCCGCCGACCGGCCCGTCCGGCCACACCGTCCGCCCGGTCCTGCGCGTACCGCTCCGCCGGCCGTCTCACGGCGCCTCCGTCCGCACGGCATCCGCGTAGCCGGCCGCGCGCGCCCCCGCCGCCAGCACGTCGACGAAGCCCACGCCTTCGCGGGCCACCCCGAACAGTTCGGCGCGCAGCAACGTCCGCTCGGCCCAGGCCCGGTGGGGCTTCACCTCGTTCATCTTGTTCGTGTACGCCGAGCGCAACACACCGCCGCCGCTGCGTTCCGGCCTGAGGATGTCCGTGGCGTCGCTGTACTCCTCCAGGCTCACCACGGACAGCGCGTGGACGGGCGCAACGTGCGAGGGGTGGATGCAGGTCTTGCCCAGCAGGCCGTTCGCCCGGTCCAGTTCGATCTCGCGCAGCAGCCCGTCGATGTCGTGGTCGATGAGCGCGGTACGCAGCTCCTCGGCCCGGCCGGTGAAGATGCTCTGCCGCAGCTGCGGCTTGAAGATGCGTTCCTGCAACCGGAAGTACTCCCACACCGGTCCCGTGACGGTGTAGCCCGTACCGTCCGCCCGTCCCAGCCGGTTCACCACGTCGCCGATGACCGACGCGACGAGCTGCACGTCGTAGGCCGTCATCTCCGGTGTGCGCCGCAGGCCGTAAGCCGAGCAGAAGTCCGTGACGCCGAGCCGCAGCGCCAGCACCCGCTCCCGGTACTTGTCGACCGTGCGGGCTATCCCGGACAGCGTCGCCGCACGCGTCTCCAGATGGAGCAGTTCCGGCGACTCCAGCACGGGCATCGCGAACAGCCGGTGCTCCGTGGCCGATTCGGCCTCGGCGAGGGCTTCCAGGAAGGGAATGCCGCGCTCCTCCGTGAACTTCGGCAGCACGAAACCGGACAGCAACCGGGCAGCGGCCCCCAGACGCGCCACGAGATCCGGGATCTGCCCCGGCTCGCGCACCCGCACGAACAGCAGCGGCAGACCGCCGTCGTCCGACCGGCCGTTCCGGGACGGCTCTTCCCGCGCGGCGAGCGTCTCCAACTGGCGTACGAGGTTCTCCTCACCGGCGGCCACGTCGCCGTCGCCTATGGAGTCCTCGAGGCACAGGACCATCGACACCACTCCGAGCCGTGCCTGCTTGACCACGTCGGCGGCGAGACCGGGGCGGGTCGCCGGGCAGTACAGCGTCGCGCCCAGCGCTGCGGCGAGCGTGCCGCCGGGGGCGTCCGCGGTGAACTCCACCGGTTCGTACTGGAAGAGCCGTTGCCGTACTACCTGTGGAAGATGGCCGAAATGCCGCATGCATGCCCCCGTTTTCCGCCGCGCGGCAACCGGAATGCCGGCGCGGCCGTTGCGAATGGTGCCTCCCTCTGGGCTCGACGGCCCGCGCCGAGTCCCAGGCGCCCACGAAGACAACGGCCCCGCGGCGAGAACCAGCCGCTCATCGTACGTACAGCAGGGGGCAGATAGTTCCACCGAAGGGTGAAAATCACGTTACCGCCAGGTACAGGCATGTGCCCTCGCGTTGTACCGGAGCCGGAACGGAGGGCAGGATGACCTCTATGACGCACGCCATGGTGAAGGGCTCGAACGTTCAGCTGGAGACCGCCGCGGTCCGCGCCGTCCTGTGCTGGAGTTCCGGACCGGGAGTGCCCGACGTCGACGCCTCCGCCCTGCTGCTCGACGAAAGCGGCAAGGTGACCTGCGACGACGACTTCGTCTTCTACAACCAGCCCGAGCACCCCTCCGGCGTCGTACGCCATCTGCCCAAGTCCCAGGAGCCCGGCGGTCTCCGCGACACGATCGAGGCGGACCTCCCCGCCCTCGGTCCGGGAGTGGACCGCGTGCTGATCGCGGCCTCGGCGGACGGCGGCACCTTCGCCGACGTCCGGCAGCTGCGTCTGCTGCTCCTGCCCGCCGGAGCATCCGCCGACAGCGAGCCCCTGCTGCGTTTCGACATCGAACCGGAGACAGGTGCGGAGACGGCGCTGATCTGCGGGGAGGTCTACCGCCGCGGCGACGGGTGGAAGTTCCGCGCCCTCGGCCAGGGTTACGACACCGGCCTCGCCGCACTGACGACGGAGTACGGCGTCACCGTGGAGGACGCGGACGCGGACGGACCGCCGAGCGGTGCGGGCCGGGCGGCGGGATCTGACACGGCGCCGGATACCGCTCCGCCGCCGGCGAGCACCGTTCCCTCGCCCACGCAGCCGGCACAGCCCGTGGCGCCGGACGAGGCGACCGTCCCCGCCGTCATGATGCCGCGGCCGTCCCAGGACCCGGAGCCCGACTTCCCGCTGGTGGCGCCCGCGCCGGCCGCGGCCGCCACGCAGCCCGTCGCCACCCCCATGGCCCCGGCGGGGCCGGGGCCGGCGGCGCCGCCCCACTACGGGCACCCCCAGCCGCCGCAGCAGCCGCCCGCGACTCAACCCGCCTACGGCTACCCGCAGCCCGCCTACGGCTATCCGCAGCCGGACCCCGACTTCACGCTGCCGCCCCAGGGTCCGCAGTTCCAGAACCGCTGACGGTCACGCCTTCCCCGGTCACGCCTTACCCGCCTTGTAGCCGCGGCCCCACTGCAGGCCCCAGCCGTACAGCCGGTCCAGTTCCGCCTGGAATCCGTAGACGTAGCGCACCTCGCGGCGGACCATCAGCTCTCCCTTCTCGTGCTGCATCAGCAGCACCGCGCACGAACGCGCCTGCGGCGCCCGCCTGTCGAGGCTGACCTCGACGCGCGGGCCGCTGCTCGGGAAGAGAGTGAGGACGGCGTGCGTACGGTCGAAGGCCGGGGTCCCGTCGTAGATGTAGACGAAGAACAGCAGCCGCTTGATGTCGTCCTTGTGGTCGAGGTTGACGTAGATCGTCTCGCCGGACGGTGAACCGAAGCGGTCGTCTCCCGTGAGCTTCACGTACGGAGGGGAGTTCCAGTCCCCGAGGAAGTTCCCCAGGGGCTGCACCACGCCCTTGGTGCCGTCCGCCAGTTCGTACATGCAGGCCAGGTCGAGGTCGACGTTGACCATGCCCTGCGTGTGCGCCTGGACCACCTGCGGCTTCAGTGCCTGCAGGGGGTTGCGGAGCGAACCACGCCTGCTCGTTCTGTCATCGAAGTCCGAAGTGCGCATCCGCCAGGACAGGTTGACCCTGAGGCTGCCGCTGTCCGCGCCCTGCTCCGTCAGCGAGACGGCGGACTGACGCTTCGTCAGCTCCACCGAATAGGCCGACGAGCCCATCATCGAGTCGAAACCCGAACTGCGCCGCCGCCTGCTCACACCACTCCGCCAGTTCTCCCACAGGGAGACCATCACGCACCCCCACTCGCACTTCAACTGCCGCGGGGCGGCTCCGAGTCGGGACTCGGAGCCGCCCCGCAAGAAGCGTTCCGCAAACAGGCCTCGATGACACCCGGATCGGTCAGCCCGACCGGCCACCGCGATGGCTCGCCCAGTGGCACGTCACGTCGTGGCGCCGACCTCCTCGCGGTCCGACTAGCCTCCGCCGTTCTCAGCGGCCTCGACGGCCTTGTTGCGGCGCACCGAGGACCAGAACGAGGCCGCGATCAGCCCGACACCGACCAGGCCGGTGACCACCTCGTTGATCTGGAACTTGATGGTGATGAGCAGGATGGCCGCCAGGGCACCGATCGCGTAGTGCGCACCGTGCTCGAGATAGACGTAGTCGTCGAGGGTGCCCTGACGGACGAGGTAGACCGTCAGCGACCTGACGTACATCGCGCCGATACCGAGGCCGAGCGCCATCCAGAAGATGTGGTTGGTGATCGCGAAGGCACCGATGACGCCGTCGAAGGAGAACGACGCGTCCAGCACCTCCAGGTAGAGGAACATGAAGAACGCGGCCTTGCCGGCGAGACCGACAAGGGACGGATCCTTGCCTTCCCGCTTGGCCTGCTCCTCCGCTTCGTGCTCGCGCTCCTCCTCCTCTTCGAGCTTGTTCTCGAAGTGACTGGAGAGACCGCCCACGAGGAGGTACGTGATGAGCCCCGCGACGCCCGAGAGCAGCACTGTGGCGGACTTGTCCGCATGCGCGCCGCCGTGCTGGTGCGCCTCGACGGCGAAGGTCATGGCCGAGACCATCAGCACGATCAGGGCGATGCACACGGAGAGCATGTCCACCTTGCCGAGCTTGGCCAGGGGACGCTCCAGCCAGGCGAGCCACTTGTGCTCGCGGTCCTCGAAGATGAAGTCGAGGAAGATCATCAGCAGGAACATCCCGCCGTAGGCCGCGATGGCCGGGTGGGCGTCCGTGACCAACTGCTCGTACTTGGTGGGGCTGTCCAGCGCGAGCTGCACGGCCTCGATGGGGCCGATCTTGGCACTGATGGCCACGATGACGACCGGGAAGACCAGCCGCATCCCGAAGACCGCGATGAGGATGCCGATGGTGAGGAAGATCTTCTGCCAGAAGGCGTTCATCTTCTTCAGCACACCGGCGTTGACTACGGCGTTGTCGAAGGACAGCGAGATCTCAAGGACGGACAGGATCGCCACCACGGCGAACCCTTGCCACCCCCAGAACAGCGCCGCGAAAGCCAGGCCGACGGCAGTGACGCCGAAGGACCAGCCGAAAGTTTTCAGGACCACTGGGCTACCAATCCGCTTTACGAACAAATGACCTTGGCTTACGAAACATTGACCCCGAAGTCTAGAGCGATGCCTCGCAGCCCAGAGGCGTACCCCTGTCCAACGGCCCGGAACTTCCACTCGCCGCTGTACCGGTAGAGCTCACCGAAGATCATGGCGGTCTCGGCCGAGGCGTCTTCGGTGAGGTCGTAGCGGGCGAGCTCCTGGCCGTCCTCCTGATTGAGGACGCGGATGTAGGCGTCGGTGACCTGCCCGAACGCCTGGTGCCGGTTGTCTGCGTCGTAAATGGAGACCGGAAAGACGATCTTGTCCACGTTCGCGGGAACGAGCCCGAGGTCCACCAGGACCGTCTCGTCGTCCTCGCTGCCCGAGCCGCCCACCAGTTCGTCGCCGGTGTGCTCGACCGATCCCTCGGGACTCTTCAGGTTGTTGTAGAAGACGAAGTACTCGTCGCCCAGCACCTTGCCGTTCGCGCAGAGCAGCGCGCTGGCGTCCAGGTCGAAGGCCGCTCCGGTGGTGGAGCGGGCCCTCCAGCCCAGACCGACCTGGACCTGCCTCAGATTGGGTGCGGCCTTCGAGAGGGAGACGTTTCCCCCCTTGGCGAGCGTGACGCCCATGATCTGTTCCTCTCCCCGATGGCTGGTGCGACCAGTCTGCCGACATCACCAGGCGCCGCACACCTCCCGGTTACGGAAGGCTGCGGCGCCGGTGGCTGCCGGGATCTCTCAGACGTTGACCCCGAAGTCCTGCGCGATTCCCCGCAGGCCCGAGGCGTAACCCTGGCCGATGGCGCGGAACTTCCACTCCGCGCCGTGGCGGTAGAGCTCGCCGAAGACCATGGCCGTCTCCGTCGAGGCGTCCTCGCTGAGGTCGTAACGCGCCAGCTCGTTGTTGTCGGCCTGGTTCACGACCCGGATGTAGGCGTTGCGGACCTGCCCGAAGCTCTGCTGGCGGGTCTCCGCCTCGTAGATGGAGACCGGGAAGACGATCTTCTCGACGTCGGCGGGCACGCCGGCGAGGTTCACCTTGATGACCTCGTCGTCACCCTCGCCCTCACCGGTGAGGTTGTCGCCGGTGTGCTCGACGGAGCCGTCGGGGCTCTTGAGGTTGTTGAAGAAGACGAAGTTCTGGTCATTGCCGACCTTGCCCTCGGCGTTCGCCAGCAGGGCGCTGGCGTCGAGGTCGAAGTCCGAACCTGTGGTGGTACGGGCGTCCCAGCCGAGACCGACGATGACGGCGGTCAGGTTCGGGGCTTCCTTGGTCAGCGAGACGTTGCCGCCCTTGCTGAGGCTGACTCCCACGAGTCCTCCAGGTGTCTGTTCGCACGGAGCACTGCGTGCCCCCGCTGTTTCGGTTGCCTACTGATCAACGAGTGGATCCTGGTGAGCGGTTCCCCCACCCCCAGCCTTCACTCAGAGGTTTTGCAGGGCCTTGGCGTACTCGGTCAGGTCCCGGGCGTCCGGGAGGCCGTTGACGACCGTCCAGCGCACGACGCCCTCCTTGTCGATGATGAAGGTGCCGCGCACCGCGCAGCCCTTCTCCTCGTCGAAGACGCCGAAGGCGCGGGAGACCTCGCCGTGCGGCCAGAAGTCGGAGAGGAGGGGGTACTCCAGGCCTTCCTGGTCCGCGAAGACGCGCAGGGCGAAAGGAGAGTCGTTCGAGACCGCGAGCAGCTGCACGTCGTCGTTGACGAACGTCGGCAACTCGTCACGCAGCGCGCACAGTTCGCCCGTGCAGACGCCCGTGAAGGCGAAGGGGTAGAAGAGCAGAACGACGTTCTTCTTCCCCTTGAAGTCCGAGAGCGAGACGGCCTCGCCGTGCTGGCTCTTCAGCGTGAAGTCCGGTGCCTTGGTTCCGGCCTCGATAGCCATAGGAAGAAGGGACCCTTCTGTGGAGACGGCGTGTTCGTACGTCCCGTCGCGGGGGCCGCAATGGGCACGCGGCCGGTTCCCGTGGGGACTCGCCCCAGTCTTTCACTCTCGGCGACGGAACAGGACGGCCCCCGGCAGCCTTGCCGCCGGGGGCCGTACCTCGGAGTCCGCATGCTCGCCGGAGCGCCGTTACCGCTTGCCTGTGCGAGCGGCCTTGGGAGTCACAAGACGACTGCCGCTCCAGTCCTTGCCCGCGTTGACGGTGCTGGTCTGGGCGAGCCCGGCGGTCTGTGCCGCCTCGCCGATCTCACTCGGCTCCACATAGCCCTCGCGGCCCGTCTTGGGCGTCAGCAGCCAGACCGGAGAACCCGCGTCGATCATCGTGGTGGCGTCCACCAGCGCGTCCGTCAGGTCGCCGTCCTCCTCGCGGAACCACAGCATCACGGCGTCGGCGACGTCGTCATGATCCTCATCGACGAGCTCCGTACCCGTGATGGCCTCGATTCCCTCACGGAGTGCCTGCTCGACGTCGTCGTCGTAGCCGAGCTCCTGGACCACCTGTCCGGGCTGGAAACCCAGCCTTGCGGCGGGGTTGGTCCGCTCCTCCGCGTGGTCCGCGGTCGCGCTCACGGATTGCCTCCTGTCTCTTGCTGGAATGTGCCTTGCGCCCCGCGCGCACGCGAGGCAATGGCCGTAGTCCACACGGGCAGGGCGGATCGCGCAAGTACCCCACCATCCATCCCGCCCAAACGTTGACGTGTCCTCCCACAATGCCCGATGAGCAGTGATTCACACCACAGTGCTCCGGTGACTACGGCCGGGTTCGGCAGTAGTTGTCACGCCTGTTCCGGGCGAGGCACGACCCGGCCCGTCCCGGCGTAGGGTTGCAGATCGGCCGCCCTCTCCGAGCCCCTCCGAGGGCCTGCGGGACGGAACCGGGTTACCTCTCAGTAGAGATGACGTGAGCGCACCGGCGGTACACGATGGAGGCGGCGCGACACCATGCAGAGCAATAACGAACAGCGAAGGAACAGCGTGGCTTCCGGATCCGATCGCAACCCGATCATCATTGGCGGCCTTCCCAGCCAGGTCCCGGATTTCGATCCCGAGGAGACCCAGGAGTGGCTCGACTCGCTCGACGCGGCCGTCGACGAGCGGGGCCGGGGACGTGCCCGCTATCTCATGCTCCGGCTCATCGAGCGCGCACGCGAAAAGCGCGTCGCCGTCCCGGAGATGCGCAGCACGGACTACGTCAACACGATCGCGACGAAGGACGAACCGTTCTTCCCCGGCAACGAGGAGATCGAGCGGAAGGTCCTCAACGCGACCCGGTGGAACGCCGCGGTCATGGTCTCGCGCGCGCAGCGCCCGGGCATCGGCGTGGGCGGCCACATCGCCACCTTCGCCTCGTCGGCGTCGCTCTACGACGTCGGCTTCAACCACTTCTTCCGCGGCAAGGACGAGGGTGACGGCGGGGACCAGGTCTTCTTCCAGGGCCACGCCTCCCCCGGCATCTACGCGCGCGCCTTCCTGCTGGACCGCCTCTCCGAGGCGCAGCTCGACGGGTTCCGCCAGGAGAAGAGCAAGGCACCGGACGGCCTCTCCAGCTATCCCCACCCGCGGTCGATGCCCGACTTCTGGGAGTTCCCCACGGTCTCCATGGGCCTGGGGCCCATCGGTGCGATCTACCAGGCCCGCATGAACCGCTACATGGAGGCGCGCGGCATCGCGGACACCTCCCGGTCCCACGTGTGGGCGTTCCTCGGCGACGGCGAGATGGACGAGCCGGAGTCTCTGGGCCAGCTCTCGCTGGCCGCCCGCGAAGGGCTGGACAACCTCACCTTCGTGATCAACTGCAACCTGCAGCGCCTCGACGGCCCCGTGCGGGGTAACGGGAAGATCATCCAGGAGCTGGAGTCGTACTTCCGGGGCGCCGGCTGGAACGTGATCAAACTGGTCTGGGACCGCTCCTGGGACCCGCTGCTGGCGCAGGACCGCGACGGCGTGCTCGTCAACAAGCTCAACACCACGCCCGACGGCCAGTTCCAGACCTACGCGACGGAGACCGGCGCCTACATCCGCGACCACTTCTTCGGCGGCGACCAGCGGCTCCGGGCGATGGCCGAGAACATGACCGACGACCAGCTTCTGCACCTGGGACGCGGCGGCCACGACCACCGCAAGGTGTACGCGGCGTACAAGGCGGCCAAGGAGCACCAGGGCCAGCCGACGGTGATCCTCGCGCAGACCATCAAGGGCTGGACGCTCGGCCCGAACTTCGAGGGCCGCAACGCCACGCACCAGATGAAGAAGCTGACGGTCGACGACCTCAAGGGCTTCCGCGACCGGCTGCGCCTGCCGATCCCCGACAAGGAGCTGGAGTCGGGCGCACCGCCGTACTACCACCCCGGGCGGGACTCCGAGGAGATCCAGTACATGCACGACCGCCGCCGGGAGCTCGGCGGTTACGTGCCGACCCGGCTGAACCGGGCGAAGCCGCTGAAGCTCCCCGGCGACAAGGCGTACGCGGCGGTCAAGAAGGGCTCCGGACAGCAGCAGATCGCCACCACCATGGCCTTCGTGCGGCTGCTGAAGGACCTCATGCGGGACAAGGAGATCGGCAAGCGCTTCGTGCCGATCGCTCCCGACGAGTACCGCACCTTCGGAATGGACTCGTTCTTCCCCTCGGCGAAGATCTACAACCCGCTGGGCCAGAGCTACGAGTCCGTGGACCGCGAACTGCTGCTCGCCTACAAGGAGTCGCCGACCGGGCAGATGCTGCACGACGGCATCACCGAGGCGGGCTGCACCGCCGCGGCGACCGCTGTCGGCTCCGCGTACGCCACCCACGGCGAGCCGCTGATCCCGATCTACGTCTTCTACTCGATGTTCGGCTTCCAGCGGACCGGCGACCAGTTCTGGCAGATGGCGGACCAGCTGGCCCGCGGCTTCGTCCTTGGCGCGACCGCGGGACGTACGACCCTCACGGGAGAGGGCCTGCAGCACGCGGACGGCCACTCCCAGCTGCTCGCCTCGACGAACCCCGCGGCCGTCTCCTACGACCCGGCGTTCGGTTTCGAGATCGCGCACATCGTCAAGGACGGCCTGCGGCGGATGTACGGCTCCAGCGAGGAGCACCCGCAGGGAGAGGACGTCTTCTACTACCTCACCGTCTACAACGAGCCGATCCGGCAGCCGGCCGAGCCGGAGGACGTGGACGTCGAGGGGATCCTCCAGGGGCTCCACCGCTACAAGGAGGGCACGAAGGGCACCCTCGGCGCCCAGATCCTCGCCTCCGGTGTGGCGGTGCCCTGGGCGCTGGAGGCGCAGCAGATCCTGGCCGACGACTGGAACGTCAAGGCGGACGTCTGGTCGGCGACTTCGTGGAACGAACTGCGCCGCGAGGCGGTGGACGCAGAGGAGCACAATCTGCTGCACCCGGAGGAGGAGCAGCACGTGCCCTACGTGACGCGCAAGCTCCAGAACGCCGAGGGGCCGAAGGTGGCCGTCTCGGACTGGATGCGCTCCGTGCCCGACCAGATCGCCCGCTGGGTCCCCGGCACCTACCACTCGCTGGGTGCGGACGGCTTCGGGTTCGCCGACACCCGCGGCGCGGCGCGGCGCTTCTTCCACATCGACGCGCCGACGATCGTCCTCGCCGTGCTCACCGAGCTGGCGAAGGAGGGGAAGATCGACCGCTCCGCGCTGAAGCAGGCCGTCGACCGCTACAACCTGCTCGACGTCGCTGCGGCGGACCCGGGCCCCGCGGGCGGCGACGCGTAGGACGGACGCAGCACGGCCAGAGGCACCGCTCGTGGTCCGGCGAGAACGCCGGACCACGGCGGTGCTCCGCCGGAGCCCCGGGGAGCGCGCCATTCAGCGCTCCCAGACCTTGAGGGCCCGCACGCGGTACGCGGCCTCGGGTGTCCAGGCTCCGGAGGGGTGGGTGTGGAACTCCCCCGTCTCGGCGCACTCTTCGCTCTGATAGACCGTCACGGGACGGCCTGTGCGGTTCGCGAACGACCGGGCACTCATGCCTTCCGGCAGACGCTCGCAGCTCCCGACCGAGACGGTGCTCAGCTCGTAGGCCCGGCGTTTCCCGCGGAACTCCTGCCTCTCCCAGACGCACATCTCCCCCGCTGCGCACTCCCCCAGCTTCGAGGCGCCCTGGTGCGTCGCCGCTGAACGCGCCACCGGCACCGCCGACGCGGCCGGTGAGGCCGCGAAGCCGCCTCCGAGAGCGGCCGAGAACGCGAGCGCCGCGGCGATGCTCCGGGCCGGACCGGTGCGGCCCGGCCTCGCGGCCCGCCCGGGCTTCGGCCCTGAGATGCGCGTGCTCTTCGCGGACATGCTGATCACTTCCCCCGTCTACGGCCGGACGTGGTCGCCCGGCATCGAGATCAGGATGTTCCGCGACCGGGACCCCCGCCAAGGCAAATCGTCCCGATTCACCGGGAGAGGGGGCGAAGTTGTCCACAAGTGGGGATTCGTCCACAGGTGGCTTCGTCAACAGGCTGCTTCGTCAACAGGCTCCTCAAGCCGTAGACAGAGACAGCGGGGCGCCGGGCCCCGGACTCCGACACGCCGACAGGGCGGAACAGCCAGGCTGTTCCGCCCTGTCCCCGGGACGGCCACTGCCGTCTCCGTCGGGTTCTCCGGCGCGCCGGACGTCAGTGAGCCGCCACGCGCCTCACACGTGCACCGAGGGGCCCGCGTCCGCCGACCCCCGCTTGGTGAAGAAGGCGACTCCCGCGGCGAGTACGGCGACGATGCCGGCGCATGTGAACGCGAGCCCCATGCCGGACATGAAGGAGTCGTGGACGACGCCCTTGACCGCTGCGGCGATCTGCTCGGGCGTCCCCTCCGGGGACGGCGGTACGACTCCGACCTCGGCCGCGCTCTTGAGCTGGCCCTCCTGCGCGGGCGCGAGCGGCGGCAGCTTGGCGTCCGTCCACTTCTCGGGAAGCACCGTGTCCACGCGGGAGGCCATGACGACGCCGAGTACCGCCGTGCCGAGGCTGCCTCCGACCTGCATGGCGGCCTGCTGGAGTCCGCCCGCGACGCCCGCGTGCTCGAGTGGCGCGTTGCCGACGATGACCTCCGTCGCACCGACCATCACCGGGGCCAGGCC
Organism: Streptomyces sp. WMMB 714; assembly: GCF_900090125.1. Taxonomy (NCBI): domain Bacteria; kingdom Bacillati; phylum Actinomycetota; class Actinomycetes; order Kitasatosporales; family Streptomycetaceae; genus Streptomyces; species Streptomyces sp. WMMB 714. The sequence goes on from NZ_FMHJ01000003.1 coordinate 201,148, forward strand.
GAGGCCCAGCAGGGCGAACCAGAACGAGGTGACCGCGAAGCTGCTGTCCGTCTCCAGCGAGGAGAGGCCGAACATCGCGACCGCGGCGATGACCATGGCCGTGACCAGTGGTCCTCGCGGTCCGACCTTGGAGATCACGGTGCCGGCCAGCGGCGAGGCGACGATCATCATCGCGGTGAGGGGCAGCAGCCGTACGCCGCTGTCGACCGGCGACATGCCGTGGACGTTCTGCAGGTAGAAGGTGACGAAGAAGATGCCGCCCATGAAGCCGAAGGCCATGAGCACCATCAGCACGGTGCCCGCCGTCAGCGGGACCGAGCGGAACATGCTCAGCGGCAGCAGCGGCTCGCTCGCCTTGGACTCCCAGACGCCGAAGACGAGGAACGTGACGAGGGCGCCTGCGAGGAAGCCGAGGGTCGCGGTGTCGCCCCAGCCCCACTCGGGGGCCTTGATGAGCGCCCAGATGAGGCAGAACATCGCGACGGACAGCAGGACGATCCCCGGGAAGTCGAAGGAACGCGGTGCGTTCTCGGCGCGGTGGTCGCGGAGGATCAGCAGGCCCATCACCACCGCGAGGAGCCCGACCGGGATGTTGATGAAGAACACCGACTCCCAGCTGACGTGCTCGACCAGCAGTCCGCCCACGATGGGCCCCGCCGCCGTCGAGGCACCGATGACCGCTCCCCAGATGCCGATGGCCGCGTTGAGCTTCTCCGCGGGGAAGGTGGCGCGCAGCAGCCCGAGCGCGGCGGGCATCAGCAGCGCGCCGAACAGCCCCTGGAGCACCCGGAAGGCGACGACCAGGGAGACGCTGCCGCCCAGTCCGATGGCGCCGGAGGAGGCCGCGAAGCCGACGACGCCGACGAGGAAGGTCTGCCGGTGACCGAACCGGTCGCCGAGCTTGCCCGCCGTGATCAGCGCGACGGCGAGGGCGAGAAGATATCCGTTGGTGATCCACTGGACATCGGCGAGTGACGCCTGGAGGTCCTGCTGGATGGCAGGGTTGGCGATCGCGACGATCGTCCCGTCGAGAGCGACCATGGTGATCCCGATCGCCACGGTGACGAGGGTCAGCCACGGATGGCCGCGAAGGCCCGGACCGGTGCCAGGTATGGCCGTGCCCTCAGGGCGGGGCGGCTCGGCCTGGCCCTTGTCCATGCTGATCTGTGAGCTCATGGCGCGAGGTTAGTGACAGTCGCTGACAATTGACAAACGAAAACGTTCGTCGCTACATGTCGGACTGCTCACACGATTCGTGCGCAGCACACCACTGGGAGGTGGCAAGCGTGACGGGACTGCGAGAGCGCAAGAAGCAGCGAACCCGGGACTCCCTCATCCGCGCCGCCCACGAGCTCTTCGTCGGGCAGGGGTACGAGGCGACGACCGTCGACGAGATCGTCGCCGCCGTGGACGTCTCCCAGCGGACCTTCTTCCGCTACTTCGCGAGCAAGGAAGAGGTGGCGTTCGCACTGCAGACGCTCGTCTCGGAGCGCTACCTGGAGGCGGTGCGCCGCCGCCCGCCCGGCGGCTCCCCCGTACAGGTGCTGCGCAGCACGCTCGACGAGACGTGGGAGAGCATCGGCGAGGCGATCGAGGAGGTCGTCCCCCTGCCGCTGCACATGCAGATGTGGCAGATCATCGAGACGACGCCCTCGCTCGTCGCCGTCCACTTGCGCCATTCCATGGAGATGGAGGAGCGGCTCGCCGCGGAGATCGCCCGGCGCGAGGGCGTGGACCTGGAGGGGGACCCGCGGCCGCGCGTCCTGGTCGCGGCGTTCTCCGGTGTGATGAGGGCGGCCAGCCGCTGCTGGGGATCGGGTGGGGACACCACTGTGCGGGCCGCCCGGCAGAAGGTCGAGACGTACGTGGACCAGCTCGGCCCGGCCCTCGGGCAGGACTGGGGAACGCCCGGAGCGCGCCCCCCGGGCACCGGCGCACGCTCCCAACTGCCCTCCGCCTCCACGCCCCGTACGCCTCCGGAGACCGCACCCTCCAACTGACCGCCGGCCCGTCGCGGCCGCGATCCCGCAGCTCGTCGCGGCCCGCGAATCGACGCGGCCTCTTGGTGGCACCGGACTGACCCGATCAGGCGTGGCGAAACGTGAGATGACTCACGGCACGCACGAGGACTCGGCAGTGTCTCCTAGGGTTGTCGCCCAGTGACTTCCTTCTCCGCCTTCAGCAACCCCCTGTCCGGGCACGGCATCGGATTGCCGCCGGCAGGGTCGCCGGGCGCCAACTTCTGGCGCGGGGCGCTGGCACTCGTGGTGGTGCTCGTCCTCCTCGCGACCACCGGCTGGACGGCGATCCGCGAGCACGACGGCACCCCCGGCCCGTACGCGGCGGCCCTGCTGGCCTGGGAGAAGGGGAGCATCGCCGGGCGGCAGCTGCCGGATCCCGACGACGCGCCGGCCTCCTTGAACCGCTTCTTCCGGTCACTCAGCACGGCGCAGAAGGACCGCCTCGCGGACCGCTACCCGCTCGTGGTGGGCAACCTCGGGGGCGCCCCCGTGAAGCTGCGCTACCAGGCGAACCACAACGCGCTCCTCAAGGCGCGCGACGTGGAGCGCGAACGCGTCTCCGACGAGCGGCTCACCGATCAGGGACGCCACACGGCCGAGCGACGCCTGCACCGCTTCGAGTCCCTGCTGCGTTCCGAACGCCAGATCATCGCCTTCGATCCGACCGGCAGCGGCCGGGCGGCCGAGGTGTTCGGCGATCTCGAGCGGGCGAGGCGGGTGTCGGTCGTCGTCCCGGGCGTCGACACCGACCTGCTGTCCTTCGAGAAGTCCGGCGAGCCGTACTCGGCGCCGGCCGGCATGGCACGCGCCCTGCAGGAGCGGCAGCGGACGGCCGCGCCGCACGTCCCGACCGCGACGATCGCCTGGGCGGACTACACCGCACCCACCGGGCTGGGCGTGGAGGCCGCCTCCGGTCATCTGGCCGAGGACGGCGCGGAGAGGCTCGACAGGTTCGTCGACGGACTGCCCGGCTCACGGATCGCCCTGTTCTGCCACAGCTACGGCTCGGTGGTGTGCGGGGAGGCCGCCGGGGACCTGCCGCCCCGGGTCACCGACATCACCGCGTCGGGAAGCCCCGGCATGCGCGTCGACCACGCCGCCCAGCTCGGCACCCGTGCCCGCGTCTGGGCGGTACGCGACAAGGACGACTGGATCGCCGACGTCCCGCACATGGAGGTCGGCGGTCTCGGCCACGGCGCCGACCCGGTCGCCCCCTCGTTCGGGGCGCGCAGGCTCTCCGCGGTCGATGCGATCGGGCACACCGGCTACTACGTGCCGGGCACCGACAGCCTGGACAACTTCGCCGACATCGCGACAGGCTCGTACGAGGCGGTCAACTGCGCCACGAGCGACCCCGGCTGCCTCGGAGTGACCGCCTGAGCCCTGCCGCAGCAGGGAATTACGCGCGTAGCGCTGAGGAGGGGGACGTGGCGGCAGCTCACGCATACGATGGGCCGCATGGGTGACGTACTGGCTGGAATACACTCCACCTGGGAGTTCGATTCGGACTCCGTGCTCATCCGCTTCGAACGGGGGATCCGCACGCCGAAGCTCTTCCACGTGCTGGGGGAGCGCCGCATCCCGTACGAGGCGCTGAGTCATGTCGAACTCACGCCAGGTGGCAAACGCGGAACCGTCGTGCTGCGCGCCGAGCCCCGCGAAGGCGCCGATCCGCTGGTGGAGGCCGCGGCCGGACAGCTCAAGGACGGATGCGACCCGTACCGGCTGGTGCTGCCCGCCGAACGCGAGACGCTTGCCGAGTACTACGCGACCGAGCTGCGCGCCGTCCTGAACGGGGACGCGGGCAAACCCGCCGAGCACCATCTGGTCGCGGCTCCGCTGCCGCCGCAGAGCTTCAAGGCCTTCGACGGAAAGGCGTCCTTCGACGGGAAGACCGTCTTCTTCCGCTGGTTCTGGACGGGGGCGTCGTCCACCAAATGGAAGGCGGGAGACCAGAGTTTCCAGGTCGGCGATCTGGAGGGCGTCGAGTGGCGGTCGCCCGAGATCGCGGGGGGCCACCTGCGCCTGCTGCCGCGTGAAGGGCGGGCGCCTGACGCCGGCGAACCCGACAAGGACCCTGCCTCGGTGGTCTTCGGCGTCGGCTACGGGCTCGTGCACGAGTCGCTGCCGTTCGCCGCGTCGGTGCTCGAGGCCCTGCGGGCGGCGGAGCCGGAGAGCTCTCCGGTTCCGGTCGCCGCGCCGGCCTCGGCGGCGCCGGGCCAGAACGCGCGCAGCGCCCACCCCGGCCGCTCGGACCCCGCGGACATCGCCGAACGCATCCGGCATCTCGGCGAGCTCCACGAGGCCGGGCTGCTGACGGACGACGAGTTCTCCCAGAAGAAGGCCGACCTGCTGGCAGAGCTCTGAGCCCGAGGCCGGCCATCCGCCGGGGCTCCCCGCCGAGCTACATCCACCAGACCGTCGTCCGAGCCTGCCGGCCCACTGGCCGAGCGCCCGCTCCACCGAGGACACGGTCCTCGCCCCTACTGCGGTAGGGGGCGCATCCGGTACCGCCGTATGACGTACCGGCGGCTCCCCGCCTCTAATCTGAGCGCGCGATGTCCTCCTCCCCGCCTGGTCCGCCGGCAGCCGAACCGGCCCCCGAACCGTTCCGCGAAGCCGGCGGCCAGCAGCCGTCCCGGGCCGCGGAGACGGTGCTGCGCGGGCTGCGCGCCTTCGCCGCCGCACTGACGACACCCGCGCACCCGTGGGGATCGCCCCCCGCACTCCGTTCCGGCGTGCGCACACGACGGCTGGTCCATCTGCTCCTCGCGGCGCTGGTCACCGCGCTGGTCCCGGTCACGACGACGGTCCTCTCCCAGGACTACGGGCTGCCGGGAGCGGTGGCGACGTCCCTGGCCTTCGCGCAGGCCGGACCGCTGCTTCTGGCGGTGAACCGCCCCTTGCAGGCGTGGTGGATCGTGATCAGTGCCGACACCGCAGGCGCGCTGCTCCTGCTGTTCGCCCCGCCCGCCGGCAACTCCTGGCCCTGGCCGGCCACAGTGATCGTCGGCTATCTGGCGCTGTGCCTGGCCCTGGCGCTGCACGAGCGCCGCAACACCCTGATCGCCGTCTGGGCAGTCACGCTCGTCGTGTCGTTCACTCTCGGATCCCTCGCGCAGGACCGCGGCGACGGCACCGACATCCTGCTCACCGTCCTCAGCGGCGTCATCCTGCTGCTGGGCGCCGCCTTTCGCGAACGGGCCGACGCGCAGCGGCGCCTCGCCGAGCAGGAGACGATCAGCGAAGCGGAACGGGGCCGCCGCACGCTGCTGGAGGAGCGGGCGCGCATCGCCCGCGAGCTGCACGACGTCGTCGCCCACCACATGTCCGTCATCACCGTGCAGGCGGACAGTGCGCCCTACAGGCTGAGCGGTCTGCCGCCCGAAGCGCAGGAGGAGTTCGGCTCCATAGCGGCCACTGCGCGCGAATCGCTGTCAGAGATGCGCCGTCTGCTGGGCGTGCTGCGCAGCGAGGAGAGCAACGGCGAGCGCGCGCCCCAGCCGGGGCTCGACCGCCTCGGTCAGCTGGTCGAGGCGACAGTACGTGCGGGTGTGCCGACCGAACTGTCGGTGGCACCGGGGTTGTCCGATCTGCCGCAGGCCGTGCAACTGTCCGCGTACCGCATCGTGCAGGAAGCGCTCGCCAACGTCGTCCGCCACGCGCCGGGTGCGACGGCGCACGTGTTCGTGCGGGGTGCTGCCGCGGACGGGACGCGGGGCGGGGAGAGCAGCCGGGGCGGGGACGCGGGAGAGGTCCTCCACGGGGAGGGGGACGGGGACGGGGGTCAGGGCGGGGTCCGGGACGGGGACCGGGACCGCGGCGGGGAGGAAGCAGTCGGACCCGTCGCCACACTGACCGTGCTCGTCGTCAACGGCCGGTCGCGCCGGCCCGCCGGTCCGCCCCTGGAGGCGGCCGGCACGGGCCACGGGCTCGTCGGCATGCGCGAGCGCGTACGGCTCGTCGGCGGCACCCTCGACGTCGGTCCGCTCCCCGACGGCGGTTTCCGCGTGGCCGCCGGGCTCCCCGTGCTGCCGACGCCACTGACCGGGAAGGACTCCTCACCCTCATGACCACCCGCGTGATCATCGTCGACGACCAGGCCATGGTGCGGGCGGGCTTCGCCGCCCTCCTCTCCGCGCAGCCGGACATCGACGTGGTGGGCGAGGCCGCGGACGGTGCGCAGGGCGTCGAACTGTGCGGCCGTACGCACCCCGACGTGGTGCTCATGGACGTCCGCATGCCGGAGATGGACGGGCTCGAGGCGGCCAGGAGGCTCCTGGACCCCGGTACGGAGGCCGGCACGGACCACCGGCCCAAGGTGCTGATGCTGACCACCTTCGACGTCGACGACTACGTCTACGAGGCACTGCGCACCGGTGCCAGCGGGTTCCTCCTCAAGGACGCCCCGCCGGCCGATCTCATCGCCGCCGTACGGATCGTCGCGGACGGAGAGGCGCTGCTGGCCCCGTCGGTGACCCGGAGGCTGATCGCCGACTTCGCACGTCAGCGGCCGGCTCCGCAGGCCGCGTCCCGGTCCCTGCAGTTGAACGGGCTGACCGACCGGGAGCGGGAGGTCCTGGAGCTGGTCGCACGGGGCCGTTCCAACAGTGAGATCGCCGACACCCTCGTCCTCGCCGAACAGACCGTGAAGACGCACGTGAGCCGCATCTTCACCAAGCTGCGTCTGCGGGACCGCGCGCAGGCGGTGATCTTCGCCTACGAGTCGGGGCTCGTCTCCCCCGGTGGGGGCTGATCTTCCTACCGTTCTGCGGGGTCCAGAGGCATCAGGGTTCCCCCTCCTCCTCCGGGAGGGCCCGTCGGGCTGCCCGATACCCCGGTACTGCCCGCGAGTTGGCTCCCGGGTGTGACGCAGCGCCGCAGACCTCCGCCCGAGTCTGCTCCCACCGAGCCGCCGGGTCCTCCGGCCGCCGCCGGAGGGAGAACCGCGATGAAGCGCCGCCTGAAGAGGGCCCTGACCGCCGCCGCACTCGTGAGCACTGTCGTCGCGGCCACGGCCGGCTGGGCAGCGGGGTCGCGGCAGAGCGCCGTCACCGGGCCGCCGCCGGGGACGGCCGCCTGGCGGGCGGACAGCAGTACGCTCGGCCGTCCGCTGCCCGACCCCGCCGGTGCGGGACCGGCGCACGTCGCGTCGTTCTTCTCCGGCGTCGACCCCGCAGAGCGACGGGCTCTCGCCCGGCGGCACCCGCTCGTCGTGGGAAATCTCGACGGCGCACCGGTCGCACTGCGCTACGCGGCCAATCGCCTCGCGCTCCGGAAGGCAGCAGCACGCCAGCGCGCCCGTTCGACCGATCCGGCGCTCACACTGGAGGACCACGCCCAGGCCCGGCAGAAGGCCGCGCGCTACACGCGGCTCCTCGCCTCCGGCAGGCAGATCCTCGCCTTCGATCCGCGGGGACGGGGCCAGGTCGCCGAGGTCTACGGGGACCTCGCGGCAGCCCGACGCACGGCCGTGATCGTGCCGGGCTCCGACATCGACCTGCGGACCTTCGACAGCAAGGGCGCCAACCGCTACGGCACCCCCGCCGGCATGGCGGCCTCGCTGCGGTCGCAGATGCACGAAACGGCCCCCCGCACGCCTACGGCCGTCATCGCCTGGGTCGGCTACACGACTCCTGTGGGGCTGGGACCGGATGCCGCGACAGGACGCTTGGCCGAGGCGGGCGCCCCCCGTCTGGAACGGTTCCTGCACGGCCTCTCCCGCACGGGCGCGCCCGCACCCTCGCTGTTCTGCCACAGTTACGGATCCGTCGTGTGCGGCAAGGCTGCGGCACACCTGACCAGGAAGGACGCCTCGAACCTGGTCGCGTTCGGCTCCCCCGGCATGCACGCGGCGTCGGCCGCCGGCCTCGGCACCCGCGTACCTGTCTGGGCGGCCCGCGACGCCGCCGACTGGATCGCCCGGATCCCGAACGTCCGGCTGTTCGGCCTCGGCCACGGCGCCGACCCGGCCGACGACGGCTTCGGCGCCCGCGTGGTCTCCTCCGACCGGGCGGAGGGCCACGCGGGCTACCTGGAGCCCGGCACCGATTCGGGCGCCAACTTCGCCGCGATCACGCTCGGTTCATACGACCGCGTGCACTGTGGAGACGGATCGCGGGAGTGTGCGAAGGCCGTCACTGCCGCCCGGCTGAGGTGAACGACATGTCTGCGTAGCGGTCACCCGCCACCTGTCCCGCGATGGGCTCCAGCAACGCCAGTTCGTCCGCGGACAGTTCGATGCGCGTGGCGGCCGTGTTCTCCTCCACCCTGTGCCGCTTGCGGGTCCCCGGGATCGGTACGACCGTCAGACCCTCCCGCAGCCGCGCCTGCTGGTGCACCCACGCCAGGGCGATCTGCCCGGGCGTCGCACCATGCGCGTCGGCGACCCGGCGCACCGGATCGAGCAGCGCCGCGTTGGCTGACGCGTTCTCACCGGTGAAGCGGGGCTGCTGCCGCCGGAAGTCGTCGCCGGTCAGATCCTTCTCGGCGTCGGCGAAGGCGCCGGTGAGGAATCCGCGGCCCAGGGGCGAGTACGGCACGAAAGCGACGCCCAGTTCGCGGGCGGCGTCGACGACACCGTTCTCGACGTCACGGCTGAACAGCGACCACTCCGACTGGACGGCGGCGATGGGGTGGACCGACTGGGCCTCCCGCAGTTCGCCGGCAGTCACCTCGCTCAGCCCGAGATGCCGGACCTTGCCCTTCGCCACCAGTTCGGCCATCGCGCCGACGCTCTCCTCGAGGGGAACCTCCACGTCGCGTCGGTGCATGTAGTAGAGGTCGATCTCCTCGACACCGAGCCGGCGCAGGCTCGCCTCCACGCACTGCCGGATGTACGGGCGGTCGTTGCGGATGGAGCGCTTCGCCGGGTCGGACGGGTCCAGGCTGAGGGCGAACTTGGTGGCGAGCGTGATCTCGTCGCGGTGCGCGCGTACGAAGGGCGAGATGAACTTCTCGTTCTCGCCGGCTCCGTAGAGGTCCGCCGTGTCGTACAGGGTGATGCCCAGCTCCAGGGCGCGCTCCAGCGTGGCCCGTGCCTCGTCGGCGTCCGTGGGCCCGTACGCGAAGCTCATCCCCATGCATCCCAGGCCCTGGACGCCGGTCTCCGGGCCCTGGGCTCCGAGCCGTACCGTGCCGATCGTGCCGCTTCCTTGCGGGTCCGTGGTCATGCGGTCCTCTCCGTGTTCTCCGGCGGGCGCAGTGCCGCATACATGTCGATCTTGTAGTCCAGTACCGCGAGGGTCTCCCGGAGCTCCGCGATCCGGCGCCGTACGTCCTCACGTGTGGCGACGAGCAGCGCGTGCCGCTCCGGGAAGGTGTGCTCGCCCTCGCGGACGAGCTCCGCGTACCTGACCATGTCCGCGACGGGCATCCCCGTGAGCCGCAGCTTGGCGACCAGGCCGAGCCATTCGAGGTCCTTGTCGGTGAACCGGCGCTGCCCCGTGTGCGACCGGTCGACGTGCGGCATCAGTCCGATCCGTTCGTACCACCGCAGGGTGTGGGCGCTCAGCCCGGAGGCCGCCGCGACCTCGCTGATGGTGTAGTGCGTCTGTCCCCCGGGCCGGATGCGGGGCGCTTCCACGGAAGCGCACACGTCCGGTTCGGCTGCTACGTCCGCTGCATCCGTCTCCGTCACAGTCATGCATTGAACGCTACGGACTTCGAGCGCACTCCAAGCAAGCGGTAATTCCCGGCGAGCCCGCTCGCGTTACGCTCGGGAGCCATGAACAGCCTGCGGATGATCGAGAACTGGCCGGTGCCGACCGCTGCGGCCGCTGTCGTCGCCCGGGCGGCGGGCTCCGGAGGCGCCGGGGACGCGGCCGGCGGCACCGCCCGGCCGGTGGTCGCCGGCAGCCACGGCCCGTTGGACCACCGCTTCGCGCTCGCGTCCGTCACCAAGCCGCTCGCCGCCTACGCGGCTCTGATCGCCGTCGAGGAAGGCGCGGTGGAACTCGACGACCCGGCGGGTCCGGCGGGTTCGACCGTCCGCCACCTGCTCGCGCACACGTCCGGCCTGGCCTTCGACGAGGACCGCCCGATGGCCGAGCCGGGCACCCGGCGCCTCTACTCCAACGCCGGCTTCGAAGCGCTGGGCGACCACCTCGCCAAGGTCACCGAGATCCCCTTCCCGCAGTACCTGCACGAGGCCGTCCTGGAACCGCTGGGCATGGCCTCGACGGAGCTGCCCGGCTCCCCCGCCAAGGACGGCGTCTCCACCGCCGGCGACCTCGCACGCTTCGCCGCCGAACTGCTCTCGCCCCGCCTGCTCTCGCCGCAGACCCTCCAGGACGCGACCACGGTGGCCTTCCCGGGGCTCAGGGGCGTACTGCCGGGCTACGGGAACCAGTCGCCCAACGACTGGGGGCTGGGGTTCGAGATCAGGGACGGCAAGTCCCCCCACTGGACGGGTTCTTCGTCCTCGCCCCGCACTTTCGGCCACTTCGGGCAGTCGGGCACGTTCCTGTGGGTCGACCCGGAGGCGGACGCAGCGTGCGTCGCACTCGCCGACCGGGACTTCGGACAGTGGGCCGTGGACGCCTGGCCGCAGTTCACCGACGCAGTGCTCGCCGAACTGCGCGAACAGCGCGACGGCTGACGAGCGGCACACACCGGGCGACACGCACACCCGGGCGTACGGCTGCACGCACGGCCGCACAGTCGAACTGCCGGTGCCCGTACCCGCGGATGACTCACGGGCCGGCCGACTGTCCGCGCGAACGCACGACAGAGGCACGGCAAAGGCAGGTCAGGTCAGGTCAGGTCAGGTCAGGTCAGGTCAGGCAACCGTCGCACTGCGCGTGACGGGTGCGTTCCTGCGGTTCACCCGTAGCCGGGTTCCGCGTGCATCTCCCACATCAGCAGTTCGACGGGCCCGCCCGCCCCCTGCGCTTCCAGATCACGGGCGTCCGTGATGCGCGCGGCGTCACTCTCACCGAGCCTGTACGGCCCTTCGCCCGCGCCCGCCACCTCCGCTGTCCCTCGTACGACGTGGAGGTACACCCAGGCCGCTTCGGGGACGGCCGTGCGCTCGCCGTCCGCCAGCCGCCGGACGTGCAGCACTGCCTCCGTACGCGGCACCGCGAAGGGAGTCCCGTCCGCGATGCCGTGCACCACTTCGTACTCCGGCTCGTACTCCCCGTTTCCGTGCTCCCCGCGTCCGGACGCCCCGCGGCCGCCGTCCCCGTCGGAGTCGCCGCCCCGACCGGCGGTCCCGGGCACGAGCCACATCTGCACGAAGCGCAGCGGCCCCACCCCCGCGTTGCGCTCGGTGTGCCGCACACCGCTGCCCGCGCCCAGCCGCTGGACGTCCCCGGCCCGCACCAGCGAGGTCCTGCCCGTGGAGTCCCGGTGCTCCAGCTCCCCTTCGGCGACCCACGTGACGATCTCGACGTCCCTGTGCGGGTGTTCGCCGAACCCCGCCCCCGGTGCGAGCCGTTCCTCGTTGCAGGCGACCAGCTGCCCGAAGCCGACGTTGTCCGGGTCGTAGAAGCCCGAGAAGGAGAACGCGTGCCGGGTGTCGATCCCCGCCTCCGCGTCGCCGCCCCGATACCGGTCCTCCGCCCGCCACACGTGAAGCATGGACCCACGGTAGACGCCTCCGTGCTGCGCACCGGCGCCCCCGGCCCCACGCCCCCCGGCCGATGAGGCAGGCTTGGCACGTGCCCGAATCGACAGATCCCTCCGCGAACCCGCCGAACGACGACCGTCCGGAACCGTCCGAGCACCCGCACAGCGCGACGCTGAGGCGCCTCGAACAGTCCTCCGGCAAGCTCGCCGCCAACGCGATCACACGCATGGACGAGCAGCTGCCGTGGTACCGCGCGATGCCGCCGGAGAACCGCTCCTGGATCGGGCTCGTCGCCCAGGCGGGCATCGCCGCCTTCACCGAGTGGTTCCGGCACCCGGAAACCCCGCAGGCCATCAGCACCGACGTGTTCGGCACTGCACCGCGCGAGCTGACCCGGGCCATCACGCTCCGCCAGACCGTCGAGATGGTCCGCACGACCATCGAGGTCGTCGAGGCCGCCATCGACGAGGTGGCGGCCCCGGGCGACGAGTCGGTGCTGCGCGAGGCCCTTCTCGTCTACGCACGCGAGATCGCCTTCGCGACGGCGCAGGTCTACGCGCAGGCCGCCGAGGCACGCGGCGCCTGGGACGCCAGGCTCGAATCGCTCGTGGTCAACGCCGTACTGTCCGGCGAGGTCGACGAGGGTGCTGTCTCCCGTGCGGCCGCCCTGGGCTGGAACGCCCCGGAGCACGTCGCGGTCGTCCTCGGCACCGCGCCCGACGGGGACAGCGAGTTGACGGTCGAGGCCATACGACGGGCGGCACGCCACGCCAAGTTGCAGGTCCTCACCGGCGTGCTGGGCAACCGCCTCGTCGTCGTGGCAGGCGGTTCGGACGACCCGCTGCGCGCGGCGAAGTCCCTTATCGGGCCTTTCGCACCGGGCCCGGTGGTGGCCGGCCCTGTCGTCGCGGACCTGCTGTCGGCGACGCGCTCCGCCCAGGCGGCGGCGGCCGGTCTGCGGGCGTGCGCGGCCTGGCAGGACGCGCCCCGCCCGGTCCTCGCGGACGATCTGCTGCCGGAGCGCGCGATGGCCGGTGACCCCAACGCGCGGGACCTCTTGGTGGAGGAGATCTACAGACCGCTGGAAGAGGCGGGCTCTGCGCTCCTGGAGACTCTGAGCGTCTATCTGGAGCAGGCGAGCAGCCTCGAGGGGGCCGCCAGAATGCTCTTCGTGCACCCCAACACCGTCCGCTACCGGCTACGACGTGTGACGGACGTCACCGGCTGGTCACCCTCCGACGTGCGCTCGGCCTTCACGCTCCGTATCGCCCTGATCCTCGGGCGTCTCACCGACTTCGAGAGCCAGCCGTAGCGCCGAGCGCCCGGTTTTGTGGGGGCCCGACAATTTGCCTCCGTGTTCTTCGTACCGCTCCGTACCGGCGCGGACCATGTCCGACAAGGGAGAGTGAAAGGGTGCTCGTACTCGTCGCTCCCGGCCAAGGCGCCCAGAAGCCTGGCCTATTGGCTCCCTGGCTCGAACTCCCCGGCGTGACCGACAAGATCGCGGAGTGGTCGGCCGCCATCGGCATGGATCTCGTCCACTACGGAACAGAGGCCGGCGCGGAGGAGATCCGCGACACCGCGGTCGCCCAGCCGCTGCTCGTCGCCGCGAGTCTGATCTCGGCGGGCGAACTGCTGGAGGGCCGCGATCCGGCCCGGCTGTTCGGCGCCGTCGCCGGTCACAGCGTGGGAGAGCTCGCGGCGGCCTCCGTCGCGGGTGTGCTCTCGCCGACCGACACCATGACGCTCGTACGGGCGCGGGGCACGGCCATGGCCGAGGCGGCCGCGGTCACCGACACCGGCATGTCCGCGGTGCTCGGCGGCGAACCGGACGCGGTCGTGGCGCACTTGGAGAAGCTCGGCCTGACCCCCGCCAACATGAACGGCGCGGGTCAGATCGTCGCGGCAGGCACAGCCGAACAGCTGGCGGAGCTCGCGGCGGACAAGCCGGAGAAGGCGCGGGTCATCCCGCTGAAGGTCGCGGGCGCCTTCCACACCGAGCACATGGCACCGGCGGTGGACGTGCTGGCCCGCGCCGTCGAGGACACCGAGGTCCACGACCCGGCACTGCCCTGCGTATCGAACCTGGACGGCACCGCGGTCACGGACGGCCGGAAGATCGTGCAGCGGCTGGTGGGCCAGATCTCCGCGTCCGTGCGGTGGGACCTGTGCACGGAGACCTTCCAGCAGCTCGGTGTGACCGCCCTCGTCGAGCTCTGCCCGGGCGGCACCCTCACGGGACTGGCCAAGCGCAGCCTCCCCGGCGTCCGCACCCTGGCACTCAAGACACCCGATGATCTCGACGCGGCGCGCGAGCTGATCGCCGAGCACACGCAGACCGCCTGAGCCACAAGGAGCTCGAGAGCATGACCGCGAAGATCAAGCCCGCCAAGGGGTCCCCCTACTCACGCATCCTCGGCGTGGGCGGTTACCGCCCCGTCCGTACGGTGCCGAACGAAGAGATCCTCAAGCACATCGACTCCTCCGACGAGTGGATCCGCTCGCGCTCCGGCATCGCGAGCCGCCACTGGGCCGGCCCGGAGGAGACCGTCGCCGAGATGTCGCTCCACGCGGCGGGCAAGGCCGTCGCCGACGCGGGGATAGATCCTCAGCAGGTCGGGGCCGTGATCATCTCGACCGTCTCGCACTTCAAGCAGACCCCGTCCATCGCGACGGAGGTCACCGACCGCATGGGCGCCGGCAAGGCGGCCGCGTTCGACATCAACGCGGGCTGCGCCGGCTTCGGTTACGGCCTCACTCTCGCGAAGGGCCTGATCGCCGACGGCAGCGCCGACTACGTCGTCGTGATCGGTGCCGAGCGCCTCTCGGACCTGACGGACCTGACGGACCGCTCCACCGCGTTCCTCTTCGGGGACGGCGCGGGAGCCGTCGTCGTGGGCCCCGCCACGGAACCCGGCATCGGCCCGAGCATCTGGGGTTCGGAGGGCGACAAGGCCGACGTCATCAGCCAGACGGTGTCCTGGGACGCCTACCGCGAGGGCGAGGTCGAGAAGTTCCCCGCCATCCGCCAGGAGGGCCAGGCCGTCTTCCGCTGGGCCGTCTACGAGATGGCGAAGGTCGCCCAGCAGGCCCTCGACGCCGCCGGTGTCGAACCGGCGGACCTGGACGTCTTCATCCCGCACCAGGCCAACATGCGGATCATCGACTCGATGGTGAAGACCCTCAAACTGCCGGAGCACGTCACGGTCGCACGTGACGTGGAGACGACCGGCAACACCTCGGCCGCCTCGATCCCGCTCGCTATGGAGCGGCTGCTGGCGACCGGGCAAGCGAAGAGCGGTGACACAGCGCTCGTCATCGGCTTCGGGGCAGGTCTCGTCTACGCAGCAACGGTCGTTACCCTCCCCTAGGCAAAGATCCACACATCCGTACAGCGCCGTACGCACCGTGTGAGACCGCGCAGGACACACCTTGCGGGACACCGCGAGGAAACGCAGAAGACCGAACGTCGAAAGCACCCGAAGGAGCGCCGACATGGCCGCCACGCAGGAAGAGATCGTCGAGGGTCTCGCCGAGATCGTGAACGAGATCGCCGGTATCCCGACCGAGGACGTCCAGCGGGACAAGTCCTTCACCGACGACCTGGACGTCGACTCGCTGTCCATGGTCGAGGTGGTCGTCGCCGCCGAGGAGCGTTTCGGCGTCAAGATCCCGGACGACGACGTGAAGGACCTCAAGACCGTCGGCGACGCGACCGACTACATCCTCAAGCACCAGAGCTGAGACAACCGCTCACGCGTTTGTCGCCACCCGCCGCGCGCCCCGGCAGACCCTTTCCGGGGCGCGGGTGGGGTGGCCCGCACGGCTCACCTCTACCAGTGGAGACAGAATCCAGTGAATACGACCCATCACTCCGTGGTCGTCACCGGTATCGGCGCAACCACACCGCTGGGTGGCGACAGCGCATCGACGTGGGAAGGTCTGCTCGCCGGACGTTCCGGGGTCGGCCCTCTCACCCATGACTGGGCGGCGGACCTGCCCGTCCGTATCGCCGCCGAGATCGCGGTGGAACCCACCGAGACCATCCCGCGTCCGCAGGCCCGCAAGCTGGACCGTTCGGCGCAGTTCGCGCTGATCGCGGCCCGCGAGGCCTGGGCGGACGCCGGCTACTCCGGCAGGGCCGGGGAGGATGCCCAGCTGCCCCCGGAACGGCTGGGGGCCGTCGTCGCCTCCGGCATCGGCGGCGTCACCACCCTGCTCGGGCAGTACGACGTGCTGCGGGAGAAGGGCGTACGCCGCGTCTCGCCGCACACCGTCCCGATGCTGATGCCGAACAGCCCCAGCGCCAACGTCGGTCTGGAGGTCAACGCACGCGCGGGCGTCCACACGCCGGTCAGCGCCTGCGCCTCCGGCTCCGAGGCGATCGGGTACGCCATGGAGATGATCCGCACGGGCCGGGCCGACGTCGTCGTCGCCGGCGGCACCGAGGCGGCCATACACCCCCTGCCGATCGTCGCCTTCGGCAACATGATGGCGATGTCGAAGGACAACGAGAACCCCGAGGGGGCCTCGCGCCCGTACGACGCCGACCGCAACGGCTTCGTGATGGGCGAGGGCGCGGGCGTCGTCGTGCTGGAGTCCGCCGAGCACGCGAAGAAGCGCGGCGCCAAGATCTACGCCGAGGCCATCGGCCAGGGCATCTCGGCCGACAGCCACCACATCACGCAGCCGGAGCCCAACGGCAACGGCATCGCGCTGGCCCTGCAGAACCTGATGGACCAGACGGACCTCAAGCCCGCCGAGATCATGCACATCAACGCGCACGCGACGTCGACCCCGCTGGGCGACATCGCCGAACTGAAGGCGCTGCGCAAGGTCTTCGGCGACGACGTGGACCACATGGCCATCTCCGCCACCAAGTCGATGACGGGTCACCTGCTGGGCGGTGCGGGCGGTATCGAGACCGTCGCCTCGATCCTCGCGCTGAAGAACCGGACGGCGCCGCCGACCATCAACCTGAACAACCCCGACCCGGAGGCCGACGCCGACATCGTCGGCGGCGAGCCGCGTCCCCTCCCCGAGGGCACGATCGCCGCGCTGAACAACTCCTTCGGGTTCGGCGGCCACAACGTCGTCCTGGCGTTCCGCACGGTCTGACACGGGCAGGGCGGACGGTCCGTCCAGCCGGCACGCGGTAAGGGGCGGCTCCCAGAGGGGCTGCCCCTTACCGCGTGCTCACGTCCGGGCCTCCGCCGGCTCCCGGCCCGTCGCCGTCGAAGCTGGCGAAGTACGAGGCCGCCATGTCCTCGCCACCGTGGCCCTGTTCAGCGGCACGGCGAAACCTCTCCGCCCCCGCCGCCGCCACGTCCATCCGCACCCCTGCCCGTTCGCCGGCGCTGACGACGAGCCGGGCGTCCTTCGCCGCGGTGTCGACAGCGAAGCTGGGTGCGAAGTCGCCGGACCGTACGGCCTGGGCCTTCAGCCGCAGATACCCCATGTCCAGCGGGCCGCCCCCGACCGCGTCGAGGAAGCCCTGCGGGTCCACCCCCAGACCGTCCGCCAGGGCGAGCGCCTCGGCGACACCGTGAGTGACGGTCAGCACCCAGCTGTTGCAGACGAGCTTCAGACGGGTCGCGGCACCGGGCTCCTCCCCCACCCAGACGGTACGTGTGCCCACGGCCTCGAGCACCGGCGCCAGTCCGGACCTCGCCTCCCGGGGGCCGGCCGCCAGCACCACCAGCTCCCCCGCCTCCGCGGGCTGCCGCGTACCGAGGACCGGCGCGTCGACGAAGGTGAGCCGGTACTCCCGGGCGAGCTCGGCGAGCGCCGGCAGGCCGTCCACCCCTGCGGTCGTGCTCTGGAGCCACACCTGGCCGGCCCGGAGTCCTGGGGCGGCGGCGCGGACGATCTCGGCTGTGACGGGCCCGTCGTGGAGCATCGTCAGCACGACGTCGGCGTTCTCGACGGCCTCGCGGGGGTCGGCGGCGATGCGGGCGCCCTCGGCGGCCAGCGGTTCCGCCTTCGCGCTGGTGCGGTTCCACACGCGCACGGCCAGGCCGGCACGGCAGAGGTTGCGGGCCATCGCGGCGCCCATGATGCCGGTGCCGAGCACGGCCACGGACGTCCGGTCGGAGATGTCGGGAAGGTCAGGGAGGTCAGGAAGGTCGGCCATGGAGGCACGCTAACGGAGCGTGCCGTTCCGGAGCGTCAGACGACCTGGTGGAGCCAGCGCACCGGGGCACCCTCACCGGCGTAGCGGAAGGGCTCCAGCTCGTCGTCCCAGGGCTTGCCCAGCAACTTCGCGACCTCCGCCTCGAGTTCGCTCTCGCCGCGGGAGGCGCGGTTCATGGCCGCCCGCAGCCGGTCCTCCGGGACGAGGATGTCTCCGTGCATGCCGGTGACGGCGTGGAAGATGCCGAGCTCGGGCGTGGAGCTGTAGCGCTCGCCCTCCGCCGCCGCGCAGGGCTCGGCGGTGACCTCGAACCTCAGCAGATGCCAGCCGCGCAGCGCGGACGCGAGCTTCGACGCCGTACCCGGGTCCCCCTGCCAGGAGAACTCCGCGCGCCAGGTACCGGGAGAGGCCGGCTGTCTGATCCAGTCGAGATTGACGCGGGTGCCGAGGACGCCTGCCACGGCCCATTCGACGTGCGGGCACAGCGCGCGGGGAGCGGAGTGCACGTACAGAACTCCACGTGTCGTCACCGGGACCTCCAGTGCGGTTCGAGGGGCGGGCGTCGTCGCCGAGTGCCTCGACTGCCTACCGGTCATGCGCCGGGGTCAGCGCCTGACTTCCTGCACCACGGTCACTTCGTCGATCCAGCACCGTGGTTACGAATAGTAAACACCATAGGCGCCAATTCTCCCTGAAAGGGACAGGAAGTGACGCGGTGTAATGTTCAGCTGTCGCTGAACGCGCACTCCGGCCTCCGTCACACTGAGAATCCGGCAGTGGAGCACGGGAGCAAAGCTACCGCGCACCGGGGACGTCCGGTGCCGTACGAACGGGCCCAACAGCGCGAAATCGAGGGGCAGATGCAGATCGGACGCCCGGAGGAAGACCCGGCGGGAGCAGCCGGCACCCGGATAACCCGTCGTGGGCGACTCGCGGTGCTCGCCGCCGCTCTCCTCGCGCTCGTCGGCGGGCTCGTCGCGGCGGTCTCGTTCGGCAGTGGTAGCGGGAGCGATACGGGGCAGCGCTCCCCCGGCTCCGCGCGCCCCTCTCCGTCGCCCACTCCCCCCTGGGACCGGACCCCCGGGTCGATCGCCGCCGTCGGGGACTCCATCACCCAGGGGTTCGACGCCTGCAACCTGCTGGCGGACTGCGCGAAGGCGTCCTGGGTCACCGGCACCGATCCGGCAGTGGAGAGTCTCGCCCAGCGGCTCATCGACGACGCACCCTCGCGCCGCTCCTGGAACTTCGCGGTCAGCGGTTCGGTGATGGCGGACCTGCCCGCACAGATGGAACAGGCCGCGCGGCGGGACCCCGATCTGGTGACGGTGCTCGCGGGTGCGAACGACGCCTGCCGTCCCACACCCGCGCAGATGACGCCCACGGCCGAGTTCCGCGCCGGCTTCCGCGAGGCGCTGGCCACGCTGCGCCGGGCGCACCCCGAGGCGTACGTCTATGTGGCGAGCGTGCCGAACCTCAAGCGGCTGTGGTCCCAGGGACGCGGGGATGCCTGGGGCGAGCAGGTCTGGAAGCTGGGGATCTGCCAGTCCATGCTGCGCGACCCGAGGTCGACGACCGCGGCGGCCGAGCAGCGCCGGCATGATGTCCACGAGCGGGTCATCGCGTACAACGCGGCCCTGAGAGCCGAGTGCGCGAAGATGGCGCGCTGCCGCTACGACGGCGGCGCGGTCTTCGACTACCGGTTCACCAGGACGGAACTCAGCCGCTGGGACTGGTTCCACCCCAGCAAGGCCGGACAGCGCAAGCTCGCGGATCTCGCCTACCGCGGCATCACGGCACGCCGCCCTCCGCAGGCGGATCGGGCGTCGCGCTAACCGCGGCTTTCCCCGCCCGGAGCGGTGGCGCGCCTTCACCGTCCGTCCACGGGTCACACAGAACGGCCCTGGCAGCACCCATTGACGCCGGTCACATGCATCAATACATTCGCATCGGCATTTCGAACGCAGTCCGAAATCTCGAACACCGTATGTGAAGGGCCGTCTGCCGTGCGCATCACCGGAATCAGCACCCACGTCGTCGGAACGCCCTGGCGCAACCTCACCTACGTCCAGGTCCACACCGACGAGGGCCTCACCGGGGTCGGCGAGACGCGGATGCTCGGCCGCACCGACGCACTGGTGGGATACCTGCGCGAGGCGGAGGCCAACCACGTCCGCGGCTCCGATCCGTTCGCCGTCGAGGACCTCGTCCGGCGGATGAAGTACGGCGACTACGGCCGGGCCGGCGAGATCGTCATGTCCGGCATCGCCTGCGTGGAGACGGCCTGCTGGGACATCAAGGGCAAGGCGCTGGGCGTTCCGGTCTGGCAGCTGCTCGGCGGGAGGGTCACGGACCGCGTCAAGGCTTACGCGAACGGCTGGTACACCACGGAACGCACCCCGGAGGCGTACCACAAGGCCGCGCAGGCGGTCGTCGAACGGGGTTACCGGGCCCTGAAGATCGACCCGTTCGGGACGGGACATCTCGAACTGGACGACGAGGAAACGCGGTACGCGGTGTCGCTGATCGAGGCCGTGCGGGACGCGATCGGGCCGGAGACCGAGCTGATGCTGGAGATGCACGGACGCTTCAGCCCCGCCACCGCCGTGCGGCTCGCCCGCGAGATGGCACCGTTCCGCCCCGCGTGGCTGGAGGAGCCGGTGCCGCCGGAGAACCTCAAGGCGCTGGCGAAGGTCGCGGGGAAGGTCGAGCTGCCGGTGGCGACGGGTGAGCGCATCCACGACCGCATCGAGTTCCGCGAACTGTTCGAGTCGCAGGCCGCCGACATCATCCAGCCGGACGTCGGGCACATCGGCGGCATCCTCGAGACGCGCAAGCTCGCCGCCACCGCGGAGACGCACTACACGCTCGTCGCGCCGCACAACGTCGGCGGTCCGGTGCTCACCTCGGCCTCTCTCCAAGTGGCGGGGTGCACACCGAACTTCAAGATCCTCGAGCACTTCAACGACTTCGCGGACGCCGAGATCAAGAAGGTGGTGAAGGGCGCGCCGGAAGTCGTCGACGGCTACTTCAGCCTTCCGGACGCGCCCGGCCTCGGCGTCGAACTGGATACCGACGCGGCAGCCGAATTCCCGCAGCAGCAGGCGCGGTTCGACCTGTGGGCCGAAGGCTGGGAGAAGCGCGACCCGCGGGGCGGCCGGAGCGCGGAGGCATGACGCCCGCTCCGCAGGACATGAGGTCAGTGGTCGTCGACGAGCCCGGTGCGCACCGCCTGGTCACCCTCCCCCGGCCGTCTCCCGGCCCTGGCGAGGTGCGCGTCGCCGTCCACGCGGCAGGGATCTGCGCGAGCGACCGCGAGGTGTACGACGGCACCCGCGCCGAGGGGTACGTGCGCTATCCGGTCACACCTGGTCACGAATGGTCCGGAACGGTCGAGGCTGTCGGAGAGGGCGTCGACCCGCAGCTGACGGGCCGCAGAACTGTGGCGGAGGGGTTCCGTACCTGCATGCGGTGCGCGCGCTGCCGGGAAGGAGCGACCAGCCTGTGCACCGCCGGGTACGACGAGACGGGTTTCACCAGGCCCGGGGCGTTCGCCGACACGGTCGCAGTGCCCGCGAGGCTGCTGCATCTCCTTCCGGACGAGGCCGACTTGAGGGCCGCGGCCCTGCTGGAGCCCGCGGCGGTGGTGGCAGCGGCCGTCCTCGCCGCCGGGCCCCGTCCGGGCGAGCGGATCGCCGTCGTCGGTGCGGGGACGCTGGGGCTGCTCGCGGTACAGCTGCTCGCCGCGTACACGCCCGCCCGGCTGACCGCCGTGGATCCCCGCGCGCAGCGGGCCGGGCAGGCCCTGTCGATGGGTGCGACGGACGCCCGTACGCCGGACGGCGGGGACAGCCGGTGCCCGCCCCCGGACGGCGGCTACGACCTGGTCGTCGAGACGGCGGGCGCGCCGGGCACCGCGCACGACGCGTGCCTGCTCGCGCGGCGCGGCGGGCGCGTCGTACTCACCGGCATGTTCGAGGCCGGCGCGCAGGGCATCGACCCGGTGCATCTGTCCGTGAGCCAGCTGACGATCCGTTCGGTCTTCGGAGCGTCCTCTGCCGCGTGGTCCTTCGCGGTGCGGACGTTCACCGAAGGACTGCTCGATCCCGCGCCGTTGATCACACACGAACTGCCGCTGACGTCGTTCGGCGAAGCCGTCGGGCTTGTCGGCAGCGGCGATCCGGCTGTCGGGAAGGTGCTGCTGCGGCCCTAGAGGTCCGCCGGCCGTGCAGGCCGCCGGACAGACCACTGCGAAGACCACCGCCCGGAACACCGTCCGAGAAACCGACCCACTGTCCGTACCGGAGACGAACCGAACGACCGCGAACCACGGGAGCACTGTGCCCACCGCATCCTTCAGCCCACGACGCCCCGGTGCCGACGCCATGAGCACCGTCGGCATGCGCGGCCCGGCGCCCGAACCCGCCGACGCGTCGCCGCACTCCTTCCCCGACGGCGGCACGTGGCGGACCGAGATCCCCTCCTGCGAAGGCCCGGAGGCGCTGGCCGCGGTGCTGCGGGAGGCCGCGGCACTGGACGTGCCCGTGCACCGCATCAGCCAGGGCAGCGGCGTATGGATGCTGACCGACGCGGAGATCACGGAGATGGTGGACGCGTGCGCGCAGCACGACATCGAGCTGTGCCTGTTCACGGGGCCGCGCGGCACCTGGGACGTCGGAGCGTCCACGCGCACCGACTCCGGGGGCGGCGGCCTGCGGGCCCGGGGACACGACGCCCTCGCCGGCTGCGTCGAGGACGCCCTGCGTGCGGCCGAACTCGGCGTGCGCTGCCTGCTGGTGGCCGACGAGGGGGTCCTCTGGGTGCTGCACCGGCTGAGGGCGGAGGGCACGCTGCCCGCCGACACCACCCTCAAGGTCTCGGCGCTGATCGGGCCGGTGAACCCCGCGTCGTACAGCGTGTTCGAGCGCCTCGGGGCCGACTCGATCAACGTCCCCTCCGACCTGACGCTGCAGCAGCTGACCGAGATACGCCGGGTGAGCGCCGCGCCGATGGACTTCTACCTGGAGGCACCGGACGACCTGGGCGGCTACGTGCGGATGTACGAGGCGGCCGAGCTGATACGGCGAGGCGCGCCCATCTACCTCAAATTCGGCCTCAGCAAGGCTCCGGGCATCTATCCCTACGGAGCACATCTGCGCGGCCTGACCCTCGACTCGGCACGCGAACGGGTCCGGCGGGGACGGCTGGCGCTCGACATGCTCGCGCGGCTCGGTGCTGACGGCGGAATGTCACCGACGGGCTCCCGGCACCCCGGCGAACTCCAGCGATTCCCCCTTCCGGAGAGGAACTGACCATGGGCACCCGCACACCCGTCCACATATCCGCGGTACGGCGACGAGCGCGGTCCGGGCGCGGACCACGCCGGCGGACGGCGCCGCTCGCGGCCGCGGCCGCCGTCGCGCTGCTCGCCGGATCGCTCGCCGCGTGCGGCCAGGAGGCCAAGGGCGGCAGCCGCTACAAGGCCGAGAAGGGCAAGGGCGGCACCGTCGGGCTGGCCATGCCGACCAAGTCCTCCGAACGCTGGATAGCCGACGGCCGGAACATGGCGCGGCAGTTCAAGGCCGCCGGGTACAAGGCGGACCTGCAGTACGGCGACGACAAGGTGGAGAACCAGGTCGCCCAGATCGAGAACATGATCGCCAAGGGGCACAGGCTGCTCGTCGTCGCAGCGATCGACGGTTCGGCGCTGACCGACGTGCTGCGGCGGGCGAAGGAGGCGGACGTCCCCGTCATCTCCTACGACAGGCTGCTGCTGGGGACCGAGAACGTCGACTACTACGCGTCCTTCGACAACGAGCGCGTCGGCGAACTGCAGGGCGGCTACATCGTCGACAAGCTGAAGCTGGACGAGAAGAAGGACGAGAAGTTCAACGTCGAGCTCTTCGCGGGCTCGCCGGACGACAACAACACCAAGTTCTTCTGGGACGGCGCCATGAAGGTGCTCCGTCCGTACATCGAGAAGGGCCGGCTCGTCGTCCGCAGCAAGCAGACGAAGCTGAACCAGACGACCACTCTGCGGTGGGACGGCGGCACGGCGCAGAAGCGCATGGACGACCTGCTGAGCAAGAACTACGGCTCCGAAGAGGTCGACGCGGTGCTCTCCCCCTACGACGGCATCTCGATCGGCATCCTCTCCGCGCTCAAGAGCGCCGGGTACGGCACCGGCGACAAGCCCTATCCGGTCGTCACCGGGCAGGACGCGGAGCTGGCGTCGGTGAAGTCGATCCTGCGCGGCCAGCAGACGCAGACCGTCTACAAGGACACCCGCAAACTCGCCCGGCAGGCGGTGCAGATGGGCGACGCGGTGCTCACCGGCAAGAAGCCGGAGGTCAACGACACCAAGACCTACGACAACGGCAAGAAGGTCGTTCCCGCGTATCTGCTGAAGCCCGTGAGCATCGACAAGTCCAACACGCAGCGGCTGGTCGACGACGGCTACTACACGGCGGGACAGCTCAAGTGACGGCCGCGGCGGAGCAGTTCGAGCAGGGGCCCGGGGCGGACGGGGCGACGGCCGGGCGCCCGGTCCTGGAGATGCGGGGGATCAGCAAGTCCTTCCCCGGCGTGAAGGCGCTCTCCGACGTCAATCTGACTGTGCGCGCGGGCGAGATCCATGCGATCTGCGGTGAGAACGGCGCGGGCAAGTCCACGCTGGTGAAGGTGCTCAGCGGCGTGCATCCGCACGGGAGTTACGAGGGCGAGATCCTCTTCGGGGGCGAGCCCTGCGCGTTCAAGGACATCCGCGCGAGCGAGCAGCGCGGCATCGTCATCATCCACCAGGAGCTCGCCCTGATCCCCTACCTCTCCCTCGCGGAGAACATCTTCCTCGGCAACGAGCACGCCAGGCGCGGCATCATCAGCTGGAGCGAGACGCTGCGCCGCGCCGACGCGCTGCTCAAACGCGTCGGCCTGCCCGACAAGCCGCAGACGCGCATCGCGGACATCGGCGTCGGCAAGCAGCAGCTCGTGGAGATCGCCAAGGCGCTCTCGAAGGAGGTCGAGCTGCTGATCCTCGACGAGCCGACCGCCGCGCTCAACGACGAGGACAGCCGCAAGCTCCTCGAACTGATCGGGGAGCTGCGCGCACAGGGCATCGCCTGCATCGTCATCTCGCACAAGCTGAACGAGATCCGCCAGATCGCGGACTCGGTGACGATCCTGCGCGACGGCCGCACGATCGAGACGCTCAGGGTCCGCGAACGCCCAGGCGACGAACCGGAGATCTCCGAGGACCGCATCATCCGCGGCATGGTGGGCCGCGACCTCGACCAGCGCTTCCCGCCCCGCACGGGATACGAGGGCGAGGACGCCGGTACCGTCGCACTCTCCGTGAGCGACTGGACAGTACGGCACCCCATCGACCATCAGCGCAAGGTCGTGGACGGCGTCTCGCTGCAGGTGCGGCGCGGCGAGATCGTCGGCATCGCCGGTCTGATGGGAGCCGGACGCACCGAGCTGGCGATGAACCTCTTCGGGCGCTCGTACGGGCTGTACGAGCGAGGCACTGTGCGCGTCGACGGCCGGGAAGTGCAGACCCGGACCGTCCCGGAAGCCATCGGCCACGGGATCGCGTACGTCACCGAGGACCGCAAGACGTACGGGCTCAACCTCATCGAGGACATCAACCGCAACATCTCCCTCGCCTCTCTGACAGGGCTCGCACGGCGCGGCGTTGTCGACGAGCACGCCGAGCGGCGGGTCGCCGAGGGATACCTGCGCTCGATGAACATCAAGGCGCCGAACGTCCACGAGCAGGTACAGCGGCTGAGCGGCGGCAACCAGCAGAAAGTCGTCCTCAGCAAGTGGATCCACGCGGATCCCGAGGTGCTCATCCTGGACGAGCCGACGCGGGGCATCGACGTCGGCGCGAAGTACGAGATCTACACGGTCATCGACGGACTCGCGGCGCAGGGCAAAGCGGTCGTCTTCATCTCCTCCGAACTGCCGGAGCTGCTGGGGATGTGCGACCGCATCTACACCATGGCCGCCGGCCGGCTCACCGGCGAGGTCTCCCGCGAGGACGCCACGCAGGAAGTCCTGATGCGGCACATGACCGAAACGCTGGACACCGGCACCGGCACCGGCACCGGCACAGGGACTGCCGTCGGCGGCGATGCCGGTCCCGGTCCCGGTCCCGGTACGACGAACGGCAACACCGGTGCGTCCAGCACCAGTTCGAGCGACACGAGCAGCGAGGACCGCACCGGCACCTCGCCGGGCAGCACGAGCACTTCCGACAGCAGCATCAGCGGCACGAGTGACAAGAGCTGAGGGGCCGAGCCATGACGACACCAACGCAGACCCGTGACCGCTCCGGCGACGGGCCCGGACGGCCGAGCGAACGGCAGGAGCCCGGCAGGTCCCCGGCCGGCGCGCTGCTGCTGGAGACCGTCCGCAACAACATGCGCCAGTACGGGATGCTCGTCGCACTGGCACTCATCGTCGTGCTGTTCCAGATATGGACAGACGGGTCGCTGCTGCTGCCCAACAACGTCTCCAACATCGTCCAGCAGAACAGCTACATCCTGATTCTGGCCATGGGCATGATGATGGTGATCATCGCCGGCCACATCGATCTGTCCGTGGGTTCGCTGGCCGCGTTCGTCGGTGCCGCGGCGGCGGTGATGATGGTCAGGCACGACATGCCGTGGGTGCTGGCGCTCGTCCTGTCGTTGCTGATCGGCGCTGCCGCCGGGGCGTGGCAGGGGTTCTGGATCGCGTACGTGGGGATTCCGTCCTTCATCGTGACGCTCGCCGGGATGCTGCTCTTCCGGGGCGGGACGCAGATCCTCCTGGAGGGGCAGTCCATCGCGCCGTTCCCCCGGGGGTTCCAGGAGATCGCGCAGGGCTTCATACCGGAGATGGGCCCGTACACGCAGTACCACAACCCGACGCTGCTCATCGGCCTCGTGGTCATCGCCTTCGTGCTCTTCCAGGAGTGGCGCGACCGGAGGCGCCAGCTTGCGTACGAGCTGGAGGTGCTGCCCTTCAACCTCTGGCTGCTCAAGTGCGCCGCGATCGTCGCCGCGGTCGTGGCCTTCACCCTGACCCTGGCCAGCTACCACGGTGTGCCGGTCGTGCTGCTCATCATGTGCGTCCTGCTCATCGGACTGGGCTTCGTGATGCGCAACGCCGTCGTGGGACGCCATGTGTACGCGCTGGGCGGCAACAAGGCCGCGGCGAAGCTCTCCGGCGTGAAGGACAAGCGCGTCACGTTCCTGGTCTTCGTCAACATGGGCGTACTGGCCGCGCTCGCGGGGTGCGTGTACGCGGCCCGGCTCAACGCGGGCACCCCGCAGGCGGGCATCAACTTCGAGCTGGAAGCGATCGCCGCGGCGTTCATCGGGGGTGCGTCGATGAGCGGCGGCGTGGGGACCGTGCTGGGCGCGGTGATCGGCGGTCTCGTGCTGGGCGTGCTGAACAACGGCATGTCGCTGGTCGGCATCGGCACCGACTACCAGCAGGTCATCAAGGGGCTGGTGCTGCTCGCCGCGGTCGGCTTCGACGTGTGGAACAAGCGGAAGGTGGGCTCCTAGGCGTGTCGTTCGGACCTAGGGCGTGACGATCTCGCCCTGGCCCGCGGCGAGAGGCGGACACGGCGGCGGGCCGGCGGCACGGGCACGGGCACGGCCCGGGAGCCGCCGGTCCGTCCTTCCGACGTTTCCGAACAGAAGAAGCCGTGAGCCATCATGACCTGTGGCAACGCACATGCCTTCGGCGGTGTGCGGTCCGGCGGGCTCGGCGTTCGGCCACGCGCGTCCGGGACGACCGGCCGCAGGCCGGCCACGCCGCACGCCCGTAACCGGTACGACAGGGAAAGTGGACTGCATGAGGGACCCGCGCAAGGAGGACTTCGGGAAGCTGGAGGACGGAACCGCCGTCGACCGGTGGACTGTCGAGAACGGCGGCGTGCTTCTCCGCGTCCTGTCCTACGGCGGGACCGTGCAGGCTCTGGAAGTGCCCGACCGCCGCGGGGAGCGCGCGAACATCGCGCTCGGCTTCGGCGACCTCGGCTCCTACGTCGCCGCCTCCCCCTACTTCGGCGCGCTCATAGGCCGTTACGGCAACCGTGTCGCGAACGGCAGGTTCACGCTCGACGGCACGGACTACGTCCTCCCCGTCAACGACGGCCCCAACAGCCTGCACGGGGGGAAGAAGGGCTTCGACAAGCGGGTGTGGCGGGTCGAACCGTTTCAGCAGGGCGACGCCTGCGGGCTCACCCTCACCCGTACCAGCGAGAGCGGCGAGGAGGGCTACCCGGGCGAGCTCGCCCTGCGCGTCGACTACACCCTCACCGCACGCGGCGAGTTCCGCGTCGACTACGAGGCGGCCACGGACGCACCGACCGTCGTCAACCTCACGAACCACACGTACTTCAACCTCGCGGGCGAGGGCTCGGGGGACGTCTACGGACACCTGCTGGAGATCGCCGCGTCCTGCTACACCCCGGTCGGCGAGACGCTGATCCCGACCGGGAAGCTCGCCGGAGTGGAGGGCGGGCCCTTCGACTTCCGGCTGGCGAAACCCATCGGGGAGGACCTCCGGGTAGCGGACCAGCAGCTTCTGTACGGGCTGGGTTACGACCACAACTTCGTACTGGACAAGGGCACCACCCCGGACCCCGAACACGCGGTCGCCGTCTCCGATCCGCGGACCGGACGGACGATGCGCATCGCCACGACCGAACCCGGCGTCCAGCTCTACAGCGGCAACCAGCTCGACGGCAGCCTCGCGGGCACCTCCGGCGCCGTCTACCGGCAGGGCGACGGATTCGCGCTGGAGACCCAGCACTTCCCCGACTCGCCCAACCAGCCGGCCTTCCCCTCGACGGTTCTGCGGCCAGGCGAGACGTACCGCAGCACCACTGTCCACGCCTTCGGCACGCACTGACGGCGCCGGGCGCCGGGCCGCATCCGCCGCACCCGCACTGCACCCGCGCTCCGCAGGGAGACGGCGAAGGGCCGCCCCGGCGCCTGTCTCGTGCCGGGACGGCCCTCTCGCTGCGCGACCGCGGCGACGCGGCTGACGCGCGGCCGCGCCTCCGCTCAGACGACGGCCAGGTCGACCTCGATGTTGCCGCGAGTGGCGTTGGAGTACGGGCACACCTGGTGCGCCTTCTCCAGCAGCTCCCTGGCGGTCGCCTCGTCGACGCCCGGTATGCGCGCCTCCAGCGCCACCTTGAGGCCGAAGCCGCCGTTCGCGAGGGCGCCGATGCCGACGCGGGCGGTCACCGTCGAACCGGTGATGTCCGCCTTCTCCTTGCGGGCCACCACGCCCAGGGCGCTCTGGAAGCAGGCGCTGTAGCCCGCGGCGAAGAGCTGCTCCGGGTTGGTGCCCTCGCCGCTTCCGCCCAGCTCCTTGGGCGCGTTGACGACGACGTCGAGCTTGCCGTCGTCGGTGGAGACGCGGCCGTCCCGGCCGTTCTCCGCGGTGGCGACGGCGGTGTACTTGACGTCGACGGACTGGATGGACATGGATTCTCCTGTTCGATGAAACGGTTCGAGCCGGGCCGGCCGGGCACTCCCGGCGGCCGGACGGCAGCCGCCGAACACGAGCGCCCGGCGGCAGTGGTGACGCGTCGTCAGTCGCCGAGGGAGACGATCATCTTGCCGGTGTTCTCGCCCTTGAGCAGGCCGAGGAAGGCGTCGGCGGCGTACTCGACGCCCTCGACCACCGTCTCCCGGTACTGCAGTTCACCGGAGCGGATCCAGGCGGAGACCTCTTCGAAGAACTTCGGCATCAGGTCCGCGTGGTCCATGACGAGCAGGCCCTGCAGGCGCAGCCGCTTGCCGATGACCATCGCGAGGTTGCGGGGTGCGGCCGGCGGCTCCGTCGCGTTGTACTGCGAGATCATCCCGCACACGGCGACACGGCCGTGGACGTTGAGCGCGGAGATGGCGGCTTCGAGGTGGTCGCCGCCGACGTTGTCGAAGTAGACGTCGATGCCGTTGGGCGCCGCCTCCTTCAGCTGACTCGCGACGGGGCCGGACTTGTAGTTGAAGGCCGTGTCGAATCCGTACTCCTCCGTGAGGAGGCGGACCTTCTCGTCCGAACCGGCGCTGCCGATCACGCGCGAAGCGCCCTTGAGCCTGGCGATCTGACCGACCTCGCTGCCCACGGCCCCGGCGGCCCCGGACACGAAGACGGCGTCGCCCTTCCGGAAGGACGCCACCTCCAGCAGCCCCGCGTACGCCGTGAGCCCCGGCATGCCCAGCACGCCGAGGTAGCTGCTCAGCGGCGCCAGTTCGGGGGAGATCTTGGTCGCGTACCGCGCCTTGAGCGTCGCCAACTCCCGCCAGCCGAGGTCGTGCAGGACGTGGTCGCCCGGCGCGAAGCCCTCCGCCTCGGAGGCCACGACGATGCCGACGGCGCCGCCCGTCATGGGCTCGTCGAGCTGGAAGGGCGGGACGTAGGACTTCACGTCGTTCATCCGCCCGCGCATGTACGGATCGACGGACAGGTGGAGGTTCCGCACGAGGATCTCGCCTTCCGCGGGGGCCGCCACCGGGCCTTCCCGCAGCGCGAAGTTCTCCGGGACCGGAAAGCCCTCCGGCCGGGAGACCAGGTGCCATTCGCGGCCGGTCGTGGGGAGGTCTTCGGGCGAACTCATGGTGTGGGCCTCTCAGACGGCAAGTGCTTCAGGTACTGAAACAATAGTGGTCCTTGATATTTCATGTTGTCAAGCAAAGCGCTAGACTCGGCCCATGGCGACCCGCTCCTCCACCGGCCCCACCCGGGGTACCCGCGAACCGGCACCCGACCCCGATCCCGTGACCCGGGAGGTGGTCGACCTGATCGGCACGGTCGTCGCCCGCTACCACGCCGAGTACGAACTCGCCGCCGCCGACCACTCGTTGACCGGCGCCCAGGCCCGCGTACTGGCGCTGCTGGCGCGGGAGCCGTCCCCGATGCGGAAGGTCGCGCGCAAGCTCAAGTGCGAGCCGTCGAACGTGACGGGGATCGTGGACCGCCTGGAGTCACGCGGCCTCGTGGAACGCCGGGCCGACCCCGCGGACCGGCGGGTGAAGCTGGCAGCGGCGACGGACGAGGGTGCCGAGACCGCGTCGCGGCTGCGTGCGGCGCTCGGCTTCGCGCGAGAGCCGCTGGCGGGGCTGACGCCCGACGAACGGACAGTCCTGCGCGACCTGTTGCAGCGCATGCTCGGCGAGGAGCCGCCGGAAGGCGAGAAGTGACGGCGAGCGGCCGCGAGGCACGCTGACAGCGCGGGACGCGGCGGCGAGATGTGAGGCGATGTGATGTGTGGCGGCGCGCCGTTGACGGCGCGCTGTTGACGGTGCGGGACGTACAGGGCACGCGGTTGCTGGTGCGGGACGCCGCGGGCGGGACCTCCCAGCTCAGCCGGCGAAGGCGGGCTGCGGGAGTCCCTGCCCCGCACCCGGCAGCACCAGCACGGAACCCGCCAGCGGATGAGCGGAGACGTCCGTGCCGACGCTGGCGGTGGTGACGTACAGGTCCCGCAGCTCTGCCCCGCCGAAGGCGCAGGCAGTCGGACGGGGCACCGGCACGGGCACGGTGAGGTCCAGCCGGCCGTCCGGCGTGTAGCGGCGGAGGGCTTCACCGTCCCAGAGGGCGACCCATACGCAGCCGTCGGCGTCCACGGTCAGCCCGTCGGGGAAGCCGGCGCCGTCCTCGATCTCCACGAGGGGCCTTCGGCCGGACACCGCGGCCCCGTCGCCGTCCTCCGGGGGCGGCACGTCGAAGACGTCGATGCGGCGGGTCGGCGTGTCGTTGTAGTACATGCGCCGCCCGTCGGGACTCCAGCCGATCCCGTTGCTGACCGTCACCTCCGGCAGCACCGTCGCCGCTGCCCCGTCGCCCGTGAGGCGCTTGAGGTCGCCGCCGCCGGAACGCTCGTCGTAGGCCATGGTCCCAGCCCACAACGCGCCGTCGGGGGCGACAGCCGCGTCGTTGCCGCGGCGGCCGGGCACCGCTTCCCGGTGCAGCCACGAGAAGGCCCCGTCCGCGCCGTAGAGCCCGACGCCGTCCCGCAGGTTGACGACGAGACCGCCGCCCGCCCGGGGCTTCGCCGCACCCACGTGCTGCCCGGTGGCCATGACCGTTCGGACGCCGGTGGACGGATCGTAGGTGTGGACGCGGGAGTTGAGGATGTCCACCCAGATCAGCACCTGCCTGCCGCCGTCCCACGTGGGGCCCTCACCGAGCCGGGCCCCGGCCGGTACGGCCACTTCCGCCCTCAGCACACCGCTCACTCCTACCTCACCCTCGTCACGTACCGCGCCGCGCCGCCAGGCCGCCGCCCGGGCGCACGGCCATGTCACGGGCTCCGGCGGTGCCCGAGCCTGTCCGACAGGTCGGCCGCTCCCTTGACCACCAGTTCCTCGAGCCCGGCCCGCCGCTCCTCACTCCACCGGATCATGGGCACCGAGATGCTGAGCGCGGCGACCACTTCCCCCGAGGAGTCCCGTACCGGCGCGGCGACGCAGCTCACGTCCGGGTTCGACTCGCGCTCCTCCACCGCGACGCCCCGTTCGCGGATCTCCCCGAGCTCGGTACGCAGCACATCGGGCGAAGTGATCGAGTGCGGTGTCAGGGCCGCGAGGGGTTCCGGGCCGCCGAGTCGTGCGTCCAGCTCGTCCTCGCTCAGCGAGGCGAGCAGCATCTTCCCGACGGACGTGCAGTGCGCGGGCAGCCGGCGCCCGGTCGCGGAGACCATGCGCACCGCGTGCGTGCTGTCGACCTTGGCGATGTAGATCACGTCCCGGCCTTCGAGGACGGCCACGTGGACGGTCTCGTCGCAGGTCTCCGCGATGCCACGCGCCACCTGGCGCCCCTCCGCGGCGAGGTCGAGCTGTTCGGCGTAGCGGCTTCCGAGCTGGTAGCCGCGGACGCCCAGCCGGTAGCGGCCGAGCTGGTCGGCGGGCTGCACCAGATAGTTGCGAGCGGTGAGCGTGGTCACGAGTTCGTGCACGGTGGTGCGGGGCAGCCCCAGCCTGCGGGTGATCTCGGGCGCGGAGAGGGTCCCGTCGGTCTCGAGGAAGAGCTCCAGGATGTCCAGGGCCCTGGTCACGGCCGGTACGAGTCGGCCCATCTCCCGCCCCTCCCCTCACTCGCCGCGACGCGCCGCACCGGACTCGGGGCTGCGCGGACGCTCTGCCAATGGTTCGAAATACCGGCACTTGGTCGGTATGGCGAACAGCCTAGTCACTGCACCGCCCGGCCGACAATGCCCGGACCGGGCCCGCCGAGTGCGCCACGCGCAAGGGCAGCGGGCCCGCGGAGATCCGAAGTCAGGCCCAGGTCCCAGGAAGACAGGTCCAGGTTCTAGGCGGTCTTGCGGGGGCGGGCCGTCTTCTTCGCCGCGGTCTTCCGCGCCGGCGTCTTCTGCGTCGTCTTCTTCGCGGCGGACTTCTTCGCCGCAGCCGTCTTCCCGCCCCCGGAGGTCTTCCTCGCAGAGGTCTTCGCGGTGCTCTTCCTCTCCGCGGCCGCCTTCTCGGTGCCCGGTTTCGCGGCCGTCTTCTTCGCCGCGGCCCGGCCGCCCCCGCCGCCCGCGGACTTCGTCCCCGCGCCCGAAGTCTTCTTCGCCGCACCGGACTTGGGCTTCTGCGCCGTCTTCTTCCCGCCCCGCAGCTGGTGCACGGTCGCGTCCTCCGCGGCGGGCGCGCCCTCTTCCCCTCGGGACTGCCGTGCCGCCTGCACGCTGCTCTCCAGTACGGCCATGAGGTCCACGACCTGGCCCTTCCCGGATGCGGCGGCCGCTTCCCTCCCGGCACCGGACGTGTCGACACCCTCCATCTTGGCCGTCACGAGCTGCTCGACGGCCGCCCTGTACTCGTCGTGCAGCTCCGACCAGTCCAGCTCTCCGAGCGTCTCCATCAGGGTGTCCGCGAGGTCCAGCTCCGCGTCCCGGATCGTGACGTCCTCCTCGGGTGCGACACCGCTCGCGGACCGGATCTCCTCCGGCCAGAGCATGGTGTGCAGGGCGAGGACGTCCTCGTAGACCCGCAGCAGCCCCAGGCTCTCCCGCCCCCGCATGGCCAGCTTCCCGACGGCCACCTTCCCGGAGCGCTTCAGCGCCTCCCGCAGCAGCGCGTACGGCTTGGCGGCGGACCTGCCGTCACCCGCCAGGTAGTACGAGCGGTCCAGCTGGATCGGATCGATGTCCTCGGCCGGGACGAAGCCCAGGATCTCCACCGTCTTCGCGGTGGGCAGCGGCAGGGCGGACAAGTCCGCGTCCGTGAGCTGGACGGTCGTACCGTCCCCGGTCTCGAATCCCTTGCCGATCTCCTCGCGCGGCACCTCCTTCTCCTCCAGCTCGCACACCTTCCGGTAGCGGATGCGTCCGCCGTCGGCCGTGTGCACCTGGTGGAAGGAGACGCTGTGGCTCTCGGTGGCCGAAACCACCTTGATGGGTATGGAGACCAGCCCGAAGGAAATGGACCCTTTCCAGATGGATCGCATGGTTCGTCCCTTCTATGGGACTCTCAGGGTATGCCGTTCACGGAGGTCGAGGGCCGCCGTCTGGCCCTCAGCAATCTCGACAAGGTGCTGTATCCGGCCACCGGCTTCACCAAGGGTGAAGCGCTGCACTACTACGTGAGCGTCGCCGAGGTGCTGCTGCCGCATCTCCGCGGTCGCCCGGTCTCCTTCCTGCGCTATCCGGACGGCGTCGACTCCACCGCCTTCTTCGCCAAGAATGTGCCGCCCGGCGCCCCCGACTGGGTGACCGTCCACGAGATCACCGAGGTCAGCAGCGCCCCGCTGCGGCAGGTACTGATCCACGACCTCGCCACTCTCGTCTGGGCGGCGAACCTCGCCGCCCTGGAGCTGCACACTCCGCAGTGGCGCGTCGAGCACGAGGTCCACGCGGACCGTCTCGTCTTCGACCTCGACCCGGGCCCCGGCGCCGGAGTTCTCGAGTGCCGGACCGTGGCGCTGTGGTTGCGCGAACGTCTCGCGGCCGACGACATCACCCTGCTCCCCAAGACTTCCGGAGGCAAGGGGCTGCACCTGCTCGCTCCGATCGAGGTCACGCCCTCCTCGGCGGCCTCCGCCTACGCGAAGAGGACGGCGCAGGAGGCCGAGAGGGCGATGCCGGAGCTCGCGCTCAGCCGGATGGCCAAGGCCCTCCGCCCCGGAAAGGTCTTCGTCGACCACTCGCAGAACGCGGCCGCCAAGACCACCGCCGCCCCCTACACCCTCCGCGCGAAGCGGCAGCCCACCGTCTCCGCCCCCCTCACGTGGGACGAGCTCGTGGCCGCCCGCCACCCCGACGAGCTGGTCTTCTCCGCGTCAGGCTTTCCCGACCGGGTGCGGCGCACCGGAGATCTGCTGGGGCCGCTGCTCGATGCCGGCCTCGCCCGTCCGCTTCCCGGCACCTGATCCGGCGGCAGGTCCGTCGGACGGAGCCGCGCCGTCCCGCACGGAGACGGTCCGCCTCAGCTCCACACGGGAACGGCGGTGCGCGGCCGGAGCGGATCCGGCACGCACACCGCCGCGGACACCGCGCGGAGCACGTAGTGCTACGAGTTGCTGGTGCCCCAGCCGTCGTCCATCGGCGTCCTGTGGTCGCGGAGCGCGCGAACCCTGTCGTTCACCGACTCGGGCAGCCGGTGCCCGATCTTCTCGGAGACCAGGCCGGCCGCCTTCGACGCGGCTTCCCGGCCGGACTGCGCGGCACTCTCGGTGGCGTTGCGCACGGCGGGGTTCTCGGCGAACCGCTGCGCGGACTGCCGGAGACGTTCGTAGCGTTCACGCCCGGCACGGGTGCCGAACACGTACCCGACGGCCACTCCGGCGACGAACGTGAGCCGATAGCGCATGGCTCCACCCTTCTCTCGGTTCTCTCGGATCGTTCGGCTTCTCGGTGGGCACGGGGCCGCACCGATACCGATTTCGGAGTACCCCCTGGCATGCGCTAATGTATTGCCCGCAGCGAGGGAACGCCGCCGACTCCATGTGGGCGCGTCCGAGCAGAGCAGTCCCGTGTAGCTCAATCGGCAGAGCAGCCGGCTGTTAACCGGCAGGTTACTGGTTCGAGTCCAGTCGCGGGAGCACCTGAAAGAGCCCCTGAGGGGGCTCTTTTCCTTTGCCGGTTTCCTTTGCCGGACAAGTCTGTTGGGACGCGTGGGAACCGAGCACCCCGTACTCGGAGTCCTCCATCCCGTACGTCTCCACCCGGCACGGGCGGGAGATCGTATGAGCAGCTATGCTGCGGCAGACGCGGCGCGCACAGATGTACGTTGCCCGTCGTACGGGGCGGTAGCTCAGCCGGTTAGAGCAACGGACTCATAATCCGTCGGCCGTGGGTTCGAGTCCCACCCGCCCCACCGTGCACAACAGTCCGGCAGCCCGGCTGCCGGCGAACAGGCCCGTCGCAGGGCCGGCCACAGGCGCAACCAGCGCCCTGTGGCCTCTTTTTTTGCCCGCGAACCCTCCTGGGTTGTCAATGTTGGTTGACAGAACCTGCTTGTCATCCTAAGTTGACAGCATGGCCGCATCGGACGCACGAGAAGCAGTGGACACCGCCGAGGCCGCTCTCGACAGCGATCCCCGTGTGGGGCTCAGAGCCGTCGCCGCGCTGCGGCGGCTGACCGAGCGCCTGGAGGCGCTGCAGGTCGACAGCGCCCGCACGCAGGGATGGTCCTGGGACGAGATCGGGGCAGCCCTCAGCGTGAGCAGGCAGGCCGTACACAAGAAGCACGCGAGGAGGTAGGCGAGGATGTTCGAGCGATTCACGAAGCCGGCCCGGCTGGTGGTCGTCGGGGCGCAGGAGGAAGCCCGGAGCCTGGGCCACGACTGGGTGGGCACGGAGCATCTGCTGCTCGCCGCGGTGGCGCGCCATGCGGAGGCGCCGGGCGCCGCGACCCTGGTACGCCTCGGAGTCACCGCCGGGAACTGCCGCGCGGCGGTCGCGAACGTGGTCAGCAGCGGCAGCGGCTCGCTGGGCCCTGAGGACGCCGAGGCGCTCAAGGCGCTCGGCATCGACCTCGACGAGATCCGGCGGCGGGCCGAGAACGCCTTCGGCGACGGGGCGTTGGACGCACCCCGGCCGCAGCCGGGTGGAGCCGCGGGCCGCCGGCGGCTTCGCTTCCCGCGGCGCCGGCTCCCCCGGAGCAAGGGGAGCCTCGGGCTGCCCTCGGAGGTGGAGACGCCGTCGGGGCACATCCGCTTCACCCAACGGGCCAAGAAGGCACTGGAGTTGTCGCTGCGAGAGGCGATCGCCCGCCGGGACAGGCACATCGGCGTCGAGCACATCGTGCTGGCCCTGCTGCGCGGGGACGACAAGATCTCGGCCGGCCTCTTCCAGCAACTCGGCGTCTCCCCGGGCGACATGCGAGACCTCGTGGTGGCGGACCTGCGTCCGGCGGCCTGAGTCCGCGGCGAACCCCCCGACGAGCGGGGCACGTTGGTCCTCGAACCGGACACCCCGTCAGAAACGGCCCACTCCCCGTACAACCTCTCAGTGCGGACACGTGTCTTCTTGGGAGCCGGAACTTTACGGGCAAGAACCGCAAGATTCGGCAGTCACCTTTTCTGACCACGAGGGGGAAAAATGCGCATTCGCCATGCCAAATCTCTGATCGCCGCGCTGACTTGCGCCGCGGTGGTGATCCCGGCGGGGGCCGCCTACGCGGGCAGCGGGCCGGCACCGAAGCCGTCGGAGCGGAGCGTCTCGAAGTCCACCGCGCCCTCGGCGAAGGGCAATCCGTCGAGCAAGGCCGCCGAGGCCGCCGGGGTGTGCGACGACGCGTACCAGATCGGCACCACCGGGTACGTCAAGCGGAACGGCACCACGATCGCCTCGGTCAAGCAGTTCTACTCGCCGGAGTGCCAGGAGAACTACGGCTACGTCTGGGTGTGGGACAGCTTCCACGGCACCGCCGGCGACTACGACGTGACCACCGGCGTCTACAGCTACTCGCAGGACAAGGTCCTCGGCCGCAAGGCGTGGACGGACACCACCAAGCAGGAGTTCTGGTCGAACGGCACGGCCACCGTGCAGGAGTGCACCGCGGCCGTGGGCTCCGTGCGCAAGGCGGGGGACCCGACTCCCAACAACGCCGCCTCGTCGAAGCGTTGCTGACTCCGCGGAACTGACGGCCGGGCGCTGAGGCTCCCCGCGCGGGCACCGACGCCGTGCGGGGAGCCTGCGCGTCGAGGGGCATCCGCGACGGGCAGCGACACCGGCGCTCCGCACCTGTCGGCCCGCGGCCCGGGACGCTCACGTCATGTGATCCCCGCCGCACAGCCTGATAGTTTCAACTTGACGGCAGCACACCGCAGTTGCCCTCGAAGACCGTACGATTCCCGTCCGTCAGTGCGCACTTCGCCCGCCCTTGGAGGTTGCCCGTGAACAGCCCGGGCCTCAGCTCGCTCCCGCCGGTCCCCGCCGCTCCCCACTCCTCCGAGGTGGCGCGATGACCGGCGAGGGAACCACCGAGATAGACACCAGCAGGCCGCACTCCGCCCGGATGTACGACTACTACCTCGGCGGCAAGGACTGGTACCCGGTGGACCAGGAGGCCGCCGAGAAGGTGCTCAAGGTCCTGCCGACCGCCAAGGCGAGCGCCCGGGGCAACCGCAGCTTCATGCACCGGGTCACCAAGTGCCTCGCCGGGGACCACGGGATCCGCCAGTTCATCGACATCGGCTCCGGCATTCCCACCGAGCCGAACCTGCACCAGGTCGCGCAGGGCGTCGACCCGCACTGCCGCGTGGTCTACGTCGACCACGACCCGGTGGTGCTCGAGTACGCCGACGCCCTCCTGGCAGGCACCCCCGAGGGCCGCACGACGTACGTGCAGGCGGACATCCGCCACGACGACGTCCTGAAGACACGGAACGTACGGGACACGCTCGACCTGGACCGGCCCGTCGCGCTCTCCCTCAACGCGCTGCTCCACTTCATCCCCGACGAGTACGGGCCCTACGAACTCGTCCGCTCCATGGTCGGCAGGCTCGCGCCCGGCAGCTTCCTGGTGCTCACCTACGGAAGCGCGGAGCTGGACCCCTCGATGAAGAAGGTCGAGGAGATCTACCGGGCGGAGGGCACCCCTCTGCAGATGCGGCCCAAGAGCGAGATCGCGCTCTTCTTCGAGGGGCTGGAGCTGATCGACCCCGGCCTGGTCCCCATCGGCGAGTGGCGTCCCGAGGCCGGCGAACTGAGCGCCCCGGGTTACGCGGGCGTCGCCCGCAAGCCCGCCTGACTCCCCCGCCGCGCTTTCGCCGCTTCCGCGGCCCGTGCCCCGGAACGACCGGTGACGGGCCGGCGGAGCGGCGAACGCGCAGGCAGACAGGCAAGGAGACAGGGAGCCAGACAGCCAGGCAGGCAGGGAGACGAGCGAACGGGCACGCGGGGAACCGTCAGACCGCGGAGGCCATCCGCCGCACCGCCTCTTCGAGGATCTCCGGGGACGTCGCGGTGTTGAGCCGGACGAAGCCCTCGCCGCCCGTGCCGAAGGCGGTACCGGGGACCAGGGCGACGCGGCCCCGCTCCAGGAACGCGGCGGCGGGATCGGCGAGGCCCAGCGCGCGGCAGTCGAGCCACGCGAGGAACGTGCCCTGCTGCTGCCGGTAGCGCACGTCCGGAAGGTGCTCCCGCAGAAGTCCGTCGAGCAGCTTCCTGTTCCCATCCAGTCCGGCCAGCAGCGCGTCCAGCCAGCCGGTCCCGTGCCGCAGGCCCGCGACGTGGCCGATCACGCCGAGGTGGCTCGGGCCGTGGCTGACCTCCTCCGGCATCAGCTTCAGCTCCGCGGCCGACTCGCTGCCCGCGACCGCCACCGCCGCCTTCAGCCCGGCCAGGTTCCACGCCTTCGACGCCGACATCAGGGAGAAGGCACGCTCCGTGCCCGGCAGCGACAGGTACGGCACGTGCCGGGCGCCGGACAGCACCAGGGGCGCGTGGATCTCGTCGGCGACGACGCGCACCCCCCATTCCGCCGCCAGCTCCGTCGCGGCGGCCAGCTCGCCGGCCGTGTGGACGGTGCCGGTGGGGTTGTGGGGGCTGCACAGCAGGTAGGCGGCACGGCGGTCCTCGCCCGACGGCTCTCCGGAGGAGCCGGACGCGGTGGCGGTGCGGAACGCCGAGGCCAGCGTGTCCGGATCGAGGCGGCCCTCCTCGTCGAGCGGCGCCTCCACGACGCGGCGGCCCATGTTGGAGACGAACTGGTAGAAGGGCGGGTAGACGGGCGGGTTGACCACGACCGCGTCTCCCGGCGAGGTGATCAGCTTCAGCACCTCGACGACGCCCATCATCACGTCGGGCACGATCGCCGCACGCTCGGGGTGCACACGCCAGCCCCAGCGCTCCGCGGCGAACGCGTCCAGAGCCGCGACGTACTCCTCCCCCATCGCGTATCCGGTGTCGCCCGCCTCGACCGCGGCGCGCACCGCCTCGACGACGGGCTCGGCCAGCGGCACGTCCATCTCCGCGATCCACAGAGGCAGCACGTCACCGGGGTGGACGCGCCACTTCGCGCTCGTACGACGGCGCAGCTCGTCCAGGGAGCACTGCTTCAGCGGGTTGCTCGTATATGTGTCCACCCGGACCACGCTAGGCCGTCACGCGCCGCCGCATCAGACCGCGAGGGCCGGAGGGCAGAGGGGGGCGGGCCACTCGCGGGGGCGGGTAGGGCATCATTCCGCTCCATGGGGATAGTCGCCGGTCTGGAAAGCTCAGCGGAGTACACACGCATCGTCGTCTGCGACGCGGACTCCGGTGCCGTCGTCAGGCACGGCTACGCCGACCACCCCGACCCGCGTGAGGACCCGCAGTCGTGGCTGATGTCGCTGGGCCGTGCGGCCGGTGGCGGGCAGTTCGCGGACGTCGAGGCGATCGGGGTGGCCGCGCAGCAGCAGGGCCTGATCGTGACCGACTCTGCCGGGGCGGCCCTGCGTCCGGCGCTGCTGGGCAACGACAGGCGGGTCCAGCCCGCGGCGGCCGACCTCGTCGACGCGCTGGGCGGGCGGGAGGCCTGGGCGCAGGCCGTCGGCGCGGTCCCCCAGGCCGCCCACCCCGTCTCCAAGCTGCGCTGGCTCGCCCGCAACGAACCGGAGAACGCCGCCAGGGTGGCCGGCGTGCTCCAGCCGCACGACTGGCTGGTGTGGCAGCTGCTGGGCCGGCCGCTGCGCCGTACCACCGACCGGGGCGACGCCTCGGGCACCGGCTACTGGTCGGCGTCGCTGGAGATGTACCGGCCCGACCTCGTGGAGCTGGCGCTCGGGCACCAGGTGGCGATGCCCGACGTCCTGGCCCCGGCGGAGCCGGCGGGGCGCACGCCGGAGGGCCTGCTGATCTCCGCCGGAACGGGCGAGACGATGGCCGCCGCGTTCGGCCTGGGCCTCGGCCTGGGCGACGCCGTGATCTCGCTCGGCGCGTCCGGTTCCGTCTTCGCCGTCCACCACGAGGCGCTCGCCGACCCGACGGGCACGATCACCTCGTACGCGGACGCCACCGGCATGCATCTTCCGGCCGTCCGGACGCTCAACGCGACGCGCGTGCTCCGCGGCACCGCGGAGCTGCTCGGCACCGATCTCGACGGGCTCTCCGAGCTGGCCCTGAAGTCCTCCCCCGGTGCGTACGGGCTGGTGCTGCTGCCCTATCTGGAGGGCGAGCACACCCCGGACCTCCCGCACACGGCCGGGTCCCTGCACGGGCTGAGACGCGAGAGCATGAAGCCGGAGCACATGGCCCGGGCAGCGGTCGAGGGAATGCTGTGCGGGCTCGCCGACGCCCTCGACGTACTGCGCGGGCGGGGCGTGCAGGTGCGGCGGCTGTTCCTGCTGGGGCAGGCCGCGGGCCTTCCCGCGGTGCAGGCGGTCGCACCCGCGCTGTTCGGGGCGCAGGTCGTCGTGCCCCGGCCCGCCGACTACACCGCCACGGGCGCCGCCCGGCAGGCGGCCTGGGCGATGAGCGGCACGGGAATGCCTCCGCGCTGGCCTGCCGCCGAGTGCCAGGTCTTCGACGCGGGCGAGGAGTTGGCCGCCGGGCAGGCGGTGCGCCAGCAGTACGAGGCCGTACGGGAAGAGACGCACCCGGGGGCCTTCAAACGCTGACGGGGCGCCGGGCCGGGAGCGGGTGGGCATGGGCGCTGTACGGGCGGGCACATGTTCAGCCCAGAGCGATCAAGGGCCTCTTTGCCGGGAGTTGACGCCGTCGGCCCGGGAGCTGGCCGAAGATGGACGAGACCGCTTTCGCTCGTCTTTTCCACCACGGGGACCAATGTGCTGATCCGTCTGCTCCGAGACCACGTGCGCCCGTACAGACGGGCGGCGCTCCTGCTCGTACTGCTGCAGCTGGTGCAGACGTCCGCCACGCTCTACCTGCCCACGCTCAACGCCGACGTCATCGACAACGGTGTCGTGCGCGGTGACACCGGCTACATCCTGCGGGTCGGAGGCGTGATGGCCGCCGTCTCCGTCGCACAGATCGGGTGCAACATCGGCGCCGTTCTCATCGGCGCACGGACCGCCGCCGCGCTCGGCAGGGACATGCGGGCGACGGTCTTCGACCGGGTGCAGACGTTCTCCGCGCGCGAACTCGCCCGGTTCGGGGCGCCGTCACTGATCACGCGCACGACGAACGACGTCCAGCAGGTGCAGACGCTGGTGCTGATGACCTTCACGCTGATGGTCTCGGCGCCGATCATGTGCGTCGGCGGGCTGGTCATGGCGCTCGGACAGGACGTGCCGCTCTCGTCCGTGCTGCTCGGGGTCGTCCCCGTCCTCGCGCTCTCCGTCGGTCTGATCGTGCGCCGGATGCGGCCACTGTTCCGCACGATGCAGGAACGGCTCGACGGCGTGAACAGGGTGCTGCGGGAGCAGATCACCGGCACCCGCGTCATCCGCGCCTTCGTCAGGGACGAGTACGAGCAGCGCCGCTTCTCCGAGCACAACTCCGCGCTGACGGACGTGCAGTTGCGCAGCGGACGGCTGATGGCGCTGATGTTCCCCACCGTCATGACCGTGGTGAACGCCTCCAGCGTCGTCGTCGTGTGGTTCGGGGCGCACCGGGTGGACGACGGCCAGATGCAGATCGGCGCGCTGACGGCCTTCCTCGCGTATCTGATGCAGATCG
The DNA here is from genome assembly GCF_900090125.1 of Streptomyces sp. WMMB 714. Taxonomy (NCBI): domain Bacteria; kingdom Bacillati; phylum Actinomycetota; class Actinomycetes; order Kitasatosporales; family Streptomycetaceae; genus Streptomyces; species Streptomyces sp. WMMB 714. The sequence goes on from NZ_FMHJ01000003.1 coordinate 243,948, forward strand.
TGATGTCCGTGATGATGGCCACCTTCATGTTCATGCTCGTGCCGCGTGCGGAGGTGTGCGCCGAGCGCATCACCGAGGTGCTGGACACCGACTCCAGCGTCGTACCGCCCGCGCACCCGGTGCGGACGCTGCACGGCCCCGCGACGCTGGAGCTGCGGGGCGCGGGATTCCGCTATCCCGGTGCGGAGGCTCCCGTGCTGCGGGACATCGATCTGCTGGCACGCCCCGGTGAGACGACCGCCGTGATCGGTTCGACGGGCAGCGGCAAGTCGACGCTGATCGGCCTGGTGCCCCGGCTGTTCGACACCACGGAGGGCAGCGTCCTGCTCGGCGGGAAGGACGTGCGGGAGCTCGATCCGCAGCTCGTGGCACGGACGGTGGGACTGGTACCGCAGCAGCCGTACCTGTTCTCCGGCACCGTCGCCTCGAACCTCCGCTACGGGCGGCCGGACGCGACGGACGACGAGCTCTGGGAGGCCCTGGAGACGGCGCAGGCACGGGAGTTCGTGGCCGCCATGGAGGGCGGGCTGGAGGCGGAGATAGGCCAGGGCGGCAACAACGTCTCCGGCGGGCAGCGGCAGCGGCTCGCCATAGCGCGGGTACTGGTGCACCGTCCGGCGGTCTACCTCTTCGACGACTCGTTCTCCGCGCTCGACTACGCCACGGACGCGGCGCTGCGGGCGGCGCTCGCCCGGACGACGGCGGACGCGACGGTCGTCATCGTCGCCCAGCGGGTGTCCACCATCCGCGAAGCCGACCGGATCCTGGTGCTGGAGGAGGGCCGTGTCGTGGGAGCGGGCAGGCACGAGGAGCTGATGGCCGGGAACGAGACCTACCGGGAGATCGTGCTCTCCCAGCTGACCGAGCAGGAGGCGGCGTGAGCGGGCCGGCGCGGATCCTCGGCGGCGGCGCTCCGCCGCAGCGTTCCACGGACTTCAAGGGGGCGGCGAAGCGGCTGCTCCGGCAGTTCGCTCCGGAGCGTTGGACGTTGGCGGGCATGGGCCTGCTCGTCCTGGTCAGCGTCAGCTTGAGCGTGCTCGGGCCGAAGATCCTGGGGCATGCGACCGACCTGATCTTCGCCGGCTTCGTCGGCAAGCAGCTCCCGGACGGCGCGACCAGGGAGCAGGTCCTGGAGCGGATGCGCGCCGAGGGCGACGGAAAGGTCGCCGACATGCTCTCCGGCATGCACTTCACCCCTGGTCAGGGCATCGACTTCGGTGCGGTCGCGCGGGTGCTCGCCGTCGTCCTCGTGATCTACGCGCTCGCGGGTCTCATGATGCTCCTGAGCGGCCGTCTGTCCGTCCGGGCGATCAACCAGACAGTCTTCCGGCTGCGTGAACAGGTGGAAGCGAAACTCGCGCGACTGCCGCTGTCGTACTTCGACAGGCAGACGCGTGGGGAGGTGCTCAGCCGGGTCACGAACGACATCGACAACGTCGGGCAGACCCTGCAGCAGACGTTGGGGCAGATCATCAACTCGCTGCTCACCATCGCCGGTGTGCTGGTGATGATGTTCTGGATCTCGCCTCTGCTGGCACTGGTCGCGATGGTGACCGTCCCGGTGTCCCTGACGGTCGCCACCCGGCTGGGCAAGCGGGCGCAGCCGGAGTTCGTGGAGCAGTGGGCGTCGACGGGCCGGCTGAACGCGCACATCGAGGAGATGTACACCGGGCACGCGCTGGTGAAGGTCTTCGGGCGCCAGAAGGAGTCCGCGGAGACGTTCCGCGAGCACAACGAGGCACTGTGCCGGGCGGGCTTCAAGGCGCAGTTCGTCAGCGGGATCATGCAGCCCGCCATGATGTTCATCGCGAACATCAACTACGTGCTGGTGGCGGTCGTCGGCGGACTGCGGGTCGCTTCGGGCGCCCTGTCCATCGGCGACGTGCAGGCCTTCGTGCAGTACTCGCGGCAGTTCTCGCAGCCCCTCACGCAGGTCGCCTCAATGGCGAACCTGGTGCAGTCGGGAGTGGCCTCAGCGGAGCGCGTCTTCGAGATCCTGGACGCCGAGGAGCAGTCGCCGGAGCCGGAGAACCCGCAGCGCCCCCGTTCTCTGAGCGGACGTGTGGAGTTCGAGAAGGTCAGCTTCCGCTACGAACCGGACCGTCCCCTCATCGAGAACCTGTCGCTGACAGTCGAACCCGGCCGAACTGTCGCGATCGTGGGGCCGACGGGCGCGGGCAAGACCACTCTGGTCAACCTGCTGCTGCGGTTCTACGAGACCCGCGGCGGCCGGATCCTGCTCGACGGCACCGACATGGCGGCCATGGACCGCGAGGAGCTGCGCTCCCACATCGGAATGGTGCTGCAGGACACGTGGCTCTTCGGCGGCACCATCGCCGAGAACATCGCCTACGGGGCGCAGGACGCGACCCGCGCGCAGATCGAGGAGGCCGCGCGGGCCGCACACGCAGACCGGTTCATCCGCACGCTGCCGGACGGCTACGACACAGTGCTCGACGAGGACGGCACGGGGGTGAGCGCCGGTGAGAAGCAACTGCTCACCATCGCGCGGGCGTTCCTGTCGGACCCGGTCATCCTCGTGCTCGACGAGGCGACCAGCTCCGTCGACACCCGCACGGAGGTCCTCATCCAGAAGGCGATGGCGCGGCTGTCGCACGGGCGTACCAGCTTCGTCATCGCGCACCGGCTCTCCACCGTGAGGGACGCCGACGTGATCCTCGTGATGGAGGACGGGGCCATCGTGGAGCAGGGATCGCACAGCGAACTGCTGGAGGCGGGCGGCGCCTACGCCCGCCTGTACACGTCTCAGTTCGCGGCGGCGGCCGTGGAGGTCGACTAGGTGTCCCGTGAGGTGGGGGACGCGGCTGGAGGGACGAGGATGAGCTTCGTGGAGAGAGTGCAGCGCGCGATCCGGCTGACCGAGGAGCTGAACGCGCTTCGCTATGCCGAGCAAGAGGCGATCCGCGAAGGATGGAGCAAGCTGACGGGCCAGACCGTCGACGAGAGTTTCCATCTCATCCCGCCGGTCTACTCCGACCACGGGATCAATATCCGGCTCGGCCGAAACGTCTTCGTGAACCAGAACTGCCGCTTCAACGACATCGGTGGGATCGACATCGGTGACGACGTCATGATCGGCCCCGGCGTCAGCCTCCTCACCTCAGGCCATCCCCTCGACCCGGTACAGCGGCGCACCGGCATCACGTCGGCACCGATCCGCATCGGTCGAAACGTGTGGATCGGGGCCTCCGCCCTGATCATGCAGGGCGTGACCGTCGAGGCGGACGCCGTCGTTGCCGCCGGTGCGGTCGTCACCCGCGACGTGCCCGCGCGAACGCTGGTCGCCGGCGTGCCGGCCACGGTGATCAAGAAGGTCGGTTGACGCTCAGTCGAGGTAGCCGCGCAGCTGGTCGGCGAAGGCGTGGTCGCGGAGCTTGCCGAGGGTCTTGGACTCGATCTGCCGGATGCGCTCGCGGGTCACGTTGAAGAGGGTGCCGATCTCCTCCAGCGTGCGCGGGCGTCCGTCCACGAGCCCGTAGCGCAGCTGGACGACCTTGCGTTCGCGCTCTCCCAGCGTGGACAGGACGGCCTCCAAGTGCTCCCGCAGCAGCAGGAACGCGGCCGACTCCACCGGTGAGGGCGCGTCGCCGTCCTCGATGAGGTCGCCGAGGTTGACGTCCTCCTCGTCCCCCACCGGCGCGTGCAGGGACACCGGTTCCTGGGCGAGGCGAAGCACCTCGCTGACGCGCTCCTCCGTGAGGTCGAGCTGCGCGGCGACCTCCTCGGGCGCCGGCTCGTACCCCCGCTCCTGCAGCAGGCGCCGCTGGACGCGTACGACGCGGTTGATCAGCTCGACGACGTGCACGGGCACCCGTATCGTCCGGGCCTGGTCGGCGAGGGCGCGGGACATCGCCTGGCGGATCCACCAGGTCGCGTAGGTGGAGAACTTGTAGCCGCGGGCGTAGTCGAACTTCTCCACGGCCCGTATCAGTCCGAGGTTGCCCTCCTGGACCAGGTCGAGCATGGTCAGCCCGCGACCGACGTAGCGTTTCGCGACGGAGACGACGAGGCGGAGGTTCGCCTCGATGAGGCGGCGCTTGGCGATCCTGCCCATGACGACCAACTGGTCGAGTTCATGGGCGAGTTCCGTGTCGATCGCGGCGGTGTTCGTGAGCTTCTCCTCCGCGAAGAGGCCCGCCTCGACGCGGCGTGCGAGGTCGACCTCCTCGGCCGCCGTCAGCAGCGGAATGCGCCCGATCTCGCGCAGGTACTGCCGGAAGAGATCTGCCGACGGGCCGCTGCCCGTCTCCTGCCTGGCGGGGCTCCCCCGGTCCGCCTCGCGCTCCCGGGCCGCACGCGGAAGCGGCGCTTCGGCGTCGGGACCGTCCGGAGCCGCGGCCGGCGCCGGCGGTTCGGACGGCGCGGGGCCGTCGGGCAGCAGAGGTGGAAGCGCCCCTGCGGGCGCGGCCCCCGCAGGCGCCACGGGGGCGACGTCCGCGATCGTCGGGGCGGGGGGAGCCGCGCTGGTCAGGGTCCGGGTCTGCACGGGGGCGACCTCCAGTGTGCTCGCTGCCGGTCGGGGGGCGGCGTACATGCTGTGCGGATCCGCGGGGGACTCCGGCCCTCCGGCCGCGACGCCGCCCCGCTCCGAGGACTCAGGCACCGCACACCAGTGTGGGGTACGACACACTTCCGCCACGAGGGTCGTGCGCCCAGTTTTTGAGATGGACGGTGACCTGCCGGATACGCACCGCTACACCGCCGTGCTCCCCGCAGCCGCTCCACGGATCCCCCGGAGGGCTGCCGCGTGCCTGCTCACAGCGCTGCGGCACTCCTCAGAGGGCTGCGGCGCCGCGCTCCCGCAGGGCACGCCCGTACTGCTGGAGAGTCCAGATCTCCTGCCGTACCGACACGGCACGCTCGTCGTCCCGCTGCGCTTCCAGGCGGCGGGCGGTGCTCTCCAGGTCGGCGATACGGGAGTTGACCGCGGCGAGACGGACGGCGACGAGCTGCATTCCCGCGTACATCTCGTCCGGTTCGCGTCCGCGTGCGCTGCGCAGCGGCTCCACGACGAGTTCGTTGACGAGGGAGCGCACGGTGTCGTCGGGAGCGGCGGCCCGCACCCGCCCGATGAACTCGGCGTCCGCGCTGCTCACTCCGCCGGCAGCCTCGACGGCCCTGCGGACAACCGCGTACGGGGGTGCCGTGAACTCGTCGGCGCCGTAGGCGTCGAACGCGGGAGCCACCAGCTCCGGCCGCTGCAGGGCGAGTTTGAGCAGCTCCCGCTCCACGCGGTGCGCCGGGCTGCGCAGGTTGAGGGCGGGCCCGCCGGGCCCTGAGGGGCGGGCCGCCGCCTCGGGCGGAGCCGCAGCGGACGTCTGAGCGGCTGCCGGCGCCGGGGAGCTGCGTCCCCGCGAGGCCGGCGCGGCGTGCCGGCGGCGGGCGAGCTGACCGAGGCGGCGCACCACGAACTGCGTGTCGAGAATGCCGATCAGGCCCGCGAGGCGCACCGCGTACTCGTGCTGGATCGAGGGGTCCTTGATCTGCGCGACGACGGGTGCGGCCTGTTCGAGAGCCGCCGAGCGGCCTTCCGCCGTGTCGAGGTTGTGCTGGTCGACGATCGAGCGGATCGCGAACTCGAAGAGCGGCGACCGGCTCTCGACCACCTTGGCGACCGCCTCGTCGCCCTCCGCGAGCCGCAGTTCGCACGGGTCCATGCCCTCGGGCGTGATCGCGATGGACGTGCGGGCCGCGAACTTCTGGTCGTCCTCGAAGGCGCGCAGAGCGGCCTTCTGCCCCGCCGCGTCGCCGTCGAAGGTGAAGACGACCTCCGACTGGGAGTTGTCCATCAGCAGCCGCCGGAGGATCTTGATGTGCCCCTCGCCGAAGGACGTGCCGCTGGTGGCGACGGCCGTGGTGACACCCGCCAGGTGGCAGGCCATGACGTCCGTGTAGCCCTCGACGACGACGGCGCGGTTGCCCTTGGCGATGTCCCTCTTCGCGAGGTCGATGCCGTAGAGGACCTGCGACTTGTGGTAGATCGGCGTCTCGGGGGTGTTGAGGTACTTGGGGCCGTTGTCGTCCTCGCGCAACTTGCGGGCGCCGAACCCGACGACGTCGCCGGTGATGTCCCTGATGGGCCACATCAGCCTGCCGCGGAACCGGTCGATCGGACGGCCGTTGCGGGCCTCCTGGGCCAGGCCGGAGAGGATCAGCTCCTTGTCGGAGAAGCCCTTGCCGCGCAGGAAGCGCACCAGGTGGTCCCAGCCGGCCGGCGAGTATCCCACGCCGAAGTGCTCGGCCGCCTCCCGGCCGAATCCGCGCTCGTCGAGGAAGCGGCGGCCGATCTCCGCCTCCTGGCCCTGCAGTTGCTCCGCGTAGAACTGGGCGGCGACCTTGTGCGCCTCGACCAGGCGTGTGCGCTCGCCCTGCTGGGAGGCCCGCCCGTACCCGCCCTCCTCGTACCGCAGGGTGATGCCGGCCTGGGCTGCCAGCCGCTCGACGGCCTCGGAGAAGGAGAGGTGGTCGACCTTCATCACGAAGTCGAGGGTGTCCCCGCCTTCCTGGCAGCCGAAGCAGTGGAAGACGCCCTTGCTCGAACTCACGTGGAACGAGGGCGACTTCTCGTCGTGAAAGGGGCACAGGCCCTTGAGGTTCCCGCCGCCGGCGGGGCGCAGCTGAAGGTATTCGGAGACGACGGCGTCGATCGGGACCGCGTCCCGAACCGCCCGCACGTCCTCGTCATTGATCCTTCCGGCCACCAGGGAATTGTACGGCCGGCGGCCGACACCGGTCCGCGGCGGGAGCCGTCGCGGAGCCGGCCGCGTCCGACCGGGTCCCACCGGGTCCCACCGGGTCCGACTGCGCACGCCCTGCGCCCGGCCGCGGGCTCAGGGCTTCCCGGCGCCTTCGGCCGGGCCGGTGAGCGAGGACAGCGGTACGGCCGGGTCGGCGAGGGCCTCCGGGTCGACGCGCAGACCCGAGCGGATCAGCTCCTGCAGCGGAGCGGCGACGTCCCAGATGTTCACGTTCATGCCGGCCAGCACGCGCCCGTCCCGCAGCCAGAACGCGATGAACTCCCGCTTCGCCATGTCACCCCGGCACACCACCTGGTCGTACGTGCCGGGAGGCGCGTAACCGGAGTACTCCATGCCCACGTCGTACTGGTCGGAGAAGAAGTAGGGCACCCGGTCGTAGCCGACGTCCCTGCCGAGCATCGAACGAGCGGCGGCGGGACCGCTGTTGAGGGCGTTCGCCCAGTGCTCGACCCGCAGGGGCCTCCGCTCCGCCGCGCCGTCCTCCCCGCCCGCGACCACGTCAGCGGCCCAGGGGGCCGACTCGTACGTCACCGCGGCGACGTCGCCGGCGGCGTAGATGTCCGGGTCGGAGGTGCGCAGCGCGGCGTCCACGGCGATGCCCCCGCCCGGGCCGGGCGCCAGCTCCAGCCCCGCCGACTCGGCCAGGGCGGTGCGCGGCGCGGCGCCGACAGCGGCCAGCACGTCGTGTGCGGGGTGCTCGTCGGCGTCGTCCGTCCGCACGCCGTGCACCATCCCGTCCTGTCCGACGATCTCCGTGAGACGGGCACCGAAGTGGAACCGCACGCCGTGCTCCTGGTGCAGATCGGCGAAGACCGCACCCATCTCGGGGCCGATGGCACTGTGCAGCGGCGTGGCCTCCGGTTCGACGACGGTGACCTCGGCGCCGTACGAACGTGCGGCCGCGGCGACTTCGAGCCCGATCCACCCGGCTCCCGCGATGACGAGATGGCCGTTCTCCTGTCCGAGCGCCGCGAGCCTCCCCCGGAGCCGGTCCGCGTGGGCGAGCCTGCGCAGGTGGTGGACGCCGGCGAGGCCGGTGCCGGGTACCTCCAGCCGGCGGGGCTCAGCTCCGGTCGCGAGCAGCAGGGAGTCGTACTGCACGCGCGTGCCGTCGCCCAGTCGCAGGCTCTTTCCGGCCCGGTCGAGACCGACGACTGTCTGCCCGAGGTGGAGTTCGATGTCCGCGCCCGCGTACCAGGCCGGAGCGTGCACGAAGACGCTGTTCCGGTCGTCGGAACCGGTGAGATAGCCCTTCGAGAGCGGCGGACGCTCGTAGGGGTGATCACGCTCGTCGCCGATCAGGATCACCCGGCCGGTGAACCCTTCCGCTCGCAGGGCCGCAGCCGCCTTCGAACCGGCAAGCCCTCCACCGACGATGACGAACGTCCGGTGTGCGTCGACCACTTGGATCCTCCTCGCTGACCCCCCGACAGATAACGTCCTGAGTGAGCGTCCCGCATCGGACGTGCAGCGGGAAGAGGCCCCGGACGGCGGCGTGGCGCGGCACCTGGTGGCACCTGCCGTTTCTGCCTGTGCGCGCCGCCGGCCGAGCGCTCCTTTGCCCGCATCCCTCCCGCCCCCGGTCCTACTGGTCGCGGGTCAGACGCGCGTGCAGTGAACGGGCCGAGACATCGGTCAGTGCGGCGATCTGGTCGACGACCACGCGCAGGCGTGCCGTGTCACTGTCGGCGTCCCCGAACAGTGCACGGAACTGCGGGTCGAGGCCGTCGGGCGCACGGGCGATCAGTGCCGTGGCGAGCTCGTTCAGCACGACGCGCTGGTCGGCCCGCAGACGTTCCAGATCGGGACGCTGCAGCACGTAGCAGTCGGCGACCGCCTTGAGCACCGCGCACTCCAGCCGGACGGCACGGGGGACGACGAGTTCCGCCGCGTAGCGGGTCAGCCTCCCCGTCCCGTAGGCGGCCCGGGTCGCGCCCTCGGCGGCGAGGCAGAACCGGCCGATCAGCTGGCTCGTCGCGTCCTTGAGCCTGGCCTGTGCGACGGCCGATCCGTCGTAGCCGTGCGGCCACCACTCCTGCTCCAGCAACCTGTCCAGGGCCTCGGCCAGTTCACCGTGACCGGCGTCGGGGGCGTAGCGGGCCGCCGCGACGGCGAATACCTCGCGCCTCTCGGGCTCGGCCAGCAGCATGTTGGGGTCCAGGTGACCGGCGTGCAGTCCGTCCTCCACGTCGTGGACGGAGTACGCGACGTCGTCCGACCAGTCCATGACCTGCGCCTCGAAGCACTTGCGCTCCGCCGGTGCGCCTTCGCGGAACCACTGGAAGACCGGCAGGTCGTCCGGGTAGACGCCGAACTTGGGCGACGAGGGGTCGGTGGGGTGGCCGCCGCGCGTCCACGGGTACTTCGTCGCCGCGTCCAGTGCCGCCCGGGTGAGGTTGAGGCCCACGGGGACGGGCTGCGGGACGCTTCCCGGGTCGTCCTCGGGGCCGGGCCCGGCCTCCAGGAATCGCTTGGGTTCGAGCCGCGCGAGCAGCCGCAGGGACTGCGCGTTCCCCTCGAACCCTCCGCACGGCTCGGCGATCTCGCTGAGCACGCGTTCGCCGTTGTGCCCGAACGGCGGATGACCCAGGTCGTGCGCCAGGCACGCGGTCTCCACCAGGTCGGGGTCGCACCCCAGCGCCGCTCCCAACTCGCGTCCCACCTGGGCGCATTCGAGGGAGTGGGTGAGCCGGGTGCGGGGGCTCGCGTCCCATGCCTGAGCGCTGGACCCGGGGGCCACCACCTGGGTCTTGCCCGCCAGCCGGCGCAGCGCGGCGGAGTGCAGCACCCGTGCACGGTCACGCTGGAAGGCGGTGCGCCCCGGCCGTTTGTCGGGTTCCGGCGCCCAGCGTTCGATGTCGGACATCGTGTAGGGGCCGGTGCCGCCGCCGGGGGCTTCTGCTTCGTACGTGCCGTGCATACGCCGACCGTAACGGCACCAGGGCGCTGCGGCCCTATGAGCGTATGAGCGGAACCACTGGGGACGCTCCGACCACCGGGGCCGCCACCGCTCTGTCTCCGCAGGCCGGGGCGGCGTCCCACCGTTCACTCCGCGGGTGCCACGGCGCCGGCCGGAGCGGACCGGGTGCCGTGCGGAGCCCGGGAGAGCACGCGTCCGGCAGAGTCGGCGGGGAGCGCCGCACGCGCCTCGTCGTAGCGGTGCAGTACGAGCCTCACCAGCGCGGGGTGGTCGCCGATCGGCGCGGAGCTGATCCAGCCGGACCGGGACGCGCACGCGGCGGCGAAGTGCCCCGGAGCGACGAAGCACGACGCGACGGCGACCCGCGAGTGCCCGCCCGCCCGCAGCGCCCGTACGGCCTCGCCCACCGAGGGACGCGCGGCGGAGGCGTACGCCGCGACCACGGGCACGTCGCCGCCGAGGCGCCGGCGCAGCTGCCACGCGGTGCGCTCGGTGGCCTCGGCAGCGGCGGGACAGCGGGAGCCCGCCGCGGCCAGTACGACGGCGAGCCGCTCCGGGCCGCACGGGGAGAGACGGTCGTGCCGCCGTGCACCCCGGCTGGCGTCGGCCGCCGTGCCCGGCCATCCCGCCTCCAGCAGCCTGTCGTACAGGGCGGCCGCCAGCAGCGGATGGGGACCGAGCGGCTGTGCGGCACGCGCGCCGACGTGGGGCGCGTCCGCCAGCACCCGCGGAAGGTCGTGGTCGACGTGGTGCCCGCGTCCGAAGAGCAACGGCACGACGACGGCCGGCTGCCCCGCGGGGAGAGCCGCGAGTACGCCGGAGAGCGACGGTTCGTTCAGCTCGATGTACCCGGGGACGACGCGCAGTTCCGGACGCATCGCGCGTACGGAAGCGAGCAGCGCCTCGACAGTGCGTGCCGCCTCGGGGTCACGGGAGCCGTGGACGGCGGCCACCAGGACCGGGACGCCGGACGGCGGCTCCGGCGTGACTCGCGGCTGGTGGGGTGCGCGGACGGACAGGAGCTGCGTGCGGAGCTGCGCGGTGAGACGGGCCATGAGCTGCGCCGAACTGTCGAGCGTCATGACGCCGCCGTGCGGGCGGGGGCGGGAAAGGGACGTGGTTCCAGGAGCGACACCGTCATGGCTGGAGTCTGGCCACGGGGTGTTGCCGTGGCGTTGCCTCCGTCGCCACATCTCGTTGCGTCCGGCTCACACCGGGCACCTCACCGGCGGGCGGAGGACGCGCTGAGGGCTGGTTGCCCGGTGCGTAACGCGGGCGGAGGCCGCACGTAACAGACGCACACGACGCTGAGCCCATGCACGTGACCTCCGCAGACGTCCCCACGGCAGCCGGTGCCGGGACCGGGACCAAGACCGGGACCGGGACCGAAACGCACTGCCCGTACTGCGCGCTCCAGTGCGGCATGTCCCTCCGCCCCGTTCCGGCCGGTTCCCCGGCGCGGGAGGACGAGAGCGGAGCCGCCGGAGGCACGGGGGCGGGGCCCGGCACGCACGCGGCGGGGGCGCCCGTCGAGGTCGTCGAACGGCCCGGCTTCCCCGTGAACCGCGGCGCCCTGTGCGGTAAGGGCCGGACAGCGCATGCCCTCCTGAAGCCCGGTGTGCGACTGACCGAGCCGCTCGTGCGCAGTGCCTCCTCCGGGCTTCTGGAGCCCGCCACATGGGAGGAGGCCCTCGACGCGACCGCTTCGGCGCTGGAGCGCGTGCGCAGGGCACGGGGCAGCGACGCGGTGGGCGTCTTCGGGGGCGGCGGGCTCACCAACGAGAAGGCGTACTCCCTGGGCAAGTTCGCCCGGCTGGTGCTGGGCACCTCCCAGATCGACTACAACGGACGCTTCTGCATGTCCTCCGCGGCGGCGGCCGCGACCAGGGCGTTCGGGCTCGACCGGGGCCTGCCCTTCCCCCTCTCGGACGTCGCGCGTACAGGCTGCGTCGTGCTCGTCGGCTCGAACATGGCGGAGACCATGCCGCCCGCCCTGCGGTATCTGACCGAACTGAAGGAGAACGGCGGCAGATTGATCGTCGTCGATCCGCGGCGGACCCGTACCGCGCAGCAGGCTGACCTCCATCTCGCTCTCCGCCCGGGCACCGATCTGGCGCTGGCGCTCGGCTTGCTCCACCTGGTCGTCGCCGAGGGCAGGCTGGACGAGGAGTTCATCAGCACGCGTACCAGCGGCTGGGAGGAGGCGCGTCGCACAGCGATGGCGCACTGGCCGGAACAGGTCGAGCGCGTCACCGGTGTCCCCGTCCCGGAGCTGCGCGAGGCAGTCCGGTTGTTCAGCGACGCGGACAGCGCGATGGTGCTCACTGCCCGCGGCCCGGAACAGCAGTCGAAGGGCACCGACACGGTCAGTGCGTGGATCAACCTGTGCCTGGCCACAGGCCGCGCCGGGCGGCCACTGTCCGGATACGGCTGCCTGACGGGACAGGGCAACGGCCAGGGCGGGCGGGAACACGGGCAGAAGGCCGACCAGTTGCCCGGCTACCGCAAGCTGGACGACCCTGCGGACCGTGCACACGTGGCGCGGGTGTGGGGCGTCGACCCCGGCGTGCTCCCCCGTCCCGGACGCAGCGCGTACGAGCTGCTGGACGCGCTCGGCGGCGATGTCCGTGCGCTGCTGCTGATGGGGTCGAACCCCGCCGTCTCCGCACCGCGCGCCGCGCACGTGGAGGAACGGCTGCGTGCACTGGACTTCCTCGCCGTGTGCGACGTGGTCCTCTCGGAGACCGCTCAGCTCGCCGACGTCGTCCTGCCGGTCACGCAGTGGGCGGAGGAGACGGGCACCACGACCAGCCTGGAGGGCCGCGTTCTGCTGCGCCGCAAAGCGTGCGAGCCGCAGGCGGGCGTCCGCAGCGACCTGGAGGTGCTCAACGGGCTGGCCGCACGCCTCGGTTGGGAGAAGGGCTTCCCGTCCGAGGCGGAAGAGGTCTTCGGCGAGCTGTGCCGCGCCTCAGCGGGCGGTCCCGCCGACTACTCGGGCATCACCTACGCCCGCCTGGCGGAGGAGGACGGCGTCTTCTGGCCTTGCCCGCAAGAGCCGGACCCCCACCGCCGCGGCGGCCACAGGATCGAGGGCACCGGAACCGGCCTCCAGGGCCGGGCCCGGACCCGCCGGTCCGACGCGGGAGACGGTGAGTCCGACACGGGAGACGGTGAGCGCGGCCCAGCGGACGTACGTCATCCCGGCACGCCCCGGCTCTTCCTCGACCGTTTCGCCACACCGGACGGCCGGGCCCGCTTCTTCGCCGCACTCCACCGCCCGGCAGCGGAGGAGACGGACGCGCAGTACCCGCTGCTCCTGACGACCGGCCGGGTGCTGGCCCAGTACCAGTCGGGTGCACAGACGCGCCGGGTGCCCGAACTCAATAGCGCCGCTCCCGGTCCTTTCGTCGAACTGCATCCGCAACTGGCCGGACAACTGGGCGTCTTGGACGGAGACCGGGTCGCGGTGGTCTCCCGGCGTGGACGCGCGGTGGCACCGGCACGCGTCACACGGGACATCCGACCGGACACCGTCTTCATGCCGTTCCACTGGCACGGCGAAGGCCGGGCCAACACGCTCACCAATCCCGCGCTCGATCCGGCCTCGCGGATGCCGGAGTTCAAGGTGTGCGCGGTGCGGTTGGAAACAGCGGCCCCGTGATCTTCCCCGGGAGGCTGTGAACCTGCCGGCGGTCAGCCGGCGTGTGAGGGGCCGCCCGTAGCCGGAGCGCAACCGTGCGGCGGTGTCCCGGCGTCGCAGCAGTCATGCCCGAGGGAACGCCCGACCGCGACCGAGTCGCACTGCGTGGACGCACGGACAGACGCGGAGTCAGACACTGGATCGTTCGCCGGCGCACTGTGCAGGCGCTGATGCTGTGCTGCGCTCTCGCCCTGCTGCCCAGCACGTGGCTGCACGTCTCCACCGACGCCCCGGACACGGACGTGTCACACGCGCCCCGCGCTCCCGTGGCGCTCGTCTTCGGCGCCGGACTCTGGGACGGGGAGCCCTCGCCGTATCTCGCGCACAGACTCGACAGCGCCGTCGAACTGTACGAGCGCGGCAAGGTCCGGGCAGTGCTCGTCTCGGGCGACAACAGCCGCGAGGAGTACGACGAGCCGGACGCGATGCGCCGATATCTCTCGGCGCGCGGTGTGCCCGCCGACCGCATCGTGGCCGACTACGCGGGATTCGACACGTGGGACTCGTGCACGCGTGCGGCCCGCGTCTTCGGAGTCAGGAAAGCACTGCTGGTGAGCCAGGACTTCCACATCCGGCGTGCCGTCGCCCTGTGCGCCGCGGCGGGGATCGATCCGTACGGCGTCGCGGTGCCGGAACCGCGCGACGCCACCTGGTACGCGGGCGGAGTTCGCGAGATTCCGAGCGCCGCGAAGGCCGCCTTCGACGCCGCGCTGACGCCCGATCCGCACTTCCTCGGCCCGCACGAGCCCGGCGTGGAGCGGGCGTTGGCCGACGCAAGCCGTGCGGAGCCGAGCAGCGGCGGTCGGTGACACGGCGGGCAGCGGGTTGCAGGCACGCCGAAATTCACGCGACGCGCGGCATCGCCCCCGACAGACTGCACGCCATGGACCGTCGGCAACTCAGCACTCTCGCCCACCAGAACCACCCCATCGCTGCCCCGCTCAGCGACACGACAGTGCAACGCGTCCTGGACCGTGCCCTGCCGCGCGGGGACGAGCGGTTGCTCGACCTCGGGTGCGGCGAAGGTGCATGGCTGGTCCGCGCACTGTCCGGACGTCCCGAGGCACAGGCCGACGGCGTCGACCTCTCACCGTCCGCACTCGCCAGGGCCCGCGAAGCCTCCGCTGCTGCTGCGCTCGGGGACCGGCTGGTGCTGCACGAGCAGGACGCCGCACAGTTCACGGCGCAGCGCCGCTTCGACCTGGTTCTCTGCGTGGGCTCCACGCACGCGCTCGGAGGTCTGCTGCCCGCTCTCGAGTCCGCGCGGGAGCACCTCGCCGCGGACGGCTGCGTCCTCGTCGGCGAGGGCTTCTGGGAGACGGGGCCCACCCCCGCGGCGCTCGCCGCGCTCGACGCCTCTCCCGAGGAGTTCGACGATCTCGCCACGACAGTCGACCGTGTCACAGCAGCCGGGTGGACGCCTGTGTACGGGCACGTCAGTACGGCCGGGGAGTGGGACGACTACGAGTGGTCGTGGACGGGTTCGCTCTCCCGCTGGGCCCTTGACCACCCCGGCGACCCCGGAAGCTCCACAGCACACGAGACGGCGGCAGCGCACCGGGACGGCTGGCTGCGCGGCTACAGGGGCGTACTCGGCTTCGTCACGCTGCTGCTGCTGCGTACCCCGGGGTCCTGAGAGGCATCGGGAGGCGCCGGAGCGGCAGCGCGCGGGAATCCCCGGTTCTCCGGCCGGACCGATGAGTTACCGCCCGCGTCCCGGTCTCACTTCACAGCAGATGAACCTCGAAGCACGGCGATCGGGGCCCATCCGGCAGAAGAACGGCGTCACTCGAGAGAAAGGCATACCAGCCATGTCGACGAAGATCTTCGTGAACCTCCCGGTGCAGGACCTCGCGAAGTCCAGGGACTTCTTCACGCAGCTCGGCTACTCCTTCGACCCGCAGTTCAGCGACGACAACGCCATCTGCCTCGTGATCAGTGACGACATCTTCGCCATGCTGCTCCTGGAGCCCTTCTTCAAGTCGTTCACGAAGAAGGAGGTCGCCGACGCGCGGACGAGCACGGAGACGATGATCGCGCTCAGCGCCGAATCGAGAGCCGAGGTGGACGAGCAGGCGGACAAGGCGCTCGCCGCGGGCGGCCGCCCCGCCGGGGACCCGCAGGACTACGGGTTCATGTACTCGCGGAGCTTCTACGACCTCGACGAGCACCACTGGGAGGTCGTGTGGATGGACCTCGAAGCCGCGGCGCAGCAGAGCTGAGGCGCCCCGGCGGGGAGGCCCGCGGCGGCGGGGAGGCGCCGGAACATCCGCGGCAGCGGTACTGCCGGAACGCCCGCCGGAACGGGACGTCCGCCCCCGCGGTCACGTACCGGGGGCGGACGTCTCCTCCACGACCCACGCCAGGTAGTCGGCGCCGCCGCGCACCACGCGCGTCGCGATGATCTCGGGCACGTCGTAGTCGTGCGCCTGGCGGATGTACGCCTCCAGGTCGTCGTAGCGGGCCTCGCCCGTCTTGAACAGCACCTGCCACTCGGGATCGCTCTGCACCTCGCCCTCCCACCGGTAGACGGAGGTGACGGGCGCACTGATCTGCGCGCACGCGGCCACGCGCTGCCGGATCGCGCCGGCGGCGAGTTCGCGTGCCTTCGCCTCGTCGTCGGTCGTGGTCAGCACGGTCAGGATGCGGGCTTCGTCGCTCATGGACACACCCTGGCATGTGCGCGTGGGCGGCATCTCCCGTCCGTCCGCCTCACGGGAAGGGCAGCGTCCCCGCGAAGACGGTCACGACCACGAGGACCGCCGGGAAGCAGGCCAGGAACATCGCGAACGTGTATCCCATGATGTCCCGCGCCTTCAGTCCCAGGATCGCCAGCGTCGGCAGCATCCAGAACGGCTGCAGCAGGTTCGCCGACGCCTCGCCCAGGTCGTAGACGACGACCATCCACCCCTGGTTGACGTGCAGTTGGTTCGCCGCGTCGATCACGTAGGGCGCTTCGATGACCCACTTGCTGCCGCCGCTGGGCACGAAGACGCCCAGTACGGCCGAGTACACCGCGATGAGCGGCGCGAAGAGCACCTCGTTGGAGACGCTGACCAGCCAGCTCGCCACCTGCTTCGAGACCCCGGTGAACGCGATCATGCCGAAGATCCCGCCGTAGAGCGGGAACTGGAGCAGCACACCGGACGCTGCGGGAGCGCCGCGCCGGACCGCGTCCACCATCCGTATGGGACGCCAGTGGAGGCACAGCGCGAGCAGCAGCAGGATCAGGTTGACGGTGTTCAGGTCGAGCGCCGCGACCGGGTTCCCCTCCGCGGAGGCGAAGTGCCGCACGAGGTACCAGAGTCCGAGCAGCCCGATCAGGACGGTGAAGACGGGGCTGCTCTCCAGCCAGTCCCCCGGCCTCGACCGCCGCACCTCCTGCGCGTGTTCGTCCACGAGGGGACGCAGCTCGATGCCGAGGTCCTGTGCGGTCTTCGCGCGTGCGGGCGTCGGGGCGAGGAACCAGGCCATGGCCAGTGCGACGACGAAGACGACGGCTGTCGCGGTGAGGCTCTGCCAGGTGAAGATCGTGTCGGTGAGCGGTATGACCTTCTCCCCGTCCCGTCCTTCAGCGATGACGTCCTGCACGGGCGCGGGGCTGGAGACGGTGCTCGCCACCTGGAGGGCCGCCGAACCGGACAGCCCCTGTGCCCAGACCGTCCCGAGCCCCAGGAACGCCATGGCGCCCACCGCCCTGTAGTCGACGCCGCGGACGACGCGGGCGATCTCCTTGGCCAGGATGGCGGTGAACACGAGGCTGAACGCCCAGTTGAGGTAGGAGCTGACCATCGCGACACCGGCGGTGAAGGCGATGGCGGCCCGTGGTGACTTCGGGATACGGGCCAGCCGCGTGATCAGCCGCGCCACGGGGGCGGAGACCGCGACCGCGTACCCCCCGATGATGATCATCGCCATCTGCAGGGTGAACTCGATCAGCGACCAGAAGCCCTTGCCCCACGCGTCGACGAGGGCAGTGGGACGCTCCCCCGTCGACAGCCCCAGCGCGAAGATCAGGAACGTGCCGACGAGTACGAACCCGAAAGCGTCCGGGAGCCACTTTTCAGTGAAGGCGGTGAAGCGCAGCGCCGTCCTCGCGAGGAGCGTCTCGTCCTGGCTCCCCGCGTCCCCGCCCCGGCCCGGGTCCTTCCCGTGGTCCGCTTCCGCCTCCTGCCCCGTGCCCGGGCCGGTGTCCGCATTGCTGGCCATGTCCACCTCGCTCGCTCTCCGTGCCGCCGGTTCCCGCAGGGCTGCGCCTTACGGCCCTGCCTGTCCGGCTCGTGCGGCGAATAGTGGCGAGCAGTAGGCCGGAAGGGAAGAGTCCGCCTGCCGTCGGGACCCGCAACGTTGCACAACCGGAAGCAACCTGGAGGCGGAGACCACTGCGCAGGCCACAGCTGTGGTGCTGCTGCCCATTGCGGCGCATCCCGCCCACGGGCCACCGCGTCCGATTCGTTCAAGACCGGAGGCACGGGGCGGCCTAGCGTGAGGGGCATGACTCCACGCTTCGACCTCATCGGCATCGTCACGGCGGACATGGCCGCCTCCCTCGCCTTCTACCGCCGGCTCGGCCTGGAGATCCCGGCCGAAGCAGACGGCCTGCCGCACGTCGAGGCGGCGCTGCCGGGCGGGCTGCGCATCGCCTGGGACACCGACGAGACGATCCGCTCCTTCAACTCCAACTGGCAGCCCGGGCCCCGCGGCAGCGGCCGCCTCGGCCTCGCGTTCCTCTGCGACTCCCCGGCCGACGTCGACGGGCAGTACGCCGCTCTGACCGGAGCGGGCCACGAAGGGCGCAAGGCGCCCTGGGACGCCGAATGGGGCCAGCGGTACGCCGTGGTGGCGGACCCCGACGGCAACGAGGTCGACCTCTTCGCACGGCTCTCCTGACGCCCGCCCCGGCTACCTGTCGCGCAGGCTCAGCAGCCGGGCGGGCGGCATCCCGGCCAGCGCCCTGAACTCACGCGAGAGATGGGCCTGGTCGGCGTAGCCCGACGCCGCAGCGACCTCCCCAAGGGGCATGGCGCTGTCCGCCATACCGAGGGCGCGCTGCAGCCTCAGCACTCGGGCCAGCGTCTTGGGTCCGTAACCGAAGGCGTCCCGGCAGCGGCGGTGCAGCTGCCGCTCGCTCAGCCCCGCGGTGCGTGCGACGTCCGCCACGCCCCGGCCGCGCGCGAGCAGTTCGACGACGGCCGGGGGCAACGGTCCGGCCGTCGAACTCTGCCGCAGCCTGTCGCGCGAGACGAGCTCCAGCGCGCGTCCCGGCGCCGATGCAGCGGCGACCCGCTCCTCGAGCGACCGCACGGCACGTTCGGGCCACAACGCGTCGAGGGGCACGCGCTGATCGCGCAGTTCGTACGCGGGCAGGCCGAAGACCGCCGGCCCGGTACCGGGCGCGAACCTCAGTCCGGTGATGCGGGAGAGGCTCCGGGGCGAGTGGACGTGCGCCCGCGTGTCAGGCCCCGCGACGACGAGCGCGCCGTCCCACCACAGCAGGTCCATGCAGCCGTCGGGCAGTACGCGGCCCTCGCCGTCAGGCGCGCCGCGGTACGTCCACACGACAGCGCCCGGCAGCTGCGAGCGCCACTCCTCGTACATGGCTTCAGGATGCCGTACCCGGAGGAGGCGCTGCCCGACGTTCCGTTCCGGCATCGGCTCAGTGAGTACGGCTCCGCAGGAACGGCGAACGCGGCTGCGGCGGCTGCGGCCGGACAGAGGCCCGGCACTCGTCCGGACAGAGCGACGCTCACAGAGCCCCCGGCCGTGCGATGAGCACAGCGTTCCGCCGGGGAAACAGCCGTGATGCGGAGGGGTAACAGCCGCACAGGACGCTCACTCCATGACCTTCCGGCAGCGCGTGGTGGTGATCGGCAGCGGCATGGCCGGTGCGCGTATCGCACAGCAGCTCGACCCTCGCTTCGATCTCACCGTCGTCGGCGAGGAGCCCCACATCCCCTACAACAGGGTGCTGCTCGCGGAAGTGCTCGGCGGGCAGTACGGACCGGAGGTCATCGCACTCCCCACACGTGCGGCGGTCCGCTGGATGCACGGAGTACGCGCTGTCCGTGTCGACCGGGCAGAGCGACGCGTCGTGTGCGACGAGGGCAGCGAACTGCCCTACGACGCCCTGGTACTGGCCACGGGCTCCGCCCCCGTGCTCCCGCCCCTGCGCGGCCTGTTCGGGCCCGGCGGAAACGAACTGCCGGAGGGAGTACGTGCGTTCAGGACCATGGAAGACTGCCTCGCCCTGCGCGGTGAAGTGCGGCCGGGGTCGAGTGCCGTGGTCGTCGGGGGCGGTCTGCTCGGCGTCTCCGCGGCCCGCGCGCTCGCCCGCCGAGGCGCCCGCGTCGTCCTGGCCCACCAGGGCGAGCGGCTCATGGAGCGGCAGCTCGACGCGGGCGCCGCCGCGCTGCTGGAGCAGCACCTGGAGCGGTGGGGCGTCGAGGTGCACACGCAGTGCCGCGTGCGCGGACTGCACGCGAAGCCGCACGGCCGGAGCAGGGCGCGCACCGTGCGCTCTGCCGAACTGTCCGACGGCTACCGCCTCGACGCGGACCGGGTGGTCCTCGCCTGCGGAGTACGTCCCCGCGTCGGCCTCGCCCGTGCCGGCGGGCTGGAGGTCGCCCGCGGAGTCGTGGTCGACGACCGGCTGCGCACGAGCGACCCGCGCATCTACGCCGTCGGTGACTGCGCAGAGCATCGGGGCGTCCTGTACGGCCTCGCCGGACCGGCACAGGACCAGGCGGACACCGCCGCCCGCGTGATCGGCGCCGCGCTCACCGGGTCACGCGGCCGCGGGGACGGCGCCCTCCCCGAGTACCACGGCACGCGCGCTCCGACCCGGCTCACGCTCGGCGGCGTACGGGAGGGACCGGCGGCCGGACCGGACGGGCCGGCTCATCCGCCGCTCGATCTGGCGGCGTTCGGCGAGCCGGAGCCCGGCGAGGACGACGACGTCGTCCACCTCGCGGACGCCACGCGCGGGATCTACCGGAAGGCCGTCGTCCGTGACGACCGGCTCGTCGGCGCCGTCCTCCTCGGCGACCTCAGCGCGGTCGGCACCCTCACCCGCACCTGGGAGGACGACGGAGCGCTGCCCGCCGAATCCCTGCTGCACCTGCTCACCCCGCTCCCGACGGAGGCCCGCTGATGACGCTGCCGACGACACCGGTACCGCCCGCGCCCGCCCCGGCCAGGCCCACGATCGTGCTGGTCGGCCACGGGATGGCCGGGCAGCGGTTCCTGGAGGCACTGGCCGAGCGGGGCACCACCCGGCGCGCACGGGTGGTCGTCCTCTGCGAGGAGCCGCGCCCCGCCTACGACCGCGTCCGCCTCACCTCGTACTTCTCCGGCACGACGCCTGCCGAACTGGCCCTGGCCGACGAGCGGTTCTTCACCCGCCACGGCATCGAACTGCACCTCGGCGATCCGGCGGCCGGAATCGACCTGGCGCGGCGGACGGTCACCTCCCGGTCGGGCGGCACCCTCGCCTACGACGCCCTGGTCATGGCCACGGGCTCGTTCCCGTTCCTTCCTCCGGTTCCCGGCCGGGACAGCACGGGGTGCTTCGTCTACCGCACCATCGAGGACGTCCTCGCCATCGAGGAGTACGCCGCGAGCCCGTGCCGCACGGGCGCGGTCGTCGGCGGCGGACTGCTGGGGCTGGAGGCGGCCGGAGCGCTGCGCGGCCTCGGACTGGACACCCGCGTCGTCGAGTTCAGCGACCGCCTGATGGCACTCCAGGTCGACGCGGGCGGCGGACGAGTGCTGCGCCGCACGGTCGAACAGACGGGCCTCCGCGTGCACACAGCCGTGGCCGCCGAGCGGATAGTCGCTGACGAGCACGGCGTGGTGAAGTCGATGGCGCTGTCCGACGGTTCGCGCGTCGAGACCGATCTGGTGGTCTTCGCCGCCGGAGTACGGCCCCGCGACCAGCTCGCCCGCGCATGCGGACTGTCCGTGGGCGAGAGAGGCGGCGTCACCGTCGACGCACGCTGCCGGACCAGCGATCCGTACGTCTTCGCCATCGGCGAATGCGCCAGGGCCGCCGACGGGAACGTCTACGGGCTGGTCGCACCCGGCTACGAGATGGCCGAGTGCGCCGCCGACGCGGTGGCGGAACGGTTCGCGGGGCACGGCCCGTCAGCGCCGGACGGCGCACCGCGCACGTTCAGCGGCGCGGACACCTCGACGAAGCTGAAACTCCTCGGTGTCGGCGTCGCCTCCTTCGGAGACGCGCACGGCACGGCGGAGGGCTCCATGGACGTCGTCTACTCGGACTCGCGCGCCGGCGTGTACAAGAAGCTCGTCGTCGCACCGGACGGGACGCTGCTCGGCGGTGTTCTCGTCGGCGACGCGGAAGAGTACGGAACGCTGCGTTCTCTCACCGGCTCGGTGCCGCCCGTACCGCCCGAGTCGCTGATCCTGCCCGCCGGCGCGGACGCCCCGGGGAGGGGCCTCGGCCCCGCAGCGCTGCCCGACGGCGCGATCGTCTGCAACTGTCACCACGTCGACAAGGGGTCTGTCCGGGCCGCCGTGAGCGACCTCGGCTGCACGGACGTGGCCGCCGTGAAGAAGTGCACCAAAGCGGGCACGGGCTGCGGCAGCTGCCTGAAGGTCCTCGGGCAGGTCGTCGACGCCGAACTGGAGGTCAACGGCGTCAGCGTCGACTCCGGCCTGTGCGGCTGTTTCGCCCGCACGCGCGCCGAGCTGTACGAGATCGTGCGGACGCTGCGGCTGACGACCTTCGGCGCGCTGCTCGACACGCACGGCCGCGAGGAGGCCCGCCAGGGCGACGGATGCGAGGTCTGCAAACCCGCGGTCGCCTCGATCATCGCCTCCCTGGCCCCGGCCATCGGCGCCGAGGGCCACGTCCTGGACGGGGAGCAGGCCGCGCTGCAGGACACCAACGACCACTTCCTCGCCAACCTCCAGCGCAACGGCTCGTATTCGGTCGTGCCCCGCGTGCCCGGCGGCGAGATCACGCCCGAGAAACTGATCACCGTGGGCGAGGTCGCACGCGACTACGGCCTCTACACGAAGATCACCGGCGGGCAGCGCATCGACATGTTCGGCGCACGCGTCGATCAGCTGCCCGGCATCTGGGCGCGCCTCGTCGAGGCGGGCTTCGAGTCCGGCCACGCGTACGGGAAGGCGCTGCGGACGGTCAAGTCCTGCGTGGGCAGCACCTGGTGCCGCTACGGCGTACAGGACAGCGTCCGCATGGCCGTCGAACTGGAGCTGCGCTACCGGGGCCTGCGCTCCCCGCACAAGCTCAAGTCCGCTGTCTCGGGGTGCGCGCGCGAGTGCGCCGAGGCGATGAGCAAGGACTTCGGAATCATCGCCACCGCGTCCGGCTGGAACCTCTACGTCGGCGGCAACGGGGGCGCGACGCCGCGCCACGCGGACCTGCTGGCGCAGGACCTGAGCGACAGCGAACTCGTACGCCTGACGGACCGCTTCCTGATGTTCTACATCCGCACCGCGGACCGGCTGGAGCGCACGTCCGCCTGGCTGGAGCGCATCGAGGGCGGACTCGGCCACGTCAGGGACGTCGTAGTGCACGATTCGCTCGGCCTGTGCGACGAGTTGGAGGCGCTGATGGCCGGCCACGTGGCGAGCTACGAGGACGAGTGGGCGGCGACCCTCGCCGACCCGGAGAAGCTCGCCCGGTTCGTCTCGTTCGTCAACGCACCGGGCGTGCCGGACCCGTCCGTCCAGTTCGTCACCGAACGCGAACAGGTCAAGCCGGACCTCACCCTGCTGTCCGGCCCCGACATCCCCGTACGCACCACTGACCCCGCACTCGAAGGGACAGCCGCACGATGACGCAGACCGCTCCCTGTGACACTCCGCACGCCGAGGCCGCTCCGTCACCCGGTGCCCGTCCCGCGCGCGGCGGGACAGCCGGCCGCGGCAGCGCAGCGGCCCGCCCGTCCCCTCGTACCGGGCCCGCGGACAGCGGCGCCGCGCCCCGTGTCGAGGTGCGCGACGGGCCCGGCTGGGCAGCGGTGTGCCCTCTCGACGTGCTCGTGCCCGGCCGGGGCGTCGCCGTGCTGCTGCCCAGCGGTACGCAGGCCGCCGTCTTCAGGGACCGCGCCGGGCACGTCCATGTGATCGGCAACCGCGATCCGTTCACCGGCGCGTACGTCCTCTCGCGGGGTCTGATCGGCTCCGCCGGCGGCATGCCGTTCGTGTCCTCGCCGCTGCTGAAACACCGCTTCGACCTGCGGACGGGGCGCTGCCTGGACGACCCGGCGACGTCCGTCCCGGTCTTCCGCTCCCGCACGCGCTGACTCCGGCGGCGCCGCTCCCCGCCTCTGGGCCGCCGCGGGAGCCCTCAGCCCCGCAGTTCCTCAGCCGCACCGGCGACCCGGGCGATGAGCCGCAGCAGGGTCTCCCGCTCCTCGCCGTCGAGCGGCGCGAGGAAGACCCGGTTCATCCGGTCGGTCCGGGTGACCAGCTTCCCGTGCACGCGCCTGCCCTGCTCGGTCAGCCTCAGCACGTTGCGGCGGCCGTCCGCCGGGTCGCGCACCCGCTCGACCAGCTCCCGCCCCGCCAGCCTGGCGACGATGTCCGCGATGGTGGAACGGTCCAGGTGCACGTGTTCGCTGAGGGTGCGCTGGTCCATGCCCGGCTTCTCCAGCAGCGCGTTCAACACGGCGAACTGCGGCGACGTGGTCTCCTCGGAGACCATCGCCCCCCACAGCAGCGAGTGCGCCTGCTGGAGCCGCCGGGCCAGATGCCCCGGGTGCGTGCTCAGATCGACCGCTGCCATCCGCTCTCCCTCACGCCCGAGGTCCGTCCCGGCGGGTTCCATGGGTGTACCGACTGATCGTGTACTGAATGATTCTCCCCGGCGCAAGGCACCGGGTGTCGAGGGGCATCCCGCGTTTCCGCTGCTATTGACGCATCTGTTCCACAGTGGCAACGTCAGCAAGACCTCGCAGAAATACTCAGCACACTGAGCAATTCTTGCGCAGAGTGCCCGTCCCGGTGTCCGTCCGCAAGGACCGACAGGAGTACGTCCCATGCCTCTCAGCCAGCAGGACATCGACCGTGAAGTCGCCGAGCTGCGCGACGCGTACGAGAAGTCGCGTGCCGCCGGAGCACCCGCCGCGCGTCACCCCGCACGGAACTACGCGCCCTACCGCAGCAGCGCACTGCGGCACCCCCAGCAGCCGCTCGTGCCCGTGCACGGCGATCCGGAGACCGTCGAACTGCACACGCCGGTGTTCGGCGCGACAGACGTCACCGACCTCGACCACGACCTGACCCGGCAGCACCACGGCGAGCCGCTGGGCGAGCGGATCACCGTCTCCGGTCGGCTCCTCGACAGCGCGGGCAGGCCCGTGCGCGGTCAGCTGATCGAGCTGTGGCAGGCCAATTCCTCGGGGCGCTACGCGCACCTCCGCGACCAGCACCCCGCACCGCTCGACCCCAACTTCACCGGCGTCGGACGCACCCTGACCGGCGACGACGGCAGCTACACCTTCACGACGGTCAAGCCCGGCGCGTATCCGTGGCGCAACCACGAGAACGCCTGGCGTCCCGCCCACATCCACTTCTCACTGTTCGGCAGCGCGTTCACACAGCGGCTGATCACGCAGATGTACTTCCCCAACGACCCGCTGTTCGACCACGATCCGATCCTCCAGTCCGTGACGGACGAGTCCGCACGCCAGGCACTCGTGGCGACGTACGACCACAGCCTGTCCCAGCCGGAATGGTCGCTGGGCTACCGCTGGGACATCGTCCTCGACGGACCGTCCGCCACCTGGTTCGAGGAGGGCCGCCGATGACTTCCCCGCAGCCGACCCCGTCGCACACGGTCGGGCCCTTCTACGGCTACGCCCTCCCCTTCCCCGGCGGCGGCGAGATCGTCCCGGCGGACCGTACGGACGCCGTCGTCCTGCACGGGCACGTGTACGACGGGGCGGGGGCCCCCGTCCCCGACGCCCTGCTCGAGATGTGGCAGGCGGATCCGGACGGCGACCTCACGGGCGCTCCCGGTTCGATGCGCCGCGACCCCGTCGACGGCGGGTTCCTCGGGCGCAACGGCGTCGACTTCACGGGCTTCGCCCGCGTCGCGACCGACGCCGCCGGCCACTGGAGCATCCGCACGCTGCCGCCCGGCGCCCGCCCGGGTCACGCCCCGTACATCAGTGTGTGCGTCTTCGCGCGCGGGCTGCTGCACCACCTCTTCACGCGCGTGTACTTTCCACAGGACGCCGAAGCACACGCCGCGGACCCGCTCCTCGCCTCGCTCGCCCCCGTCCGGCGCGAGACCCTGATGGCGACGGCCGACCGGGTCACCGGCTCGTACCGCTTCGACATCCGGCTGCAGGGCGAGAAGGAGACGGTCTTCCTTGACTTCCAGTGACGCGGACGCAGACGCGGAAGCAGACCCCGGCTCCCGGCACGCCTCCGGGCCGCTCCCGGACGACGTCGGCCTGCTCGCTCCGGTACGGACGGGCCCGGGCGCCGAGTCCGCCTCCGGCGACGCCGCGGTGCTCCAGGCGATGCTGGACGCCGAGGCCGCGCTGACCAGGGCGCAGGCGGCCCTGGGGCTGGCCCCCGCCTCGGCCGCGTCGGCGGTCTCCGCCGCCGCGCGGGCCGAGCGCTTCGACGTCCGCGGCCTGGCGCTGAGGGCACGCTCCGGCGGCAATCCGGTGATCCCGCTCGCGGCGGACCTCGCCGACGCCGCCGGGCCGGACGCCGGCGCCTACGTCCACCGCGGCGCGACCAGCCAGGACATCCTCGACACGGCCCTCATGCTGGTCGCGGCCCGCACGCTGGACGAGGCGCTGCCCGACCTGGAGCGCACGGCACGCGAGCTGGCCATGATCGCGGCGGAGCACCGCGACACCCCCCTGCCGGGACGGACGCTCACCCAGCACGCCGTCCCCACCACCTTCGGGCTGAAGGTCGCGGGTTGGCGCAGCCTCGTACTCGACGCGTACGACCGGCTCGCCGCCGCCCGCGCGGACCTGCCGGTGCAACTCGGCGGAGCCGCGGGCACGTTGGCGGCCTTCGCCGCGCACGCCGAGGCGGACGCGGCCGTAGCGCGCGACGCGGCGGCGGAACCGGACGGCTCACGCGACGCGGACGGCCGGAGCGCGACGGACGACGCCCCGGGTCCGGCGGCGTCCCCGGGCCCGGCGGCGTCCGGCACACAGGCAGAAGTCGCCTCCGGCGAACACGACGGCGGGGACGTCGGGTTGCGGCTCCTGGCCGCATTCGCGCGTGAACTCGGCCTGGCGGAGCCCCGCCTTCCGTGGCACAGCCTGCGCACGCCCGTCGCCGACCTCGGGTCCGCCTGCGGCTTCGCCTGCGCGGCCCTGGGCAAGTTCGCCGCCGACGTACTGGTGCTCTCGCGCAGTGAGGTCGGGGAAGTCGGCGAGGGCGGCGGAGGGACGTCCTCCGCCATGCCCCACAAGGCCAATCCCGTACGGGCCACCCTCATCGCCGCCGCCGCACGCCAGGCCCCCGCACTCGCCTCCACGGTGCTCGGCTGCCTCACCGCCGAGGACGAGCGCCCCGCGGGCGCCTGGCACGCCGAGTGGCAGCCGGTGCGCGAACTGCTGCGGCTCACGGGCGGCGCGGCGCACGCCGCCGCCGAACTGGCGGAAGGGCTGCAGGTCTTCCCCTACCGCATGCACGAACACCTCGCTCTCACCGAGGGGTTGATCGTCAGCGAGCGCTTCACCGTCGCCCTGGGCCCGCTGCTGGGGCGCGCACGCGCGCGGAAGCTGCTCGACGCCGCCTCGCGGAAGGCCGTCGACGAGGGAATCACCCTGGACGAGGCGCTGGAGGAAGAGGAGCCGCGACTGCCGGAGCTGCTCTCCAGGGAACGGCTGCGCGACCTCACCGACCCCACCCACTACACCGGCTCGGCGGGCCCGCTCACCGACCGGGCTCTCCGCCGCGGCCCGGCGGGCGTCCCGCAGGACGGAGCGGCGGGGGACAATCGGCGGATGAGAGAGACCCGGCAGCACGGCGAGCCGGACAGACCGCACGACGCCCGCCGCCCCGGCGGTTCCGCCGGCGCGGCGGACACCGGAGCGCGGTGAGACGCCATCCACAGCATCCCCGGAGACTTCCCCGTGCCCGCTCCCGTCCTGTTCGAGTCCCATCCGCTGCCGTATCACCGCGTGGACGGGCCCGCCGACGGCCTGCCGATGATCCTCGGCCCCTCGCTGGGCACCTCGCTCGCCGTCTGGGAGCCGCAGCTCCCCTCCCTGATCCGCACTCACCGCGTACTGCGCTGGGACCTGCCGGGACATGGCGCCTCGCCCGCGGAGCCCATGGCCGGCTCCTCCAGTGAGCTGATCCCGACCGACGGCAGCGCGACGGTCGCCGACATCGCCGAACTGGTGCTGCGCGCCGCCGACGCGCAGGGGTGGGACGAGTTCGCGTACGCGGGCGTCTCGCTGGGCGGAGCCGTCGGGCTGCACCTGGCGCTGCACCATCCGAAACGGCTCACCGCGCTGACGATGGTCTGCTCCGCGGCGCGCTTCGGCGACCCGGCGGCATGGAAGGAGCGTGCCGCGTCCGTACGGGAGAACGGCACGGAGGCGATGGCCGCCTCACGTCCCGGCGTGTGGTTCGCGCCCGGTTTCGAGAGCACCCCGCGCGGCGCCGCGCTCGTCGAGGATCTGCGCTGGTGCGAGTCCGCCGGCTACGCGGCGTGCTGCGACGCCCTCGCCGTCTTCGACCTGCGGCACCGGCTCGCCGAGGTGACGGTTCCCACGCTGGCCGTCGCCGGGCGCCAGGACCCCGCCACGCCGCCCGCGTACGCCCGGGAGATCGCGGACTGCGTCCCCGGTGCCGCCCTGGTGGAGGTCGCGGGCGCGGCCCATCTCGCCACAGCCGAACGCCCCGACGCGGTCACGGCCGCGCTCCTCGTCCACCACGACTGCCTGCCGGGCGCGACGCAGTGGTGACC
The DNA here is from genome assembly GCF_900090125.1 of Streptomyces sp. WMMB 714. NCBI lineage: Bacteria > Bacillati > Actinomycetota > Actinomycetes > Kitasatosporales > Streptomycetaceae > Streptomyces > Streptomyces sp. WMMB 714. Next base: position 272,294 of record NZ_FMHJ01000003.1, read on the forward strand.
GGCTGATCCCACCGCTCGGGGCGGCGTGCACCCTGCCGACGGCTGACCGTACGGACCGCTGACCGCACAGACCGCTGACGGGACGGGCCGCTGGCCGGACGGGCGGCGGAACAGCCGAACGCCGCGCCCCGGCTCACCCGGACTGCGAGGGCGCGCGACGCTCTCTCGCGCTCAGGGGCCGCCCGCCATACGCTGATTCGCATGAGCTGGACTGCGCGCAGCATCCCCGACCAGAGCGGCCGCACCGCCGTGGTGACCGGCGCCAACAGCGGCATCGGCTACGTCACTGCGCGCGAACTGGCCCGGCGGGGGGCTCGCGTGGTGCTCGCGTGCCGCAGCGAGCAGCGGGGCGCCGCCGCCCTCGACAGGCTGCTCTCGCAGGTCCCCGAGGCACAGGCCGAGCTGCGGCTTCTGGATCTCGCGGACCTCGCGTCCGTGCAGGGCTTCGCCGAGGCGCTGCCGTACGAGCGGATCGACCTGCTGATCAACAACGCGGGCGTGATGGCGGTGCCCTACGCACGCACAGCGGACGGCGTCGAGACGCAGTTCGGGGTGAACCACCTCGGTCACTTCGCCCTGACGGGGCTGCTGTTGGAGCGGCTGCTTGCCGCCCCCGGCGCCCGCGTCGTGACCGTCTCCAGCATGGCGCACGCGCTGTCCAACATCGACATCAACGACCTCAGCAGTGAACGCCGCTACCGCCCCATGCTCGCCTACGCCGCGTCGAAGACGGCCAACCTGCTCTTCGTCCGCGAGCTCGCGCACCGGGCGGCCCACAAGGGAGTCGATCTGACGGTCGCCGCGGCCCACCCCGGTTACGCCGCGACCGAGCTCCAGGTCAGAGGGCCGCAACTGGCCGGGAGCGCGCTGTACGAACGTCTCGCGCGGCTCAGCAACAGGGTCTTCGCCGCCTCCCCCGACCAGGGCGCGGCGCCCTCGCTGTACGCCGCCACCGCGCCGTACGTGCACGGCGACTCCTTCTTCGGACCCCGCATCCTCGGCGTACGCGGCGGCCCCGGGATGTCGTGGCGGGCCTCCTGGGCGCGCAACGACATCGCCGCGGGCCAGCTGTGGGCGGCTTCCGAGCGTCTGACGGGGGTCACCTACCGCGGCCTGTGACTGCCGGGACGGTTCGCGGCGAGACGCACGGCTGACTGCCGGGACGGTTCGCGGCGAGACGCACGGCAAGAGGCAGGCGGGAGGCACCGCCCTTGGTCCGCGGCCGCGCTGTCGGCCATAGTGGCCTGCGTCCGGGATCGAAGCCGCGTGCGGTGTGCCATCGCACAGCTCGCCCCGGACACGCCCCGGGCGAGCACAGTACGTACGCCCTGTCGCACCGCGCGGCCGGCAGCACCCGGCGACACCCGCGTCCGGGCGCAGGGAACGGCGCAGGAGAGGAGGCGAGCGGTGATCCGCGTACTCGTCGTCGACGACGACTTCATGGTCGCCCGGCTGCACAGCGCGCTCGTCGAGCAGGTCTCCGGGTTCGAAGTCGCGGGAGCCGTGCACAGCGGAACCGACGCTCTCGCCGCCGTACGGGAGCTCCGCCCCGATCTGGTGCTGCTGGACATGTACCTGCCCGACCTGCCCGGCCTCCAGGTCCTGCGCGAACTGCGCGGCGGCGCCGACCCCGAGGAGGGGCCAGACGTCCTGGTCGTCACCGCAGCCCGGGACGCCGAGACGGTGCGCGGGGCGAAGCGCGGCGGAGCCGTGCAGTACATCATCAAGCCCTTCGAGGGACAGCTCCTGAAGGAGCGCCTGCGCAGGTACGCCGAGCACCGTGCCGCTCTGGCGACCCTGCACGCGCCGCAACAGGACGACGTGGACAGGCTGTTCGACGAGGGAGCAGGCAGCGGGGCCACGCGGGCGGCCCCCGGCGCACCCGGCGCCGCCGACCCGGACCGCGCTGCCGCGACCGGCAGCGCGGCTCCCGGGCCCTACGGCCACGGGAGCCCGGCAGGCGGGGCCGCCCCCGCCAGGCTTCCCAAGGGCCTGACCGAGCAGACGGCGCGGCTCGTGCGGACGGCCCTGGAGGCCGGCACCCGCGGAGCGGGGGTCTCCGCCTCCGAGTGCGCCGCCCGCAGCGGCCTCTCCCGGGTCAGCGCCCGGCGCTACCTCGAGCACTTCGTCACGGCCGGCACGGCGCGCGTCACCCTCCGGTACGGCACGACGGGTCGGCCCGAACGGCGCTACCACCCCCTGGGGGCGGCGGAACGGGGTTCCGTTTCCGGCTCCGGACGAACGGCGGAGGACAGCGTGATTCCCACCACAGACAATTCGTGAGCAGCGTCACACGAATATCCCGGCCGTACGGGGGCTCTGTTCAATTCCCCAGTTCAGCAAGGCGACTTGGCTGTTCATGCGCCGGTAGGTGCCCTATTCAGTGATCTTTTCCTTCTGAGACATCTGTCTGCTTTCTTGTGGTCGCGAATTCCTTCTGCTTAACGTGCGGTCGCCACCGCGACTCCGGAACGGTGGCCCCGCCGCCGGGACGCCGAATCCTGCCGCCCGGCACGGGCAATCACGCAATCCCGGCGGCAGGAGTGGGGGAACCAGGTAAGTGCCGTACGTGGCTGGTCGCACGTACGGCTAGGGGTGAAGCCGTACGCGAACGCCCCCTCGTGTTCGCGTGGGCCGGGCAACTCCAGCCCGAATCCGACAGCTCACCTCGCAGGCGTAGGAGAGGAACTGCCCTATGTCCGGACGCGGTCGTCACCGTCGTCAGTCCAATCGCCGCATCACGCGGAGAATGTCGCGTGCCTCGCTCGCCATCACCGCGGGCGGCGCCGCGGGTATCGCCCTTCCACTCGTCGGCACGGGCAGCGCCCACGCCGCTTCGGTGAGCACCTGGGACAAGGTCGCCGAGTGCGAGTCGTCGGGCAACTGGTCCATCAACAACGGCAATGGTTTCCACGGTGGCCTGCAGTTCACCCAGAGCACCTGGTCGAGCTACGGCGGCACCAAGTACGCGCCGCGCGCCGACCAGGCGACCAAGGACCAGCAGATCGCCATCGCCGAGAAGGTGCTCGAAGGGCAGGGCCCCAAGGCCTGGCCGCTGTGCGGCCCGAAGGCCGGCCTGACCCAGAACAGCGGGGCCCCGGACATCTCGCCCGACAGCGAGTCCGGTTCGCAGTCCTCGCAGAAGGAACAGCAGAAGCCGAAGCCGAAGCCCGAGAAGGACAAGGCCGAGAAGGACAAGGCCGAGGACGCGTCGGAGTCCGAGCCGCAGGGCTCGCGTTTCCACACCGTCTCCCGCGGTGACACGCTCTACCGGATCGCCACCGACGAGAACGTCGACGGCGGCTGGAAGAAGCTCTACGACGCCAACCGCGAGACCGTCGGCTCCGACCCGGACCTGATCCTGCCCGGCCAGAAGCTGACCCTGAAGGGCGGCGGCAAGGCGAAGCCCTCCGCCGACAAGCCCGCCCAGGACTCCGGCGCCACGGCAAAGAAGTCCAGCGCCACCGAGTCCTCCGCGGAATCCGGCTCCCAGGGCGGCTTCTCCGCTCCCGTGAGCGGCGGCACGAGCACCCCGTACGGGGCGTCCGGCAGCAGCTGGTCCAGCGGCAAGCACACGGGTGTCGACTTCTCGGCCTCCACGGGCACCGGCGTGAAGGCCGTCTCGCCCGGCATCGTCGTACAGGCCGGCTGGGGCGGCTCGTACGGCAACCAGGTCGTCATCAGGCACGACGACGGCAAGTACAGCCAGTACGGGCACCTTTCCTCGGTGTCCGTCCGTGCCGGCGAGGAGGTCTCCGCGGGCGAGCAGATCGGCGCCGTCGGCGCGACCGGCAACGCCACGGGCCCGCACCTGCACTTCGAGGTCCGCAACGGCCCCGCGTACGGCTCGGACGTCGACCCCGTCGGCTACCTGCGCCAGCACGGCGTCGGCCTCTGACGCCACCGGACGCACCCGGAGCGCGGCCGCCGGCGGCACCGCACACCGCAGGGGCGGCACCCGCACGTGTCACGCGTGCGAGTGCCGCCCCTTCGGCCTGTCCGCGCCCCTCCCCCGGGCATCCGCCCGGCCGCACCCGGACGTTCGCCCGGCGCTCCCGGGCGCCCCTCACCCCCGGCGTCAGGGCTGGAAGTGCTCGTCCGCCGCCACCTCGACCTCCAGCACGAGCGGACCGCTTCTGTCCGCCAGCTCCGGCAGCAGCCCCTCCAGTTCGGCCCGGAGCATGGCGTGGTCGCTCACGCGGCGGGCGGGGCAGCCCAGAGCGCGGGCGGCGGCGGCGATGCCGACCTCCTCGAACGCGGGCCAGGGCGCGGAGCGTCCGGCCTTCTCCGCGAGCCGGTCCATGATCGCGTACCTGCCGTTGGCGAGGACGACGAAGAGGACGCCCACCCGGTAGTGCGCGGCCGTCCACAGCGCCTGGATCTGGTAGAGCGACGACCCGTCCCCCACCACCGCCACCACGGGACGCTCGGGCGCTCCCATCCGCACGCCCACGGCGGCCGGCAGCGCGAACCCGAGCGCGCCCATCGCCGCGCTGAGGAAGCCCAGCGGTCGGCGTGCGGGCACGAGCGCGTGCAGGTCCGGCCGGCTCGACGGGGTCTCCTCGACCAGCACCGTCTCCGGCGGAAGCAGCCGGGCCAGCTCGGCGAGGACGTGCGCGGCCCGCAGCGGCCCTCCCTCAGCGGGCGGAGGCGGCGGAGCCGGCCTCTCCCGCCGGGGCCGCCGCCGCTGCGGCGCCCGCCCGGCACCGGCGACGCCCGCGGAGGGCCCGCCGCCCGCAGCGGGCTCTGCCACGCCGTCCGCACCGGCCGCGTCCGCCAGCGCCTCGCAGAACGCGGGCAGCCGGGCGACGACGGCCAGTTCGACCGGGGCCCGGCGCGCCTCCGCCGGGTCGTCCGTGACGAGCGCCAGCCGCGTGCCCGGCCCGGTCAGGGCTCCGCTCTCGTAGGGGTACTGGCGGAACACGGGAGCGCCGACCGTCAGCACCAGGTCGTAGGGGGCAAGCACCGCCCGCAGCCTCGGGCGGTCGGCCGGCAGGTGCCCGGCGAAGCGGGGATGGTCCTGCGGGAAGCCCGCCCGCGCACCGAACGACTCCTGCCACACGTCGCAGTCGAGCCGTCCGGCCAGCGCCGTCAGGGCCTCCCAGGTGACGGGATGGTCCGCCCCGGCGCCCACGACGAGTGCCGGGGCGGATGCCGAGCCGAGAAGAGCGGCGACCTCACCGGCCGCCGCGGTGTCGGCGGCGGCCGGCAGGCGCAGCTCCTCCGGGGCGGGGAGCGGCAGGCTCTCGGCGGGCCGCGCCCAGTCGTCCATGGGCACGATGACGAGGGCGGGGCCCCGCATCGTGCGGGCGGCGTGCACGGCTCTGGCGAGGGCGCCGGGGACGTCCTGCGCGCGGGGCGGCGTCTCCGTCGTCACCGGGTAGTCGCCCGCGAGCTGCTCCAAGCGCCCCGCGAGGAAGGGCTCCTGGACCAGGTGGCGCCGGTCCTGCTGACCCACGATCACCACCAGCGGCGCCTTGTTGACGCGCGCGGTGGACAGGGCGCCCACGGCGTTGCCCAGCCCTGCGGTGGTATGCAGCAGGGCGAGGGCGGGGGCGTCCCGTGCGAGGGCGTATCCGGTGGCCGCGCCCACGACGGAACCCTCGTGGAGCGCGAGCACGAAGCGGATGTCGTCGGGGAGGCCGGCGAGGAAGGGCACCTCCGTGGAACCGGGGTTGGCGAACACGGTGGTCAGGCCGTACCGGCGCATGACCTCCAGGGCGGCCTCACGGACGGTCTGCATGGCTGCGGGTCTCCTGGTTCATGGTGCGGCTGCGGTCCGCGTCCACGGCGGGACGGCACGTCGCGGTACGGCGGGGGTCGGGCGCCGTCCGCGAACGCGCGGGCGGGTCAGGCGTCGGACGGCGGCCGGTAGCGGACCTGCGTGAGGATGCAGAAACCGACGACGACGATCACCGCGTCCATCCACACCGCGGCGGCCCACCCGCCGGTCTTGTCGCGGAGCACGCCGCTGATCGCCGGGGAGAGCACGGCGCCCATCTCACCGATGAGGTTCTCCATCCCGAACGCGGAGCCGCGCAGCCGGGGCGGCGCCAGCTCGGCCGTCAGCGCGTGGCCGACCGGCTGGAGGGCGTTGAAGAAGAGGCTCGCGGTGAACAGCAGCAGTCCCATGATCCACAGGGACGGCCGGGCAGCCGCGCTGAGGTACCAGGCGAAGGCCAGCGTCAGCACGGCCTGGACGCCCGTGAAGGTCAGCATCATCCCCTTGCGTCCCCAGCCGCGGCGCAGCCCGTGGTCCGAGAGCCAGCCGCCCGCGGGGAAGCCGAGGATGCCGGCGCCCGCGTTGAACCCGGCGGTCAGCGCGGCGTTCATGAACGAGGAGTCGGCCGCGCCCGCGACGATGGAGACGGACCAGAAGCTGAAGAACCACAGGTTCCAGAGGATCGCGATGTTGCAGACGTACAGCAGGAACAGGTCGCGGTTCTTGACGACCGGACCGATCTCCGTGCCCTTGCGGGCCAGCGCGAAGAGCACCAGACCGACGGCGAGGGCGACTTCGAGCAGCGCGACCCACAGTTCGGACAGTCCCGCGCTCGTCCCCAGCCAGTAGACGGCCATGACGAGGCCCAGCGAGACGGCGGCGTACGCGCCCAGGTGCAGCGTCGCCCGGGACAGCCCGGAGAACGTCAGATGCGCGCGGAACCACCACCCGACGACCACGGCCACCACGACGGTCGCCAGCCCCAGCACCCAGAAGACCATGCGCCACGCGTCGACGTGCGCCAGGAACAGCTCGCCGAACTCCACCAGTTCGGGGGTGAAGACGATCGCGATCGTGATGCCGATGGACAGGCCCGTGATGACGACGCCCATGGCCAGGCTGCGGTCGCGCTCGGGCGTCGTCGCGGTGATCAGCGTCCGGTCGTTCGAGTAGAAGGCGCCCTCACCGAGACCCGTGACGACGCGGACGACGATGAACGCGACGAGACCGCCGACGAAGCCGGTGAGCAGCGTCGCCACGCCCGCCCACAGCAGGCTGACGACGATGAGCGTCCGGTGGCCGTAGCGGTCGCCGAGGTAGCCGCCGGGGAACTGCGTGAGCATGTAGCCCGCGAAGAAGAGACCGCCGACGAGGCCGCCGAGGGCGTGGGGGTTCTCCGCGTCGGCGAGGAACCCCACCCCGTTGTCGATCATCCAGGTCACCACGGGGCCCGTGACCGCCCGGTCCGCGGCGCTGACCGTCCAGCCGAGCAGCAGCAGAACCCACAGGGTGTGCCACGAGCGCCACCGGCGGCGCCCTCCCGGCTCCCCGGTGTCCGTGGTCTCCCTGGTCTCCGCGCCCTCCGTGCCCTGCTCGGCCGAAGAGGGGTCTCCCGGTACGGCTTTCATGGGTTCTCCGGTTCTCCGTGGCTGTTGGTGCTGTGACGGACGCCCGGGCCGCGAACGTGGGGGGACGGCAGGCGGGGCCAAGCTAGGCACACGCAGCGGTCGGCGGAACATGAGAGCTAAACTTTTCTGCTATGCCGAACGATTCGAACGGTTCCGACGACGCCTACGCCGCCAGCTCCGTCGGCAACGCGCTGCGGACGCTCGTCTTCCTGCGGAGCCGTCAGGACGCCCGGCTCACCGACATCAGCGACCACCTGGGAGTCGCCCGCTCCACCGCGCACCGTCTGCTGACGACGCTGCGCGGCCACGGCTTCGTCGAGCAGGAACCCGCCGGCCGGCGCTACCGCCTGGGGCCCGTCCTGCTCGGCCTCGCCAGGGGCCCCGTCGACGAGCCCGCGCTCCTCCGCGTCGCGCGTCCCCACCTCGTCCGGCTGCGCGACACCGCGGCCGAGACGTCCAACCTGCTCGTCCTCGACGGCCCGGACTCACGCTTCGCAGACGGCGTCGAAGGCCCCCACCCGCTGCGCGTGGGTACCCGCACCGGCGACCGCGTCCCCGCCTACGCGACCGCGGGCGGCAAGGCGCTGCTCGCCGAACTCCCCCCGGAGGCCGCACGCACGCGCTACCGCCGCGGACTGCGGCGCCTGACCCCGGCCACGCTCCCCGACGTGAACGCGCTCCTGGACGACCTGATCGCCACCCGCGCCCGCGGCTACGCCCTCAACATCGACGAGAGCGTCAGCGGCGTGCACGGCGTGGGAGTTCCCGTCCACGACCGCTACGGCACCTGCGTGGCCGCGGTCACGGTCTCCGCGCCCAGCACGCGCATGGACGTGGCCCGCGCCGCCGAACTGGCCCCGCTGCTGCGGCAGACCGCCGAACGGTTCGGCGCGGAGCTGTAGCCGTGGCGGCCGGGGCGTCGCCTGCCCGGGTCTCTGTACGGACGAGACCCCCGACGTGGCGGGCCCGCCTACGATGTGGCCATGGCAGGTGAACCGGCGTCACCGAGCGCGTGGGCCGGGGCGATCGAGGTCTCGCTGCCCTTCACCGGGCGGTGGCGCGTCGAGAACAGCCCGGCCAGGCGCGTTCCGAGCCACGGGACCGACATGTTCGGCGGGCGGTACGCCATCGACTTCGTCGGTGTCGACGAACGCCACCGGACAGCCGGCAGCCGCAGCTGGCGGACTTTCCTCGCCACGGAGCCGCCGGACCTGTTCCACGCGTTCGGCCGGCCGGTCTCGGCCCCCAGGGACGGCACCGTCGTCGCCGTCCACGACGGCGAACACGATCACGAAGCCCGCCGGTCCCAGCCCGCGTTGGTGCCGTACGCGCTGGGCCAGGCCGCACGGGTCCGCCGGGGGGTGAACGCCGTCGCGGGCAACCACGTGGTCATCTCGGTCCCGGACAGCGGCACTTACCTCCTCCTGGCGCATCTGCGGGCCGGGTCGATCAGCGTGTCCGCCGGCGAGAAGGTCGTGGAGGGCCAGTACGTCGGCGACTGCGGCAACTCGGGCAACTCCACCCAGCCGCATGTGCACATGCAGGCCATGACCAGTGCCGATCCGTCCACCGCACGGGGTGTCCCGATGCTCTTCCGGCGGTTCCGCGAGTGGCCTTCGGGTCCTGGCCACCCCACGGTCAGGGAGCGGGCGGTCCCGGGTGAGCGCACGGTCGTGCAACCCCTGCCGACACCGACGGCGACACCCGGACGCTGAGCACGTCTACGCGTTCGCCGTACGCCCGTCACGCCGGGGCCGTTCTTCCGCTGCATCACGGGGAAGAAGGGCGGGAGCAGCACAAGCCAACGTCCAGGAGCCCCTCACGCTGAGGCAGCGCGACAGCAACGCCAAGTGGCCTTCACTCAATGGAGCGCCGGTGGCGCTCGCACGGCGGCTCCACGGGGACCTCCACGCCACTAGACTGACACCTCGGCATGATTGAGGCGAAGCAACTCACGGGGGTGGAAATGGACTTGGCCTTCGGCGAGCTGGCACTTGCGGCATTGGGCGGTGCCAGCGGAAGCCTGAGCGAAGCTGTCGTGACTGATCTCTGGCAACGGCTGCGGAGCCGGTTCTCTGGCAACGAGCCCACCATCGCGGCTCTGGAGACGCGGGACAGCGATGATCAGGCTGCCCTCGCTCTACTGAGCGAGGAGCTGCGCCGCGAGGCTGCGGCGGACCCGGAGTTCCGGCGCGAGATGGAAGATTGGTTGTCCCTTCTTGGGCAGCCTGCGGGTACAACCGTCAATGCCGTACGGGACTCCCAGGGCTTGAACGCGCCGGGGGCAACGTTCAACAGCGAAGTACACATGTCCTTCGGTCGGCCTGAGCAAGCGCAATGACGGCGGAGCCGCCCGAGGCCTCTCCGGAGGCAACAGCCAACAGGGTCGTAGGCTCTACGGGCCTCAACGCTCCAGGGGCAGAGTTCCACGCTGCCGTCAACATCAACGTAGGTACCGGCCTCACTGCACCCACGCCTTCCTTGCAGGAACTACTCGCACTCGGATCTGTGGAGGCGCCCTTCGGCCGACTTCCGGAGGCCGTGTTAGGGCGGGACGGAATCCTCACGGCTCTGACGCAACCCAACGAAGTAGATCGTGCGCGTATCGATGTCCTGTCTGGAATGGGCGGAGTGGGCAAGACAACGGTCGCTCTGAGCGCCGCCCAACAGACCAAAGAAGCTGGCGCCGAAGTCTTCTGGATTCACGCCAGCTCCGCGGCTGCCGTGGCGGATGGGATGCGGCACGTGGCCCTCCTAGCCGGGGCACCGGCTGACCATGTCGCCCATGCCTGGGAGAAGGGCGGACGGCCCGCCGCGGATCTTGTGTGGCGCCATCTGACGGCTCTAGACCGCCCATGGCTGCTCGTCTTCGACGATGCCGACGATCTCGACGTGCTGTCCTGTCCCGGTGCTGCATTGACCGATGCTACGAGCTGGGTGAGGCCACCCGTCGGCAGGTCACAAGGTGTGCTGGTCACCACGCGCGATGGCAACAAGCGATCCTGGGGCGACAGAATTGCACGCTTCCATCAACTTGCTGTCCTGGCTGTCGAGTTCGCAGGCCAGGCACTCCAGAAACTAGCTCCGGAAGCAGGAGACACTTGCTCCGCCAGGACTCTGGCCGACCGACTGGGGTTCCTGCCACTCGCACTTCACCTGGCCGGCACATACCTAGCCCAGGCATACGGTGATCCATTGGCCGAAGCTCAAACGTTCACCGAATACATCAACGTGCTCGAAGACTCCCCGCTGTTCCTCGACGACGCGACGGAGGGAGTGTATGGGGATCTTCGCAGCGAGGAGGAACGGGCACGACGGACCATTGCCGGCACCTGGGAACTGTCACTCGCTCTCCTCGAACGTCAGGGCACTGCTCATGCCCGTGGCGTGCTGCAACTGCTGTCTTGCTTCGCTCCAGCCGCATCCCTGCCCAACTCCCTACTCAATCCATCCACGATTGCTCGCCTCACGATGTGGCCGAAAGACCTGGAGCCGCGCGCAATCAGAAAGGCCCTAGGCGGCCTGCGCAGGTTCGGTCTCATCGTCGCCGAAACGCTCGCGGCGGAACCCGAGTACCAGATCCATCGTCTGGTCGCCGAGGTGTCGGTCGCCCCGCTCCTCTCGGGACACGAGGACTACGGAGAGGTGTGGGATTCGGCGGCTGACCTGCTGGTGGCGGCCACTCCACATTCGGAGAATCCGCGTGATCCGAGTTCCTGGCCGGCCTGGCAGGGGCTCGTCCCGCATTGGCTGGTCTTGTTGAACAGGTTGCCGCGATCGGGCGCTCCTGCCGACGATCGTCTTACTGCAGTGTTGCTCTGCGCCGGGGTAGCCGTTTCATATCTGCACTTCCGGGGCGATTTTGAGACGGCCTGCAAGTTGGCGGACGAAGCGTTGGAGCGCTCCGATTCTGCAGCTGCCAACCTCTGGGTCGGAGTCAACCTTCGCAGACACCGAGCAATTGCAGTTAAGGAGATGGGCGATCTGAAGTCTGCCGAGTCCGAGCTGGACCGCATTGCGGAGGAATGCGTAGAACGTCTCGGAGCAGCTGACTCAACCACCCTATCCCTGCGCTACGAACGCGCGAGAGTGGCTTCGGAGAGGGGGAAGCTCGCGGAGGCGGAGCACGAGTACGACGAGGTGATCCGCCATGAGACGCAGCTGTTCGGTGCCGAGGCAGCTCAGACGTTGCGTTCGCGCCACGCCCGTGCCATCTGCATCAGAAGCATGGGCCGCCTCGATGATGCAGCGGCCGAAGGAAAGTTGGTACTTGAGGGGCTGCGAGCCGAGTTAGGGGAAAGGCACCCTGATGTCCTCGAAGCCCAACACGAATTCGCGATCTCGCTGCGTGACCAAGGAGAGAATGAACGTGCCGAGGAAGTTTTCCGCCAGGTCCTCCGGCTGGAAGAGGAGGCTCTCGGGGTTGAGCACCCATCTACGCTGATCACTCGCGCGAACCTCGCGTCCACCCTCATATTGCGTCAGGAATTCACAGCGGCAGAAGTGGAGATTCGGACAGTACTGGATGCGCGAATTCGCATTCTCGGGCCAGATCATCCCGTGACACTCGACGCACGCCACGTCCTGACTGTACTGCAAATGCGGCAAGGGGAACTCGACGCAAGAAGCGCAGCAGCGGTCTTTGGGGAGTTGACCGACGCGCAGAGAGAACAACTCACCGATGACCACCCCAACGTGTTGGTCAGCCGCAATAGCCATGCTGCGGCGCTGCGCACCCTTGGTGAAGTGACCGAGTCCGAATCGGAGTACAAGGCGATCCTGGAGGCGGCTACCGCACGCCATGGCGAGCAGCATCCGGTCACGCTCAATGCGCGTTTCGCGTGGGCAATGGCTTTGGGACGCGTCGCGCGAACTGATGACGCGGTATCTGAGATGCGCAAAGTCCTAGACCTCCAGGACCGTGTACTCGGTAGCTCGCACCGGAACGTCGCCAGTGTCCGTGCCTCGCTCGGTGCCCTCTTACTGCAGCAAGGAAACCTCGACGACGCGGAGGCACAATTGCGGCAGGCGCTAGACACGTTGCCGGATGACGATGCTGGGCGCTTGGATGTCCGACACGATCTAGTGACTGTTCTCCACGCGCGCGGAAGACTGCGAGAGGCCATTCGGCAGCTGAGGGAGATCGCCGACGCGGAGCTTCGGCGATTTGGGCCTGCACATCCCGACACGATCACTGCCCGCAATAGTCTCGGAGTCACCCTGAAGGACTTCGGAAAGATTGAAGAAGCAATCCTGGTCTACCGCGAGGCTCTTAAGGATGCCGCCAGCAAGCACTCCAACGATCAGCCCCTCGTGCTGACGCTACGCCACAACCTCGCTGTAGCACTGCGCAAACAGGGCAACCTCGACCAAGCGGAGAAGGAGCATTCGGCGATTCTGAAAATCCAGGAGCGTCGGCTCGGCCCCGAGCATCCCGAGACACTGGCCACGAGGCATTCCCTCGCCCGCATTTTGGACGACAGGGGAGCCGTCACCGAAGCCGAAGCCGCGTACCGCGAACTCCTGTCAGCAAGCGCCCGTGTCCTGGGGCTCAAGCATCGCCTGACCCTGTTCATCTGGGGCAACCTAGCCTTTCTGCTCAGCGCTCAACAGCGGTTCGCCGAAGCAGAGGCGGAGTACTGCGATGCTCTAGATGCATGCCAGAGATTCCTTGGAGATGACCACCCAGAGACTCTGACGACGAATCACAACCTCGCGATGGCGATGGCGAATCAGGGGCGGGTCGCACAGGCCATTCCGCGGTTTCATGACGTCGTGGAGCGTCGGAAACGCACACTAGGACCTGATCATTCGGAAACTCTCATAGCGCGCAAGAACCTCGGCGAAGGCCTGAGCCGGACGGGGCAGCCAGCAGCAGGTGCCAAGGAGTTCAAGAAAGTGGCAGAGGGCTGGGCACGTACACGCGGCGCGGGCCACGAATCAGTCTGGGACCTACGCTACCGACTAGCCCAACTGCTGTGGGAGGCCGGGCAGCCGCGCGCCGCGCAGCACGAACTCGAAACTCTATTGGACCTCGCCCAGAAGGACGGCCCCGACGGGGACCCACGCATCACCACCCTGCAACGCGTGCTGATGGCTGTGCGTGCCGATGATGGCGATTCCTAACCCTGATCACACGCGAGCGGTCAGCCGCTCACAGTCCGGGAGCCTTGATCGACGGTGTCGCACCCCAGTTCGGTTGTACAGCCGACCGGTAGTCACACGGCGCACAAGTGCTTCACGCTGCCCTGCGGTGGTGAGAAGCCCCGCAGGTGGCACTGATGTCGCACAACTGCTGTGCCCTGTCGGGCATCAGTTCAGCGGCTCGGAGTCGTATGCGCATCACGCCCCCTGGGCGGTTGGAGTGTCATGAAGCGCCTTGTCACATGGCAGCCGGCCGCGGGATGTGCGCCTCCTCCTCTGGCGCGGGGACCACATCGAGCACTCGCCGGGACCACATCGAGCACTCGCTGTATCTGCGCTCCGACGCTTTCGAGGGGCGTCCCCTCCGGTAGGCCCATGCCCCATCCGTTCCGACGCACCTCAGCCAGAACCCGCACGCCCTCGCGTAGCGCCTCGGTCACGGTGAAACCCGCGCTCTTCAGCACTGCCAGGTCGGCGGACATCTCCTCATCGATCCTCACCAAGGTCCGCGCTCCGGGCGCGGGCACGGCGCTCACTGCTGATCCGACGTGTCGGGTATTGGCCGTGCCCTGAGGGCACATGGGGCTGGGCAACGGCCTAAATCGATGACAGCCAATGAGAGTAGTTCTCGTAACTCACTCGCTGTGTCTCCGTTTCGGCACAGGTCAGAATGAAGGGGCGGCACCTCCGCACAGGTGCCGCCCCTTTCGCGTCCCCTGCCGTGCGCCGCCGGTGAGGGTGGGCGGGCGGTGGCCGGCTGGGGGGATCAGGCCCGCGAACGGCCTGGCCGGGGGCTTCCGGGCCCGGGCCCGGAAGCCGCGGTGTCAGGAGTCCGCCGCGGCGCGTCCCGCCTCCAGCCGGGCGACCGGGATGCGGAACGGCGAGCAGGACACGTAGTCGAGGCCCACCTCGTGGAAGAAGTGCACCGACTCGGGGTCGCCGCCGTGTTCGCCGCAGACGCCGAGCTTGAGGTCGGGCCGCGTGGCGCGGCCGTCCTCGACGGCCCGCCGTACGAGTTCGCCCACGCCGTCCTTGTCGATCGTCTCGAACGGCGACACCCCGAAGATGCCCTTCTCCAGGTACGCCGTGAAGAAACTGGCCTCGACGTCGTCCCGGCTGAAGGCCCACACGGTCTGCGTGAGGTCGTTGGTGCCGAAGGAGAAGAAGTCCGCCGACTCCGCGATCTGCCCGGCCGTCAGTGCCGCGCGGGGCAGTTCGATCATCGTGCCGAGCGTGAGGTTGAGCTCCACCTCGTGCCGCTCCTCGACCTCCGCGATGACGGCTTCCGCCTCCTCGCGGACGATCTCCAGCTCCTGCACCGTGCCGACGAGCGGGATCATGATCTCCGCGCGGGGGTCGCCGCCGCCCGCCTTGCGTTCGGCGGCGGCCTCCGCGATGGCGCGCACCTGCATGGTGAACAGCCCCGGCACCACGAGTCCCAGCCGCACGCCACGCAGCCCCAGCATCGGGTTCTGTTCGTGCAGCCGGTGCACGGCCTGGAGGAGGCGCAGGTCGTTCTCGTTCGCGTCCTTGCGGGACTCGGCGAGCGCCACCCGCACGGAGAGCTCGGTGATGTCCGGCAGGAACTCGTGCAGCGGCGGGTCCAGCAGGCGGACCGTCACCGGCAGCCCGTCCATCGACTCCAGCAGCTCGACGAAGTCGCCCTTCTGCAGCGGCAGCAGCGCTTCCAGCGCCTCGTCCCGCTCCTCCTCCGTGTCGGCGAGGATGAGCCTCTCGACGAGGCTGCGCCGCTCGCCGAGGAACATGTGCTCGGTGCGGCACAGGCCGATGCCCTGGGCCCCGAACCGCCGTGCGCGTGCGGCGTCTTCGGCGTTGTCGGCGTTGGCGCGGACACGCAGCCGGCGGACGCGGTCCGCGTACGCCATGATCCTGTGCACCGCCTTGACGAGCTCGTCGGCGTCGTCCGCGCCGGCGTGCATGCGGCCCTCGAAGTACTCGACGACGGGCGAGGGCACTACGGGCACCTCACCGGCGTACACGGTGCCGGTCGAGCCGTCGATCGAGACGACGTCGCCCTCCTCGACGACCCGCCCGTCGGGCGTCTTCAGGCAGCGCCGCTTCGTGTCGACCTCCAGCTCCTCGGCGCCGCACACGCAGGTCTTGCCCATGCCGCGGGCGACGACGGCGGCGTGCGAGGTCTTGCCGCCGCGCGAGGTGAGGATGCCCTCGGCGGCGAGCATCCCGTCCAGGTCGTCGGGGTTGGTCTCCCGCCGGATGAGGATGACCTTCTCACCGCTGCGGGACCACTTGATCGCGGTGTAGGAGTCGAAGACCGCCTTGCCGACGGCGGCACCCGGCGAGGCGGCGATGCCCCAGCCGATCCGGTCGGCGTCGCGCAAGCCGCCGTTGCTGTCGAAGCGGGGGAACATCAGCTGGGCGAGCTGGTTGCCGTTGACGCGCTGCAGCGCCTCGGCCTCGTCGATGAGCCCCTGGTCGACCAGCTGCGTGGCGATCCGGAACGCGGCGGCGGCCGTGCGCTTGCCGACCCTCGTCTGCAGCATCCACAGCTTGCCGCGCTCGATGGTGAACTCGATGTCGCACAGGTCCCTGTAGTGCGTCTCCAGGGTCTCCATGATCTGCATGAGCTGGTCGTAGGACGCTTTGTCCAGCTGCTCCAGCTCGGCGAGCTGCACCGTGTTGCGGATGCCCGCGACGACGTCCTCGCCCTGGGCGTTCTGCAGGTAGTCGCCGTAGACGCCCTGCTGCCCCGTCGCGGGGTCGCGGGTGAAGGCGACGCCTGTGCCCGAGTCGGGGCCGAGGTTGCCGAAGACCATGGAGCAG
This sequence comes from Streptomyces sp. WMMB 714, assembly GCF_900090125.1. Classification (NCBI taxonomy): domain Bacteria; kingdom Bacillati; phylum Actinomycetota; class Actinomycetes; order Kitasatosporales; family Streptomycetaceae; genus Streptomyces; species Streptomyces sp. WMMB 714. The sequence continues at coordinate 288,590 of NZ_FMHJ01000003.1, forward strand.
ACGTTCACGGCGGTGCCCAGGTCGTGGGGGATGCGCTCCTGACGGCGGTAGAGCTTGGCGCGCTGGCCGTTCCACGAGTCGAAGACCGCCTTGACGGCGAGGTCCATCTGCTCGCGGGGGTCCTGCGGGAAGTCCCGGCCGGTCTCCTGGAGCACCAGCTTCTTGAACTTCTCCGCGAGCGCCTGCATGTCCTCGGCGTCCAGTTCGACGTCGGTGACGGCCCCCTTGGCCTCCTTCGTCTGTTCGAGGACCTCGGAGAAGACCTCGCCGTCCATGCCGAGGACGGTGTCGCCGAACATCTGGATCAGCCGGCGGTAGGAGTCCCAGGCGAAGCGTTCGTCGCCGGACTGCGCGGCGAGCCCGTGCACCGATTCGTCGGAGAGCCCGATGTTGAGGACGGTGTCCATCATCCCGGGCATCGAGAACTTCGCGCCGGAGCGTACGGAGACCAGCAGCGGGTCGTCGGCCTGGCCGAGCCTCTTGCCCATCTTCCGCTCCAGCGCCTCGAGATGGGCGCTCACCTCCTGGCGGAGCTCGGCGGGTTCCGAACCGCTCGCGAGGTAGACCTTGCACGCCTCGGTGGTGATGGTGAACCCCGGTGGCACCGGGAGACCGAGGTTGGTCATCTCGGCGAGGTTGGCCCCCTTCCCGCCGAGGAGGTCCTTGAGGTCCTTGTTGCCCTCTGTGAAGTCGTAGACGAACTTCTGCGCTGCATCCTGATCCGGCACCGGACTCGACCCCTCGTGGACGGTTGCCCTGACGGCGGGGAGCGTACCCAGATCCAAGGCGCAGAGGTACGTCCGGCAATGCGCCAAAGGGCGGTAACCACCCGTCCGCCCGGGGATCGAAGGCGGCGGCTGTCCCGTCTGGCCTCAGAGGCCGGCTCCACAAGTCGAAGTGACCGATGCGCAGCGGAAGCAGCGAAACGGAATCCACCACTCTCGGTGAGACCGGGCTTCGGGAGGTGAATCTAGGCCGGGTAAAGTACGGGGTCGCTCCTTGGAGACATGGACCGCACAAGTGAGCGCTCATATGAGCGTGACCCTTATCAAGGTGGCGAGAATCACGCCTACGAGGGACCGGTAAATCTCACGATGCGGACGCTTCCCGCTACGGCGAGGCACCCCGTGCCACGCCCCCTCGCGGCCTTCGGTGAAGCCGGCGGAGCAGACCCGGCCGCCGGAGCCCGCCGCACGACCGGACCGGCGGGCCCATCAGGACGCGGCGGTCAGCCGACCACCGCCCGCGCGGACCGGGGCCCGCGGCCGGCGGGACGCTCAGGAGCCCGGCGAGGAGCTGCCCGCGGCCTGCGCCAGCAGCTCCTGGAGCCGCAGGCCGCGGCGTACGTCGATGTCAGAGGAGCGGTTCGATCGCACGGCTGCCGCGAACTCGCCACGGAGTACGGGCCAGGCTTCCTCGTGGTCGAAGTCCGCGGTGTCGTAGACGAGTTCCTCGTGCTGCCCGTAGAGCTCGACGCGCGTGAGGGCCCGCGGCAGCCGCACCGCGCCGGAGAGCGACGCCTGGCTGACGGCGCCGTTCTCGTGCTCGCACGACAGCTCCATCCAGCGGCGCGCGTCGCCCGTCGCCCGGACCGAGGCGATGGGCGAGACCGCCATGTCGAGCAGGTCCAGCAGATGCGGACCGAGGTCGAGCAGAGCACCGTGCTCCAGGCGCCAGCCGGTTGCCATCTCGCCCCCCAGGAAAGCGCCGTGCAGGAAGCAGGAGCGGGCCCCGTGGACCTTCAACTGCCCGGCGCGGGCGAGGAATTCACGGGTTCGGGGGTGGTAGCGCTTGCTGAGGACCAGCTGCGAGACCACGCCGCTCTCCTCCACCGCGTCGGCGAGCGTGCGGGCGGAGGCCAGGTCGAGTCCGAGGGGCTTCTCCAGCAGCAGCGCGCGGCCCGCCCGCGCCGCCCGTACGGCCAGCTCCGCCTGCACGGAAGGCGGTACCGCGAAGGCCACCGCCTCGCAGGAGCCGAGGAGTTCGTCGAAGGAGGCCGCGGGGGCCGCCCCGTGCTCCGCGGCGATCTGCTGTGCCGCTTCGGGCCGCCGCGCCCACACCGAGACGAGGGCGGTCTCCGGACCCGCTGCCAGCATGCGGGCGTGCATGGCCCGCGCCCACGGGCCGGCCCCGACGAGGCCGACGCGTATCGGATCGTCCGTCCAGGGAGCGGTCATTGGGGTGTCCTTCCGTCGGGCCTCCCCCGGCGGGGAGTCGGGGGGTTCGGGCAGTTCGGAGGCCGGGTGGGCTTCACGCTTCGAGCGCGGCCAGGCGGGCGTCGGCGCGGTCCGGGGAGTAGAGGTCCTCGACGACCACGGCGGCGGCTCCCGTCAGCCCCGCGCGCTCCCCGAGCCGGGAGGTGACCACGTTCAGGTGGGAGGTGCTGCGGGGCAGCGCCCGCTGGTACAGCAACTCCCGAACGCCCGTGAGGAACGGGGTGCCCGCGAGGTCGCCCGCGATCATCAGCACTCCCGGGTTGAGCAGGGTGACGACCGTGACCAGCACCGCCCCGACCCGCCTGCCCGCCTCCCGCGCGAGGCGCACCGCGTCCGGCTGGCCCGCGGCCAGGTGCTCGCGTACGCCTGCCACCGACGACGTCTCGATGCCCGCCTCCGCCAGCTGCTCCGCCAGGGCGCGTCCGCTGGCGACGGCGGCGAGGCAGCCGTAGGAGCCGCACATGCACAGCGCGTCCGGGCAGTCGTGGAGCCGGATGTGCCCGATGTCGCCCGCGCCGCCGTCGATGCCGCGGTAGAGGCGGCCGTCGGCGACGACGCCCGCGCCGATCCCCGTGGAGACCTTCACGAGCACGAACGCGGCGCAGTCGCGGTGGCCTGCCCGGTGCTCGGCGTAGGCCATCAGGTTGGCGTCGTTGTCGACGAGCACGGGCACCGGTTCGGGGACGCCCGGGATGTGGCGGGAGCAGGCCTCCTGGAGCCGTTCGCGTATCGGGTACGCGTCCCAGCCCGGCATGATGGGCGGCTGCACGACCAGGCCGGACGCCCAGTCCACGGGCCCTGGCACGGACAGGCCCACGCCGCACACCCGGTGGCGCGGGGTGCCGCTGCGCTCCAGCAGCTCCGCGAACCACCGCGCCAGCCGGTCCAGTACGCGCTCGGGGCCGTCCGCGAGCAGCATCGGCCCGGCGTGTTCCGCGAGGACGTTTCCGGCGAGGTCGGTCACGGCCGCGTTGGCGTCGCGCGTACCGAGGTCGGCCGCGAGGACGACGGCGTGGTCCGTGTCGAACTCCAGCCGTGTGGAGGGCCGTCCGCCCGTCGGCGCCTCGACCGGCGTTGTGTCGCCCTCCCGCAGCCAGCCGGCCGCGAAGAGCTGGTCGAGGCGGTGCCCGACGGTCGACCGGGAGAGCCCGGTGGCTCTCAGGAGGGCGCCGCGTGTGGTGGCCTTGCCCTCCCGGATGAGGCGCAGCAGATGCCCCGCGCTGGCCTGGTTCCCGGTCATCTGCTCCTCAGCTCTTGTCCGCGCCGCTGGTCAGGCCCTCCGTCAGCAGCCGCTCCGCGGCGAGGAAGAGGACGACCACGGGGATGGTCAGTACGACCGATCCTGCCATCAGCACGGTCTTGGACACCTCGACGCCGTTGGCGAGCTGCTGGAGGCCGAGGGAGACCGTCCAGCTCTCCGGGGTCGCGGCGAGGAAGAGCAGCGCGAAGAGGAACTCGTTCCAGGCGATCATGAAGATGTACAGGCCGGTCGCCATCAACGACGGTGCGGCGAGCGGCAGTACGACCTTGCGGATGATCTGGAGCCGCGAGCAGCCGTCGAGCGCCGCCGCCTCCTCGATGCTGAACGGGATGGTGGCGAAGTAGTTCTTCATCATGTAGATCGACACGGGCACGGTCTGCGCGATGTAGACGATCGCGAGGCCCACGAGGCTCCCTTGGAGCCCCATCCGCGCGAACATCACGAACAGCGGCACGGCCAGCAGCGTCGCGGGAAAGAGGTAGACCGCGAGGAAGAGCGCGCTGACGTGCCGTCCGCCGAAGAAGCGCAGCCGGCTCACGGCGTAGCTGCCGGGGATCGCGGCGAGCATCGTGAGGACGACGGCTCCGATGGACGCGAGCGCCGAGTTGGAGAGCATGTCGAGGAAGCCCTGGCCGCCCTCCGACGTCGGCTTGAGCACCTCTTCGTACGTGCTGAGCGTGAACTCCTTCGCGCTGACCCAGAGCCGGCCGGGGTCGAGGAGCAGTGCGTCGATGGGTTTCACCGACAGCAGCACCATGTAGTAGAAGGGCGCCAGCGTGATCACGGCCAGGAAGGCGATCACGACCCAGCGCACCACCCCGAACAGGCGCTCTTCGAACTGCGCCCGGCTGAAGGGGACTTGGCTGCGTGCCTCGCTCATGATTCCTCCTGGACCTTCCTGCCGAAGAACGCGAAGTACAGGCCGAGCAGCACCATGAGGACCACTGCCAGCACGAGGGCCTGGGCCGCCGCGGCTCCCACGTCGAAGCGTGCGGTGAGGAAGTCGTAGACGCGGACCGCCACGACGTCGGTGCCGGAACCGCCGCCGGTCAGCAGGTAGATGTCGTCGAACTTGTTGAACGTCATGATGAAGCGCAGCACGCACAGCAGCGCGATGACGGGCATCAGCTGCGGCAGCAGCACGTGGCGGAAGCGCTGGGTGGGAGCGGCGCCGTCGACCTTCGCCGCCTCCTCGAGTCCGTCCGGTACGGCCTGGAGCCGGGCCAGCAGGAAGAGGAAGGCGAAGGGGAAGTAGCGCCAGGTCTCGAAGGCGACGACGGTCAGCAGCGCCAGCGGTATCTCGAAGTGCAGCCCGAACAGGGCGACTTCGTAGGAGCGGGTGGAGAGGAAGGCCACCGGGTCGTCCCAGCCGAGGAGTTCGGCGCCCCACTCGTTGATGACGCCGAACTGCGGGCTGAGCGCGATCTCCCAGACGAAGGCCACGGCGACGACGGGCGCCACGTAGGGCAGCAGCATCGAGCCGCGCAGCAGTCCGCGTCCGCGGAAGGGCTCGCGCAGGGCGAGGGCGGCGATCAGGCCGAGGAGGATGGAGCCGGCCGTCGCGCCGACCGTGTAGAGGAGCGTCGTCCACAGGCTCGCCCAGAAGCCGGGAGAGCCGAAGACGGCGCCGAAGTTGTCCAGCGTCCAGCTGCCCAGCAGGCCCATGTCCTGGATGTCGACGAGTCTCGCGTCCTGGAAGGCCAGGAGGACCGTCCACAGGATGGGCAGGACGACCACGACCCCGACCACCACGAGGGTGGGGGTGACGAAGGCCAGGCCCGCGCGGTTCTCCCGGCGCGCCGCCGTGAGCGGGCCGCGCCGCCCGCGCGGTGCCGTGCCGCCGGGGCGTCCTCCGTCCCGCCCGTCCCCGGCGCCGTCCCCCTCGGGACGGCCGGCGGGCTGCGGGGCGCCGTCCGTTTCTCTCGTCGTGGAGTGCGTCATGGTGTGCGTACCTCGGGTGTGTGCGGACCTCGTCGGCCGTACGTAAGGGGGACCGGATGGCGGCTCGGGCGCCGGTTCACTCCAGGGACCGGCGCAGGGCGTCGACCTCGTCCTGTGCCTCCCGGGCGGCCTCGCCCGGCGAGGTCTGGCCGCTGGTCATCGCCGACACGGCCTTGGGGACGGGCAGTTCGCCGTTGGTGGCTCCGACGAGGGCGCCCTCCCCCTGCTGGAAGCCCCACCTGCGCATGGCGCTGACGCCGTCCGTCAGCTGGTCCAGCAGCGCGTCGGAGTAGATGGAGTTCAGGGGTTTGCGGTTGGTGGCCTCGACGCCCAGCCGGCTGGAACGCCACGCCTCCCGGTACTTGTCCGGGTCTTCGGGGGTGCCCTCGCGGACCGGGATCTTGCCTTCGGGCGCCATCCCGAACCAGTCCTCGTAGCCGCTGCTGAGCATGTACGTGATGAAGGTCTTGGACGCCTCGGTCTCGGCGCTCTTCGTCATCGCCCACGAGGTGATCTCGCCGAACTGGACGGGCTTCTCGCCGTCGGGGCCCTTGAGGGCCGTGGTGATGCCGCTGTTCTCCGCGAGGAAGGCGCGGTCCTTCTTGCACTCGGGGCAGCTGGGCACGACGTCCGCGCGCTCGCCGGAGAGTTCGTCGAGCAGGAAGGAGGACCACACCATCATGGGTGACCTGCCCGCGAAGTACGTGGCCCGCGTGGTGTCGACGGTCTGCGTGCCGCGTCCGCCGTGCTCGCGGGCGAGGGTGTCGTAGGTCTCGAACGTGCGCTTGCAGGCGGGCGAGTCCAGCGCCACCTCGTCCTTCTCGACGAGCTGGCAGTCGTTGGCGAGCGCGAGGTCCTCGAAGCTCTGCTGGGTGAAGGCGTCAGCCGGGTCGGTGGCGAGCGATATGCCGTCCATCCGGCCGCGGTCGAGACGTTCGGCGGCTTCGAGGATCTTCCCGTAGCTGTCGGGGGCGGGCAGTCCCGCCTTCTTGAACAGGTCCTTGCGGTAGACGAGCAGCTGGAGCCAGGCGTCGGACGGCACGGAGAGACGGGTGCCGCCGTCCGAAGTGAGCTTCAGGGCAGTGGGGTTGAAGGTTCCGGGGTCCAGGTCCTCGACGACCTCGGCGGGCCCCTCGGTGTCGAGCAGCCCGTTGCCGTGCATCTGCCAGGCCTGGCCGAGGGGGAGCGAGCCGATGACGTCCGGGAGGTTGCCCGCCGCGGCCGCCGACATGATCAGCTGCGGCAGCTGCCCCTCGTCGACCCCGACGAGATCCACCTCCACGCCGCTCTTCTTCTCGAAGCGGCTGATCATCTTCTTCTCGGCCGCCATCCGCGCCGGCAGGTTCTCCAGCGTCCAGACCGTGATCTTCCCGTCCGGTTTCCCCGGCCCCGCCTGGGCGTTCGCCGAGCAGCCCGCCAGCAGCGCGGCGCACAGCGCCCCGGCCACGGCGGCCGCCGCCGACCGCCTCGTCCTCGAACGCCGCGTCCACATCCGCATGCCTCGCCCCTCACCTGCTTCCGCTCATCAGGCATGCATCTCAACACCACTTTTGTCTTTTCACAAGACGTAACTCTCATGTACTTTCGACGAAACCCGAGAGGCCCGGCCCCGAGCCGGGCCCTGCCAAGTTCTTCGGAGTGCGTTGTGGAGCGAGTCGCCCAGTTCACCGGCCCACGGAAGGTCGAGGTGGCCGAGCACGAGAGCGAGCCGCTTCCCCCCGGCCACCTGCGGGTGCGTACGCGCTACTCGGGCATATCGGCGGGTACGGAGCTGACCGCCTACCGCGGCACCAACCCCTACCTGACCCGCACTTGGGACCCCGAGGCACGGCTCTTCCGCGAGGGGGCGGCCGGCATCGCCTACCCCGTCACCGGCTGGGGCTACTCGGAGGTCGGCGAAGTCACCGAGGTCTCCCCCGAGTCGGCGGACCTGCCCGGGACACCCGCCGTCGGAGATCTCGTCTGGGGCATCTGGGGGCACCGCAGCGAAGGCGTCGTCCCCGTCGAGCGCATGGCCGGGCACACCCTGCCGGGCGGACTGAAGCCGCTGGCCGGGGCGTTCGCCCGCGTCGGAGCGATCGCCTACAACGCGGTGCTCGGTGCGGAGATCCATCTCGGCGAGGACGTCGCCGTGTTCGGGCAGGGCGTGATCGGTCTGCTGACCACGCGTCTCGCACAGCTCAGCGGAGCACGCGTGACGGCCGTCGACGCCCTCGACGTACGGCTCGCCCACGCACGGGAGCACGGCGCGGAGATCACTCTCAACGCACGCGAGGACGAGGTCGCCGAGCGGGTGCACGAGGCGACAGGCGGACGCGGCGCGGACTCCGCGATCGAGATCAGCGGCGCCTATCCGGCACTGCACGAGGCGCTGCGCTCCGTCGCCGTCGGCGGCCGGGTCGTGGCCTCCGGCTTCTACCAGGGGGAGGCGGCCGGCCTGCGTCTCGGCGACGAATTCCACCACAACCGGGCCCAGTTGATCTGCTCGCAGATCGGCGGCGTACCGCAGCAGCTGGCGGGCCGGTGGAGCGTGGAGCGGCTGCAGCAGACCTTCCTGCGCCTCGTCGCCGAAGGGAAGGTCGAAGTGGAGCCGCTGGTCAGCCACGTCGTCCCCGCCGCTGACGCGGCCGAGGCCTACACACTGCTGGACGAACGCCCCGCGGAGGCCCTGCAGATCGTCCTGGAGTTCTGAACGGCCGCGCGGACGCGGGCAGTCGGCCGGGCCCCCGGCCGTCCACGCCCCCGCGCCCCGTGACGGGAAGGCCGTCAGGACGTGACCGCGCCGCTCCGGACGCCCGCACCGTCGACGAGGCGAGAGCCTCCCGCGCCACCGCAACACCGCACCGCCGCACCGCCGCACACCGTGAAAGGCCCCACATGTTCCGTACCGCCTGCCAGGAACAGCTCCTCCCAGGGGAGACCCTCCAGCAGAAATGGGAGTTCGCGCAGTCCGCGGGCTACGACGCGATCGAACTCCGCGGAAAGGGCGGCTTCCACCTCCGCGACCGGCTGCCCGAGCTGCGCGAAGCCCTCGCCGACGGGGTCGTGATGCCGACGGTGTGCGTGGACATGCTGCACTTCATCGGCGCCTTCGACGAGGACCTGCGCCGCGACGCCGTCGAGCAGATGAAGTCCCAGCTCTCGGTCATCGGCGAGCTGGGAGGCGTCGGCGCCCAGACCCCCGCCTCGTACGGGATGTTCTCCCGCCGCCTGCCGCCCTTCCAGCCTCCCCGCAGCGCGGAGGAGGACCGCGACGTGCTGCTCGCGGGCCTCACCGAACTCGGCGAGCACGCCCGGCGGGAGGGCGTGGCGCTCTTCCTGGAACCCCTGAACCGCTACGAGGACCACATGGTCAACAGGCTGGACCAGGCAGCGGAGTTGATCCGCGCGGTGGGCCTGGACTCGGTCAGGATCGGCATCGACAGCTACCACATGAACATCGAGGAAGCCGACCCGCCCGCGGCGATACTGGCGGCGGCCCCGTACATCGGCCACGCCCAGGTCAGCGACTCCAACCGCTTCCAGCCCGGAGCCGGGCACCTGGACTGGCCCGCGTGGCTGGGAGCGTTGGAAGGAGCCGGCTACACCGGCCACCTCGCCCTCGAGTGCCGGCTGACCGGGGACGACGCCGCGGAGGCCGTCGCGGCCGTACCGGCCTTCCTCGCCAGGGCTGCCGCATGAGCCCGTCGTCCGCCGCCGCACGGGCGGCCGTACGCACCGGGGCTCGCTCCCCCGAGAGCCGGGCGAGCGCCCCCGCCGGCCGGACGCTCGGCACGGCCGGGCGCGCCAGGCTGCGCCGCGAAGCGCGGCGCGTGCTCTTCGGCAACTGGACGGGCAACTCGACGGTCCCCTCCCTCGGCCTCTACCCCCACCAGTGGAGCTGGGATTCGGCGTTCATCGCCATCGGGCTGCGCCACCTCTCCCCGGCTCGGGCACAGCGCGAGCTGGAGACGCTGCTGAGCGCCCAGTGGGACGACGGACGTGTGCCGCACATCGTCTTCAACCCGCGTGTGCCGCTCGACGCGTACTTCCCCGGCCCCGACTTCTGGCGCACCTCCACGGCGGGCGCCGGCGCGGGGGCGCCGCGCGCCACGGAGACCTCGGGCATCGTCCAGCCGCCTGTGCACGCACTCGCCGCCTGGCTCGTGCACGAGTCCGACCCCGGGGCGTCCCGCCGGCGCGGCTTCCTGGCCAGGGTGGCCCCGCGCCTCGCCGCGTGGCACCGCTACCTCGCGGACCACCGCGACCTGGACGGCGGCGGTCTCGCCGCGATCGTCCACCCGTGGGAGGCCGGCATGGACAACAGCCCTTGCTGGGACGGCCCCCTGGAACGCGTCACACCAGCTCCGCCGGACTCGTTCCGGCGCGCCGACCTGACCCACGGAGCCGCCGCCGACCGTCCCACCGACCTGGACTACGGCCGGTACGTGCGCCTCTCGGCCGACTACCGCGACCACGGCTACCGGGACGCGAAGGCGCCGCACAGCTTCGCGGTCGAAGACCCCTCCTTCAACGCCCTGTTCGTCGCCTCGGGGTACGCCCTCGCCGCCATCTGCCGCGAACTCGGCGACGAAGCCGGAGCCCGGGCGCACCGCGACCACGCCGAGGCCCTCACGGAAGCGCTCGTCCGGCGCCTGTGGTCCGCCGAGGCGGGCCAGTTCCTCTGCCGGGACCTGCGCGCGGCCCCCGCCGAAGGAGCCGCTGGATCCGGCCGGACGGGCGGGCAGTTGATGGACGTGCGCAGCGTCGCCGGGCTGCTCCCGCTGATCGCGCCCGGCCTGCCCGGGGAGATCACCGGCGCCCTGCTGCGCACCGTCACGGGTGAGCACTTCGGCCTGGGCACGAGGGTGCGGCTGGTGCCGAGCTACGACCTGGACGGACCGGCCTTCGACCCGTACCGCTACTGGCGGGGCCCGGCCTGGTTCAACGTCAACTGGCTTCTGGAGCGCGGGCTCCGGAGCGTCGGCGAGACGGAGCGGGCGGACGGGCTGCGCGCCGACGTGCTCGACGCGGCCGTCACGTCCAACTTCGCCGAATACCTCGACCCGTACAGCGGGGCGGGGCGCGGCACGCGCGACTTCAGCTGGACCGCGGCCCTCGCACTGGACCTTCTCGGGCGGCCGGATTCCGGCGCCGCCGGCGAAGCAGAGGTTCACCGGAGCGAGTTCACGTGAATGACACGACCAGAGTCCGTGCCGAACGAGTCCGAAAGGACCATGAACCTGTGAATGCGACCGAGCACCGTCTGCTCGTCCACGAAGGCACCTTCGCGGTGCTGGGCCCCTCCGGTGACGTCAACGGTTCCCACGGGGCGCTGCCCAGCGCGCAGTCCGAAGGCACCGTCCCCGAGGGCCTGTTCGAACGGGACGCCCGGCATCTCAGCCGCTGGCAGCTGACCGTCGACGGCGCCGCCCCCGCCGTCCTGGTGCCCGCGACGGACCACGGCAGCGGCGGCGCCGTTCTCACCCCGCACGGGACCCGTGAGGAACCGCCCGCCTACACCGTCTTCCGCGAACAGGCAGTCGTAAACGGCGTGTTGACCGAACGCCTCCGGCTCACCAGCAACCTCGGCGAAACCGTCGCGACCCGGCTCGCCCTCACCGTCGACGCGGACTTCGCGGACCAGTTCGAACTCCGCTCCGACCACCGCTTCTACGACAAGCCGCACACCACCCGCACACGCGAAGCCCGCCCGGACGGAGTCGAGTTCGGCTACCGGCGGGGCGAGTGGCACTCCCGTACGACGGTCGTCGCGGAACCGGCGCCCGACGCGGTGGAGGAGACCGGCGGGCCCGCACGGCAGTTGAGCTGGTCGCTGGAGCTTCCGCCGCACGGCACGGCCGAGTTGAGGCTGTGCGTCACGGCCCATCCGCACGGGGCCGCGGAGCGTGCGCCCGCTCGCCCCGCTCCGGCCGCCCCCGCGCAGGAAGGAGTGCAGGGTTCGCGGAGCGAGCGGGAGACGGGCTCGCGCGGCACCCCGGACACGTTCGACCCGGCATCCGTCGTCTCGATGCTCCGGACCCGTACCGCCGAGTTCACTTCGGCCGATCCCGTTCCGTCCCGGGGCACCGGCTGGCCGGAGCTGTCCCAGGCGTGCGAGCAGGGGCTGGTGGATCTGGCCGGACTGCGTGTCGCCGCGCCCGACCCGGACGGGGGGACGGTCCTCGTCCCCGGCGCCGGCGTCCCCTGGTTCCTGACCCTCTTCGGCCGCGACTCCCTCCTCACCTCCCTCTTCGCCCTCCCCTACCGCCCGGAGCTGGCCGAGGCGACACTGCTGGCGCTCGCGGCGACGCAGGCTGAGCGGGACGAGCCCGAACGCCTCGCACAGCCCGGCAAGATCGTCCACGAGGTCCGGCACGGCGAACTCGCCTACTTCGGCCAGGTTCCGTACGGGCGCTACTACGGCACCGTCGACTCCACGCCCCTCTTCCTGGTCCTGCTGAGCGCTCACCACGAGCGGACGCAGAGCGGGGGCGCGGCGGATTCCGCGGCCGACCGGCCGCTGGCCCTCAGGCTGGAGCGGCAGGCACGCGCAGCCGTCGAGTGGATGTTCGAACACGGGGGTCTGGAGCGCCACGGCTACCTCGCCTACCACGCCCACGAGGGCGGCCTCGCCAACCAGAACTGGAAGGACTCGCCCGGCGCGGTGTGCACCACGGACGGCACCCGCCCCACCGGCGCGGTCATGGTCGCCGAGGTGCAGGGCTACGCCTACGACGCTTTGGTGCGCACGGCCGAACTGGCCCGCACGGTCTGGCACGACGCCTCGTACGCGGAACGTCTGGCGAAGGCGGCGGCCGCTCTCCGCGAGCGCTTCGAGGCCGACTTCTGGATGCCGGACCACGACTTCCCGCTGCTCGCCCGCGACGACTCGGGGCTCCGCGCGGACGTACTGGCGTCCAACGCCGGCCATCTGCTGTGGTCGGGCATCCTCGGCCAGGACAGGGCCGAAGCGGTGGGCCGGCGGCTGCTCGAACCGGACTTCTTCTCCGGCTGGGGGGTGCGCACGGTGGCGTCCGGACAGGCCCCGTACCACCCGCTCTCCTACCATCGGGGCAGCATCTGGCCGCACGACAACGCCCTCATCGCGCTGGGACTGGCCCGCTACGGCATGCGCGAGCAGGCCCTGGAGCTGGCGCGGGGCATGGTCGCGGCAGCGGCCACGCAGGACTACCGGCTTCCCGAGGTGCTCGCCGGCTACTCCCGCACCGATCACTCCGATCCCGTGCCGTATCCGCATGCCTGTTCCCCGCAGGCGTGGGCGGCGGCAACTCCGCTCGCGCTGCTCACCGCGGTGGAGGGCCTGCCGAGCACCTGACACCTCGGCGCCCTCTTCCGTGACCGCCCCCGGCCGGCTCCCCCTCCGGCCGGGGGCGCACGTCTGCGCGTCCGCCCCGCGGCTCCGGGCGGACGCGTCCGCGAGGGGGCCGGGCGGTGCCGGGAGTCGGCGCTCCCTGCCGGCGTCCGGGCCGCAAAGGACCTCCGGCTGCCCTAAGAGAGCGGTATCGGGGCACAGGAGTAGGACGGAGTTTCGGCCCACGTCAGCGGAGACCAGCATGAGCAATCACACCTACCGGGTGACCGAGATCGTCGGCACGTCGCACGACGGCGTCGACGCAGCCATCCGCAACGCCGTCAGCCGCGCCTCGGAGACCCTGCGCCACCTGGACTGGTTCGAGGTGACCGAGGTGCGCGGGCACATCGAGGACGGGCAGATCGAGCACTACCAGGTCGGCCTGAAAGTCGGATTCCGGCTGGAGCCGGGCGAGTCGGCGGGTGGCTGACGCCATTCGCCGGCCGGCGCAGACCACGGCAGCCGGTGGTCCGCGGCGCCGGAGAGCGCACGCGGGAGGGCACACGCCCGGCCCCCGGCACATCGTCTTGACCTCAACCTGAGTTCAACTTCTAGGTTCGTCCCCGTCGAGCGGTGCACGGCGCCGCGCAGCGCAACGCGGAAGGCGGGGACGGACCATGAAGTCGTCCGACACGGACATCCGGTACTCACACCCGGACGGCGAGCTGGCCGGGCAGCCGATCGGCTACTGGAGCTGGGCGGCGCACAAGGCCGTCGTCGGGCACATCCGCGAGGCACTCGGACGGCACGGCGTCACGCAGCCGCAGTGGTGGGTCCTCGCGCAGCTCGCGGACGCCGGGGACGGGCGCACACGCGAGGAGCTGACGGCCGTCCTCGGCGGCTACCTGGACGTGGGCGGGCTCCTGGATTCGGAGATGGACTCCGTCGTGGCCCGGGGATGGGCCGAGCAGGACCGCGCCGAACGGCTGCGCATCACCGCGGAGGGCGCCCAACTCCACGGCGAACTGGCCCGGCTGCAGCGGTCGTTGCGCGCGCGGATCCACGACGGGATCGCCGATGAGGAGTACGTCCAGACCCTCAAGGTCCTCCAGCGCATGATCCGCAACGTCGGCGGCCACGCCTGGCACCACTGACCGTTCGCCGCTCCGTCTGCCCGAAACGACGCAACGGTACGGGCGGGGGCGGGGGCGGGGTTCAGCCGCCCGAGGTGTCCAACTCCGCGTCGGCGCCGACTCCTCGACCGCACTCGTACGGGTCGTCCAGCCAGCCGTCGGGGAGCACCACCCGGTTGCGGCTGTGCGTACGGCCGCGGGGGCCGTCGGCGCCCTGCGGCCACGGCTGGTCCAGATCGAGACCGTCCAGCAGTCCGGCCAGCTCCTCCAGCGAGGAGGTGACGGCGAGACGCTGCCGCGCCTGCGAACCGATGGAGAAACCCTTGGTGTACCAGGCGACGTGCTTGCGGAAGTCGATGACGCCGCGGGCCTCGTCGCCGAGCCACTCCCCGAGCAGCGTGGCGTGCCGCAGCATCGTCCGGGCGACCTCGCCGAAGGCGGGACGCGCGTACGCCTCCTCCCCCGCACCCTCGAACGCCGCGACGAGGTCGGCGAAGAGCCACGGCCGCCCCAGACAGCCGCGGCCGACGACGACTCCGTCACATCCCGTCTCGCGGACCATCCGCAGCGCGTCCTCGGCACACCAGATGTCGCCGTTGCCCAGCACCGGGATCTCGGGCACGGCCTCCTTGAGACGGGCGATGGCGTCCCAGTCGGCCGTCCCGCCGTAGTGCTGTGCCGCGGTACGCCCGTGCAGTGCGATCGCGGTGACGCCTTCGTCGACGGCGATGCGGCCGGCGTCCAGATAGGTCAGGTGGCCGTCGTCGATGCCCTTGCGCATCTTCATCGTCACCGGCAGCCCGCCCGCGTTGCCCACGGCCTCGTGCAGGATGGCGCGCAGCAGCGGCCGCTTGTACGGGAGGGCCGAACCGCCGCCCTTCCGCGTGACCTTGGGGACCGGGCAGCCGAAGTTGAGGTCGATGTGGTCGGCGAGGTCCTCGTCGGCGATCATGCGCGCCGCCTTGCCGACGGTCACCGGGTCGACGCCGTACAGCTGGATCGACCGCGGACGCTCGCTGCCGTCGAAACGCACGAGCTGCATCGTCTTCTCGTTCCGCTCGACGAGTGCGCGCGTCGTGATCATCTCGCTGACGAAGAGCCCCTTGCCGCCGCTGAACTCCCGGCACAGGGTCCGGAACGGGGCGTTCGTGATCCCGGCCATGGGCGCCAGCACCACGGGGGGCTGGACGGTGTGCGGGCCGATACGGAGCGGCGTCGTCATGACGTCGGCGTCCTCCAAGACGTGCTTCGGGTGGTCGGAGCGCGGGGCGGCCATGGCTGGCTCGCGCTCGGGGCCCATTCTCCCGCATCGGCACGAGAGCCGGGAGCACGGTACGGACGGAGCCGAGGGCACACGGCGCAGCGAGGCCGGCCGGCAGACCGGCAGACCGGCAGACCGGCAGACCGGGCCACATGACAGTTCGACGGGACGGGTGACCACTAGCAAAGGGCAGAGTTGTAATGACAGATATTGAAATCTGTCATCGGTCATGCCAAGCTTGTCACCATCACACGAAGGGAACCCGTCATGCAGACACGCGCTCTCGGCACTCACGGCCCCCGTACCTCCGCCCTCGGACTCGGCTGCATGGGCATGTCGGCGCTCTACGGCCCCGCGGACCGCGCCGAGTCCGTCGCCACCGTCCACGCAGCCCTCGACGCCGGCGTGACCCTCCTCGACACCGGCGACTTCTACGGCATGGGCCACAACGAACTCCTGATCGGCGAGGCCCTCCGCACAGCTCCCGCCGCCGCCCGTGAACAGGCCCTGCTCAGCGTCAAGTTCGGCGCTCTCCGGACGATCGAGGGCGGTTTCCTCGGGGTCGACGGCCGCCCGGCGGCCGTGCAGAACTTCGCTGCCTACTCGCTTCAGCGCCTCGGCACGGACCACATCGACATCTACCGGATGGCCCGCCTCGACCCCGACGTCCCGGTCGAGGAGACCGTCGGCGCTGTGGCCGAGCTGGTACAGGCGGGCCACGTGCGGCACATCGGCCTCTCCGAGGTGGGCGCTGACACCATCCGCAGGGCCGCCGCCACGGCTCCCATCAGCGACCTCCAGATCGAGTACTCGCTGATCTCCCGGGAGATCGAGGCGGAGATCCTGCCTGTCTGCCGCGAACTGGGCATCGGCGTCACGGCGTACGGCGTCCTCTCGCGCGGCCTGATCAGCGGAAACTGGTCAGCCGGACGCAGCCTGCCCGAGGGGGACTTCCGCAGTCGCAGCCCCCGCTTCTCGGGCGACAACCTCGAGCACAACCTCGGACTCGTCGAGACGCTGCGCGAGATCGCGAAGGGCAAGGGCGTCACCGTCGCGCAGCTCGCGATCGCCTGGGTGCTCGCCCAGGGTCCGCAGATCGTCCCGCTGTTGGGGGCCCGGACGCGGCAGCGGCTGGCTGAGTCTCTGTCGGCGGCGGCGGTTACTCTCGACGACGACGATCTCCGCGCCATCGAACGTGCCGTGCCCGCGGGCTCCGCAGCCGGGGAGCGCTATCCGGCCGAGCAGATGGCGCTTCTGGACAGCGAGAAGCGGTCGCACAGCGGCACGTAGCCACAACAGCGAGAGCAGGGGGCCGGACAGTGGCTGAAGCGTTGACACCGGAGCGCATCCTGGAGGCCACCGAGGACGTGCTGCGCCGTTACGGGCCGGGGAAGGCCACTGTGGTGGACGTGGCCCGCGCTCTCGGCGTCAGCCATGGCAGCGTGTACCGCCACTTCCGCACCAAGGCCGCTCTGCGGGCGGCCGTGA
The DNA here is from genome assembly GCF_900090125.1 of Streptomyces sp. WMMB 714. NCBI lineage: Bacteria > Bacillati > Actinomycetota > Actinomycetes > Kitasatosporales > Streptomycetaceae > Streptomyces > Streptomyces sp. WMMB 714. The sequence continues at coordinate 305,184 of NZ_FMHJ01000003.1, forward strand.
CACAGCGCTGGCTGGACCGTACGGGCGAGCAGCTGAAGTCCGTCGTGTCCGGGGCGGGCCCGGCCGGGCAGCAGCTCGACCGGTGGCTGACGACACTCTTCGAGGCCAAGCGCCACAAGGCCGGCGACGACCCGGAACTGTTCGCGACGTACACCGTGCTGGCGTCGGAGGCGAGCGACGTCGTCGAGCGGCACATCGAGGATGCCGTCGGCCAGCTGGCGCAGATCATCGAGGCGGGCCGCGACGAGGGCGTGTTCGCCGCCGACGCGATCGGCTCCGCCTCCGAGGCGGCCAGGGCCGTCTTCCACGCCACGGCCCGGTTCCACGATCCGGTGTACGCCGCGGAGTGGTCGCGCCCCGGCATCGAGGACGACTTCCTCACGGTGCGGGCCCTCGTCCTCCGCGGCCTGTGCCGCTGAGCCGGCGCGGTCCGGCTGCACATGGGCAGGCACACGATCCACCTGGAACCGCACCGCGTCACCAAGCGGTTCCGCGGTCCGGACGGCCCGGCGGCGGCCCGGCGGGAGTGGCGGGCGCTGGAGCTGCTGGCCGAGCACGCGCCAGGGCTCGCCCCCGCTCCCCTGCAAGCCCGTCTCGTCCCGTCCGCGCCGGTCGTCGTGATGTCGCGCCTGCCGGGAGAGCCCCTGCGCGGGAAGCCCCTGGACGAGCGCCGCCTGACGGCTCTGGCCGACGCCGTACGCGCGCTCCACTCGGCGGTGCCTCCCGAGGCCCTGTCGCGCGTGCCCGTCAGGCCGGGCCGGCCCGTTGAGCTGACCGCGACGGTCCGCTCGTGGGCCTCGCAGCGGCGCACGCACGCGAGCGCCGAGGTGACCTCAGCCGTGGACAGGGGCCTGCGGTGGCTGGACGGCTCGGTCTTCGCGGACGGGGCGGCGCGGGCCGAGGAGCACTCCCCGGAGGTGTTCGGAGCCGGCGACGGCAACCTCGCCAACTACCTCTGGGACGGCGCCCGCGTGCGGATCGTCGACTTCGAGGAGTCCGGGCGCAGCGACCGCCTCTTCGAACTGGCGGAGATCACCGAGCATGTGGGCTCGTGGGTGGAGCGGCCCCTGGACGCCGGCTCGTTCCTGCGCCGTTCCGCCCTGACCGGCGCCGAGCACGCCCGACTCCGCGAATACCGAAGGCTGCTGGCTCTCGTCTGGCTCTTCCTGCTCTCGTCCGACGAACAGGGCGAGGCTCGGAACCCTCCTGGAACCGTCGAGCGGCAGGCAGCGCGTCTGGTCGCTCTCCTCGTGTGAAGGCAGCCCGACGGCCGCCCCAGCCGCTCCCCCTCGGCTGTCACACCCGGCGACTACGGTGGGTGACGACTGGATCACCGGTGAGGAAAGGCGCATCATGACTGTGATGCTCGAACGACCGACGCCCATAGAGACCCCCGACGGCCCGCCCGAGTTCGAGGCGCTGTGCCGGACGCTGCTGAGCATGGATGTGCCCGACGGCTACCGGGCGGAGATCATCAGGGGGAGCATCGTCGTGTCGCCGTGGTCGAAGGCTTACTACTTCCAGGTGATGGAGTCCGTACGGGAGCAGGTGCGGGACTGCGTTCCCGAAGGGGATACCTGCGGCGACGCCCCCTTCCTCTTCGCCTTCCCCGGTCAGCAGCGCGCGTACGGACCGGACGTCTACGTCGCCGCGCGGAAGGCGTTCAGCACCGCGAAGCGATACGTCGACGGTGAAGCACTCACGATGGCCGTGGAACTCACCAGCGACTCGACGTACGGCACCGACTGGGGAGACAAGGCGACCGTCTACGGCGCTTCCGGCGTCCCCGTCTACCTCCTCCTGGACATGCGGGAGGAGTCCGCCACCGTGTTCTGGGCGCCGTCCGAGAAGGGCTACAGCTCCCGTACCACCGTGCCGTTCGGAAAGACGCTGCGCCTCCCGGCGCCGTTCGACGTCGAGCTGGACACCAGCGGTTTCGGCGCGCCCGTCGGGGAGACGCGGGAGCCGCAGGAGGCGGGTCAGGGGCAGGCCGAGGCCTGACGGCGGGACCGACGGGCACGGCGGGACCGACGGGAAGCGGAAGGAAACGGAGCGGGCCGGCTCCGTCCTGCGACGGAGCCGGCCCCTCAGGTCGCGTGGCTCAGCAGCCCAGCAGGCGCCCGGCGAGGTAGCCCTCGATCTGGTCCAGCGAGATGCGGTCCTGCTTCATGGTGTCCCGCTCGCGCACCGTGACGGCGTTGTCGTCGAGGGTGTCGAAGTCGACGGTGACGCAGAAGGGGGTGCCGATCTCGTCCTGGCGGCGGTAGCGGCGGCCGATCGCGCCCGCGTCGTCGAAGTCGATGTTCCAGTTCTTGCGGAGCGCCTCGGCGAGGCCGCGCGCCTTCGGCGAAAGCTTCTCGTTGCGGGAGAGCGGCAGCACGGCGACCTTGACGGGCGCGAGCCGCGGGTCGAGCCGCATGACGGTGCGCTTCTCCAGCTTGCCCTTGGCGTTGGGCGCCTCGTCCTCGACGTAGGCGTCGAGCATGAAGGCGAGCATCGCCCGGTTCACGCCGGCCGCCGGCTCGATGACGTACGGCACCCAGCGCTCGCCCGCTTCCTGGTCGAAGTAGGAGAGGTCCTGGCCGGAGGCCTTGGAGTGCGCGGTGAGGTCGAAGTCGGTGCGGTTGGCGACGCCTTCGAGCTCGGAGAACTCACTGCCGCCGAAGTTGAAGCGGTACTCGATGTCGGCGGTGCGCTTCGAGTAGTGGGAGAGCTTCTCCTGCGGGTGCTCGTACCAGCGGATGTTCTCCTCGCTGATGCCGAGGTCGACGTACCAGTTCCAGCGCTGCTGCATCCAGTACTCGTGCCACTTCTCGTCCTCGCCCGGCTTGACGAAGAATTCCATCTCCATCTGCTCGAACTCGCGGGTGCGGAAGATGAAGTTGCCGGGCGTGATCTCGTTCCGGAACGACTTGCCCGTCTGGGCGATGCCGAACGGCGGCTTCTTGCGCGAAGTCTGCTGCACGGCCGCGAAGTTGGTGAAGATGCCCTGCGCGGTCTCGGGCCGCAGGTAGGCGACCGAACCCGCGTCCTGGGTGGGGCCGAGGTGCGTGGAGAGCAGGCCGGAGAACTGCTTGGGCTCGGTGAAGGCGCCCTTGTTCCCGCAGTGCGGGCAGTTGACGTCGGCGAGGCCCTGGGCCGGAAGCCGCCCGTGCTTGGCCTCGTACGCCTCCTCCAGGTGGTCGGCACGGAACCGCTTGTGGCACGAGGTGCACTCGGTCAGCGGGTCGGTGAAGGTGGCGACGTGACCTGATGCCTCCCACACCTGGGGGGCCAGGATGACGGACGAGTCGAGGCCGACCACGTCGTCGCGCGAGGTGACCATGGCGCGCCACCACTGGCGCTTGATGTTCTCCTTGAGCTCGACGCCGAGGGGCCCGTAGTCCCAGGCGGCACGCGAGCCTCCGTAGATCTCACTGCACGGGTACACGAAGCCACGGCGCTTGCTCAGGCTGACGATTGTGTCGATCTTGTCGGCGGCCACAGTGCTCTCTTCATCAACGGCGGACGGAATACTTCAGGTTACCGATCCATGAGGGGGCCGGATCAAATCGGTACCGCGATCGGTGCGGTATCCGTGCGGGATTCCTGCAACGGCTCCCCGGCGGCCGCACGCGGACGGCGAAAACCCCCGTAGTGAGCGGGAGCACGTCGCACATCATTTGACAATCGTTTCCAACTAGCTTGAAAATGAGTGTCATGAACGCTTCCCGCCCTCTCATACGCACCGCCTCGGCGGTCACCGCGCTCGGCCTCTGCGGGCTCACGCTCGCCGGGTGCGGCCTCAGCGGCGGTGGGAAGGAGGAGAACGGGAAGCTCAACGTCGTCGCCTCCTTCTACCCCATGCAGTTCCTCGCCCAGCAGATCGGCGGGGAGCACGTGGAGGTCGAGTCGCTGACCAAGCCGGGCACCGAGCCGCACGACCTGGAACTCAGTCCCCGGCAGACGGCACGTCTCAGCGAGGCCGGCCTGGTCGTCTACCTCAAGGGCCTGCAGCCCGCCGTGGACGAGGGCGTGCAGCAGGCCGAGCCGGAGCACGTCGCCGAGGCGACCTCGTTCACCGAACTGGAGAAGCACGGCGGAGAGGTGCACGGCGAGGACGGGCACGGGGAGGACCACGGACACGACCACTCCGCCGGCGGCGGGCAGGGCGGCGACCCGCACGTGTGGCTCGACCCCGTCCGCTACGCCGAGATCGCCCGAGGGGTGGGCGACAAGCTCGCGAAGGCCGACCCGGCCCACAGGTCCGCGTACCGGAAGAACGCCTCCGACCTGCGCAAACGGCTCCTCGCACTGGACGAGGAGTACCGGAGCGGGCTGAAGACGAAGAAGACGGACACCTTCATCACCACGCACGCCGCCTTCGGCTACCTCGCCGAGCGCTACCGGCTGCACGAGGCCGCCGTCACCGGTGTGGATCCCGACGCCGAGCCCAGTGGGGCGCGCATGAAGGAGCTGCACAAGATCGCGAAGGCCGACGACGTCGACACCGTCTTCTTCGAGTCGAGCGCCAGCGACAGGACGGCGAAGACCCTCGCGGGCGATCTCAACCTCAAGACCGGGGTACTCAGCCCCGTGGAGACCGTCGAGAAGGGCCAGGACTACTTCTCGGTGATGCGCCGGAACCTGATCTCGCTGCGCACCGCCCTCGGAGCCGGCTGAGACACCGCCGGGCGGCACCGCCGGACAGCCCGCCGCCCCCGAACGCCCGAATCCCCGACCGCCCGAATCCCCGACCGCCGAATCATCCGAACCCGGACCGTCCGCAAGCACCCTCGTCGAGGAAGGCCCGTCACATGGCCGCACCGGCCGCACCGCAGACCGTGATGTCGTTGCGCGACGCCGCAGCCACGCTGGGGGGCCGCACCGTACTGCGCGGGATCGACCTGACCATGGACAGCGGCGAGGTCGTCGCCCTGCTCGGCGCCAACGGCTCGGGCAAGTCCACGGCGATCCGCACCGTCATCGGGCAGGTGCCGCTCACAGACGGCGAACTCGAACTGTTCGGCACCCCCTTCGCCCGCTTCCGCGACTGGCGCCGCGTGGGCTACGTGCCGCAGCGCTCCACGGCGGCGGCGGGCGTCCCCGCGACCGTGCGGGAGGTGGTCTCCTCGGGCCGCCTCGCGCACGCCCGGCTGCGTCCGCTCGGCCGTGCCGACAAGGCCGCCGTGAGCCGCGCCCTGGAACTGGTCGGCATGGCGGACCGGGCCCGGGACTCCGTCAACGCGCTCTCCGGCGGCCAGCACCAGAGGGTGCTGATCGCACGGGCGCTGGCCGGCGCCCCCGACTTGCTGATCATGGACGAGCCGCTGGCGGGGATGGACCTGGCCAGCCAGGACGTACTCGCCGAGGCGCTGCGCGAACAGGTCGCCCGCGGCACCTCCGTCCTGCTCGTCCTGCACGAGCTGGGACCGTTCGCGCCGCTGATCGACCGCGCGGTCCTCCTGCGCGAAGGGCTGGTCGAGCGGGTCGGGAACCCCGAGGCCCTGCACGACATCGCCTGCCACCCCCACGACACCCACGACACGGAAGGTCCGGCCGGGATCGGGACCGGCCTGTCCATGAGCGAACTGAACCCCGGGACGCACCGATGATCGAGCTGCTCGACTACCCCTTCATGCAGCGGGCCCTGCTCGCCGCGCTGCTGGTGGGCGTCGCGGCGCCGGCCGTCGGCATCTACCTCGTCCAGCGGCGCCAGGCGATCATGGGCGACGGCATCGGGCACGTCGCACTGACGGGCGTGGCTCTCGGCTTCCTGCTCAACACCAGCCCGGTGTGGACGGCGGTGCTCGTCGCCTCGCTCGGCGCGGTCGCGATGGAGCTGATCCGCTGGTACGGGAAGGCGCGCGGCGACCTCGCCCTCGCGATGCTCTTCTACGGAGGCATGGCCGGCGGCGTCCTGATCATCAACCTGTCGCCCAACGGCTCCAACGCGAGCCTCACGACGTACCTGTTCGGGTCCGTCACGACCGTCTCGGGCTCCGACGTCGTCGCCATCGTCTGCCTTTCGGGCTTCGTGCTCGCCGCGTCACTGGGTCTGCGGCGCCAGCTGTTCGCCGTCTGCCAGGACGAGGAGTTCGCGCGTGTCACCGGGCTGCCCGTACGGCTGCTGAACCTGCTGCTCGCGCTGACCGCGGCCGTCACCGTGACGGTGGCGATGCGCGTGGTGGGGCTGCTGCTGGTGAGCGCGCTGATGGTGATCCCCGTCGCCGCGGCGCAGCAGGCCACCCGCGGCTTCGCCGGGACACTGGGGCTGTCAGTGCTCTTCGGGGTCGCCGTGACGCTCTCCGGGACCGCGGCCTCGTTCTACGCCGACGTACCGCCCGGCGCGAGCATCGTCGTGCTGGCCATCGCGCTCTTCGGCCTGGTGACGGCCCTCGCCGCCCCGCTCGCCCGGCGCCGGGCCCGGCGGGACCGGGACGCCCGGGCCGGGGAGGTCCTCCCGGACGGTGAAGCGGCTCCCGGCACGCAGCCGGACGCCTCGCGCGGCGGGGCGGTCCGCGAAGCCGGCGCGGGTCCGGCGCCCGAGGCGGCAGCGGACGCGGCACCCGCCGGGGACGCGCGGAGCGGGACGGCCCGGGGCAGGGCGTCCGTCGCCGGGCGTGACAAGGGCGGTGACGCCGACGGGGGCCGCGGATTCCGGGCATGAGGTCTGCCCGCCGAATCCTCCTGGCACAATGACGGCACACCACTGAGCGACCTGACGAACGAAGGAGACAGTGTGACCACGGCAGGTCCCCCTGTCCGCGGCCGGTCGACCCGGCAGCGCGCCGCCGTCTCGGCTGCCCTCGCGGAGGTCGAGGAGTTCCGGAGCGCGCAAGAGCTGCACGACATGCTCAAGCACCGCGGGGACTCGGTCGGCCTGACCACGGTCTACCGCACGTTGCAGTCCCTCGCCGACGCCGGCGAGGTCGACGTCCTGCGCACCGACGAGGGCGAGTCGGTCTACCGCCGCTGCCACAGCGACGACCACCACCATCACCTGGTGTGCCGGCACTGCGGCAAGGCCGTCGAGGTCGAGGGCCCCGCGGTGGAGAAGTGGGCCGACGCGATCGCCGAGGAGCACGGTTTCGTGGACGTCGGCCACACCGTCGAGATCTTCGGTACGTGCGGGGAGTGCGCCGCCGCGAAGTGACGGTGCCGAGCCGTGACGGTGCCGCGGGATGACGCCGGGCAAGGCGAGCGTGTGCTGTGCGCGGCGCGTCCGTTCGCGAGATGATCCGATTCCCTGAAGCGGGAAGAAGGAGCCCACGCGATGGCGAAGTACCTCATCTCGTTCCCCAGTGACGCCATGGCCGTTCCCGAGGAGGGCCTCCAGGCGGTCTCGGACGCATCGCACGCGGTGGTCCAGGAAGCGAAGGACGCGGGTGTCTGGGTGTTCGGCGGCGGAATCGACGACAGCGTTCCGCCGGTCCTGGTCGGCGGGGACGGCACGGTGACACAGGGCACGTACCCGCAGACGCAGCAGCTCGACGGCGGCTTCGCCGTGCTGGAGGTGCCCTCCCGGGAGGCGGCGCTGGAATGGGCCGCGAAGTTCGCGACGGCCTGCCGGTGCGCGCAGGAGGTACGCGCGTTCGCGTACGACCCCGCCAGCTGACGGGCCCCGCCTCCCGCGGAATCCTCCGGCCGCCGGGCGCGACAGCGCGCGATGCCCTTCGACGCCCTCGTCGCCCTGAGAATGCGGGATCGCCTCACGTCCGGCTGAATGGAGTCGACGGGCGATGGGCGGCCCGAGGAGAGGGGCACGGCATGAGAGTCGCAGTGATCGGCGGAACGGGACTGATCGGCTCCCGTGTGGTGGAGGACCTGAAGGCGGCGGGACACGACGCCGTACCCCACTCCCTGTCCACGGGCGTGGACGTCGTCTCGGGACGGGGGCTGCCGGAGGCCGTCGCGGGCGCGGACACCGTGGTGAACCTGACGAACTCACCGACCTTCGACGAGTCCTCGGCCGCCTTCTTCCAGACCTCCATGGACAACGCCCTGGCCGCGAGCGGGAAGGCCGGGGTGCGGCACTTCGTCATCCTCTCGATCGTCGGCGCGGAGAAGGTCCCGGACCTCGCGTACTACCGGGCGAAGGTGCTCCAGGAGCGCGTTCTCGAGGCAGGACCCGTCCCGTACTCCATCGTCCGCGCCACGCAGTTCATGGAGTTCATCGACGCCGTGCTCTCCTGGACCACCGACGGCGACACCGTCCGGCTGCCGCGGACGCCGCTCCAGCCGATCGCCGCCGCGGACGTCGCCCGCTTCGTCGCCGAAGTCGCCGCGGGAGAACCGCTGAACGGCATCGTCAACGTCGCGGGGCCCGGGGTGCATCCGCTCGACGAGCTCGGGCGGATCACCCTGGACTCGGCGGACGACGGACGGTCCGTCGTCACCGACGACCGCGCCGGGCTCTTCTCGGCCGTACCGGGCGACGTCCTCACCGCTCCCGGCGACGCCCGCATCGCCCCCACCGCGTACGCCGACTGGCTCTCCTGAGCCGGGCGCCCTGGTGACGGTGCCCGGCGCCGCCGCTTCCGCCCGCGCGCTACCGGGTCTCGGTGCCGGCGTCCTCGCGGGCTCCGCCGAAGCGCCGGTCGCGCTTGGCGTACTCCAGGCAGGCACGCCACAGGTCGCGGCGGTCGAAGTCCGGCCAGAGGACGTCCTGGTAGACCATCTCGGCGTAAGCGCTCTGCCAGATCAGGTAGTTGGACGTGCGCTGCTCGCCGGACGGCCGCAGGAACAGGTCCACGTCCGGCATGTCGGGGTAGTAGAGGTACTTCGCGAGGGTCTTCTCGTCGACCTTCGAAGCGTCGAGCCTGCCTGCCTGCACATCCCGGGCGAGCGCCTGGGCCGCGTCCGCGATCTCGGCGCGGCCGCCGTAGTTGACGCAGAAGTAGAGCGTCATCGCGTCGTTGGCGACGGTCTGCTCCTGGGCGACCTGAAGCTCGCGCACCACCGACTTCCACAGCTTCGGCATCCGCCCGACCCAGCGGATGCGGATGCCCAGCTCGTCCATCTCGTCGCGGCGGCGGCGGATGACATCGCGGTTGAAGTTCATGAGGAAGCGCACCTCCTCGGGGGAGCGCTTCCAGTTCTCCGTCGAGAAGGCGTACAGGGAGAGGTTCTTCACGCCCATCTCCAGACAGCCCTTGAGCACGTCGAGGACGACACCCTCGCCGACCTTGTGCCCCTCGGTGCGCGGCAGTCCGCGCTGCTTGGCCCAGCGGCCGTTGCCGTCCATGACGCAGGCCACATGGTTCGGCACCAGCTCCGAGGGGATCTTCGGCGGGCGTTCACCGGAGGGGTGCGGCTCGGGGGTGACGTACTCGCGACGCTGCCTTTGCAGCATTCCGCGGCGTGCCATGGGCGTTCAGCTCCAGGGGTTCATGCGGGGACGGTGCGGGCGCTGTGGTTGCGCGACTGCGGGCATTGCCCGGGACACGGCGAGCGTAGCCGACCTGCGGGCGCAGCCGCTGGTCAGGACCTTTCCGCCCGCTCCGCTCCCGGGCTGCTCCGGGAGCCGGGCGGCCCGCCCGGGGAGCGCTCCACGTACCGCAGCGAGCGCAGCCCCCGCTCCATGTGCCAGTGCAGGTACGCCGAGACCAGGCCGGTGCCCTCCCTGGCGTGACGGGCCTCCACGGCGTCGGCCGTCTCCCAGTCGCCGGTGAGCAGCGCCCCCAGCAGCCGCAGCGCCTCCGGCGACGGGACGACGCTGCCCGGCACCCGGCAGTCGCCGCACACCACGCCGCCCGAGGCCACGGAGAAGAAGCGGTTGGGGCCGGGCAGGCCGCACTTGGCGCAGTCCTCGAAGCTGGGCGCGTAGCCGCCCATGGCCAGCGACCGCAGCAGGAAGGCGTCCAGGACCAGGCCGGGCGTATGCTCCCCGGCGGCCAGCGTGCGCAACCCGCCCACCAGCAGCAGGTACTGCTGGACGTTGGGTTCGCCTTCGTGGTCGGTGAAGCGCTCGGCCGTCTCCAGCATCGCCGTGCCCGCGGTGTAGCGCGCGTAGTCACCGACGATTCCCTGCCCGTACGCGGCGACGGTCTCGGTCTGCGTGCACAGCGGCAGCCCCCGGCCGACCAGTTCACCGCCGCGGGCGAAGAACTGCACGTCGACGTGGCTGAACGGCTCCAGCCGCGCACCGAACTTCGACTTCGTGCGCCGCACTCCGCGGGCGACCGCCCGCACCCGTCCGTGCACGCGCGTGAGCAAGGTGATGATCCGGTCCGCCTCGCCCAGCTTCTGCGTGCGCAGCACGATGCCGTCGTCGCGGAACAGGGTCATGCGGACATTGTCGCCTACGCGCGGACGGGCCCGCCGTCCAGTACGTACGACAACTGCGCGTGCAGCACCTCGGCCTCCGAGGGCGAGAGGCTCAGGTCGAGGTCGGAGTGGTACTCGCCGTCGCGCAGCAGCCACAGCGGAACGGTGATCCGGCCGTCCTCGCCGCGCCGTACCGGCTTCGCGGGGACGCGGTCGATGCACCATCCACGAGTCGTCACCGCTGCCCCTCCTCGTGCCATGCCGTGCGGAGCACGGCGGCGAGCTTGCGCGCGGTGTCGACGTTGCAGTTGCCCAGCGCCACGAGAGGCTGGGGCGGGCTGGCCGCGAAGGCGGGCGGCTCCACGCCGATCGAGGGCAGCGTGATGCCGTGGGCCGCCAGCAGGTTGCGCAGATCACCGACGACGGTGTGGACGTCGTCCGTCGCGGGTTGGTGGCCGGGTTCCCAGCCGAGGTCGTGGCCGTACATGAGCCGCACCTTCCTGTGCGTTGTGTGACGAACTCCTCACACTCTGCTGCCGCTTCGGCTAGCGTGCCAAGTAGTACGGGCTCCCGGCCGTGACGTGCGGAAGCGGTCCGCGGGGCCGTGGAAGCGGGGGAAAGCAGCCGGGCCCGGCGGGAACGACCGAGACCTGCGCACCAACGGCGGTGAACCATGCCCGGCCCCAAGGACATCGACGGCTCCGCGAGCCTTCCGACCTTCTACGGCAAGGAGTTGCGGTGGAAGCGGGAGCAGGCCGGGCTCACCCAGCAGAAGCTGGTCGACGGCAGCTTCTACGGCTCCAGCCACCTCAGCGAGATCGAGCGCGGCGAGCGGCGCATGCCGCTTGACCTGGCGCAGCACGTGGACCAAGTCCTGGGCACGGACGGCTTCTTCGCGCGGCGCTGCGAAGACGTGAGGAAGGCGAAACGGAGCGGGCACGCCAGCTATTTCGAGACCGTACTCGAAGCGGAGAAGCGCGCGGAAACCATTGAGGAGTGGAGCCCCACGCTGATTCCGGGGCTCTTGCAGACAGAACCGTATGCGCGGACGGTTCTGGAAAGTACACAGGTGCTGGGGTTCTCCGAAGAGGTCGACCTCAAGGTCAACGCCCGGCTGGCGAGGGCCAGTCTTTTCGATGAGGACGAGTCCCCGGTGTACTGGGTGGTCCTCCACGAGTCGTTGCTACGGCACCCCATTCTCCCTCCGCAGGAGATGGCCCACCAACTCGACCACATCGCGGAGTTGGGGAAGCGTCGCCGGATCATTCCGCAAATTCTTCCGTGGAATGCGGGGGTGCACCCGCTGATGCTCGGCTGCGTCACGATCACGACCTTTGCCGACGCCCCACCCATGGTCTACACGGAGGCTACATACAGCGGAGACACCGTCGATGATCCGAGCCTCGTACGGAAGTACCGGAGGTCGTACGATCTGCTCAGGGCCGTCGCACTGCCACCGAAGGCGTCCCTCGCCATGATCGAGGCAGCAGCAGAGGACTTTCGAAGTGACAAGCAACCAGGTTGACTTGAGTACCGCCCACTGGCGCAAGAGCACCTACAGCAACCCCGACGGCGGGAACTGCGTCGAGGTCGCCGAGCACTTCCCCGGCGCCGCACGCTGGCGCAAGTCCACCTACAGCAACCCCGACGGCGGCGACTGCGTCGAGGTCGCTGACGGTCTCACCGGCGTCGTTCCCGTACGGGATAGCAAGGTCCCCGACGGCCCCGCCGTGGTCTTCGGTGCGCGTGCCTGGTCGTCGTTCATCGGGCGGGTGAAGACCGGGCGCTGAAAATCCCGGAAGCCCTCCGCGGGCCGAGCTTGTAGGGTCTCGGTGTTTCGCATTCCACGGGGGGATCGATGAGTACCGGCACCGCGTACCGGAGCGCACCGTCAACTGTCGGGCCGTACACGGTCCTTACGCGCTTCGACGCCGACGTACCCGGTATTCCGCTGCCCGAGGAGCGGTTCGTCGCCCGCAGTCCGGACGGCGCGCACACCGTCCTGGTGAGCGTTCCGCTTCCGGGCGCGGACCCGGAGCGGTTCCGCGTCGAGGCCGAGGCGTCGCGCTATCTGCTCGGCCAGTGGGTGTCCCCGGCCACCCATGTGTCGGGCCCCGGCGAACTCCCGTGGCACGCCCGCCCGTATCTGCCCGCGCTGCCGCTCCCCACCGCGCTGGCCCTTCACGGAGGGCCCCTCCCGGAGCACACCGTACGGGCCCTCGGGGCGTGTCTCGCGGAGACCGTCGCCATCGCGCACGGGCAGGGCCTGTCCCATGCGGGCATCTCCCCCGGCGCCGTGCTGCTCGCGCACGACGGGCCGCGGCTCGCCTGCTTCGGGGCCGTACGGGCGGCGGCGCCGGACGGCGAGTCCCGTTCGGGGCTGCCGGGGCTGGAGTCCGGCAGCCTCCCGCCCGAGCAGGCCGCGGGGGGCCGCCCCCGGCCGCAGGGCGACATCTATGCCCTCGGCGCGACCATGGCCTACGCCGCCACCGGACACACCGTGCCCGAGCGGGAGGAACTCCCGGAGTCACTGCGCGGAATCGTCACTGCCTGCCTGGCACGCGATCCGGCCACCCGCCCGCATGCGGCCGATCTGATACGGGAGTTCACCGAACCCGTCGGGCCGCCCGGCGCCGCCCTCGCGGCGCCCGTCGCCGAAGTGGACTCGACGCCCGGGAACAGCGCGGGAGTCACACCGGCGCCCGGCTGGCTTCCGGGGCGGCTGACGGCGGCCGTCGCCCGTCAGTCGGCCGACGTGCTGGCCGCGGAGATCGACGCGACAGAGACCGCCCCACCGGTGCCGACCACCGAGCCGCCCCGGACCCCGGCCCCGGCCGCGTATCCCGGGCACCCGCCCGCCCCGCCCACTCCCGCGGACGGCGGGGGCCAACTCCCGGGCGCGTCCGGCGCGTTCGAGTCGGCGCCGCCGATGCCGTCCACGCCGCCGCCCACTCCCCCGTCCGCGCCTCCCGCGGCCCCGCACCTCCCGAAGTGACGACCTGATGCTCTCTCCCCTCACCCACGACGACCCGCCCGGCTTCGGCCCGTACCAGCTCCTCGCCCGGCTCGGCAGCGGTGGCATGGGCACCGTCTATCTGGCCCGCTCGCCGGGCGGGCGCACCGTCGCGCTGAAGACGATGCACCGGCGCATCGCCGCCGACGCCGACTTCCGCACCCGGTTCCGGCTGGAGACGGACGCGGCCCGGGTCATCGGCGGGCAGCACGGCGCCGAGGTCGTCGACGCCGACCCCGGCGCGGAAACCCCCTGGCTGGCCACGGAGTACGTGCTCGGCCCGCCGCTCGACGACGCCGTGGAAGGCTCGGGCCCGCTGCCCGAACCCACCGTCCGGGCCGTGGGAGCCGCGCTCTGCGCCGCACTCGGACAGCTGCACCGCTCGGACGTGGTGCACCGCGACCTCAAGCCGTCCAACATCATGCTCACGGCGTACGGTCCGAAGCTCATCGACTTCGGCATCGCACGCGCCATCGGCGACGCGCGCCTCACCCGGACCGGCAACACGGCCGGCACGCCCGCCTTCATGTCGCCCGAGCAGGCTTCGGGCCAGGAACACACCCCGGCGGGCGACGTGTTCGCGCTCGCGGGCGTGCTCGTCTTCGCGGCGACGGGGCAGGCGGCCTTCGGCTGGGGTCAGGCCGCCGACCTGCTCTACCGGGTCCAGTACACCGAGCCGGATCTGTCGGCCGTACCGGCCGGGCTCGCACCGGTCCTGGCGCAGGCACTCGACAAGGATCCGGCCCGGCGGCCCACCACCGGCGAACTGGCCGCCCGGCTCCACGACGGCGGCGGGGAGTTCGCCGACCATCTGACGGTGCCGCTGCTCACCGAGATCGGACGGCGCGCGGCGGAGGTCTGGCAGTTCACCCCCGCACGCCTCCCGGCGCCCGCCGGCGCGCCCCCGGAGCCCGTGGCGGAACCGCCGGCGGCCGGGCCGTCACGGCGCAAGATGCTGCTGATGGGCGGCGGTTCGGCACTGGCGGCCGCGGCCGGTGCGGGCGCGTGGGTGTGGTGGGGGACGGACGGCACGCCCTACCAGAAGCCCGGCGCGGGGCCCGAGGTCAGCGCACCTCCGAAGAAGAAGGAGAACTCGGAGTGGCAGTGGCAGGTGGCGCACGAAGACTCCGAGGACACGGCCCCGGGTGCCCCGTTCGTCGTCGGTGACATGGTCGCCTTCGTGGCCGGGCAGGGCCTCAACGCCGCCGACGCCGCGAGCGGGACGATCAAGTGGCAGTCCGACGCGCTGGAGAGCACGTACCGGACCGCCACGGACGGCAAGCGCATCTACCGCATCTGCGAACCCGAGGAGGCCGAGGGGAACAAGGGCAAGCCCGGCGGCTTCCCGCTCCTCGTCGCCACCGTCGGACTCGACGACGGAAAGACCGGCAAGGCGTTCGCGGAGATCACGGACGTCAACGGGGTCATCCACATGAACCAGCTGCTGTGCGCGGCCGACGGCGTCCTCTACCTGGCCGCGGGAGCGGGAGAGTACGGGGTCGGGTACAAGTTCGAGGACGGCCAGTCCTGGAAGCTGATCGCCGTCGACGCCGGGAGCGGGAGGAGGCGCTGGTCCCAGCCGGTCAAGGGCCGCGCCCAGGGAAGGGAACGGCTGCTGTTCCTCTCCGCCGCGGTCGCCGGCGGCCGCCTCGTACTGCTGCGGGAGCAGGACGACGGCACGGTGCGCGTCACCGTCCACGACGCCGGCTCCGGAGAGGCCGTCTGGGAGAAGCCCCTCGACGTCCCGAGGAAGGAACTGGACCGGGACCCGCTGACCACGGACGGCGACCACCTCTATGTGGGCGGCGGCAGCCTGCGCGCACTGAGGCTGAGCAGCGGGCGCGAGACGTGGTCCACGCGGGCGCGCGGCTCCGGGAGCCGTTTCGGTCTGCCGTCGGTGAAGGACGGTGTGGTGTACGCGGTGGAGAAGGGCCGCGGAGTGGTGGCCCTCGACGCCCGCACCGGGAAGCGTGCGTGGACGGAGCAGGGGGGCGACGGCGCGCGGGCCGGCACCGGCGACAGGCCCGTCATCGGCTCCGCCCATGTGTACAGCGCGAGCCCGGCCGGGCTGCGGGCGATCGACATCTCGTCGCACAACACGGCCGCGACGTACAAGACGCGGGGCGACCGCTTCGTCGCCCACGAACGCGCCGAGATGATCATCGCCTTCGGCGGCCGGTTCATCGCGGGCTACCCCCTCAAGTGACCGCCATGACCGCCGAGTTCACAGCCGCCCGAGCAGTCCCGCGCCGCGAAGCCGCGCGCCGCCGCCCTGGTGCCGCGTACCGGGCGCCCGTCCACGTCCCCGAGCAGACAGCAAGGCGATCATGAAACCCCTCAGCACCGGCGACCCCCTCCGCCTCGGCCCGTACCGCCTGCTCGGCGTCCTCGGGGAAGGCGGCATGGGCAAGGTCTATGTCGGACAGGACGCCGCCGGAACCGTCTCCGCCGTGAAGGTCCTGCACCCCGAACTCGCCCACGAGCAGAACCTCGCCCAGCGCTTCGTCCGCGAGGCGCAGGCGGCGCAGGCCGTGACGAGCCGCGGCGTCGCGCGGGTGCTGGGGGCGCAGACGGAGGGCGGGCGGCCGTGGATCGCCACCGAGTTCCTGGCGGGGCCGACGCTCGACCAGGCGGTCAAGGCGCACGGACCGTTCGGGGACGCGGCCCTGCGCTCCCTGTCGGCGTCGCTGGCGTCCACGCTGGCCGACATCCACGCCACGGGCCTCATCCACCGCGACCTCAAGCCGCAGAACATCGTCCTCACCTCCGGCGGGCCGCGCATCATCGACTTCGGCATCGCCCGTCCCGAGCACGGCCTCACCCTCACCACCACCGGCCAGGTCCCGGTCACACCCGGGTACGGCGCTCCCGAGCAGGTGCTGGGCAAGCGGGTGGCGGCACCGGCCGACGTGTTCTCGCTCGGGGCCGTCCTCGTGTACGCGGCGAGCGGCGAGCGGGCGTTCGACGGCGGGCATGTGGCGGCGCTGCAGTACGAGGTCGTGCACGGCGAACCCCGGCTGGACGGCATACCCGAGGCGCTGCGGGCGCTCATCGCCCCCTGCCTCGCCAAGGACCCCGCGGCCCGGCCGACCCCCGCGCAGATCGTGACCGGCTTCGCTCCGCCGCGCGGCGCCGACCGCGTGTGGAAGCGCGGCGCGCTCGCCTCCGACATCAAGGAACGCGAGCGCTCGGTCAAGGAGCTGACCACGGTCACGTCGGGCGCGGGGCCGGGGCGTCCGCTGGCGCGGCGGCGGCTGCTGATCGGGCTGACGGCGGGCGGCGTGGCCGTCGCCGGGAGCGGCGGCGCCGGGGCGTGGTGGCTGAGCTCCAAGAGGTCGCAGGAGAGCCGCTTCGCCTTCCCGCGCGCCGTCGCCACCCCGAAGGCCAACGTGCTGTCCGCCGACAACGGCGACTACATCGCGGGCGAGCCGCCCAAGGCCCTCTGGAAGCACGAGCGGGTGCTGGACCTGGAGAGCCCGGCGGTCCTGCCCGTACGGGACGTCGTGGTCTTCGGCGGCGTGGACGGCGGTCTCGTGGCCCACAACGTCGTCGACGGCAAGCGGCGCTGGACGGCGCCGGAAGTGGAGTGCAAGGCCCGCTTCCTGTCGCTCTCCGACCGGCTGGTCGCCGCCGTCGACGAGGAGGGCACCCTGCGCACCTACGTCCCCTCCACCGGCGAGCCGAAGTGGACGGCCCGCGTCAAGGCGGAGTCGCTGCTGGCGGCGGACGGCGAGGCGGTGTATCTGGCCACGGAGGACGGCGAGTTGCGCAGCGTGCGCCGCTCCGACGCGAGGGTCCGGTGGACGAGGCGCGTTCCGCGGGGCTTCGGCAAGGTGCTGCCGCCGGGCATCGCGGGCGGCGGGCGCCTCGTGGTGTCCACCGAGGACGGCCACGTACTGGCGCTCGACACGAGCGACGGCAGCAAGGCGTGGGAGGTGCGCGAGCAGTCGGACGGGCTGATCCGTCCGGCCCGCTACCGCAACACCGTCTACCTGGGCGGCGTCTGCCTCACCGCACGTGCCATCACGGACGGGGCGGAGCTGTGGTCGAAGACGTCGCGGGACGCCTACGGGGAGCAGGAGACGTGGGGCCCGCCGATCGCCTCCGCGAACGCCGTGTACGCGGCGCACGGCGCGTGGCCGAGCTGCAGGAGAGCGAACGACGGCGCCAAGGTCCTGGACGGGCGGTCGTCGTGCATGGTCGGCAGTCCGCTGACCGTGCAGGCCAACTCCCTGTGGTCGGTCGGCGAAGAGGAGGCGGATCAAGTGAACGCCGTCTACGCGGAGGACGGCCGCGTGCTCTGGGACTACCCGGTGCCCGGGGACCCGGGCGAGAAGGTGGGCCGCTGGCTCGTGGGCGGCGGGAACCGTGTGTTCGTGATGAACGACACCGCCCTGTTCGTGCTGCCGGTCGCCTGAGACTGCCGGTCGCCTGAGACCGCCTTGCCCTCCTGGGACCCTCCTGGGTTGCGAGGGCCGGGGCGCGCGGTCAGGAGGGCGTGCGGGCGGCCTGGGTGAGGAGCCGGTCCACCTCGTCCTCGTCGATCCGCAGCGACCTGCCCACCGCCTCCAGCGCCGCCCGCTCGGCGGCCTGGTACTGGCCGTCGGCCAGCGCGATCCGCGCACCGTGCAGCAGCAGGCTCTCGCGGCCCGCCGCGGCGAGATGGGGTGCGAGCGGCGCCAGCGCTTCGTGCAGTTCGATCTCGGCCGTGACACTGCCGGCGAGGGCGCGCTCGGCCCTCAACGCGGCGAGCAGGGTCATCAGCCGGTCCTCGGTGCACTCGGTGAAGCCCGCATCCCGCACGGTGGCCACGGCGGTCTCGCGGGCCGTACGGCTCTCGCAGCCGCCGGCGGTCAGCACGGTGAGCGCGATGGTGTGCACGGCCTCGCGCAGCAGGGCGGCGAGGCGGTACGAGGTGGGGTGGTCGAGGCTCTCCGTGCCGAAGTGGCCGCGGCAGGCGGCGCATTCGAGGACGGGCGGGACCGTGCCGCGGGTCAGGAGCGGGACGCCGAGGAGGACGAAGCGGCGCCGGCCGTTGCGGCGGCGGTAGCTGCGGTCGCCTCCGCAGGCGGGGCAGAAGAAGTCTCCGTCGCCCACTGTGCGCCAGCTGGTCCGTACGCCTGCGAGGCGCATCCCACGACCACCCTGCGACCCGTGTTCCCGCTGGTCACGAGAGTGCCTCACGCCGCTCACGCCGTACCTCCGTCACGAATTCGGCCACTCTGCCGGTGAACGTGATGTTAACCACAGGTCAGTTGCGGCGTCAGCCCCTCACCGGAGCGGATTCCCCGGCGGGCCGTGAGCGGGCGGTGACGGAAGCGGGCCCCACCCCGGGGGGGGGGGCCCGCCGGCGGGGCTCAGCGCGTGGCGCGGTTGACCGCCGAGACGACGGCCTTGATCGAGGCGCGGACGATGTTGGCGTCGATGCCCACGCCCCACAGCACCTTGTCGCCGACAGCGCACTCGATGTACGCGGCGGCCTCGGCACCCGCGCCCTCGCTCATCGTGTGCTCGACGTAGTCCAGCAGCCGCACGTCCACGTCCACGGCCTGCAGCGCGTCGAAGAACGCGGCCAGCGGGCCGTTGCCGGTGCCCTCCAGCACGACGTCCTCGCCGTCGACCGTCGCCTCCACGGTGACGGCGTCCTGCCCGTCGACGGTCGTCGAGGTCTGCCCCGCACGCAGGGCGACACGGCCCCAGGGGTTGTCGGGGGTGGGCAGGTACTCGTGCTGGAAGATCTGCCAGATGTCGGCGGGGGTGACCTCGCCGCCCTCGCTGTCCGTCCGCTCCTGGATGATCTTGGAGAACTCGACCTGCATCCTGCGCGGCAGGTCCAGGCTGTGCTCGCCCTTCAGCACGTACGCGATGCCGCCCTTGCCGGACTGGGAGTTGACGCGGATGACCGCCTCGTAGGAGCGGCCCACGTCCTTGGGGTCGATGGGCAGGTACGGGACCGCCCACTCCAGCTCGTCGACGGTCTTGCCCTCCCGTTCGGCGCGTACCTCCATCGCCTCGAAGCCCTTCTTGATGGCGTCCTGGTGGGAGCCGGAGAAGGAGGTGTAGACGAGGTCGCCGACGTAGGGGTGCCGGGAGTGGACCTCCATCTGGTTGCAGTACTCGGCGGTGCGCTTGACCTCGTCGATCTTCGAGAAGTCGATCTGCGGGTCGACGCCCTGGCTGAAGAGGTTCATGCCCAGCGTGACGAGGTCGACGTTGCCGGTGCGCTCGCCCTGGCCGAACAGGCAGCCCTCGATGCGGTCCGCACCCGCCATGATCGCCAGTTCGGCGGCGGCGACGGCGGTCCCGCGGTCGTTGTGCGGGTGCACGGACAGGCACACGTGCTCGCGGCGCGTCAGGTTCCGCGACATCCACTCGAAGCGGTCGGCGTGCGTCGAGGGTGTCGAACGCTCCACCGTCGCGGGCAGGTTGAGGATGATCTCTCGGCCGTCCTCCGGCTGCCAGACGTCCATGACGCTCTCGCAGACCTCCAGCGCGAAGTCCAGCTCCGTGTCGGTGAAGATCTCCGGGCTGTACTGGTAGCCGAAGCAGGTGCGGTCGTCCAGCAGCTTCTCCGCGTACTCCACCACCAGGCGCGTACCGTCCACGGCGATCTGCCGGACCTGCTCCCGGGTGCCGCGGAAGACGACCTCGCGGAAGACCGGCGCCGTCGCATTGTAGAGGTGGACGGTGGCGTTGCGGGCGCCCTTCAGGGACTCCACCGTGCGCTCGATCAGCTCCTCACGGGCCTGTGTGAGGACGGAGATCGTCACGTCGTCGGGGATCGCCCCCTCCTCGATGATGGAGCGCACGAAGTCGAAGTCCGTCTGCCCGGAGGCGGGGAACCCGACCTCGATCTCCTTGTAGCCCATCGACACCAGCAGGTCGAACATCGCGCGCTTGCGGGCGGGCGACATGGGGTCGATCAGGGCCTGGTTGCCGTCCCGCAGGTCCGTGGAGAGCCAGCGGGGCGCCTGGGTGATGCGCTTGTCGGGCCAGGTGCGGTCCGGGATGGCGACGGCCTCGTACGGTCCGTACTTGTGCACGGGCATGCCGGAGGGCTTCTGCTGCACGGTCGCCGCGGTGACGGGGGTGGGGCGTCCGACGGAATCGGAGGACGCAGAGGATGCGGAGGCTGCGGAGGAATTCATGTGCGTGGGCTCCAGAGCGCGGAGGATGCTCCGCGGGGTTGGCTTCGAGGGCCGACGGTGGCAGCACCGGTCTCCGCGGGGAGGGGGTCGGCCGTACGACTACAGACCCTCGCCGCGGCAGCTAAGAAGCAGCAGCCCGAAACGCATGATGCGGCGAGTCTAACGGAGAGCACCGGAAGCGCGGACTCCGTATCACCATGCGGGACGGTGCATGACCTCACCCTGATCCGCCCGCAGCCGCCGGATCCGGGACGTCTTGCGGAAATCCGCACGGAAGAGCAGAGGCCGCTCCGCGCAAGGGAGTTGACCACATCTGCACCCCTTCGTACCAATCACCACCGCAGGGAGTGACAGAACGATGACCCTGTGCCACTTTGCAGGGATGGACGCACACTCGAAGCGCACCGGGCACACACACCGCGTACACGCCGTCTTCTGCCCCATCGTCCCGCCGCACGTCCTGGACCACCTCTCCCGCTCCGGCGACCCGGTGCTCTACGAGCCCGCTCGCCGCACCCTCGAACAGGACGCGCTGCAGCGCACCCGCCGCCGGATCACCACCGTCCGCATGACGGCGGACCCTGCCGCGCCGGGAGAGACCCCTGACGCGGAGAAGAAGCCGCGACGCACGATCAGCGACGCCGAACACCGGGAGCAGCTGCCGGGGACGAAGGTGCGCTCCGAGGGCGAGGACCCCACGGACGACGCCAGCGTCAACCGTGCGTACGCGGGACTCGGCGCCACCTTCGACCTGTTCCTCAAGGCGTTCTCGCGCTTCTCGATCGACGGTGCCGGCATGCCGCTCGACGCGACCGTGCACTACGGAGAGAAGTACGGCAACGCGTTCTGGGACGGCGAGCGCATGGTCTTCGGGGACGGCGACGGTGAGGTCTTCCGCGACTTCACACTGCCCGTCGACGTCATCGGCCACGAGCTGACGCACGGCGTGACGCAGCACACGGCGAACCTCGCCTACTTCGGGCAGTCCGGCGCGCTCAACGAGTCGGTCTCCGACGTGTTCGGCTCCCTCATCAAGCAGTACGGACTGGGCCACAGCGCCGACCAGGCCGACTGGCTCATCGGCGACGGCCTGTTCACCGACCGCGTCGAAGGCGTCGCGCTGCGCTCGATGAAGGCGCCCGGCACCGCGTACGACGACGACGTGCTCGGAAAGGACCCGCAGCCGGCGACGATGGAGGACTACGTGCACACCGGCTCCGACAACGGCGGCGTGCACATCAACTCGGGCATCCCCAACCACGCGTTCTACCGGCTGGCCACAGAACTCGGCGGCAACGCGTGGGAGCGCGCGGGCCAGATCTGGTACGACGCCCTCACCTCCGGCGACCTCACACCCGACGCCGACTTCGCCGCGTTCGCGGGCGTCACCGTCTCCGCCGCCGGCTCCCGCTTCGGGGAAGGCGGCCCCGAGCGGGAAGCGGTGGTCAAGTCGTGGTCGGCGGTAGGGGTTTCACCGGCCGAGCAGGCTCCGGCGTAGGCCGGGCCGGCAACGCCGGGAGGCCGCCGACCGCGACGCGGAGGTGCGCTGAACCGGGCCGGGCCGTACCGAGGGCACCGGCACCGGCCCGGTTCAGCGCGACGGGGAGGCAAACCGGCGGCGACGGCGGCAGGATGGAGTCCATGCGTATCACCGTCACCCGCAGCGGCGGCTTCGCGGGCATCGTCCGCAGCGCCACGCTGGACACCCGACAGCAGCCTGACGCGGCCGAGTTGGCCGAACTGGCCCGCACCGCTCTCGACGAGGGCCGGGGTGCGCCCGGCCCCGTCGTCCCCGACGGCTTCTTCTACGAGGTCGAGATCGACGGTGAGATGCTCCAGTGGGCGGACCCGCGGCTCACCGAGGCCCAGTCCGCGCTGGTGAAGAAGGTGCTGAGCGAAGGCTCCTAGGGTCTCTCGTTCGGATCTTCGCGGATCGGGCCGCAGCGTCGGATGCGGTACGTCGCGAGGCGGAGGACCGTCCTCGTACTGGGGTCCCCCATGCCGCAGGCCAGGGGCGTACTCGGACGACTCCGGCAACGCTGGGGGCACCACCCGCGAAGCGGGGGCGGATGTGCGTGCCCGTCGCCGCGAGCAAGGCGAGATGTGTCGGACAGGCCCTAGAAGCCCAGCCGCCGCAGCGCCTTGGGGTCGCGCTGCCAGTCCTTCGCGACCTTCACATGCAGGTCCAGGTAGACGGGCGTGCCCAGGAGCGCCTCGATGTGGACGCGTGAGGCCGTGCCGACCTCCTTGAGGCGCTTGCCCTTCGGGCCGATGACGATGCCCTTCTGGCTGGGCCGCTCCAGGAAGATGTTCGCGTGGATGTCCAGCAGGGGCCGGTCGGCCGGGCGGTCCTCCCTGGGCAGCATCTCCTCGACGACGACGGCGATGGAGTGCGGCAGTTCGTCGCGCACGCCCTCGAGCGCCGCCTCGCGGATGAGCTCGGCGACCATGACCTGCTCCGGCTCGTCCGTCAGGTCGCCGTCCGGGTAGAGCGGCGGGCCTTCGGGCAGCAGCGGCACGAGCAGGTCGGCCAGGAGCGGCACCTGCCGGTCCTCCACCGCGGAGACCGGGACGATCTCCGCCCACTCGAAGCCGGCCTCCTTGCCCAGGCGGTCCACGGCGATCAGCTGCTCGGCGAGCGCCTTGGAGCCGACGAGGTCGGACTTGGTGACGACGGCGACCTTCGGCGTCCGCTTGAGGCCGGCCAGTTCACCCGCGATGAAGCGGTCCCCCGGGCCGATCTTCTGGTCGGCGGGCAGGCAGAACCCGATGACGTCGACCTCGGCCCACGTCGTGCGGACGACGTCGTTGAGCCGCTCCCCCAGCAGCGTGCGCGGCTTGTGCAGTCCGGGGGTGTCGACGAGGACGAGCTGCGCCTCGGGCCTGTGCACGATGCCGCGCACCGTGTGCCTCGTCGTCTGCGGCCGGTTGGAGGTGATCGCGACCTTCGTCCCCACCAGCGCGTTCGTGAGCGTCGACTTGCCGGCGTTGGGGCGCCCTACGAAGCAGGCGAAGCCGGAGCGGTGCGGCGCCGTAGCGGTCTCGTCCGCGGGCGAATCGGGGGAGGGTGCATCCATGGCGCCCATTGTCCCCGATCGGGTGAGTGCCCCCGACCGGCCGGTGCGCTCAGCCCGCGGTGACCGTCGCCCGCAGCTTCCCGTCAGGGCCCGCCAGCAGCACAGTCGTGGCTTCGCCCGACAGGTCGTGCACTGCGGAGAGGTCCGCCGCGGGGATCAGCTCGGCCTCCGTCACCACGGCCGCCGCCTCCAGTGACGCCGCGCCCGAGGCGACCGCCATGGCGACCGCCGTCTGCAGGGCGCTCAGTTTCAGCGAGGCCAGGGCGACCGTGCCCGCCACATACGTGCGGCCCGTCTCGTCGCGCACCGCCGCCCCCTCCGGAACGCCGTTGCGGGCGCGGGCGCTGCGCGCCAGCGTGAGGAGCTTGCGGTCCTCCGGGTCCAGCGCCTGGTCACTCTGGTCACTCATGCGTCCGAGCATATGACGCGGCTCTGACCGGCTCCGGCGGGGGCCCGGCGGACCGGAACCCCCACCGCCCCGACGCTGCTCAGGCGTTGGCGGCCTCGTCCGCGGAGCGGCCGTCCGCGCCCTCCTCGGAGCGCACCGGCTCCACGAGCACCGTGACGATCCGGTTCCGGCGCCCGGCCGGAGCCTCCGCGGTCAGCCGCAGCGCCGTGAGCGTCGGGTCGGAGCGGTCCTCCGTGACGTCGACCGTCGCCTTCGCCCCGGCGATGGGCACCCGCCCAAGCGACTTCGCGAGCAGGCCCCCGACCGTCTCCACGTCCTCGTCGTCCAGGCCGACCAGGTCGTACAGCTCGCCCAGGTCACCGATGTCGAGCCGGGCCGTGACGCGGTACCGGCCCTCCCCCAGCTCCTCCACGGGCGGCAGCTCGCGGTCGTACTCGTCGGTGATCTCTCCGACGATCTCCTCCAGGATGTCCTCGATGGTCACGATGCCCGCCGTGCCGCCGTACTCGTCGATGACGACCGCGACGTGGATGCGGTCCTGCTGCATCTCGCGGAGCAGATCGCCCGCGTTCTTCGTGTCCGGGACGAACGTGGCGGGACGCATCGCCGTGGAGACGAGCTCGGTCTCCGCCTCACGGCTGATGTGCACCCTGCGGGCCAGGTCCTTGAGATAGACGATGCCGACGATGTCGTCCTCGCTCTCCCCCACCACGGGGATGCGGGAGAAGCCCGACCGCAGCGCCAGCGTGAGCGCCTGCCTTATCGTCTTGAACCGCTCGATCGTGATCAGGTCCGTACGCGGAACCATCACCTCGCGCACGATCGTGTCGCCGAGCTGGAAGACGGAGTGCACCATCTTCCGCTCCTCGGCCTCGATCAGCGACTCCTGCTCGGCGAGGTCCACCAGCGCCCGCAGCTCCGCCTCGCTCGCGAACGGGCCCTTTCGGAAGCCCTTTCCGGGCGTCAGCGCGTTGCCCAGCAGGATCAGCAGCTGCGGCACCGGGCCCAGGATGCGTACGAGCGGCACCAGGACGTACGACGCGGCCGTGGCCGTGTTCAGCGGATGCTGGCGGCCGATGGTGCGCGGTGAGACGCCGATCGCGACGTAGCTGACCAGCACCATCACGCCCATCGCGACCACGAGTGCCTGCCACGTCTCATCAAGGACACGCAGGCACGTGTAGGTCACGAGGACGCCCGAGGCGACCTCGCAGGCGACGCGGACCAGCAGCGCAAGATTCAGATAGCGCGTCGGGTCCGCCGCGACCACGGCCAGCCGCTCCGCACCGCGCCGCCCCTGCCGTACCGCTTCCTCCGCGCGGAAGCTGGTCGTCCGCGCCAGGCCGGCCTCCGCGCAGGCGGCAAGCCAGGCCAGGACGACCAGCAGCGCCGCCGCGGCGACGAACTGCGCGGTCACGACGTCGTGGTGGGGGCCGGGGAGGGGCCGGTGAGGCCCTGCTCCGCACGCCAGCCGTCCAGGATCGCGGACTGCAGGCTGAACATCTCCGCCCTCTCCGACGGCTCCTCGTGGTCGTACCCCAGCAGGTGCAGCACGCCGTGGACGGTGAGCAGCTGGAGCTCCTCGTCCATGGAGTGCTGCGTGGGGGCGTCGGCTCCCTGCCGTTCGGCGACCTCGGGGCACAGGACGATGTCACCGAGCAGGCCCTGCGGCGGATCCTCCTCGTCCCGGACCGGCGGACGCAGTTCGTCCATCGGGAAGGACATCACGTCCGTCGGGCCGGGCAGGTCCATCCACTGCAGGTGGAGCTGCTCCATGGCGTCGGAGTCGACGACGATGACGGAGAGCTCCGAGAGCGGGTGGATGCGCATCCGGCCCAGGGCATAGCGGGCGATGTCGAGCAGCGCCGCCTCGTCGACCTTGCGGCCGGATTCGTTGTTGACGTCGATCGTCATGACGCGTCGGTCTCAGCGCTTTCCGTTGGGGCTGCGGTCGCCGGCTCGGGCCGGGCCGTCGTGACCGTGCCCTCTGCCGGACTCGGCCTCGTTGCGGTCGTCGTAGCGGGCGTAGGCGTCGACGATGCGCCCGACGAGCTTGTGGCGCACCACGTCCGAGCTGTCGAGTTCGGCGAAGTGCACGTCCGGGACGCCGCCGAGGATCTCGCGGACCTGCCGCAGACCGCTCTTCGTACCGCCCGGGAGGTCGACCTGCGTGACGTCTCCGGTGATGACGATCTGCGAGTCGAAGCCGAGCCGGGTGAGGAACATCTTCATCTGCTCGGGGTTCGTGTTCTGCGCCTCGTCGAGGATGATGAAGGCGTCGTTCAGGGTCCGGCCCCTCATGTAGGCCAGAGGTGCGACCTCGATCGTCCCGGCGGCCATCAGGCGCGGGATGGAGTCCGGGTCGAGCATGTCGTGCAGGGCGTCGTAGAGCGGACGCAGATACGGGTCGATCTTCTCGTAGAGCGTGCCCGGCAGGAATCCCAGGCGCTCCCCCGCCTCGACCGCCGGCCGCGTGAGGATGATGCGGTTGACCTGCTTGGACTGCAGTGCCTGCACGGCCTTGGCCATCGCGAGGTAGGTCTTGCCCGTGCCCGCCGGGCCGATGCCGAAGACGACCGTGTGCTTGTCGATCGCGTCGACGTAGCGCTTCTGGTTGAGCGTCTTGGGGCGGATCGTGCGGCCGCGGTTGGAGAGGATGTTCTGCGTGAGCACCTCGGCGGGCGTCTCGGTGGCGGACCCCCTGCCGTCCCGCTGGTCCCGGAGCATCGCGATGGTGCGCTCCACCGCGTCCTCCGTCATGGGCTGGCCGGTGCGCAGGACGAGCATCATCTCGTCGAAGAGGCGCTGGATGAGGGCGACCTCCGCGGGTTCTCCCGTGGCGCTGATCTCGTTGCCACGCACGTGGATGTCCGCGGCGGGGAAGGCCTGCTCGATCACGCGGAGCAGGGAGTCGCCGGAGCCCAGCACCGTCACCATGGGGTGCTTGGCCGGAACGGTGAAGCGGGCCGTCTCCTGCGGGGAGCCCGCCTGATTCGTCGTTGTCTGCGTCATGGGTGACCCGTTCGGGCCTTCCTCATCCCTCTCTGCATCAGCCGGCACTTGGCTTCCAACAATACGACGGGCGACTGACAAGCCAGAACGGTTTACCCGCTCCCGCGGGCGCCCGGGGAGGCCGGGCCGCGAGGGCGCCCCGTGCCGCTACGCCGTCGGCCTCCCGCGGCCGAAGCCGATGGTCGGGACGGCCCGGCGCAGCGCCGTCGGCCTGCCGCACCCCGTGAGCAGCGGGTCGAGGAAGGCGTAGGTGCCGGCGGCGTCGTACGGGCGGACCCGGCGCCACCAGGCGGCGATCTCGGCCCAGCCCGGCGCCGACAGCGAACCCCCGAACTCCTGGACGGAGAGCGCGGCCGTCAGCCCCGCGAAGGCCAGCCGGTCCGGTAGCGGCCAGCCCGCGAGGGAGCCCGTCACGAAGCCGGCGGCGAAGACGTCGCCGGCGCCCGTGGTGTCCAGGGCGTCGACGGGGACGGCCGGCAGCTCCGCGGTCTCGCCGGACGACGAGTCCACGGCGTAGGCGCCCTGGGCTCCGAGGGTGACGACGGCCAGCGGCACCCGCTCGGCCAGCGCCCGGGCGGCGGAGCGCGGGCAGTCGCGTCCCGTGTAGCGCATCGCCTCCTCGGCGTTGGGCAGGAAGGCCTCGCAGTGCGTCAGGTCCGGCAGGGAGCCGAGGTCCCAGCGGCCGGTGTCGTCCCAGCCGGTGTCGGCGAAGACGCGGCTGCCGTGGCGGGCGGCGGTGGCGATCCAGTCCTGGCCGACGCCGGGGGCGAGGGACGTCACGCACGCCCGGGACGGAGGCGGGCAGTCCGGGGCCTCCGGGTCGTTGGGGGCGCCGCCCAGGCCGGGGCTGGGGGAGGCCGCCGCCCGCTCCGGCCGGGGCGGGGCCTCGTGGCCGTGCGAGATCATCGTCCGTTCGCCCTCGTAGGCCATGGAGACCGTCACCGGCGAGTGCCAGCCCGGGACGGTGTGGGAGAAGGCGAGGTCGATGCCCTCGCCCCTCTCCAGCGACTCCCGGCAGTAGTCGCCGTACACGTCGTCGCCGAAGGCGGCGGCCAGGGAGGTGCGCAGCCCGAGGCGGGCCAGCGCCGTCGCCATGTTCGCGACGCCGCCGGGGCTGGAGCCCATGCCGCGGGCCCAGGACTCGGTGCCGCGCACGGGGGCGGAGTCGAGGCCGGTGAAGACGATGTCCAGGAAGACCGTGCCCGTCAGGTAGACGTCGCAGGCCGGATCCGCGGGGGTGCGGAGCGGGGCGAGCGGGTCGAAGTGGTGGCCGTGCACCGTCGTCGCGCCCGGCGCGTGTGCCGCTCCGGGCAAGCGGTCCGGACGGCCTCCGTCACGGGCGCCGTCTGTCTCCTTCCCAGCAGCCGAACTCACCTGGCTCCTCCGCTCCGTACCGTCCCCGCATCGAGTGGTGTCTCCGGTGTACCGCGCGACCGCGGCATCGGGCCAACTCGGCGCACGGAGCGCGCCGCGCTCCGCCGGACGGTGGTGCGCCGGGGCCCCGGCGCACCGCCGCCGCGGCGGGCGGGTCACCGGTAGGTGCTGGCGGCTCCGTCGGCCGAGTCGGCCAGGTCGTCCTCGGTGGCGGCATCCTCGTCGTCGTCCGCCGTGCCCGAGCGGCCCGCTTCGCCGCAGACGCAGCCGGTTCCCGAGTCGCCTCCGGCGTCCTCCGCTTCCGCCGCGTTCTCTCCGGCCGCCGCGGTCTCCCCGCCCGGCGCCTCGTCGCGGGTCGTCTTCGCGGGACGTGCGGGCGAGAGCCCCACGCGCCGCGCGAGGGGCTCCGCCCAGCGCGCGGTGAGCGGGCCGAGCACGACGAGGATCAGCACGTAGGCCGTCGCGAGGGGGCCGACCTGCGGTTCGGCGGCCGTCGCCAGGCCCGCGATGACGATGGAGAACTCGCCCCGTGCGACGAGCGTCCCGCCGGCACGCCAGCGCCCGGGGGACCTGATCCCGGCGCGGCGCGCGGCGTACCAGCCCGTTGCGATCTTCGTCAGTGCCGTGACGACGGCGAGGATCAGCGCGGGCAGCAGGACCGGCGGGATCTCCGAGGGTTCCGTGGAGAGCCCGAAGAAGACGAAGAAGACGGCGGCGAACAGGTCGCGAAGCGGCGTCAGCAGGTTGTACGCGCCCTCGGCGACCTCGTCGGACAGGGCGATGCCCACGAGGAACGCGCCGACGGCGGCCGACACCTGGAGTTCCTGCGCGATGCCGGCGACCAGCAGCGTCAGGCCGAGCACGACGAGGAGCAGCATCTCGGCGTTGTCGGAGGAGACCACGCGGCTGATCAGCCGGCCGTGCCGCAGCGCGACGTAGAGCACGGCTCCGACGGTGCCCAGCGAGATCAGCAGCGTGAGCGAGCCGCCGGCGAAGCCGACGCCTGCCAGGAGCGCGGTGAGGATCGGCAGGTAGACGGCCATGGCGAGGTCTTCGAGGACGAGCACGCCGAGGACGACCGGCGTCTCCCGGTTGCCGAGCCGTCCCAGGTCGCCGAGGACCTTCGCGATGACCCCGGAGGACGAGATCCACGTGACGCCGGCGAGGACGACGGCCGCCACCGGCCCCCAGCCGAGGATGAGGGCCGCCGCGGCGCCCGGCAGCGCGTTGAGCAGGAAGTCCACGGCGCCGGACGGGTATTGGGTCTTCAGCGTCGTGACGAGTTCCGACGCGCTGTATTCCAGGCCGAGCAGGAGCAGCAGCAGGATGACGCCGATCTCGGCGCCGGTCGCGACGAATTCCTCACTGGCCTGCAGCGGGAGGATGCCGCCGTGGCCGAAGGCGAGCCCGGCGAGCAGGTAGAGCGGGATGGGCGAGAAGCCCACGCGTCCTGCGAAGCGTCCGAGGAGGCCGAGGGCGAGGATGATCGCCCCGAGTTCGATGAGCATGGCTGTGGTGTTGTGCACGGGCGTCTGCCCTCCGGTGGTCGTCGGCGGCGGCGTACGTGCCTTCCCGTTGTTCCGACGGCGACGAGGCGGCGTCGAGACGGAAGCCGGGTACGGCGTGGTCGAGCGACCGGTGCTGGGGGCTGAGCCCGTAAGGCACCGGCCGCCCGGCTCGCCGGTGCCGTTTGTGGCGCCCGCGCGAGCGCGGTCGTGAGCGTCCGCGCATGCGGCCGCGGGGGTGCGCGATGCCGGAGAGGCGAGGTGGAACCGACGAGGAGTCAGCCGTGGATCGGCTGCGTCGATACATGGCTGGCCCCCCTCGCGGTGAGATCAGGACCGGCGTACGTGCCGGTCCGTGCATCTGGCAATCACCACACCAGGGTAATCGGTCGGTAAAGGGGGGTTCCTTCCAGGGCAAAACAAACCGGGTTCATCGCTGTGCGGCGGGCCTGGAGCGCGGGTTCAGCACGGGTCCGGCGCACGGGTTCAGCGCGGCTTCCCCACGGCCTCGGCCGCCGGCTCCGGATCGCCCTGCTCGCCGAACCAGCGGGCGAGCCTCCCGCGCCGGCCGACCGCGCGCAGCCGCCGTTCCGCGGCGTCGCGGGCGGCGGGCGTGGTGACGAGGAGGAGTTCGTCACCCACGCACAGCACGGTGTCCTGCCGGGGCACGATCACGGCGCCGTCCCGCACGGCGAGGGTGACGACCGTGGGCGGCGGCAGGCGGAGCTCGGCCACGGAGACCCCGTGCAGCCTCGATCCCGGAGGCACGGACACCGTGAGCAGGTCGGCGTCGAGTACGTCGAGCGGTGCCGTCTCCACCTGCACGTCCCGCAGCGCCCCGGCCTGGATCAGCCCGAGACGGCGTGCGATGACCGGCAGGAGCGGGCCCTGCACCAGCGTGAAGATGACGACGAGCACGAAGACGATGTTCAGCAGTTCCCGGGCGCCTTCCACTCCCCCGACGATCGGGAACGTGGCGAGGACGATCGGTACGGCGCCGCGCAGTCCCGCCCAGGAGACGAACGCCTGCTCCTTCAGCGGCACGCGGAACGGCAGCAGGCACAGCAGCACGGACACGGGCCGGGCGACCAGCAGCAGCACCAGCCCGACGCCGACGGCGGTGAGAGCCGCCGCCGGGAGTTCGCTCGGCGTGACCAGCAGGCCCAGCATGACGAACAGCCCGATCTGGGCGAGCCAGCCGGCGCCCTCGGCGAAGGAGCGCGTGGCGGCCCGGTGGGGGAGCTTGGAGTTGCCGAGGACGAGCCCCGAGAGGTAGGCGGCGATGATGCCGCTGGCGTTGACGGCTCCTCCCGCGGCGAAGGCGATGATGCCGAACCCCACGGTGGCCAGCGGGTACAGGCCGGTCGCGGGGAGCGCGATGTGCCGCAGGGCCGCGGCGCCCAGCCGCCCGACGATCAGGCCGACCGCGGCGCCGGCCGACAGCTGGAAGAGGACGCTGCCGGCGACGGAGCCGGCGCCGGGCAGCCCGTCGGCCGCGGTGCTGAAGACCAGTACGAGGATGATCGTCGGGGCGTCGTTGAATCCGGACTCGGCCTCCAGGAGCCCTTTGATCCGCTGCGGCAGCGGCAGCGTCCGCAGCACGGCGAACGTGGCCGCGGCGTCGGTGGAGGAGATGATCGCGCCGAGGAGCAGCGCCAGTTGCCAGTCCAGTCCCAGCAGCAGGTGTGCTCCGGTCGCGGTGACGGCCACCGACAGCGCCACACCGAAGAGCGCGAGCACCCCCGCGGGGGCGAGGAGCTTCTTGACGTCCTCCCAGGCCGTGGTCAGTCCGCCCTCGACGAGGATGACGGCCAGCGCTGCCGTGCCCAGCGCCTGGGCGAGCTGCGCGTCGTCGAAGTCCAGGCCGAGTCCGTCCTCGCCGACGACGACGCCGACGGCCAGGAAGAGCAGCAGGCTCGGCAGGCCGAGCCTGCCGGCGGCTCGCGCGCAGGCGATGCTGGCCAGCAGGACGCCACCGCCGACGAGAAGCGTCAGATACAGCTGCTGCAGGGTCACGGGGGACGTCTCCTGACTGGTCGCGGCGGAACGGCGTGCGGCGTCACGGCACAGGGGGCCGAGGGCGCCGGGGTCCGCCGGGTTCCTCGGCCCGCTCGGGCCGCCCGGGACGCTCGGGCGGCTGGGGCGGCCGGGGCCGCTGGGAGGGCTGGGACCGCGCGGGTCGCTGCCGCGTGTACTCGGGTGTGGCGAGGTGGCCGGCGACTCCCCCGAGGATCAGGCCCGTCGCGAGGAGGAGCCCGTCCCCGACGACGACGCCCGCGAAGAGCGCCGCTGCCCCCGCGACCGCGCACACCCAGGCCGCCGTGCGCCAGGCCCGGCGGGACGCTCCGGTGGGCGCCGGGCTCGCGGGCGGCCCGCTGTACGCGGGGCCGTCGTGACCGGCGGGTCGTCCGTCTTCGAAGTCAGCCATCGTCCTGCCTCCTGCCGGCGTCTGTGCGGGTCTGCCGTGACCTCCGCGGGGAGGTCCGGGCGGTGGACGTCAGAGGCGCCTCCTCGTGGTCGGCGTCGGATCGGGGGTCGGATCGGGGGAGGGTGGACGTCGGATCGGGGACAGGGCGGTTTCGGGGTCAGGCGAAGGCGAAGTAGCGCAGCCAGAGGTAGACGGCCGCGACGCAGACGGTCATGGCGGTGACGATCAGGCCGTACCGGGAGAACTTCCAGAAGGAGATGTGGTGGCCGCTGCGGTCGGCGATGCCGACGACGACCACGTTGGCCGAGGACGCGATGATCGTCGCGTTGCCGGCGAGGTCCGCGCCGAGGGCGAACGCCCACCACAGCACCCCCGCCTCGGCGGTGCCGCCGGAGGCGCCCACGATCTCGGAGACGATCGGGCTGACCGAGGCGACGAACGGGATGTTGTCGATGACCGCCGAGGGGACCACGGAGCCGAAGACGAGCGTCATCGCCGTACCGAACAGCTGGCCCTCGGTGGCTTCCGCCGCCATCTTGCCCAGGTCGCCGATGATGCCCGTCTGCACCATCGCGCCGACCATGACGAACAGGCCGGCGAAGAACGCCAGCGTCTCCCACTCCACGTCGCGCGCCACTTCACCGGCGTCGAGCCTGGAGACCGCCAGCAGCACCAGTCCGCCGGCGATGGCGACCACCGCGGGCTCGATGTGCAGGGCGGTGTGCAGCACGAAGCAGACCATCACCGCGGTGACCACCACTCCGCTGACGATGAGCAGCCTGGGGTTGGTGATGGCTTCCCGCTCGTCCATCTCCATGACCGTCTTGGCGCGTTCGGCGTCGTAGTGGAACGCGGAGCGGAACATCCACCGGCTCAGCACGGCGAAGAGCAGGACGAGCAGCACGGCGATGGGCGCCATGTGCACCAGGAAGTCGTTGAAGGACAGTCCGGCGCGCGAGCCGATGATGATGTTGGGGGGATCCCCGATCAGCGTGGCGGCGCCGCCGATGTTGCAGGCCATGACCTCGGCGATCAGGTACGGCACCACGGGGAGTCCGAGGCGCCGGCAGACCACGATCGTCACGGGTGCGATCAGCAGGACCGTGGTGACGTTGTCGAGCCAGGCGGAGAGGAACGCGGTCGCCAGGATCAGCAGCACCATCAGCCGGTACGGCCTGCCCTTGGCCTTCTTGGCGGCCCAGATGGCGACGTACTCGAAGATGCCCGTCCTCTTCAGCACCGCGACGATCAGCATCATCCCGAGCAGCAGGAAGATGACGTTCCAGTCGATGCCCGCGTGCGCGGAGAAGAAGGCATGCTCGGAGTCGGTGGCGCCGATGGCCAGCATCACCACCGCTCCCCCGAGCGCGGCTGCGACGCGGTGCACCCGTTCCGTGGCGATCAGGACGTAGGTGGCTATGAAGACCCCTACGGCGAGCCAGGCGGTGACGGACATCGACGTTCCCCTCTTGACGTGGACGTGGCGGCCCCACCGGCCGGCTGCGCCCACCGCGATCCCGCCTGCCCCGGAGCGTCCGCCGCCGCAGGGCGCTCGAGCGCCGGGCGTACGGGACGGGGGCTGGACTGGTGTCCATGATCTTTCGGGGCCCCCTCGCGGGACCATCCGTCGCGCCACCCATTTCCGGAGGTGGCGGACGTGTAAGGAGCTACGGGTCCACCGGGAGAAAATGGGTGCCGGCCCCGATGGACGGAACACGGGCGGAACCCGCAAGGTGGCAGTACGGCCAGCGGAACCCTCCGTCACGCGAGCCGCCCCGGCCGGGGCCCAGGGCCGGGCCGGAGGGCGCCGGTGCGGATGTGAGGAGGCCGTTGAGCTGTGTCCCTTTTCTGGCGGATCTTTTCGCTCAACGCCGCGGTGCTCACCGTGGCCACCGCCATGCTGCTGCTCGGCCCCGTCACGGTCTCGACCCCGGTGCTGCTCACCGAGGCGCTGGTCCTCAGCGCCGGCCTCGGGTCGATGCTCGTCGCCAACGGGATCCTGCTCCGGCTCGGCCTCGCCCCGCTGCAGCGCCTCACCCGCGCCATGACCACGACCGACCTGCTCCGGCCCAGGCCGCGTCCGGCGGTCGCGGGGCAGGGCGAGATCCCCGACCTGATCAGGACGTTCAACACGATGCTCGACCGGCTGGAGGCCGAACGGGCGGCCAGCGCGGCCCGCGCCCTGTCCGCTCAGGAAGCCGAACGCCGCCGTATCGCACAGGAGTTGCACGACGAGATCGGGCAGACGCTCACGGCCGTCCTGCTCGAGATGAAGCGGGTGGCGGACCACGCTCCCCCACCGGTGCGGGCCGAGCTCCACAGCGTCCAGGAGAGCACCCGTGACAGCCTCGACGAGATCCGCCGCATCGCGCGCAGGCTCCGCCCCGGGGTGCTGGAGGAACTGGGGCTCGTCAGCGCCCTGAAGTCGCTGACCGCCGAGATCCCCGCGCACAGCAGGATCAGCGCCCGGAACCGCCTGGAGAAGGACCTGCCCGCCCTGGAGGAGGAGACGGAACTGGTTCTCTACCGAGTCGCGCAGGAGAGTCTCACCAACACCCTCCGCCACGCCGACGCCCGCAACGTGGAGCTGACCCTCTGCCGCACCCCCTCCGGCCTCCAGCTCCGCGTCCGCGACGACGGCCGGGGGCTGCGGGGAGCGGCCGAGGGCGCCGGCATCCGCGGCATGCGCGAGAGGGCGCTGCTCGTCGGCGCCGAACTCACGGTCGGCGGCGCCCCGGGCGGCGGCACCGAGGTGCGCCTCGACGTACCGCTGAGAGGCGAGGCCCGATGACCGCGGCCACGCCGGCGGCGAAGACCCGCATCCTGCTCGCCGACGACCACGCGCTCGTGCGGCGCGGCGTCAGGCTCATCCTCGACAGCGAACCGGACCTGACGGTGGTCGCCGAGGCCGGCGACGGAGCCGAAGCCATCGAGAAGGCCCGTGCCGAACGGCCCGACCTCGCCATCCTCGACATCGCCATGCCGCGCCTGACGGGGCTGCAGGCGGCTCGTGAACTCTCCCGGCACCTGCCGGACATGCGCATCCTCATCCTGACGATGTACGACAGCGAGCAGTACTTCTTCGAAGCCCTCAAGTCGGGCGCCGCCGGCTACGTGCTGAAGTCCGTCGCCGACCGGGACCTCGTCGAGGCGTGCCGCGCCGCGATGCGCGACGAGCCGTTCCTCTACCCCGGGGCGGTCACCGCCCTGATCCGCAACTACCTGGACCGGGCGCGGGACGGCGACAAGCTGCCCGCCCGTGCCATCACCGACCGCGAGGAAGAGATCCTCAAGCTCGTCGCCGAGGGGCACACCTCCAAGGAGATCGCGGACCTGCTCCTGATCAGCGCGAAGACCGTCGAGCGGCACCGGGCCAACCTGCTGCAGAAACTGGGCCTGCGGGACCGGCTGGAGCTGACCCGGTACGCGATCAGGGCCGGCCTCATCGAACCGTAGGGCCGGCGAGGGTCCCGGAGCGGTGCGACGGCCACCCCGGGCGCCCCTCACGTCCGCCGCCGACGGGCCGGGGGTCCGCCCCCGGCCCGTCGGCGCGTGTCAGAACACCACGACCGAGCGCAGCACGTCTCCCGCCTCCATACGTGAGAACGCCTCCTCCACGTCGTCCAGGGCGATGCGTTCGGTGACGAACTTGCCCAGGTCCAGACGGCCCTGCTGGTGGAGGTCGATCAGCATGGGGAAGTCGCGTGACGGCAGGCAGTCGCCGTACCAGGAGGACTTCAGCGAACCGCCGCGGCCGAAGACGTCCAGCAGCGGCAGCTCCAGGCGCATCTCCGGGGTGGGCACGCCTACGAGCACCACGGTCCCGGCCAGGTCGCGGGCGTAGAAGGCCTGTTCGTAGGTCTCGGGCCGGCCGACCGCCTCGATGACGACGTCCGCGCCGAAGCCGCCCGTCAGCTCCCTGACGGCCTCGACCGGGTCGCTCGTGCGGGAGTTCACGGTGTGCGTGGCCCCCATGGACTCGGCCAGGGCGAGCTTGCGGTCCTCGATGTCGACGGCGATGATGCGGGACGCCCCCGCCAGCCGGGCGCCCGCGATCGCCGCGTCACCCACTCCGCCGCAGCCGATGACGGCGACGGTGTCGCCCCGTCCCACCGCCCCCGTGTTGATCGCCGCGCCGATGCCGGCCATCACGCCGCAGCCCAGCAGCCCGGCCACAGCGGGCGACGCCTCCGGATCCACCTTGGTGCACTGCCCGGCGGCGACGAGCGTCTTCTCGGCGAACGCGCCGATGCCGAGGGCGGGCGAGAGCGGCGCCCCCGAGCCGGCGAGGGTCATCCGGCGGCTCGCGTTGTGCGTGTCGAAGCAGTACCAGGGCCGCCCGCGGCTGCAAGCGCGGCACTGCCCGCACACCGCGCGCCAGTTGAGGATCACGAAGTCGCCGGGCTCCACCTCGGTGACGCCCTCGCCCACGGATTCGACGACTCCGGCTGCCTCGTGCCCGAGCAGGAACGGGAAGTCGTCGTTGATTCCTCCCTGCTTGTAGTGCAGATCGGTGTGGCAGACACCGCATGCCTGCACCTGGACCACGGCGTCGCCGGGGCCGGGGTCCGGCACCGTCACGGTCTCCACACGCACGGGCTCGTTCTTGCCCGGCGCGACGACTCCACGCACCTGCTGTGCCATCAGGCCCTCCGCAATCCGTCCGCCGCCACGTCGTCGTGGCGCGGCTCCCGTCTGTCTTCGCCCGTCCGACCGGGTGTCACGGCCCAACTCTGCCGTCCTGGGGGCGGACCGTCGACCATGCGGCCGGGTGTCGCCGTTGGGCAAAGTTCTCCTCTCGTACGTGGAGGAGGGGTACGGGCGTCTGTTAGCTTCCCCTCGCCCGGCGCCGGAACCGGCGTCCGACCAGCCCGACGTACCTGGAGCCCCCCACATGTCCAGCAACGACGACCGTTCGAAGCGCGTCGAGAACCCCCGTCCCCTGCGTGCGCTGACGGCCACTCGCGGCGCGCGCGTCGCCGCCCTCACCGTCGCCGCCGCGCTGGCGGGGACCGCCCTGTTCGGAGCAGGCCAGGCGACGGCGGACAACTCCGGCCGAGCCGGGGCCGAGCCGCCGGTGACGGACCGCGACATCCCCAACATCGACAAGGTCAAGGAGCAGATCGCGGACTACTACGGGGACATCGAGACCCCGGACGGCGAGCACTACGCATCCCCCGGGAGCGACTACGCCAAGCAGGTGCGCGGCATAGCGGCAGGCGCCCAGCGCGACCTGAAGAAGGCCCTCGCCAAACAGAGCGAGGGAGAGGACGAGGACGGCGGCGAGCGGCACGGGAAGAAGCCGGCGGTGGTCTTCGACGTCGACGACACCACGCTCCTCACCTACAACTTCGAGCAGCAGATCGGCTACAACTTCGACGAGAAGGCCCAGGACGAGTACCTGCGCACCACCGACATGGACGCGGTGTTCGGGATGAAGAAGCTCGTCAACTGGGCTCATGAGAAGGGCATCACGGTCTTCTTCCTCACCGGGCGCGCCGAGCACCAGCGGGACTGGAGCGTGCGCAACCTGGAGAACGTGGGCTACAAGGCTCCCGTCGACCGCAAGCACTTCTTCCTGAAGAACAAGGAGAACCCGCCGCCGTACCTGGAGTGCGGTGCGGACTGCACGACCGTCGAGTACAAGTCGGGTACGCGCAAGCACATCGAGTCCGAGGGCTACCGGATCCTCGGCAACTTCGGCGACCAGTTCAGCGACCTCAAGGGCGGCCACGCGGAGCGGAAGTACAAGATGCCCAACCCCATGTACTTCCTGCCGTAGCGGGAGCGCAGCCGCGGG
Organism: Streptomyces sp. WMMB 714; assembly: GCF_900090125.1. Taxonomy (NCBI): domain Bacteria; kingdom Bacillati; phylum Actinomycetota; class Actinomycetes; order Kitasatosporales; family Streptomycetaceae; genus Streptomyces; species Streptomyces sp. WMMB 714. The sequence goes on from NZ_FMHJ01000003.1 coordinate 343,198, forward strand.
TTTGGGGGCGAAGGCGCAGCCCGCTGCCGCTTCTGCAACGGCCCGGGTGAGGATGGGGCTCTCCGGCCCGCGGCAGCCGGAGCGCCCCATCCGCATCCGGCAGAGGAGCACCGCATGAGCAGCAGTCCGCCCACCGGCCCCGTCACCCTGCAGGACGTCCGCGAGGCCGCCGCCCGGCTGGAGGGGGTGGCGCACCGTACGCCCGTGCTCCACTCCCGCACGCTGGACCGGCTCGTGGGCGCGGAGACCTACCTCAAGTGCGAGAACTTCCAGCGCATCGGGGCGTTCAAGTTCCGCGGCGCCTACAACGCGATCGTGCAGCTTCCGCCCGAGCAGCTGTCGCGCGGTGTGGCGGCCTACTCGTCCGGGAACCACGCGCAGGCCGTGGCGCTGGCGGCCCGGGAGCTGGGCAGCAAGGCGGTCATCGTCATGCCGGAGGACAGTCCGCAGTCCAAGCTGGACGCCACCGCCGCGTACGGCGCCGAGATCGTCACGTACGACCGCTACACGCAGGACCGCGTCGAGTTGGGCGAGCAGCTCGCCGAGGAGCGCGGACTGGCCCTCGTTCCTCCCTACGAGAGCCCCCACATCATGGCCGGGCAGGGCACTGCCGCCCTCGAACTCCTGGAGAAAACAGGGGAGTTGGACGCGATCCTGGTTCCGGTCGGGGGCGGCGGACTGGCCGCGGGCACCTCGGTGGCGGCGACCGCGCTGCATCCGCGGATACGCGTCATCGGAGTCGAGCCGGAGGCGGGGGACGACACGCGCCGCTCCCTCGCCGCCGGGCACCGGGTCCAGCTGGACGACGTTCCGCGCACCATCGCCGACGGGCAGGGCGCCGTCACACCCGGCGAGTTGACCTTCTCCGTCAACCGACGGCTGCTCGACAGCGTGGAGCTGGTGAGTGAGAAGGAGATCCTCGCGGCGATGCGGTTCGCCTTCGAGCGTCTGAAGATCGTCGTGGAGCCGAGCGGGGCGACGGGCCTGGCGGCGCTGCTCGCCGGGCGCGTCGACCCGCTTCCGTCGCGCGTCGGCGTCGTCATCTCCGGCGGCAACGTGGGCATGCACCGCTTCATGGAGCTCATGGAGGCCGGCGAGCCGGCCTGAAGGGAGGGCCGGCGAGCCGGCCTGAAAGGGGAAGCCGGCGAGCCGGCCTGAACGCCGTCCGTCGGCGCGTGCGTGTGGGCCGGCGGTTGCGGCGAAGGCAAGAGCCGCATGGGGCGGCGCTGCACAAGGAGAACGGCCGGTACCGGGGTGCGGTACCGGCCGTTCCGCTCGACGGGCATCCCCTGGCCCCCCGAGTTCACGGGTCACCCCCCGCGATTCACGAAGGCCGGCTCCTCGCCGTCCGCGCCGCGCTCACTGGCAGCCCGCGGCCTGCCTGCGCTGCTGGATGAGGTCGATGACGGCCTGCCGGTTGGCGATCCGGGCCTCCGACTGCGCGTCCGGGTTCGCCTTCTGGGCGGCGATGAAGTTCTGGTTGTTCTGCAGGGCCTGGTCGAGTCCGGCGCACGCCTCGGCCGCCTGGCTCGTGCTCACCGTCACGGCGGCGATCCCCGCCACCATGGCGACGGCGCTCACGCCCGCGACGACCTTGTGCTTCCTGCTCATCCTCCGCTTACGGGACATGACTGCTCCAGTTCTGAAGTCGAACGGATCCGGTGTGCCCCCACGGCCCTTCGAAAGTACGGATACCGCGCGGCGGGCGCGGAGTTGTTGTCAGAGCCCAGCAAGGAACTTGACGCGGCGCCCGTGTTGTACGTGGCACCCTCTTGCCCCCGGTACCGGGCCCATGCGGCGGGAGGGCCCCGGCTCATCGCGCGAGGAAGTCCGCGATGGCCTCCGCGACGCCTTCCGCGTCGTCGTCGTGGACCCAGTGGCCCGCGCCCGGGAACTCCACGAGGCGGGTGCGCCCTCTGCGCCGGCACATCTCCCGCGCCGCTGCCGCGCTCAGCATCGGGCTCTCGCCCCCGCGGAGCAGCAGTGCGGGGCAGCTGGAGCCGAGCCAGTCGGCCCACCAGTCGCCGATGCCGCTGTCCTGCACGGCCATCATGTCGTCCCAGTCGAACAGCAGCTCCCAGCACGTCCCTTCGGGCGTCCGCCGCCGCACGGCGCTCTGCAGGAAGTAGCCGCTGTCCGGCACTCCGGCCGCTTCGATCGCCGCGCCCAGCTCCTCGCGGGACGCGGCCGAGCGGGGCCACCCGCGCACGTCCAGTACGGGGTGGGCGACCTCCGGGCTGCGCAGGACCGCGCCGATGTCCTCGACGATCAGCGAGGAGACCGACTCGGCGTGCGCGGCAGCCAGTTGGAGGGCCACGACGCCGCCCCGGGAGTGGCCGAGCACCGGCAGCGGGCCGAGGCCCAGGTGTTCGACGAAGGCCGCCGCGTCGGCGACGAACGCCCGAGCGCCGTAGTCGTCCGCGCGGGCGCTGTGCCCATGCCCCCGCAGATCGGGCGCGATGACGCGGAATCGGCCCTCCGCACGCCGCGCGAGTGGCGCGAAGACCGAGCCCCGGCCGAAGGTGCCGTGCAGTGCGAGCAGCGGCGGACCGCACCCGCCGAAGTCCTCCCACGCCACGGTGCGGCCCGCGATGTCGCTCACGTGGTGCGCCGGGGAAGCGCCCCGTGGCAGCGTCCCGTTCTCCCCTCCGCGCGGGGAACCCTCCTCGTTCACGTCCGCGACCGTACCCGGCGGAGGGGCGCGGTCAGCTGCGCCTTTTCGGTACGGGCACCCGCATCAGGTCCTCCGCCACCGTCAACTCCCCTTCGAAACCAGCCTTCCTGGCCTGCTCGGCGAAGAGCGAGGGGTCGGTGTAGCGCTGCGAGAAGTGCGTGAGGACGAGGCTGCGCACGCCCGCCTCCGCGGCCGCCCGGCCGGCCTGCCCGGCCGTGAGGTGGCCGTGCTCCTCGGCCAGCGGCAGGTCGTCGTCGAGGAACGTGGACTCGATGACGAGCAGGTCGCAGTCCTGGGCGAGCGCGTGCACCCCGTCGCACATCCGGGTGTCCATGACGAAGGCGAAACGCTGGCCGCGCCGGGAGACGCTGACGTCCTCCAGCCGCACGCCCCTCAGTTCGCCCTCGCGCTGGAGCCTGCCGACGTCGGGGCCGCGGATGCCCTCCGCCGCGAGCCGTTCCGGCAGCATGCGGCGGCCGTCTGGCTCCACCAGCCGGTAGCCGTACGACTCGACGGGGTGGGACAGCCGGTGCGCGGTGAGGACGAAGGGCGGGTCCTCCCCCGCCGCCTCGGCCCGCTCCCCGGAGGAGTCCGGGGCCGGCGCCACCTCCACCGCGCCCGGCCCGCCGACGGGCCGCTCGTCCAGACGCACGGTCTCCCGGTACGCGGTCGCGTGGCGCAGCCTGTCGAAGAAGCGCTGCCCGCTCGCGGGGTAGTGCGCCGTGACGGTGTGCGGCACCCGGTCGAGGTTGATGCGCTGGATGACGCCGGCGAGACCGAGCGAGTGGTCGCCGTGGAAGTGCGTGACGCAGATGCGCGTCAGGTCGTGGGCGGCCACGCCGGCGCGGAGCATCTGCCGCTGGGTGCCCTCGCCGGGATCGAAGAGGATGCCGTGCCCGTCCCACAGCAGGACGTAGCCGTTGTGGTTGCGGTGCCGGGTGGGGACCTGGCTTGCCGTGCCCAGCACTACCAGTTCGCGCTGCGACATGGAGGTCCGGCCCCTAGCCGGGCGGCCAGTTCAGGCCGCGCCCGCCGAGTACGTGGGCGTGCGCGTGGAAGACCGTCTGGCCCGCGCCGGCACCCGTGTTGAACACGATGCGGTAGCCGGAGCCCGGGCCCGTCTCCGAGGGGACGATGTTCTCGTCCTCGGCCACCGCGCCCGCCTCGGCCAGCACCTCGGCGGCGAGCTGCGGCTCGGCCGCGGCGAGAGACGCAGCGTCCGCGTAGTGCGCCTTGGGGATCACGAGGACGTGGGTGGGCGCCTGGGGGTTGATGTCGCGGAACGCGATGATCCTCTGCGACTCGCGCACGACGGTCGCCGGGACGTCACCCGCCACGATCTTGCAGAACAGGCAGTCCGCCTGGGGTTCTCCAGCCATGCAGGGATGCTACCTGTGCGGCCCGGAAGGGCACCCGCGTGAACCCTCGGTCCGCGGCCGCCGCGGAGCCCGGCGCCGCCCCGGACGAGGAGCCCCGGACAGGCCGCACGGAGCAGGCGGGTCAGGACCAGCGCCCCGAACGTGCCATCAGCAGCGCCGTCGCCGCCGTCCCGGCGGTGGAGGTGCGCAGCACCGTCGGCCCCAGCCGGTAGGACAGCGCCCCGGCCTCCTCGAAGGACGCCAACTCCTCCGGGGCGACGCCCCCTTCGGGACCCACGACCAGCACGATCCCGCCGTCCGCGGGGAGTTCGGCCGCGGAGAGCACCTCGCCGCCCTCCTCGTGCAGCACGGCGCCCAGCTCCGCGTCGCGCAGCACCCGGGCGACCTGTGCCGTCGTGGCGAGGTCCGCGACCTCCGGGAACCTCAGCCTGCGTGCCTGCTTGCCCGCCTCCCGCGCCGCGGACCGCCACTTGCGGAGCGACTTCGCACCGCGTTCGCCACGCCACTGCGTCACGCAGCGCGAAGCGGCCCACGGCACGATCCGGTCCGCCCCCGTCTCGGTCAGCATCTCCACGGCCAGCTCGCCGCGGTCGCCCTTCGGCAGCGCCTGCACGACGGTGATCAGGGGCCTGGGCTCCGCCTCCGTGCGTACGGAGGTGACCGCCACCTCCAGGCGGTCCTTGCCCGAGACGTTCTCGACGGTGCCCGCGACGCCCGCCCCCGCGCCGTCCGTCAGTACGACCTCTTCGCCCGGCCGCAGCCGCTTCACGGACACCGCGTGCCGCCCCTCCGGGCCCTCCAGTACGACGGTGCCGCCGCCGGAGCGCAGGGCGTCCGCCAGTTCCCCGCCGTCCGCCAGGAAGACCGGGGCCGTCATGCCCCGCTCCCGGGGACGCCGCGCTTCAGCAGCGCCTCGCGGGCCACGGTCAGCTCCGTCACCAGGACGTCCATCAGCTGCGCCGCCGGGAGGTCCCGCGCGAGCCGGTGGCCCTGCCCCGCCCACAGCGCCATCCCCTGCGGGTCCTTCGCCTTGGCCGCCGCCTTCCGCACGCTCGCCGTCAGATGGTGCACGTGGGGGTAGGCGGCCGGGGCGTACCGGCCGTGCTCCCTCAGGAAGCGGTTGACCAGTGCGCGCGCGGGACGTCCCGTGAACGCGCGTGTCATCGCGGTGCGGTTGAAGAGCGGGTTCGTCATGGCCTCCTTGTGCACCGGGTCGGCACCCGACTCCGGGCACACCAGGAAGGCCGTGCCGAGCTGCGCCGCGACGGCCCCCGCCGCGAGCACGGCGGCGATCTGCCGGCCGCGCATGACACCGCCCGCCGCGATGACGGGCAGCCGCACCGCGTCCTTGACGTGCTCCACGAGCGAGAGCAGGCCGAGGGCGCTGCCGGTGCCGTCCTCCTGCGGGTCGTCGCGGTGGGTGGCCTGGTGGCCGCCCGCCTCGGTGCCCTGCACGCAGACGGCGTCGGCCCCCGACCACTCCGCGACCTGCGCCTCACCGACGGAGGTGACCGTCACCACCGTGTAGGTGCCGCGCTTGTGGAAGCGCTCCAGCACGCCCCGCGTGGGGCAGCCGAAGGTGAAGGAGACGACGGGGACGGGGTCGTCGAAGAGGATCGCGAGCTTCGCCTCGTAGGCGTCGTCGGTGGCGTGGTCCGTGTCGCCGAGCTCCGTCTCGTACCACATCGCCTCGCCGCCGAGCTGGGCGCGGTAGCGCTCCAGGGAGCCCGCGTCGGCGTGGTCGGGCTGCGGCATGAACAGGTTGACGCCGAACGGGCGTTGGGTGAGTCCGCGCAGCTGCTTGATGTCCTCGTACATGGCTTCCGGCGTCTTGTAGCCGGCGGCGAGGAAGCCCAGTCCGCCCGACTCGCTGACCTTGCCCGCCAGTTCCGGACAGGACACGCCGCCCGCCATGGGTGCCTGCACGATCGGATGCTCCGTGAAGTCGGAGAGCGCGCTCAGCGGGATGGACATGCGTTCATCCTGCCACGCGGCACATCCACGCCTCGCGGGTACCGCCCCGCCCCGGAGCCCGCCGCCCCGGGAGAGCCCGGCACCCGCCGCGCAGGCACCGGCCGGGTGGGCGCGGCGGGGCGGCCCGAATCCGCGTGGACGTCAACCCGCCGCCGCTCAGCGGCCGTTGAACGCGTCCTTGAGACGGGAGAAGAGCCCCTGCTGGCCGGGCTGGAACTGCCCGGTGGGCCGCTCCTCGCCGCGCAGCTTCGCCAGCCGACGCAGCAGCTCCTCCTGCTCCGGCTCCAGGTTGTTCGGCGTCGTCACCTCGACGTGGACGATCAGCTGGCCGCGCCCGCCGCCCCGCAGATGCGTGATGCCGCGCTCGTGCAGCGGGATCGACTGGCCGGACTGCGTACCCGGGCGGATGTCGACCTCCTCCACGCCGTCCAGCGTCTCCAGCGGCACCTTCGTGCCGAGCGCCGCCGCCGTCATGGGGATGGTCACCGTGCAGTGCAGGTCGTCGCCCCGCCGCTGGAACGTCGAGTGCGACTTCTCGTGGATCTCGACGTACAGGTCGCCCGCCGGGCCGCCGCCCGGGCCGACCTCGCCCTCGCCCGCGAGCTGGATGCGGGTGCCGTTGTCCACGCCCGCGGGGATCTTCACCGTCAGGCTGCGGCGCGAACGGATGCGGCCGTCGCCGGCGCACTCGGGGCAGGGCGTCGGCACGACCGTGCCGAACCCCTGGCACTGCGGGCACGGACGCGACGTCATGACCTGGCCCAGGAAGGAGCGCGTCACCTGGGAGACCTCGCCCCGCCCGCGGCACATGTCGCAGGTCTGCGCCGAGGTGCCGGGCGCCGCGCCCTCGCCGCTGCAGGTGTTGCAGACGACCGCCGTGTCGACCTGGATCTCCTTCGTGGTGCCGAAGGCCGACTCCTCCAGGTCGATGTCGAGCCGGATCATGGCGTCCTGGCCGCGCCGCGTACGGGACCTGGGGCCCCGCTGCGAGGCCGTCCCGAAGAAGGCGTCCATGATGTCGGAGAAGTTGCCGAAGCCCGCTCCGCCGAAGCCGCCGCCAGCGCCGCCGGCACCGCCCGTCGGGTCGCCGCCGAGGTCGTAGACCTGCTTCTTCTGCGGGTCCGAGAGGATCTCGTAAGCGGTGTTGATCTCCTTGAACCGCTCCTGCGTCTTCGGGTCCGGATTGACGTCCGGGTGCAGTTCGCGCGCCAGCCTGCGGAAGGCCTTCTTGATCTCGTCCTGCGAGGCGTCGCGCTGCACGCCGAGGACCGCGTAGTAGTCCGCCGCCACTTACGACTCCGCGAGGATCTGTCCGACGTACCGTGCCACTGCGCGTACAGCTCCCATCGTTCCGGGGTAGTCCATGCGGGTCGGTCCGACCACGCCGAGCTTGGCGACTGCTTCGTCGCCCGAACCGTAGCCGACCGAAACCACCGACGTGGAACTCAGCCCTTCGTGGGCATTCTCATGCCCGATTCTTACGGTCATTCCGGGGTCTTTCGCCTCTCCGAGCAGCTTCAGCAGCACGACCTGCTCCTCCAGCGCCTCCAGCACCGGCCGGATCGTCAGGGGGAAGTCGTGCCCGAAGCGGGTGAGGTTGGAGGTGCCGCCGATGATCAGCCGCTCCTCCGTCTCCTCGACCAGGGTCTCCAGCAGGGTCGCGAGCACGGTCGAGACCGTGCCCCGGTCGTCGCCGTCGAAAGCCTCCGGAAGGTCCTGCACCAGGGAGGGTACGTCCGTGAAGCGCTGACCCACGACCCGGCTGTTCAGCCGTGCGCGAAGATCGGCGAGGGAGTCCTCGCTCATCGGGGCCGGGGTGTCGACGAGGCGCTGCTCGACACGGCCGGTGTCGGTGATCAGCACCAGCATCAGCCGGGCCGGGGCGAGCGAGAGCAGCTCGACGTGCCGCACCGTGGAGCGGGTCAGCGACGGGTACTGCACGACGGCGACCTGCCTGGTCAGCTGCGCCAGCAGACGCACCGTGCGCCCCACCACGTCGTCGAGGTCGACGGCGCCCTCGAGGAAGTTCTGGATCGCCTTGCGCTCCGGGGAGGACAGCGGCTTCACGCCGGCCAGCTTGTCGACGAAGAGGCGGTAGCCCTTGTCCGTCGGGATACGGCCCGCGCTGGTGTGGGGCTGCGCGATGTACCCCTCGTCCTCCAGGACCGCCATGTCGTTGCGCACCGTCGCCGGCGAGACCTGGAGGTTGTGCCGCTCCGTCAGCGCCTTGGAACCCACGGGTTCCTCCGTGCCCACGTAGTCCTGGACGATCGCGCGCAGAACTTCGAGCCTGCGTTCACTGAGCAACGCGCACACCTCCCGTCCAGCCTTGCCGCGCTCGCACTGGGGGCGCAGTGCCTCCGGCCGCCGGCCGTCTCCTGCGTCCTTGGCACTCTCCCCGACGGAGTGCCAGATCCCCTGGGTCAGTGTACGGCCGGTAGCCGTGGCCGGGGCAAGAGCCGCCCGATTGAAGGTACCGCGCGCACGGATTCCGGGGACTCCCGTTAGCGTCACCGCATGGCCGCAGACATGGAAGACGCGGGAACGCCCGCGGCCGGTGTGCGCTCCGCGAGCGGCTGGGAGGAGCTGGCGCCGGGTGTGGTGCGGCGCCGGCTCCCCCGCTGGGACGCGACGGTGGGCGCGGTGCGCGGCACGTCGGGGCTGCTGCTGGTGGACGCGGGAGCGAGCGTCGAGGAGGGCGCGCGCGTCCGCGACGAGCTGCTCGGCATGTTCGGGCTGCCCGTGACCCGTGTGGTGCTCACGCATCCGCACTTCGACCACGTACTGGGGGCGGCGTCGTTCACCGCGGCGCGGATCTACGCGGCCGGCGGCATGGACGTCCATCTGGCCGGCGCCCGCGAGGAGTTGCGCCAGGACGCGGAGCACCACGGCATGCCGGGGGATGAGGCGGCGGCGTCGGCGGAGTCCCTGGTCGTGCCCGGGCACACGGTCGGCGGCGAGCTCACGCTGTCGCCGGGCGGGCGGGAGGTGGTGCTGGTGGACCTGGGCGCCGCGCACAGCCCGCACGATCTGGCGGTCGTGGTGCGCGGCACGGGCGAGGGCGGCGCGGACGGCAGGACGGTCGTCTTCTGCGGAGACCTCGTCGAGGAGTCCGGTGAGCCGCAGGCCGGCCCCGACGCCGCGCCCGCCCTGTGGCCTGCCACCCTGGACCGGCTGCTGTCGCTCGGCGGGCAGGACGCGCTGTACGTGCCGGGGCACGGCGCCGTCGTGGACGCGGCTTTCGTACGCGCGCAACGGGACGGTCTGGCGCGGCGCTTCGCTCGGTCGTGAAGAATGCCGTCATGCGCAGCCGTTCCTATGACTCCGACCTGACCCCGCCGTGGAAGAAGCGGCAGCCCGTGCCGGAGGTCCCGGCCGACCCGGGGCTGGTGGTGGAGGAGATCACCACGGGCTACTGCGGCGCGGTGATCCGCACGGAGAAGACGGCGGAGGGGCCGACCGTCACCCTCGAGGACCGGTTCGGCAAGCACCGCGTCTTCCCCATGGAACCGCGCGGCTTCCTGCTGGAGGGCAGGACGGTCACGCTCGTCGGGCCGCAGCGGCCTTCCGGCGGCGCCCGTGCCGGAAGCGGGGACGCGGCGGCGCCCCGGCGCACCGCGTCGGGATCGCTGGCGGTGCCGGGGGCCCGGGCCCGAGTGGCGCGTGCGGGCCGCATCTACGTCGAGGGGCGGCACGACGCGGAGCTTGTCGAGAAGGTCTGGGGCGACGATCTGCGCATCGAGGGCGTGGTGGTCGAGTACCTGGAGGGCGTCGACGATCTTCCCGCCGTCGTGCGGGAGTTCGACCCGGGCCCGGACGCGCGCCTCGGCGTGCTGGTCGACCACCTCGTGCCGGGGTCGAAGGAGTCCCGCATCGCGGCGGAGGTCACTGGCGACCACGTCCTGGTGGTCGGCCACCCCTACATCGACATCTGGGAGGCCGTGAAGCCGTCGTCCGTGGGGATCGACGCCTGGCCGCGGGTGCCGCACGGGCAGGACTGGAAGACCGGCGTGTGCAGGGCGCTGGGCTGGCCCGAGAACACGGGGGCGGCGTGGCAGCGCATCCTCGGCCGCGTGCGGACCTACCGCGATCTGGAGCCGGCGCTGCTCGGCAGGGTCGAGCAGCTCATCGACCACGTGACGGTCGGCTTCTCCTGAGCCGCGGGGCCCGGCCGCCAGGCCCTCGCGGCGCCCGCCGGGCCCGGCCCGTCCCCGCTTGCCGGACGGTCCGCCGCAGCGGAGCGCCCGCCCGTCGTCGTGGACCGTCCGCCCGTCACGGACAATGGGGCGCATGCCCTCCGCACTGCCCGACGGCGAGCCCGTGCCCGAGAGCGGCGCACTGCCGCCGGAAGCCCTGGCCGGCCGCGAAGACCGGCCCCTGGGCTTCTACCTGCACGTGCCGTACTGCGCCACACGCTGCGGCTACTGCGACTTCAACACCTACACCGCAGGCGAGCTGCGCGGTGCCGGGGGCGTCCTCGCCTCCCGCGAGAACTACGCCGCGACCCTGACCGACGAGATCCGCCTCGCCCGCAAGGTGCTCGGGGACGATCCGCGCCCCGTGGAGACGGTCTTCGTCGGCGGCGGCACACCGACCCTCCTCCCGGCCGGCGACCTCGCGCGGATGCTCTCCGCCGTGCGGGACGAGTTCGGGCTGGCGCCCGGCGCCGAGGTGACGACCGAGGCGAACCCCGAATCGGTGGACGCCCGCTACCTGGCGGAGCTGCGGGCCGCGGGCTTCAACCGGATCTCCTTCGGCATGCAGAGCGCACGCGCCCACGTCCTGGAGGTCCTGGACCGCACCCACACCCCCGGGCGCCCGCAGGCGTGCGTGAAGGAGGCACGAGCCGCCGGCTTCACCCACGTCAACCTCGACCTGATCTACGGAACGCCCGGCGAGACGGACGACGACTGGCGCGCCTCCCTCGACGCGGCTCTCGCCGCCTCGCCCGACCACGTCTCGGCCTACGCCCTGATCGTCGAGGAGGGCACGCAGCTCGCCCGCCGCATCCGCCGCGGCGAGGTCCCCATGACGGACGACGACGTGCACGCGGACCGCTACCTCATCGCGGACGAGACGCTCACCGCCGCGGGCCTGACCTGGTACGAGGTCTCCAACTGGGCTGCCGCGAACGACCCTTCCGCCCCCTGCCGGCACAACGAGCTGTACTGGACGGGCGCGGACTGGTGGGGCGGCGGACCGGGCGCCCACAGCCACGTGGGCGGGGTGCGCTGGTGGAACGTCAAGCACCCGGCGGCCTACGCGCAGGCCCTGGCGGGGGGCCGCTCCCCCGGCGCGGGCCGCGAGGTCCTCGGTCCGGAGGACCGGCGCGTGGAGCGGATCCTCCTGGAGCTGCGCCTCGAGGCCGGCTGCCCGCTGGACCTGCTCGCTCCGGACGGTGCGTCCGCCGCCCGGCGTGCGCTCGCCGACGGCCTGCTCGAAGCCGGGCCGTACGAGCGGGGGCGGGCGGTGCTGACGCTGCGGGGGCGGCTGCTGGCCGACGCCGTCGTGCGCGACCTGGTCGACTGACCCTCGCGCGGCCCGGCGGGACCGCGCGTGCGGCACGAGCCCAGGGCCGGCGGGCCGGATCAGCCCTCTTCGCGTGCCCGCGGTTCGCGTGCCCGCAGTACGAGCATCGCCAGGTCGTCCACGGGGGCTCCGTCCCCGAAGTCGTGGACCGCGCGGCGGACCCGCTCGGCCGTCGCCGCGGCGGACAGTCCCCCGCAACCGGCCAGCACCGCGGACAGGCCGTCGCCGTCGTCGAACTGCCGGGCGCCGGACCGCCGTTCCGTGACTCCGTCCGTCACGCACAGCAGCGTCTCGCCCGGCCGCAGGACCACGCTCTGACTCTCGTAGCCGACGTCCTCCACGACGCCGAGCAGCAGTTGCGGCTCCGCCGCCGCCCGCACCTCGCCCGAGAGCGTCCGCACCAGGGGGAGCGGATGGCCCGCGCACACCAGCGTGCACTCCACGCCGCCGTCCGGGAGGGGCGCCAGCTCCCCGTAGACGAGTGACAGGAACCGGGTCTGCTCGCCCACCTCCCGGTTGAGGCGGTCCATGACCTGCCGGACGTCGTACCCCTCGCGTGCCAGCAGCCGCAGCACCGGCCGGGCCAGACCGGTGACGACGGCGGCTTCGGGGCCGTTCCCGCACACGTCGCCGAGCGCGAACCGCCAGCGCCCGTCGCCCACTTCGAAGAAGTCGTAGAAGTCGCCCCCGGCCCACGAGCCCTCACCCGCGGGTTCGTAGACGACCGAGGTCGCCACGCCGGGGATGGCCACGTCACCGGTCGGCAGCAGACCACGCTGGAGCACCCGGCTGATGGTCGCCTGCCGGGTGTAGCGCCGTGCGGAGAGCACGGCGAGAGCGACACGGCGTGCGAAGTCCTCGACGATGCCGATCACTTCGTCGGGGAGGCGCACCAGGCCCGCACGCCCTATGACGAGGCTGCCGACCGTGCGTCCGCCCACGGCGAGACGGCAGCCCACAGCGGCGCCGCCCGGCCCGTACGCGGACGCCTGCCCGGGCCACGGCAGGGGGACGGCCTGCCCGGAGAGCGTCCGCTTCGACAGCGCGGGAGGCGACTTCTCGAGTTCCGCACGGAGTTCGTCCATGCGGTCCTCCTGGGAGTGCCACACGCGCGCCAGCCGGGGCGGGGCGGGCGTATCGGCGTCGGCGAGCCACACGGCGCACCAGTCGGCGAAGCGCGGCACCAGCAACTGCCCGGCCAGGGACGCCACTCGGTCCTCGTCCGTCTGCCCGGCGAGCAGGTCGGACGCCTCCGCCAGGAAGGAGAGGATGCCGTGGTTGACCCAGTCCGTACCCCACTGGGCGCCCTGCGCGGGGCGCAGCGAACTCGGTGCGAGCCTGCCCGTCAGGCTCAGCTCCTGGCCCGGCGGGACGGGCGCCGCGGCGTCGCTGTCCGTGCGGTCCGGTTCGCCGAGGGCGGGGCGCGCGGCGTCCGCGCGGTCACCGGTGCCGTCCGCCTGCCTGGGCAGCCGGACGGTGGCGGGAGCGCCGTCCGCACCGCCCCCCGGACGGTCAGCCGGCTGCTCCGCGGCGCGGCCCGCCGGCATGCCCTCCTCCGGAGCCTCCCCGGGCTGCCAGGGCAGCCGGAACCAGACCGTCTTGCCGCTCCTGCGGTAGCTGACGCCCCACTCCTCGGCGAGCGCGGCGACCAGGCGCAGCCCGTAGCCGGGGACGCTCCCGCCGCCCGCCTCCGGATCGGCGGGCGCACGGGTCTCCACCGCACGCGTGGGGTGCCTGTCCTCGACCTCGACGACCAGGGCCTCGCCCTCGTGGCGGCACTCCAGGCGCACTCCCGTACCGGCGTGCACCACCACGTTCGTCACCAACTCGCTTGCCAGCAGCACCGCGTCGGCGGAGGCGGCGTCCGGCATCCCCCACACGTGCAGGGCGCGGCCCACGAACGTACGGGCCGCCCAGGGCGACGTGGTCTCGCCCGGCAGCACGACCTCGGCCGTGAAGGAGTCCGGACCGGGCACGAGTTCTGACAATTCGGACATGAGGCCGGTCGCGGTGCCGGTTGGCGGCCCGTCGTCCGGTACCGCCCCTCCGGCTTCCCCCCACCACATCGCCATCGCCCCCACAGTGCCGCACCTCAACAGTTCTCCGATTAAAACCCGACGGATACCGCAAGGGTGACAGACTGACCTGATTCATATGCGTCGAGTGACGAAACTGATGGGCGCAAAGATGAGTGGCGATGTCCACGGGCCCTTGGACGGCCCCCCGGTCGCAGACGGCGGTCTGCGCCACGTCCTGCATGCTCTCCGGACCCTGCGCGACGGGGACTTCACCGCCCGCGTCCATGTGGACGGCGATGCCCCGCCGGGGCTGCACACGGAGATCGCGGAGACGGTGAACGAGCTCGCGGCGCGTACCGAGCACCTCTCCTCGGAGCTGGTCCGCCTACGCAACGACGTCGTCCGGCGTGGCCGGATGGACGAGCGGATGAGTGCGAGTCCCGGCCAGGGGGCGTGGACGGACACCGTACGCGCGGTCGACTCCCTTCTCGACACGGTGCTCGGCTCCCGTGCGGAGGCCACTCGCGTACTCGACGCCGTGGCCGACGGCGACCTCTCCCGGCGCGTCGATCTGCACGCGCGCGGAACGCCGCTGCGCGGTGAACTCCGCCGGCTCGGGCGCACGGTGAACCGCATGACCGACCAACTCGCCCTGTTCACCACCGAGGTGACCCGTGCGGCTCTCGACGAGGACGGGGAGGGCGGACGCGGCCAGGGCGGCAAGCACAACGGCCCGGTCACGCCGCACACCACCGTCCGCGGCCTGTCCGGCAGTTGGCGGGACGCCGCCGAAGCGGTCAACCGGATGGTCACGGACCTCCGGGAGACGACCCGCGCGAAGGAGTGGCTGGAATCCAACCTGACGCGGCTCGCCTCCCTGATGCAGGGCCGCCGCGACATACGCGAGATCGCCGAACCGATCATGCGCGAGCTTCCGCCGCTCGTCGGGGCCCAGTTCGGCGCGTTCTTCCTCGCCAGGCGCTCGGAGGCCGGCACCGCACCGGGCGCGGAGGACCTGCGCTACGTCGCCGGGTACGGCACGGCGGCGTACGAACCGGGCGCACGGCCCCGCGGCGGCGTCACCGGGCACAGCCTGGTCGCCCAGGTCGCGGCGGAGAAGCGCCGGCTGGTGCTGACGGACCTGCCCCCGGACTACCTGCCGATCGGCTCCGGGCTGGGAGAGGCCCGCCCCGCGTGCGTGGTGATCCTGCCCGTGCTGTACGAGGACCGGCTGCTGGGCGTGCTGGAACTCGCCTCGTTCCAGGCGTTCAGCGACATCCACCTGGCCTTCTTCGACCAGTTCGTCCACACGATGGGCGTGGCCCTCCAGACCATCAGGGCGAACACGGAGCTGTCGGAGAAGGCGGCTCTGCTGGCGGCGTCCTCGCAGTACAAGACGCAGTTCCTCGCGAACATGTCGCACGAGCTGCGCACACCGCTCAACTCCCTGCTCGTCCTGTCGCAGTTGCTCGCCGACAACGCTGGAGGACGCCTGTCGTCCGAGGAGGTGCGCTTCGCCCAGACGATCCACCGCTCCGGCACGGACCTTCTGCTGCTGATCAACGACGTGCTGGACCTGGCCAAGATCGAGGCGGGCCGCATGGAGGCGCGTCCCCGGCGCCTCACGCTGCGCAAGCTGCTCACCTACGTCGAGGACACCTTCAGGCCGCTCGCACTGGACCGGGGACTGGGCTTCTCGGTCACCGCCGCGGAGGACGCCCCCGAGGAACTGCACGCCGACGAGCGGCGGTTGCAGCAGATCCTGCGCAACCTGCTGTCCAACGCCCTGAAGTTCACCTCCGAGGGCCGTATCAGCCTGCACGCCGCACCCGCCGCGGAGCCGGGCGGCGACGGCGAACCGCTGATCACCTTCACCGTCGCCGACACCGGGATCGGCATAGCGGCCGAGCAACTGCCCCGCATCTTCGAGGCGTTCCAGCAGGGCGACGGATCCACGCACCGCACCTACGGCGGCACGGGCCTCGGGCTCGCCATCAGCCGGGAGCTGGCAGGGCTGCTGGGCGGCAGCATCACCGTGGAGAGCGCCCAGGGCAGCGGCAGCACGTTCACGCTGTGGGTGCCGGTGCACCGTCCGTCCGCCCCGCAGGCCGGGCAGGCGGCACCGGCCGCCCAGCAGGGGCAGAGGGGGGTGCAGGGGTGGCCCGCCGAGCTGCCCGCGCCCCGCGGCGACAACGGCCACGGCCCCCCGGACCCCGGGCATCCGGCGGCGGGGCCGGCCGCGGGCCTCGCAGCGGGGCCTGGGACGGGCGACGGCGCGGTACACGCGGGCACGGGCGACGGCGCGGCGGCCGGCGCACGCGGCACGCCCCTGCCGGCCGGGACCGGACTCCGCGCGGACCTGCGCGAGGAGGACGTCCTGGCCGCCTCCGCTCTCACCGAGTGGCAGAACGGCCGCGCGGCTGAGGTCCTCCGGGGGACGCGGGTACTGATCGCCGACGACGACATCCGCAACGTCTTCGCCCTGACGCACCTGCTCGGCCGGGTCGGCATGTCCGTGCGCTACGCGGAGAACGGCGTCGAGGCGCTGGACGCCCTGGCACGCGAACCCGCCCCCGACCTGGTCCTGATGGACATCATGATGCCGGAGATGGACGGCTACGAGGCCATCCGCAGGCTCCGCGCCGATCCCCGCACCGCACACCTGCCGGTGATCGCCCTCACCGCGCAGGCCATGCCCGGCGACAGCGAGCAGTCGATGGCCGCCGGAGCGTCCGCGTACGTGCCCAAGCCCGTCGTCATCGAACAGCTCCTGGGCACCGTGCTCTCCCTGCTGGACCCTCACCACCCCACGAGGCGGCGATGACCACCGACCACTCGGCTCACATACCGCACACCGCGTATCCCGGGCAGTCCGGCGAGGCCGGAGTGCTGCTGGTCGACGACAGGGAGGACAACCTCGTCGCTCTCGAAGCGGTGCTCGGCACGCTGGAGGTCCCCCTCGTCAGGGCCACTTCCGGTGAGGAGGCGATGAAGGCCCTGCTCCGCCAGGAGTTCGCGGTCGTCCTGCTCGACGTCCTGATGCCCGGCATGGACGGCTTCGAGACCGCCGCCCACATCAAGCGCCTGGACCAGACGCGGGACGTGCCGATCATCTTCCTCAGCGGCGCCGAGTCCGCCTCCGAGGCGGGGTACGCGTTCCGGGGCTACGCCACCGGCGCGGCGGACTACCTCACCAAGCCCTTCGACCCGTGGATGCTGCGCGCGAAGGTCTCCGTCTTCCTCGAACTCCACCGCAAGAACCAGCAGTTGCACAAGTTGCTGAGCTACCAGCGCGACAGGCTCGGCGAGTTCGCACAGCGTCTGGAGGCGGTCGAGCGGCATCTGAGCCCGGACGGCCCCGCCGCCCTGGACGCGGGGGACGCTGTCATTGGAGCGGTCACGGGAGGCGCTGTCACGGGAGACGCTGTCACGGACGACGCCGACGCCGGCGGCCCCTCCGCGGAGGAGAGGGCAGCGCACCGGGTCGCGGACCTGCACGGACTCGCCGCCCGCGTCGCGGAGTTGGCGAAGGCACTGGAGGAACTCCGGAACGACATGGGCTGATGATCCGAGTCGGAGAGCAGGGGGCAGCCCGCACACAGCGGTGCCGGGCAGTCGTCCGACCACCCGGCACCGCTGACGGTTCTGCCTTCTACGCTTCGCGCGTTCCGGCGTACATCTCCTCGATGAGGTGCCCGAACTCCCGCTCCACGACAGGGCGCTTGAGCTTGAGGCTGGGTGTCAGCTCACCGTGCTCGATGTCCAGGTCGCGCGGAAGGACCCGGAACTTCTTGATGGTCTGCCAGCGCTGGAGACCGCTGTTCAGCTCCTCGACGTAGCCGTCCACCATGGCCCGGACCTCGTCGCTGGTGACGACCTCCGAGTAGGGCTTGCCCTTGAGCGTCTCCTGCTCCTCCGCCCACGCCGTGAGGCTGACCTCGTCCAGGGCGATGAGGGCGGTGCAGAAGTTGCGGTCCGCTCCGTGCACCAGGATGTTCGAGACGTACGGGCAGAGGGCCTTGAACTGGCCCTCCACCTCGGCGGGGGCGATGTACTTGCCGCCCGACGTCTTGATCAGGTCCTTCTTCCGGTCGGTGATCCGCAGGTAGCCGTCCTCGGAGAGCTCGCCGATGTCGCCGGTGTGGAACCAGCCGTCGTCCTCGAGGACTTCGGCCGTCTTGTCGGGCAGCCCGTGGTAGCCCTGCATGATGCCCGGACCGCGCAGCAGGATCTCGCCGTCCTCCGCGATGCGCACCTCGGTGCCGGGCAGCGGCTTGCCGACGGTGCCCGTGCGGTAGGCCTCGCCCGGGTTGACGAAGCTCGCTGCGGACGACTCGGTGAGGCCGTAGCCCTCCAGGATGTGGATGCCGGCGCCGGCGAAGAAGAAGCCGATGTCCGGCGCGAGCGCGGCGGAGCCCGAGACGCAGGCCCGCAGCCGTCCGCCGAAGGCCTCGCGGAGCTTGGCGTAGACGAGCCGGTCGGCCACGGCGTGCTTGGCCTTGAGACCCGCCGGGGCGGTGGCGTTGCCGGTGCGCCGGAAGTTCTCCTGGGTGACCTTGGCGTATTCGCGGGCGACTCCGGCCGCCCACTGGAAGATCTTGTACTTGGCGGTGCCGCCGGCCTTCGCCTTGGCCGCCACACCGTTGTAGACCTTCTCGAATATCCGCGGCACCGCGGCCATGTACGTCGGCTGCACGACGGGGAGGTTCTCGATGATCTTGTCGATGCGCCCGTCGACGGCGGTCACGTGCCCGGCCTCGAGCTGGCCTGCGGTGAGCACCTTCCCGAACACGTGGGCCAGCGGCAGCCAGAGGTACTGCACGTCCTCGTCGGTCACCAGCCCGGACTGCGCGATGGCCTTGGCCATGTACGACCAGCAGTCGTGCGGCAGCCGTACGCCCTTGGGCTTGCCGGTGGTCCCGGAGGTGTAGATGAGCGTGGCCAGCTGGTCGGAGCGCAGCGCACCGATCGTGTCCTTGATGGCCTGCGGGTGCTTCTCCAGGTAGTCGCCGCCGCGGGAGATCAGCTCGTCGAGGGTGAGGACCCAGCCCTCCGGGTCACCGTGGTCCGGGCCCGCGGCGGCGGGAGCGCCCTCGGGGGTGGTGTCGCCCGGCTCGATGAGGACGACGTGCTTGAGGTTCGGCAGCTCTCCGCGGCGCTCGCGCACCTTCGCCAGCTGCTCGGCGTCCTCGGCGATCAGCACGCGGCTGTCGGAGTCCGCGAGGATGAACGCCGTCTCCTCGACGTTGGTGCTGGGGTAGATGGTCGTCGTCGCCGCACCCGCGCACAGGATGCCCAGGTCGGAGAGGATCCAGTCGACTCGCGTCGCGGAGGCGATGGCGACGCGCTCCTCGGGTGTGACGCCCAGCGACATCAGGCCCGCGGCGATGCCGAACACGCGCTTCGAGGCCCCTGCCCATGTGTAACTGCGCCACTCGTCGGGTCCCTCACCGGACGCCGACGGGACGGGATAGCGGTACGCCTCGGCGTCCGGGGCGGTCTCCACCCTTTCCAGGAAGAGCGTCGCCACGGAGGGCGGCCGGTTCTCGATCAGGGGTTGTGTGTCGCTCACGACATCCTCCGCTGGCCAGCGCTTCTGCTTGGTGACTTGCGCGATGAGCCCTTGTTGACTCACGAGTAACTATGGGGGCGGGGCCAGCCTAGAGGGCCGTGCCGCCTTACGTAAGGGGGTGCCGGTCCGCATTGACCTGATCGCCGCCCGATCGTCACAGGCCCCTCAGAATGCACGAGGGACGGACCGCGCCGGTCCGTCCCTCCATGATTCCGCGTCGCACCGCCGACCGGTGAGGCCCCGGCGGCTACTTTTTCGCCTTGCTCCCCTCGGCGGGGCCGCTGTCCGTGGAGAGCGCCGCGATGAAAGCCTCCTGCGGGACCTCGACCCGGCCGACTACCTTCATCCGCTTCTTGCCCTCCTTCTGCTTCTCCAGCAGCTTCCGCTTACGGGAGATGTCACCGCCGTAGCACTTCGCCAGGACGTCCTTGCGGATCGCCCGGACCGTCTCACGCGCGATGACCCGGGCGCCGATCGCCGCCTGGATGGGCACCTCGAACTGCTGGCGCGGGATGAGCTCGCGCAGCTTGTTGGCCATACGGGAGCCGTAGGAGTACGCCTTCTCCTTGTGGACGATCGCGGAGAAGGCGTCCACCTGGTCCCCCTGGAGCAGGATGTCGACCTTGACGAGGTCGGCGCTCTGCTCGCCCGTGGGCTCGTAGTCGAGCGACGCGTAGCCGCGGGTACGGGACTTCAGGGCGTCGAAGAAGTCGAAGACGATCTCGGCGAGCGGCAGCGTGTAGCGCAGCTCGACACGGTCCTCGGAGAGGTAGTCCATGCCCTGCAGTGCCCCGCGGCGCGACTGGCACAGCTCCATGATCGCCCCGACGAACTCGCTGGGAGCGATGAGCGTCGCCCGTACGACCGGCTCGTGCACCTTGTCGATCTTGCCGCTCGGGAACTCGCTCGGGTTGGTGACGATGTGCTCGGTGCCGTCCTCCATCTCCACGCGGTACACGACGTTGGGAGCCGTGGCGATCAGGTCCAGCCCGAACTCGCGCTCCAGCCGCGCCCTGATCACCTCCAGGTGCAGCAGGCCGAGGAAGCCGACCCGGAAACCGAAGCCGAGGGCCACGGAGTTCTCCGGCTCGTACGTCAGCGCCGCGTCGTTGAGCTGGAGCTTGTCCAGTGCGTCGCGCAGCTCCGGGTAGTCGGAGCCGTCCAGCGGATACAGGCCCGAGAAGACCATCGGCTTCGGGTCCTTGTATCCCGGGAGAGCCTGCTCGGCGCCCTTGGTCAGGTGGGTGACGGTGTCACCGACCTTGGACTGGCGGACGTCCTTCACACCCGTGATCAGATACCCGACCTCGCCCACGCCGAGGCCGTCGGCGACCGTCATCTCGGGCGAGTTCGTGCCGATCTCCAGCAGCTCGTGGGTGGCGCCCGTGGACATCATCCTGATGCGCTCGCGCTTGCCCAGCTGACCGTCGACGACCTTGATGTAGGTGACCACGCCCCGGTAGGCGTCGTAGACCGAGTCGAAGATCATCGCACGGGGAGGCGCGTCGGCGACGCCCACCGGCTGCGGGACCTGCTTGACGACCTCGTCCAGCAGCTCCTCGACGCCCTCGCCGGTCTTCGCGGAGACCTTCAGCACGTCCGCCACGTCGCAGCCGATGAGGTGGGCCAGCTCCGCCGCGAACTTCTCGGGCTGCGCCGCGGGCAGGTCGATCTTGTTGAGCACCGGGATGATCGTGAGGTCGTGCTCCATCGCCAGGTAGAGGTTGGCGAGGGTCTGCGCCTCGATGCCCTGCGCCGCGTCGACCAGCAGCAGGCACCCCTCGCAGGCGGCGAGGGAGCGGGAGACCTCGTAGGTGAAGTCCACGTGCCCGGGGGTGTCGATCATGTTCAGGATGTGCGGGGCGTCCTTGGCGCCGGTCGGCGCCCAGGGCATGCGCACGGCCTGGGACTTGATCGTGATGCCGCGCTCGCGCTCGATGTCCATCCGGTCGAGGTACTGGGCACGCATCTGCCGGTCCTCGACGATGCCGGTCAGCTGAAGCATCCGGTCGGCGAGCGTCGACTTGCCGTGGTCGATGTGCGCGATGATGCAGAAATTACGGATCAGCGCCGGGTCGGTGCGGCTCGGCTCCGGCACGTTCGATGGGGTGGCGGGCACGCAGTGTCCTGTCGGGTCTGTCGGTCTGGCGGAGGAAGCTCCCGGAGGAGGCGTTCTGGCGATTCGCAGCCTCCATCGTCCCATGAGCGAGGGGGCGGAACCGGATTGGGAGGCCACAGGGCCTGCTGGTAGCCTGGCCCACTGTGCCTCGTGCGCTCTGGCAGGAGTCCACGGTGGTATGGAACGCATCATCACCGAACCCGTAAAGGCATTTCTTCGTGGCGAACATCAAGTCCCAGATCAAGCGGATCAAGACCAACGAGAAGGCGCGTCAGCGCAACAAGGCGGTCAAGTCCGAGCTCAAGACGGCGATCCGCCGTACTCACGAGGCCGTTGCCGCCGGTGACGCGCAGAAGGCCGGCGAGGCCCAGCGCGTGGCGAGCCGCAAGCTCGACAAGGCCGTCAGCAAGGGCGTGCTGCACAAGAACAACGCGGCGAACAAGAAGTCCGCGCTCGCGCAGCGGGTCTCCTCCCTCAAGGGCTGAGACCGCTCCCTGCCGGTGCGATTCGACGGGCCCTCTCACTCCGTCCCGTACCGGCTGCCACACAGCGTGATGTCTCACACGTGAATTCGCGCCGCACGCGGCCTGCGTTCGCCACGCGGGTGCGGCGCCGGAGATCGCCAGTCGATCCCTGAACGAACCGACGAAGGTCCCGCAGCGCTTTCCCCGAGCACTGCGGGACCTTCGCGTGCGCGGGGCCGGGGGCAGGGCCGGAGTCGGGGCCGGGGGCAGGTGGCGCGCGAGGGCGTGCGGGAGCGAGGGGCGAGAAGCTGGGGCGCGAGCCGAGAGGGGCGCCGATCCGGGGGCGCCGGGGTCGGGGCTGGAGGAACGAACGCGTCCTCGGGCTGTGCGGGGGGGGCCGCCGGTCCCCGCCGGCGCGGCTGGAGGCAGAGCTGAGCCTGGAGCAGCCGACCGGCCGACTGACCGGCTGACCGACCGGCCGGTGATCTTTTGCGGTCAGCGGGGACGGGCGGACCTCGCCACTGTGATCACGGCCTGTTCGAGTGCGTACTCCGGGTTCTCCCCGCCGCCCTTGACGGCCTCGTCCGCCGCCGCGACCGCGCGGAGGGCGGTCGAGACGCCGTCCGCCGACCAGCCGCGCATCTGCTGCCGCACCCTGTCGATCTTCCACGGCGGCATGCCGAGTTCGCGGGCGAGATCACCGGGGCGCATGCCGCGCGGGGCCGACGCCAGCTTGCCGATGCTCCGCACGCCCTGGGCCAGAGCGCTCGTGATCAGTACGGGCGCGACCCCCGTATGGAGAGCCCAGCGCAGCGTCTCCAGCGCCTCCGCCGCCCTGCCCTCCACGGCGCGGTCCGCGACGGCGAAGCTCGATGCCTCGGCGCGGCCGGTGTAGTAACGCGCCACGACCGCGTCGTCGATGACGCCCTCCACGTCCGCCGTCAACTGGACGCAGGCGGAGGCCAGTTCACGCAGATCGCTGCCGACGGAGTCGATCAGTGCCTGTGCCGCCTCCGGCGTCGCGGAGCGGCCCAGCCGGCGGAACTCGCCCCGTACGAAAGCGAGCCGGTCGGCGGGCTTCGTCAGCTTCGCGCAGGCCACCTCACGCGCCCCCGCCTTGCGCGCCGCGTCCAGCAGCCCCTTGCCCTTGGGGCCTCCCGCATGGAGCAGCACGAGGGTGATCTCCTCGGCCGGTGCTCCTATGTATGCCTTCACGTCCTTGACGGTGTCCGCCGACAGATCGTGGGCGTTCCGCACGGCGACGACCTTGCGCTCGGCGAAGAGCGAGGGACTCGTCAGCTCGGCGAGGGTGCCCGGCTGGAGCTCCGCCGCGGCGAGCTCACGCACGTCGGTGTCGGCGTCGGCGGCCCGCGCGGCCGCCACCACCTCCCGCAGCGCACGGTCCAGCAGCAGTTCCTCCTGGCCCACCGCGAGCGTCACGGGGGCCAGCACGTCGTCAGTCGTCTTCTTGCGCGTACCAGCCATCGCCGAACAGCATCCCACGGCGCACCGACACCTCCGCCTGCCGCAGAATGCGGTGGTGACTGACGAACGACACATCCTGGTCCTGCCCGACCGGGACACGGCCGAGGAGGTCGCCGAAGAGGTGAAGCACCGCTTCGAGGGACCGCACGACGAACCGCAGCTGGTACGCGAAGAACTCGCCGGCGAGGACGACGCCGAGGACGCGCAGTGGCTCGTCGTCCTCGAGGCGCCCCGGGGACGGTACGACCCGGAAATGCTGGAGACGCTCGCGGACGAGTACGAGGGCTGGCTGGAGAAGGACTGACGGTGTCCCGGGGCCCCTTGGCGGTCCCGGAGGCCAAGGTGCCCAACTGCGGCTCCTGGCAGGCCGATGACGCCGCCGATGCCAGCCACGGAGGCGGCGTCGAGCCCCAGGACGTTGGCGAGGGGACCGACGGCACTTCCCGGAGGTCGGGCCCCGTTCCCGGAGGACGGCACATAACCGGAGGTCGGCACGCTCCCGGACGACGGCAGCTCGCGTTTTCGCGAGGCCGGTCACGGGCTCCGGCTCGCGTCGGCGGGCCAGCCGTATCGCGCCTTCCGGGCCAGGTCCGGTGTGCCGGATGCGGGTTCCGTTTCCCCCCGGGCACCGGCCTGGGCCGCCCCGTACGCGTTGACACCGGCGTCAACACGCATATGCTCCCCGCGTGGCACCACGACAACAGCAGCCCTGGGCGACCAGGACCAAGCACGACCGGCGGGACGCGTACACGCGCGCGGTTCTTCTCAAGGCCGCGGGCCACGTCTTCGCGCAGCGGGGTTACGGGCCGACGACCATAGCCGCGATCACCGCGGAGGCAGGGCTCTCAAGGGCGGCCTTCTACGTCTACTTCGCCTCCAAGGCCGAGGTCTTCCGCGTTCTCGCATGGCAAGTGCGCGACGCCTTCCTCACCGCGCAGGAGGTTCCGGGAACGGACCCGGACGACCCCTACGCGGTGGCGCGGGCCTCCGTCGGTGCCTTCATCGCCGCCTACGCCCGGCATCTGCCGCTGCTGGGCCTCTTCGAACAGCGAGCGCTCGCCGACGAGGAGGTCGCGGGGCTGTGGGCGGAGCTCCAGCGCCGCCCACTGCACCGTCACGCCCGCTACGTACGGAGGCTGGCGGAGGCCGGGCAGGCCGATCCCGTCGTCGATCCCCTCTCCCTGGCCCGGGCCGTCGGGTCGATGTCGGCGACCTGGGCCGCCCTGGTGGCCGCCGACCCGGACGCGTACGAGGACGCCGTACACGACGTCACCACCATGTACCTGCACCTGCTCCGCGTCAGCCCGGATACGGCGCACGTCTCGGGCGACGTCCGGCGGGGGTCAGCGGTCGGGGACGCCGCGAGCGGCTGAGACTCCGCCACCACGGCTCGAACTCCCCGTCGGGCACGCGCTCTTGGAGCAATCGTCAGTTGCCGTCCCCCTGCTCCCGTTGTCGTTCCTCACGCTGTACGACGACGGCCGGGGCTACGCCCCCGCCCCGGCTCTCGCGCCCCCGTATCCGCGAGACCGTGACGGCGAGGGCGCCGTTGCGGTCGGTGCGCCTCACGAGGGCACCGGCCGAGCGGAGCGCAGCGAGTGTCCGCGGCGCCGGATGCCCGTACGGGTTGTCCGCACCCGCGGAGATCAAGGCGATGCGCGGCCGGATCCGTGCGAGCAGAGGCGGGTACTGGTAGGCGGAGCCGTGGTGAGCGACCTTCAGGACGTCGACGGGCGGCAGCCGGGGGTAGGCCGTCAACAGCCGCCGCTGCGCGTCCGGTTCGAGGTCTCCGGGTAGCAGCAGCCGTATCCCGCGGGTGCGGAAGAGCAGGGTGATGCTTGCGTCGTTGGCACCGGCCGGCCGTACTCCATGGGCTGTTCGCGGCAGCGGCCACAGCGCCTGCCACGTCAGCTCTCCCGCACGTCGGCGTTCACCCGCTGTCGCACCGATGACGGGCACACCCCTCTGCCGGGCCGTGCGACGTACGAACTCGGCCTGGCCGGGCGGCTCTTCGTGCGAGGTCGTCTGGATGGCCCCCACTTCCCGCCCCTTCAACACGCCTGGCAGACCGGCGACGTGGTCAGCATGGAAGTGCGTGAGCACGAGCAGCGGAATGGCGGAAACATCCAGCGCACGCAGGCAGTTGTCGACTGCTCCCGGTTCCGGGCCCGCGTCGACGACTACGGCCGTACCCCTCTGCCCCGTGGCCAGAGCGAGCGCATCACCCTGCCCGACGTCGCACGCCACGACCCGCCAGCCGGGCGGCGGCCATCCCGTGAACGGCCGCACCAGAGGCACGGGCCGCGTCAGTGTGATCAGCAGAAGCAGGACGCAGAGCGCACACAGCCACGGCCGACGGGTCAGGTCGAAGCGTCTGACGAGAAGCGCCGCCGCCACCAGCAGGGCCGCGAGCATCAGGGCGCCACCCCAGTCGCCCGGCCAGCTGATCTCCGCCCCAGGCACGTCGGCACCTGTGCGGGCCAGGGCGGCGATGCCGTCCGTGGGCCAACTGGCCAGCCAAGCCGCCCCCTTGGCGAACGGCATGGCCAGCGGGGCCGAGGCGAGGGCTGCGAAGCCGAGCACCGTCGCGGGGGCGACGGCGAACTCGGCCAGCAGATTGCACGGCACGGCCACCAGGCTGACGTGCGCCGCGAGTACCGCCACCACCGGTGCGCAGACCGCCTGGGCCGCACCGGCCGCCGCGAGCGCTTCGGCGAGGCGCCGGTTGCAGCCTCTCCCCCGCAGCGCGGCACTCCAGCGAGGGGCGAGCGTGAGCAGCGCCCCGGTCGCGAGGACGGACAGCAGGAACCCGAAGTCGACGGCCAGCCAGGGGTCGATCAGCACGAGCAGCAGGACTGCGGCAGCGAGCGCGGGCAGCAGGGAACGCCGCCGCCCCGTGACCAGCGCGAGCAGGGTGATCAACCCGCAGGCGGCGGCCCGTATGACGCTCGGTTCAGGACGGCAGACCACCACGAAGCCCAGCGTGAGCAGCGCCCCGAGCACTGCCGTACCGCGCAGCGGGATGCCCAGCCGGGGGGCGATCCCGCGCCGTTCGGCGAGTTGGGCCGTGCCGGGCGGACCGACGAGGACGGCCAGCATGATCGTCAGGTTCGCTCCGCTGACCGCCAGCAGGTGCGTCATGTCGGTGGTGCGGAAGGCTGCCTGAAGATCGGGCGCCAGGCGTGAGGTGTCGCCGACGACCAGGCCCGGCAGCAGACCGCGGGCGTCCCCGTCGAGTTCCCCGGTTGCCTCCCGGAGCCCCGCGCGCAGGCCGCCGGCCGTGCGCTGTGCGGCGGAGGGCGCCCTGAACACCCGCGGAGGCCCGTCGGCATCGACTCGGAACACCGCCGCGATGTCCTGCCCCCGCCCGGTGCGAGCCGGCGCGAGGAGACGGCCGTCGAGACGCAGCCCCGTCGAGGGGAGCAGCCGCCGCCATTCCGCCGCGCCCGGGCCGTCCCGCTGCCTGACAACGACGAGCACCGGCGTCCGGACTGTGCGGGCGCGGGCCGCTTCCTTCCCCGTCTCCGCCGCCGGGCCGGTTCCGTCAGGCCGTGCCGTACGTGTCACCCGGCTCCGGGCAGTGACACGGGTGGCTTCGGCCTCGAACAGCAGGGCTGCCGGGGCCTGTTGGGCACCGTGCACGCGAGGGCGCATGGGGCGTGGATCGCCCTTGACGGTCAGGTCGAGCGTCACGCGGGCGTGCTCGTCGGCAAGGCGGGGCAGCGGACCGCGACGCAGATCCGCCGCGTGCAGGGCGGCGACAGCGCCACCGGCGGCGGCACACAGCAACGTCAGGGCTGCTGTGGCGGCCAGAACGGGTGCTCGCTCGGACCGTGCCGGACCTCTTGTGCGGTCTGCCTTCGCCAGGACGAACAGGAGCCCGGCCCCGGCCGCGCATGCGGCCGCCCCTGCCGCGGCCGCCGTCCCCGGAACCCCGAGAGCCAGCGCGGCCGCTGCCCACGCGGCCAGGGCGGGCGGCACCAGCCGCAGGTCCGCCGGCCCCTCCCGCGGACGGACCGGAGCCGCCCGCGTTCCGTTCACGGGCTGACCTTCGGTTCGATGTCGGCGAAGCGCCGTTCGCCGATCCCGTTGACGTCCTGAAGCTGGTCGATGGACGTGAAGCCGCCGTGTGCCTCCCTGTATTCGATGATGTGCTGCGCGAGAACGGGGCCCACTCCGGGCAGGGTCTCCAGTTGTTCCGCGGTGGCCGAATTGAGGCTCACCGGCTGCCCCTGCTCCCCACCGCTCCCGCCGCCGGCGGCGCCGCCCGGCGCGGCACCGGCCCCGGCCCCCTTGCCCGGTCCGCCCGCCGTCGGCGCACCACCCGCGACGATCTGCTCCCCGTCGACGAGGCGCCGGGCCCGGTTGAGGCCGCTGACATCCGTGCCGGGCTTCACTCCGCCCGCCGATTCGAGCGCGTCGGCCACCCGGGAACCGTCCGGCAACCGGTAGATGCCCGGCTTGCGGACCTTCCCGGCGACGTCCACCACGAGCCGCTTGCCCGGTGCACCCGTACCTCCGGCGCCCTTTCCCCGCGGGCCGCCCTCAGCCGCCGGCCCGGCCCCCGCGGCCGCCGGACCGCGGACACTCTCAGCCTCCGGGGCACGGACTTCGTCGGGACGCCCGGCGAGGAAGTGCCGTACACCGAACAGGACGGCCACGACCAGGACGACCCCCAGAACGATCAGCGTGCGCAACTCGATTCCGCACCGCAGCTGAACCCACAGCGGCAGACGCTCACGGACGGCGAGCAGGAACCCGCCACGGCGGGCGCCGGCAGCGCCTGCCCCGGAGTCCCGGCGCTCCCCCGCTCCGCTCCTCCCACCGGCGGATGTCTCCGTCCGGGCCATCTCCGCACCTCCCGCACCTCCCCCGCCCCGGTGGTGCCCACGAGACGGCACCACCGGTGTCCGAGCCATGGCCGTGAGGACGTCCGAGGCGCCCTCCGACGGCTTCCGTCCGTGCCCGGCGGCCGCTCGCCGCGCCCTCCCCCGTCGCACGGCAGCCCTCGCCGACGCCACGGCAGCAGACCGGGGCAGAACCCCTACGCCGCCCGCCCCGCCGGAGGGCTCTTCCGGCGGGGCACCCTCCGCCGGAGGGCCGAGCCCCGCGACCGATCGAGCCTCCGTGCCCAGCGCCACTGACGCAGCGCGGCTCGGGGCGAGTCCCCGGGACCTCGGTTGGGGCAATGCGGCTGCGCCTTCGGCGCCCCTGCCACCGTCAGGCCCTTGCTGGTCGGTCCCCTGATCCGCCCCGCTCCCACCGTCCGGCTGCCGCCGCCGTACGGGCAGAGGCGGGCGGCGAACCGCCTCCCCGGCGCTTGCGCCCCCTGACGCTCCGTCCACCGGAACCTCCCGGGCCGCCCTGCCCGTCGGTCTCGTCCCCGGAGAGGCCGAGGCAGCGGGAGGCGAGGCGCTACGAGCGGCTTCGTCCAGGAGCGCCGCAGCCCGCGTTCCCGGCCCGTCCGGCCGCGCCCCCTCCTCCGGGGCGGATGGCCCACGGGAACGGCAGGCCCTGGAGACGAACCGCCGCCGGACGGGCCGCGCGCGCCCCGGCGGCGCCGTGCCACCCCGTCGCCGCTCCAAGGCTCCAGCGGGGCGAGGGGACGGGGCCCCGCCCTCGGACGCAGGCGACGCGGGCCGCCCGTGGGACCGAGCCCGGGTACGCGAGCGCGCCGACGGTCCCCGAGGCGGATGCGTAGGGCGGGAGGAGCGAGAGGAACGAGATCGGATGCTCATGCCGACGGACAGTAGGCAATCGATCGCGAACTATGTGATCTTGGTCAATTCCTGTGGATAACCGACCAGTTGCGGAAAATCCCGCCACTCACCTGAGTGACACCACGGCCCCCAAGAGGCCGGGCCCGGTATGGGCTCCGATCACAGCGCCCACTTCGCTCACGTGCAGTTCGCCGAGCCCTGGCACGCGGCCGCGCAACCGCTCCGCGAGATCGTCCGCACGCTGCTGCGCAGCCAGGTGGTGCACGGCGATGTCGACATGCGAGTCGCCCGCCCGCTCCACCACGAGCTCCTCCAGCCGCCCGATGGCCTTGGACGCCGTACGCACCTTCTCCAGCATCGCGATGCGTCCGTCCACCAGCTCCAGCAGCGGTTTGACGGCCAGCGCGGAGCCGAGCAGCTTCGCCGCCGCGCCGATGCGTCCACCCCGCCGCAGATAGTCGAGAGTGTCGACATAGAAGTACGCGGACATTCCCTCTGCCCGCTTCTCCGCAGCCGCCACGGCCTCGTCCAACGAGCCGCCCCTCGCGGCCGTCTCGGCAGCCTCCAGCGCGCAGAACCCCAGCGCCATGGCGACCAGACCGCTGTCCACGACCCGCACGGGCACCGGTGCTTCCCGTGCGGCCACCACCGCCGCGTCGTAGGTTCCCGAGATCTCACCGGACAGATGCAGCGAGACGATTCCCTCCGCTCCGGCCTCGGCGGCGGCCCGGTAGGCCTCGGCGAAGACCGCGGGGCTCGGACGGGAGGTCGTCACCGCTCGCCGCTCACGCAGGGCCTCCTCCAGGGAGCGCGCCGAGATCTCGGTGCCCTCCTCCAGGGCCTGGCCACCGAGCACCACCGTCAGCGGCACGACGTCGATGTGGTGACGGACCAGCGCCGTCTGCGGCAGATAGGCCGTGGAGTCGGTGAGGACCGCCACCCGGCGGGACCCGTGACGAGACGTGGTGCGGGACATGAAGCGAGGCTACCGCCGTCTCACGAGGTGCTCTGCGGACGGCCCTTGTCGAGACGGGGACGCTCTGCACGCTGCTCATCGAGCTGCTCAGCTGCGTGGACCTGCTGTTCCACTCCCTGCCAATGACGGAGGGCGCCCGACTCGACCTCGATCTGCTGCCGCAGCGCGTCCAGCCCCTCCGCGTCGTACTGCCGCGCGCGGTCCTGCGCAGCGAAACGCAGCGAGTCGGCCGATTCCTTGATCCGGGAGACCCGTTCCCGGACGTCGGGCATCAGAGCCGCGGTCCGCTCCTTGTCGGGCTCCTTCTCCATCAGCAGACGCAGTTCGCCGTCCAGCTGCCTGGCGTGGTCGTGCAGCCTGTTCAGCAGTCCGAGGGCCTCCTGGAGTGACGGGTCCCTGCTGACGTCCGACTCCAGCGCACGCCGCGTGCTGTCGATGGACGCGCGCAGTTCGAGGCGCTTGCGGGCGATCTCCCCCACCGGACCGGGCTGCGCGCTCTTGGCGCGGAGCGTCGTCTCCTCGACGGTCCGGCGGACCTGCACGCCGGTGCGCTCGACACCACGCTGCACGGCTCGCGTGACGCGCACCGCCGCGATGACGCCGAATGTCACGAACAGCACGAACAGCAGCGCCAGCATGCCGATGACGAATTCCACGAGCGCTCCTTCGTCCGTCCGCAACAGGCCGTTCTCTCCCAAGCGTAAACGGGCGGGGCCGTCCCGGCGTTCCTCAGAACCCGGACCGGCCCCGCACCGAACCCGTAGGGGGCGCCCGCCGCCGACGGCCGCCGGGAGCTACGCGGGTACGACGTTCACCAGCTTCGGAGCCCGGACGATCACCCTCCGGATTCCGGCATCGCCCAGCGCCGCGACGATCGCCGGCTCGGCCAGCGCCTGCGCCTCCAGGTCCGCTTCCGAGATGGACGGCGAGACCTCCAGCCGCGCCTTGACCTTGCCCTTCACCTGCACGACGCATGTCACTGTCTCGTCGACGAGGTAGGCCGGGTCGGCCACCGGGAAGTCCTGGTAGACGACGGTCTCTTCGTGGCCCAGCTTCCGCCACAGTTCTTCGGCGATGTGCGGTGCCAGCGGGGCGATCAGCAGCAGCAGCCGCTCGGCGACTGTACGCGGCACCGCGGACAGCTTGGTGACGTGGTTGTTCAGCTCCGTGATCTTGGCGATGGCGGTGTTAAAGCGCAGCGCGGTCAGATCCTGGCGGACGCCGTCGATGGTCTTGTGCAGGGCACGCAGCGTGTCCTCGTCCGGCTCCGCGTCGACTACGCGCACCTCTCCGGTGGATTCGTCGACCACGTTCCGCCACAGTCGCTGCAGCAGCCTGTACTGACCGACGACCGCGCGGGTGTCCCACGGCCGGGAGACGTCCAGTGGACCCATCGCCATCTCGTACAGACGCAGCGTGTCCGCGCCGTACTCCGCGCAGATCTCGTCCGGAGTGACCGCGTTCTTCAGGGACTTGCCCATCTTTCCGAGCACCCTGCTGACGCGCTCGCCCTGGTAGAAGTACGCGCCGTCCCGCCCCTGGTCGTTCGACAGGGGGGACCCCTCCTCGACCTCGGCGGCCGGTACGGCGATCCCGCGGCTGTCCCTGTAGACGTACGCCTGGATCATGCCCTGGTTGTACAGCTTGTGGAACGGTTCGACGGACGAGACGTGGCCCAGGTCGTGCAGCACCATCGACCAGAACCGGGCGTACAGCAGGTGCAGGACCGCGTGCTCCGCACCGCCCACGTACAGGTCGACACCGCCGTACGGCATCCCCTCACGCGGCCCCATCCAGTAGCGCTCCACCTCCGGGTCCACCAGCCGCTCGCTGTTGTGCGGGTCCAGGTACCGCATCTCGTACCAGCACGAACCGGCCCAGTTGGGCATGGTGTTGGTCTCACGCCTGAACCGCCGCGGGCCCTTGCCGTCGCCCAGGTCCAGGGTGACGTTCACCCATTCCTCGTTCCGCGAGAGGGGCGTCTCGGGCACCGTGTCGGAGTCGTCCGGCTCGAACGTGCGCGGCGAGTAGTCGTCCACCTCCGGCAGTTGCAGCGGCAGCATCGACTCGGGCAGCGAGTGGGCGACACCTTCCTCGTCGTACACGATCGGGAACGGCTCACCCCAGTAGCGCTGCCTGCTGAACAGCCAGTCGCGCAGCCGGTAGTTGACCGTGCCGGAGCCGATGCCCCGCTCCTGCAGCCACTCGGTCATGCGGGCCTTGGCCTCGTCGACCCCCAGACCGTCCAGGGAGACGCCCTCCCCGGCGGAGTTGACGATCTTCGCGTCGTACGAGACGAACGCGTCGTCCCACTGGCCGGGGTCCGTGCCGCGGCCGTCCGAGGGCTCTACCACGCAGCGCATGGGGAGCTCGAAGGCGCGCGCGAAGGCGAAGTCGCGATGGTCGTGCGCGGGGACGGCCATGATGGCGCCGGTGCCGTACCCCATCAGCACGTAGTCCGCGATGAAGACGGGGACGCGCTCGCCGCTGACGGGGTTCGTGGCGTAGGCGCCCGTGAAGACCCCGGTCTTGTCCTTGGCTTCGGCCTGGCGCTCGACGTCCGACTTGGAGGCGGCCTGCGCACGGTACGCGGCCACCGCGGACGCGGGATCCGCGTGTCCGCCCGTCCACACGTCCCGCGTGCCCTCCGGCCACTGAACGGGCACGACGCTGTCGACCAGCGGGTGTTCGGGGGCGAGCACCATGTAGGTGGCGCCGAACAGGGTGTCCTGCCGGGTCGTGAAGACCTCGATCTTGCCGTCGCCCAGCGGGAAGTCGATACGGGCGCCCTCGCTCCGCCCGATCCAGTTGCGCTGCTGCAGCTTGATGGCCTCGGGCCAGTCCAGAGCGTCCAGACCGGACAGCAGACGGTCCGCGTACGCGGTGATCCGCATGTTCCACTGGCGCAGTTCGGCCTTGAACACGGGGTAGTTGCCCCGTTCCGAACGGCCCTCCGCGGTGACTTCCTCGTTCGCCAGGACGGTGCCCAGACCGGGACACCAGTTGACGGGCGCGTCCGAGGCGTACGCCAGGCGGTATTCGCCCAGCACCTCGGCGCGCTGCACGCTGTTCAGCTCGTCCCAGCGCCCGAAGCCCTCCGGTGTCTCACGTGCACCGGACTCGAACTGCTCGACGAGTTCCGCGATGGGGCGTGCCGTCTCAGCCTCGCCGTCGTACCAGGAGTTGAAGATCTGCAGGAAGATCCACTGGGTCCACTTGTAGTAGTCCGGGTCGATCGTCGAGACGGACCGGCGCTGGTCGTGGCCGAGGCCCAGGCGGCGCAGCTGCGCCTTCATCTGGACGATGTTCGCCTCGGTGGAGATGCGCGGGTGGGTGCCGGTCTGCACGGCGTACTGCTCCGCGGGCAGGCCGAACGCGTCGAAGCCGAGCGTGTGCAGGACGTTGTGGCCCGTCATCCGCTGGTAGCGGGCGTAGACATCCGTGGCGATGTATCCCAGCGGATGCCCCACGTGCAGGCCCGCGCCCGAGGGGTAGGGAAACATGTCCATGATGAACTTCTTGGGCCGGGCCGCCGTCTCGGGATCGCCGCCCAGATCCCCGTCACCGGGGTTGGGGGCCTCGTAGGTGCCCTGCTTCTCCCAGAAGTCCTGCCAGCGTGCCTCGATGTCGGCGGCCAGGGCCGCCGTGTAGCGATGGACGGCCGGGGTCTCAGCGGCTGTCGTCGTCTCGGTCATCGTCGTCAAAGCTCCATCGGTCGTCCCTGCCAGCACAAACGAAAAAACCCCTCGCACAGGAGGGGACGCCGCGCCGATTCCGGCTCTTCCGGCCGTTGGGGCCGGGACCGGGACTGATCAGCGCGGCCGGCTAAGCAGAAGGCGTACGGCACGCATGCGGTCAGGGTACCGCAAGCCGGAGAGGCCCCTCACCCCGGTTCCACCGGACCCCGGCCCTCCCCGAGGAGGAAGCCGCCCCGTGACGCCGCAGCAAAGCGCCGCACCGCACACCCCGGGGGCCGCAGGGGGCGAAGCCCCCGCCAAGGGGGGCACCGGAGAACGCACCGCACACCCGGGGGGCCGCAGGGGGCGAAGCCCCCGCCAAGGGGGGGTGCCGGGGGCGAAGCCCCCGCTGGGGGTGCGGGTGGCGAAGCCCCCGCCCCGCGAGGCGAAGCCGAGCACAAACGACGAGAGCGAAGCCGTCCGCGCCTTCCGCGGACACACTTCGCCCTCGCACTCGTGGAGCTAAGGAGAATCGAACTCCTGACCTCTTGCATGCCATGCAAGCGCTCTACCAACTGAGCTATAGCCCCGCAGACCAGTCCGCCGGGGGGCTTGCCCCGCAGCGGCGTCGCCAACCTTACACGGCCTCTGCCACGTTCCGCCAAATCCAATTCCGGCGCTCTGTGCGGGCCCGTCTGCCCACCGCACGGCAGGTAGTGTCGTCGGGCCCAGGGAGGACTACTCGGGAGCCGCACGCTGTGAGCACTTTGCAGCATTCCGCAGAGAGCCGGTCCCAGGGCTTCGTCAGGGCGTATCTGCTGCGACGTCCGGCCGTGCTCGCGTCGCTTCTCTGTCTGGGCTCTTTCGCCGCGTTCTGGACGGCACAGCGTGTGACCGGCGTCTCCATGATCGACCTCATGGTGTACCGCGCCGAGGGCTGGACGGTGCGCACCGGCGGTGATCTGTACGCGATGCGCGCCACTTACGCCCAGTTGCCGAACACCTACCCGCCTTTCGCGTCACTGCTGTTCATGCCGCTGACGCTCCTCGACGTCGCGCCGATGCGTACCGCGGCGACGGCCGCGAACCTCGCGCTGCTGGTGGCCACGGTCAACCTGTCCCTGAAGTCGGTCGGCCGTCCCGCACGTGCGGCGCGCCCTGCGGCCACGCTGCTGATCGCTTCGCTCGCCGTGTGGTGCGAACCGGTGTGGACGACGCTGCGCTACGGGCAGATCAATCTGCTGCTGGTGACGCTCGTCCTGTGGGACCTGTCCCGGCGCGGCGACCACCGTTGGGCGGGAGCCGGGATCGGCGTCGCCGCAGGCATCAAGCTCACTCCTGCACTGTTCGTGGTCTTTCTCGTGCTGTGCGGCATCGTCCACTGGCGGCGGCACCACACGGGCGGGAGCAACGGGGCGGCCTGGTGGAATCCGCCGATGCGGCGGGCGGCAGTCGCCACCGGGACGTTCCTCGCAACAGTGGGGCTCGGAGCGGTCGTTCTGCCCCACGACTCGCGCCGCTTCTGGTTCGGCGTTCTCTTTCAGTCGGACCGTGCGGGCCATACGGACATCACAGACAACCAGTCGCTGCGCGGCGTCGTCGCCCGGCTGTTGCACACACCCGACCCGGGCTGGCCGTGGGTGGCGGCGGTCTGCGTCGTGACGCTGGTCGGGCTGGGCGCGGCGGTGGCCGCCGCGTCGGCCGGTGAGCGCCGGCTGCCGTTCGCATCGGCGTGGGCCGCTGTGGCCTGTGCTTTCACGGCGCTGCTCGTGAGCCCCGTCTCCTGGTCGCATCACTGGGTGTGGTGCATCCCGCTGGCCGTCCTGCTGGGTGCCGAGACGCTGCGCCGCCGCGGAGCCCCTGCGTGGTGGACGCTGACGGGGGCGACGGTCCTCGTCTTCTGTTCGTACGCGCTCTGGCTGGTGCCGCACGGCGTCACCGGGCCCGATCGGCCCGAACTGGACCAGAACGCCGGGGAGATGGTGCTTTCGGCGGTGTATCCCGCCGCGGGGCTCGGCGTCATCGCTCTGACCGCCGTGCTCGCCGTACGCGGACTGCGCAAGCCCGCACCGTACGAACCCGCCCGCTGAGCCGAACGTCGCACGTCTGACGTGTGAGCGCGGGGAGCCGCGTTCCGGCGTGCGTCAGGCGGTGGCGAAGGAGTAGAAGCGTTTGAGCGTGCAGTGCTCGTCGAGCAGCCGGCCGTAGATCGGCTCGCCGTCCAGTTCGCGGTACGTCTCGATCGGGTCGCCCTTTATGATCAGCGCCCGCGCGCAGTCCTCACACCAGTACTGGAATTCGGGGTTGACCGGCTCCATGTCCCGCACGATGGGCGTTCCGCTGCCACACCAGTCGCACTTCCGGCTGTGCGCACCCATCAGGCATCAGCTCCAGCTGTGGCCGCAGGCGGTGCACACGTAGGACACTCCTCCATTGTCGCCGAGCATCTGGGCAACGTTCGATGAACCACAAGCCGGACACAGCAGGGTTCTTGAGGATCTTTCGGAGGCACTGCCGAGAGAACGGGTGTGCAGTCGAGTCGTCCGCCGACCGCCCTCTGCGAGGACTCCTGCAGACATCGCACACGTCCCTCCCCTCGGGCCTCCCCCCTTCCGGCCGTCACGATTCTGCCACGTTCTCCGAGGTGTCTGGAGTCCCACTCGATGATCCCGGCCGGGGAGCTGCGCGGAGGCAACTACTGGAGACCCGCGTTCACCAGGCACGGAGCTTGGAATCTGACAAAGGGCGACGGTGATTGTCAATTCCGTACAAGCAACGGCGCCGACCCGGGCGCCACTTGCCGAGGCGCGATAAGCGCAGCCCGCACCACACAGCAGCGGCACCGCACAACGCACCGCACACCCGGGAGCCGCAGACGGCGAAGTCCTGACAAGAGCGGCACCGCACAACGCACCGCACACCCCGGGGGGCCGCAGGGGGCGAAGCCCCCCGCCAAGGGGGCCGCAGGGGGCGAAGCCCCCGCTGGGGGTGCGGGTGGCGAAGCCCCCGCCCCGCGAGGCGAAGCCGAGCACAAACGACGAGAGCGAAGCCGTCCGCGCCTTCCGCGGACACACTTCGCCCTCGCACTCGTGGAGCTAAGGAGAATCGAACTCCTGACCTCTTGCATGCCATGCAAGCGCTCTACCAACTGAGCTATAGCCCCGAGTTGTTCGCGCCCCCGAGGGGTTGCCGTGAACGAGAGGAATCCTAACCACTGGCCAGCCCGGATGGGAAATCGAGGTGATCAGCGCAGGGTTCGCCGTGTGCCGGCAGCAGCGTCACGAGGCACTCGCGTCCGGCACCGCCCCGCCTGTGCCGACGTGGCGGCGGCGGGCTGCCCCGGTCGGTCAGTCGTCGTCGCCGAGCACGGGCTGGGGCAGCGTCCCTGCGTTGTGCTCCAGGAGACGCCAGCCGCGGAGGCCCTCCCCCAGCACCGACCAGCAGCAGTTGGAGAGGCCGCCCAGCGCCTCCCACGTACGGGGTTCGAGACCGAGCAGCCGGCCGATGGTGGTCCGGATGGTGCCACCGTGGCTGACCACCACGAGCGTGCCTCCGGGCGGCAGCTTCTCCAGGTTCCGCTCCACCACGGGCGCGGCCCGCTCCGCGACCTCCGTCTCGAGTTCGCCGCCTCCGCGGCGCACGGGCTCGCCGCGCTTCCAGGCGGCGTACTCGTCGCCGTACCGCTCGACGATCTCCTCGTGCGTGAGGCCCTGCCACTTCCCGGCGTACGTCTCGCGCAGCGCCTCGTCGTGCGTCACCTCCAGACCGGTCAGTACGGCGAGCTCCGCTGCCGTCTCGGCGGTCCGCTGCAGGTCGGAGGCGATGATGGCGTCGGGGCGCAGCGCGGCCAGCAGGCGGGCCGCGCGGCGGGCCTGGTCACGGCCGGCTTCGGTCAGTTCGATGTCGGTGGACCCCTGGAAGCGCCTCTCCAGGTTCCAGGCCGTCTGCCCGTGCCGCCAGAGGACGATCCTCCTGTCCCCGCGCACCGGGGCGGCCCCGCCCGGCTGCGCCTGCGTCACCGGGCGCCTTCGCTTCCGCCCCGTTCCGCCGCCTCGTAGGTCGCGTCCCCCTCACGCTCGGCGTGCTCGCGCGCCCGGCCGTGGGAGGCCTTCGCGTCGTCGGGGAGGTCGAGCTGCGGGCAGTCCTTCCAGAGCCGCTCGAGGCCGTAGAAGACGCGCTCCTCGCTGTGCTGCACGTGCACCACGATGTCGACGAAGTCCAGCAGCACCCACCGGCCGTCCCGCTCGCCCTCGCGGCGTACGGGCTTGGCGCCCAGTTCCTTGAGCAGGCGCTCCTCGACCTCGTCGACGATGGCCTTCACCTGCCGGTCGTTCGGGGCGGAGGCCAGCAGGAAGGCGTCGGTGATGGCGAGTACGTCGCTGACGTCGTAGGCGACGATGTCGTGCGCCAGCTTGTCGGCGGCTGCCTGGGCGGCGGCGTTGATCAGCTCGGTGGAACGGTCCGTAGCGGTCACAGGCGATGCTTTCGAATCGGTGAGGGCAGGAAACAGGAGGGTTCGCGGAGTCGGGGGACTGGTCAGGTACGCGGCAGCGGTGCGTGCGTACCGACCCCCAGGGTCTCACGGCGGGCGGAGGCTCTCACCCCTTGTAGTCCCGCCCCAGCACCACCGTCACATCGGCGTTCGCCGCCTTCTTGCCCTTGCCGACCGCGCTGCCCGGCAGCCCGAGGGTCTTCGCGACCTCCTCGGCCTTGTCCTTCTGGCCGGCCTCGGCGTAGGTCACGGTGGAGCGCTTCCGGGCGGCGTCTCCGGCACCGCCGTCGACGACTGTGAATCCGCCGTTGACGAGCGCCGCGGACGCCGCGTCGTCGCTGCCGCGGTCGCCGCTGGCGTTGACCACCTTGACCCTGGGAGTGGCGTCCG
The DNA here is from genome assembly GCF_900090125.1 of Streptomyces sp. WMMB 714. Taxonomy (NCBI): domain Bacteria; kingdom Bacillati; phylum Actinomycetota; class Actinomycetes; order Kitasatosporales; family Streptomycetaceae; genus Streptomyces; species Streptomyces sp. WMMB 714. The sequence continues at coordinate 381,667 of NZ_FMHJ01000003.1, forward strand.
GGTCGGTGTTCTTGACCGTGCCGCCGAGCACCTGTTTCACCAGGCCGTCGCTCGTGCGCTCGCTGAGCGTGCCGTTGGCCTGCACGGGCAGCAGCTGCGTCTTGTACGCGCCGGCCTTGGCCTGCTTCGCCAGCTTCGCCAGTGACGCTCCCAGCTCGGGCTCCGGCAGGGAGGGGTCGGGGATCTGGCCGAGGGTCTCGACCGTCCTCGTCGCCGCCTCGGAGTCGCTGGAGAGCTTCCGCAGCGTCTGGTGCATGACCTCGCCGAAGCGCTGCAGCTGACGCGTCTGCTGCTCGCCCCTGCCGCGGTGGGTCGCGTAGGCGACCGCCGCCTGCCCGTCGAGCGTCCGGGCCTTGCCGCGCTCGACCAGCGGTTCGTCGCCCTTCTTCTCACCGGGGACGGTCGCGTTCGCGTCGAGTTTGATCCCGCCTACCAGTTCGACGAGGTTCTCCAGGTAGGGGGTGTCCAGCCGCCAGCTTCCCTTGATGTCGGCACCCAGCAGCGTGCCGAGGGACTCGCGCGTGGGTGCCGCGCCCTCGTCCTCCACCGACTTGCCCAGGGTGGTCGTGGTGCCGCTCTCTCCGGAGACGGCGAGGGTGTTCGGCAGCAGCACCGTGTTGCCGCGCCGGGCGTCGGCGTTGTCCACGAGGAGCGCCGTCGAACTGCCGCCGCCGTCGAGCGACCGGAGGTGCACCACGATGACGTCGCGCTGCTGCCCCGCCGCTGTGGCGGCGCCGCCGCTCTCACTGCCCAGCCCGGGCAGCTTCCCCGCGTACGCGAGGTATCCGACACCGCCCGCCGCCGCCACGACGAGCGTGACGACGAGGGCGACCACCCGGTTGCGGCCGCGGCGCTTCGCCTCTTCCCGCCGCTCGGTGCGGCTCTCGCTGAACTTCAGCCAGTCGATGACGTCCTCGGAGTCGTCCGTGTCCTCCTCGATGAACGAGAACTGCTCCGTGCGGTATCCGGGGTCCTGGGCGGGCGCCTTTCCGGCGCCGGCGGGGGCAGCGGACGGTCCGGGGGCGGCGGACCCGGTTGCGTCGTACTGTCCGGTTGCCTCGTACTGCGGGGCGGCGTACCCGCTGCCGCCGTCGTACTCCTGGGACGGGACCTGCTGTTCGTACGTCTGCTGTCCGTGCGTCTGCTGTTCGTGCGGCGCCCGCGACTGCTGCTGGGGGATCCACTCCTGCTGTGCCTGCTGCTGCGGATACTGCTGCGTCTGCGGCCCGGGCTGCTGTCCGTACGGGTCGTACTGGTACCCCTGCTGCTGAGCGGCCTGGGCAGAGTGCGCGTCATGGTGGCCGCCCTGGGCGTCCGTCTGCGTCCCGTACGGGTCCTGGTCCCCGTAGCCGTAGACGGGCTGGCCGTACTCGTCGTACCCGAGGAACCGGGGCTGCTGTTCGGGCTGCTGTCCGTAGGGGTCGTATCCGTAGCGCTCGCTCATGCCTGCGGCCCCTCCTCCCCGTACAGTCCCCGCTTGTTGATGTACCGCACGACGCCGTCCGGGACCAGATACCAGACCGGGTCTCCCCGGCGCACTCTGGCACGGCAGTCGGTCGAGGAGATGGCCAGCGCCGGGACCTCGACGAGGGAGACCCCGCCGTCCGGCAGTCCCGGGTCCGTGAGGGCGTGCCCGGGGCGGGTGACCCCGATGAAGTGGGCGAGCGAGAAGAGCTCGTCGGCGTCCCGCCAGCCGAGGATCTGGGCGAGGGCGTCGGCGCCGGTGATGAAGAACAGGTCGGTGTCCGGGTTGGCTTCCCGCAGGTCCCGCAGGGTGTCGATGGTGTACGTGCGGCCGCCCCGGTCGATGTCGGTGCGGCTGACCGAGAACTGCGGGTTGGAGGCGGTGGCGATGACCGTCATCAGATAGCGGTCCTCGGCGGGCGAGACCTTCTGGTGGCTCTTCTGCCACGGCTGCCCGGTCGGCACGAAGACGACCTCGTCGAGGTGGAACCTCGTCGCCACCTCGCTCGCGGCCACGAGGTGCCCGTGGTGGATAGGGTCGAACGTCCCGCCCATCACCCCGAGCCGCCGCTTGCCGGTCCCGGGCACTATGTGCTCTCCCATGCGAGCCGACCTTATCTGCTGACAGCGCGGTCCGCTGCTCCGCCCGCGCTATGCGGAACCGGCTGCGGAGAGGGCTCCGCGGGGGCGTTCCGGGGCCCCGCCTCCCACGTCGCCGCTCCGCCCAGTCGTACCTGGCGCGATGCCCCGCAGCGACCGGGTCAGCGGTCCCGGTTGAAGCGGGTGGTGATCCACAGCAGCAGGAGCAGGGCCAGGAGCGCGCCACCGCCGGTGAGGTAGGGAAGGACCGGGTCGTGCTCGCCGCCATGCCCACCACCCTCGGAGGCCAGGATGCTGAGGGCGTTGTGGGCGGTACTGGAAAGGGACATCGTCGGCAGGACCTATCCGCGTGTGGGCCGGGCAGTTCAACGTGTGCAGCCACATCGTAAGCAAGGCCTCTCGAGCGTCTTACGCCGACTCGTCCTTCACGCAACCCTCGAAGGGTTCCGGAACGTCTCCCTCCCGTCCGGGCTTTGTGCCGGACGCGTTCGGCCGGGGCTTTCCGGAACCGGGCGCCCTAGGCTGACAACCAACCGCCGCCGACGGCGAACAGCGACAGGGGGAAGTACGCGATGAGCGACAACACAGGTGGCACCGAGCGGCTGCCCGGCCGTGACCGGCGCCGCTTCCCGGGAATCTCCTCCCGGGCCTACGAGCATCCCTCGGACCGCTCGGCGCTCGTCGCCCTGCGCAAGCTGAGCGGATTCGACACGGTCTTCAAGGCGCTGAGCGGCCTGCTGACGGAGCGCAGTCTGCGACTGCTCTACCTGGCCAACTCGGTGCGTGTGAGCGACGAGCAGTTCGCACATCTCAACGCGATGCTGCGCGACGCCTGTTACATACTGGACCTGGAGCAGGTCCCTCCGATGTACGTCAGTCAGGACCCGAACCCGAACGCGATGTGCATCGGCCTCGACAAGCCGATCATCGTAGTGACCACGGGTCTCGTCGAGTTGCTGGACGAGGAGGAGATGCGGGCGGTCGTCGGCCACGAGGTGGGTCACGCACTGTCCGGCCACTCCGTCTACCGCACGATCCTGCTCTTCCTCACCAACCTCGCCCTCAAGGTCGCGTGGATCCCGCTGGGCAACGTCGCGATCATGGCCGTGGTGACGGCACTGCGCGAGTGGTTCCGCAAGTCCGAGCTCTCGGCCGACCGGGCCGGGCTGCTCGTAGGACAGGACCTCCAGGCGTCCATGCGCGGCCTGATGAAGCTGGCCGGCGGCAACCACCTGCACCAGATGAACGTCGACGCGTTCCTCGCGCAGGCCGAGGAGTACGAGTCCGGGGGCGACCTGCGCGACTCCGTCCTGAAGATCATGAACGTGCTGCCGCGCAGCCACCCCTTCACCACCGTGCGTGCGGCGGAGCTGAAGAAGTGGGCCGAGAGCCGCGACTACCAGCGCATCATGGACGGCCACTACCCGCGCCGCGAGGACGACAGGGACACCTCGGTCAGCGAGTCGATCCGCGACTCCGCGAACCACTACACGGAGTCGGTCAAGAACAGCAAGGACCCGCTCATGGGCCTCGTGCGTGACATCGCCGGAGGCGCGGGCGACCTGGGCGGCCGGCTCCGTGACACGTTCACCGGCAGGGGCGGGTCGGGCGGTTCCGGCAGTTCCGGCAGTTCCGGCGGCTCGAACGGCGCCAACGGGAGCGACAGCTCCAGCTGAGGCGGACTCGGACCGGTACGCAGACGGTACGTACGCAGTCGGAGGCGGGGTCCGGACCGGACTGCCCGGCCGGGGATCACCCCCGGGCCGGGCACTGTCCGGTCCGGGCCCCGTTCTCCTGCCGGACGCCGGACGGGCACTCGTGCCGCGGCCGGGTCCGGCGGCTCAATCAGCGGGCTTCTCGGGGCTCGGCTGCGCGCTGGTCGCCAGGACCCCGCACATCGAAGCGGCCTCACGACCCCGCGCGTACGGATCGGTGCCGGCGCCCCCGTCGTCCTTGGCCTTCTCCCCCACGAGAAGCGGCCTCAGCGTGGCCGACATGTCGGCAGAGCACGGCAGGGGCCCCGCCCGCATCGCGACCTGCCGTACGGCCAGCTGCTGGCGGCGCAGATCCTCGCGGTCGATCTGGAAGCGCACCTCGCGGCGGACCGTGAAGAGGGACGAACGCTCGTCGGCGTCCTCGCCCTCACCGACGTCGGGTGCCCGTACCGCGTAGACGAAGACGTGGTCCGCCACGACCTCCAGGGCGTCCGGGCCGGACTCCTGCACGGCCAGCGTGCCCTGGACCCGGACCCGGGGATCGGCCAGGACCGTCTTCGACGGGTCGAAGCGGATCATCCAGCCTGTCGCCGAGTGCCGCCCGTCGTTCCGCGGGTTGTCCATGCTCTGGTCGAACTGCGCCTGCTGCGCCGGGTCGAGCAGGATCCGCACCGTCCGGTCCGAGTTCCCGGTGAGCACCGCCGGGTTGAGCGAACTCTCGACCACGTACTCCTTGGCCGCCGCGAGCGCCGACAGCACCTGGCTCTCCGAGAAGTGCGCCGTGCGGCGTGCCGGAGGGAGGTTGACCCCGTCGGCACCCGTGCGGAACCGGGCGGCGGGGCTGTGCTCGTACAGGTCCGAGGGCGTGGCGCCGGGGACCTCGTCGCGTGGGGCGAGTGGCAGCAGGGAGGCACGCATCGGTTCGACGGCCGGCTCCGCGGGAGCCTGGTACGGGTTGCGGATACCCATGTAGATCGCGGTGCCGAAGGCCAGGACGATCAGCAGGACGAGGACGATGCCCTGCCGGGAGGCGGTGATGGTGCTCCGCTCGTCACCCGTGTCCGTGCCGTCCTCTGCCCCGTCGTCGTCCCCGGTCGCGGAGGACGTGGAGGCGCGCTGACGGACGGCTGCGTGCTCCTCGTCCTCCATGCGCTCGCGCGCGGAGAACTCCTGCAGCTGCGCAGCCTTGACGAAGGACTCGTCGAAGACGACTGAGCGGTACTCGTCGCGGTACTCGTCGTCGCCCCCGGAGGCGTCGTCGGGTCCCTCTGGGGGGTTGCCTCGCCCGGCCATAGGAACAGAGTAGGTCCGCCCGGGCCGTGGTAAACGCTTCCGTGCGCCGACAACTCGGCAGATTCGTCAGGTGGGTAGGGACCGCTGCCGACTCGTGACAGCTCTGTGACCGACGCGCGCCGCATCGGCGTTCGGCCCGCGTTCCCCTGTCATCCGCCGCGCGGCCGTGCGGAGACGTTCGGGGCTCCCTGCGGGGAGTGTGACCCGCCGTGTTCGCTCATGTACGAGTCGACGCCGCTCGTCGCGGGAGGCGGAGCAGGGTCGTGCCGCTGGTGCGAAGTTCCGCGGTAGATCGCGCTGAGCGCGAGGGCGACCATGCCGATCCCCATGACGACGGCGAGCACCCACGCGACGGGCCGCTGCCACCGCACGTGCCCGCGGTACGTGCGGGCGGACGCGCTGTGCTTCCCGGATCTGCCGTGCGGACGGCGGTAGTCGGAACCGTGCTCGTCACCGAGTTCGAGCCGCGGGTCGTAGCGGCGGTACATGCCGAACTGGCTGTACTGCTCGAACTGGTTGTACTGCCTGAACTGCTGGTCGAACTGTGCGGTGTCCCCGAAAGTGCTGTACGGGCCGTACGAGGTGTAGGAGTCGTACTGGCCGTACGGCGGGTACGGCCCGTGGTCCTCGCCGTCGGCGAGGTCCACGTACTCCGAGTAGTCGGAACTGTCGAACCGGCCCTCGTCGTCGGGATCTTCGTCGGCGTCCTCGTCGAGGTCGTCCGGATCGAGGTCGAACTCGCTCTCGGCGCCCGGCGCGTACCCGTAGCCGTCCTCGAAGCCGCGTGCAGTCTCACTCTCCGCGTGGGACTGCGCGGCGGCCAATATGCGTTCGGCCGCGGTGGGCTCATGGACCACGGCTGACCGCACGAAGTCCTCGTCGAACACCACGGAGGCGAACTCATCGTCCGCGGCCCCGTGGTGGCGGTACTCGGGCTCCTCGCCGTTCGGGAACGGCTGGCCCCCCACGTCGTCCGGCACGCTGTTCAGCGTAGACCTATGCGGTCAATATGGGCAGGGAGTAGCCGGATTCCATCAAAACGGTGGACCGGCACCTCCTTGTCGTGCGCCGAGTCGCGGGCCGGCGTGCCGCGTTCAGCTGCGGATGTGCCCGTCCCCGGTGACGACGTACTTCGTGGAGGTGAGTTCCGGCAGTCCCATCGGGCCGCGCGCGTGCAGCTTCTGGGTGGAGATGCCGATCTCGGCGCCGAAGCCGAACTGGCCGCCGTCGGTGAAACGCGTGGAGGCGTTGACCATCACAGCCGTCGAGTCGACGAGTGCGGTGAAACGGCGGGCGGCCGCGGTGTCGCGGGTGACGATCGCCTCCGTGTGGCCCGACGTCCACTGCCGGATGTGCTGCACGGCCGCTTCCAGGGACGGTACGACCGCGGCGGCGATGTCGTACGAGAGGTACTCGGTGCCCCAGTCCTCCTCAGAGGCCGGTACGACATCCGCACCGGCCTTCTGCCACGCCTCGTCGCCGTGCACGGTGACGCCCGCATCACCGAGTGCCCGGAGGGCCCGCGGGAGGAAGTCGTCGGCGATCCCGGCGTGCACGAGCACCGTCTCCGCCGCGTTGCAGACGCTGGGGCGCTGCGCCTTGGAGTTGACGAGGATCTCGACGGCGGTGTCCAGGTCGGCCGCTTCGTCGACGTAGACGTGGCAGTTGCCGACGCCCGTCTCGATGACGGGAACGGTCGACTCCTCGACCACGGAGCGGATGAGGGAGGCGCCGCCGCGCGGGATGAGGACGTCCACGAGGCCGCGGGCGCGCATCAGTTCCCTGACGCTCTCCCGGCTCTCACCGGGCACCAGCTGCACGGCGTCGGCGGGGAGCCCGGCGCCGGCCACGGCGTCGCGCAGCACGCCGACAAGGGCGGTGTTGGAGGCGTAAGCGGACGAGGAGCCCCTGAGCAGCACGGCGTTGCCGGACTTCAGGCACAGCGCGGCGGCGTCGACGGTCACGTTGGGCCGCGCCTCGTACACGATGCCGACGACGCCGAGGGGGACGCGGACCTGCCGCAGCTCCAGCCCGTTGGGCAGCGTCGAGCCCCGCACGACCTCTCCGACGGGGTCGGGCAGGGCGACCACTTCGCGTACGTCGGCGGCGATGGCTTCGACGCGCTGCGGGGTGAGCGTCAGCCTGTCCACGATCGACTCGGGGCTGCCGGCCGACCGGGCCCTGTCGACGTCGGCCGCGTTGGCGGCGACGATCTCCCCGGTACGGGCGACGAGCGCGTCCGCCACAGCCAGCAGCGCGGCGTCACGCACCGTGCGCGGCAGCGGGGCGAGCTCTGCGGCCGCCTCCTTCGCGCGGCGGGCGGTGCGGACGACTGGCGAATCCTGGGTTGCGCTCATGCTCCCGAGCTTAGCCAGGGGCGATGCGTGCTGCCGGGCCGTCCCGCCGTCCGAGACGCCGGGACGGCGGGACGGCGGGACGGGCACCGGCAGTGGGCGGACCGGCCCGTCGTGCTCCCCCGCGGCACGGCGGAACCGGTCCCCCTGGCGGTGAGCGCTCCCCCCTGGGCGCCCACCGCCGGTCATAGCGGTGCGGACGGTGTCACGCCCGTACGCACCTGACTTCCGCCGTCACGTCGAGGTAGCGGCCGGTCATGCCGCGTGAGCCGGTCACACCGAACGCCGTCCGGTCGATCCGCGTGGTGGCGCGGACAGTGAACTCCCGCCTCGACACGGCGATCAGCTCGACGGAGAGGTCGACCGGCCGGCTGATCTCGCGAGCGGTGAGGGTGCCGGCGACTGCCGCGTCGTGCACACGTTCAGCCTGGAAGGTCATCAGCGGGTACCTGCGAGCGTCGAGGAAGCGCCCGGACCGCACGGTCTCGTCACGCGTCCTGTTGCCCGTGTCGAAGCTCGCCGTCTCCACCTCTACGCGTACAGCGGACTCCGCGAGCGGCTCGGTGACGTCGACAGTGCCACGCTTGACCGCGAACGTGCCGTGTACGGGGGCCAGTCCGAAGAGGTGCCGGGTGGTGAACCTGACGACCGACCCCGCCGGGTCGATCGCATAGCGGCCCAGCGCGGGGGCCGTCATGGCCGCCGCTCCCCCGTCTCCGTTGTCTGCGTGACCTGCGTTGTCTGCGTGGCCTGTGCGCCCGGCCCGGCCGGCGTGGTCCCGTTGCGTTCTCATGCCGACCAGTTGACGCCACAGGGCACCGCCCCGGGCAGAGCCGGCAGTCGCGAACCGCAGCGACGAACGGCGGTCCGGACGGGCTCGGTGCGACTTTCGTAGGGTTACCGGCCCGACGTAAGTGTGCTTTCCCGTGCGCGCCGGCGGAGCAACGGCCCAGCTGGCATACCGTGTTGCGCATGACCGACAGACCGTGGCACCGGCGTCACAGAGTGGCTCTGGATGTGGCGATCGCCGTCGCCTTCACGCTCGCCGACACGGTGGCCACGGTGCTGGGCGCCACCTGGTGGCCCGAGCGGCCCGGCACGCTCGCCTGGGTCCTGCTCGGCCTGCAGGCCCTGGCCTGCCTCTCACTGGCGTTCCGCCGCCGCGCTCCCCTCACAGTGGTGGCGGTGCTGGGCACGTTCACGCTGGCGGTGTCGCTGCTTGCCTGGCCCGCGGGTGTCCTCGAGCCCGCCGACGACAGGCAGGTGTGGGCCCCCTTCTCGACGGTCCTGGCGGCCTACGGCCCGCTCTTCTACCAGGGCGGCTGCCGCAGCATCCAGCAGAACCGGCGCAAGGCCGTCATCGCTCTCGTGCTCTTCACCGTGGTCGTCGCCCGGCCGTGGCAGCCCTCGGTGGTGGTCATCAGCATCGGGCTGCTCCGTACCGCCGTCGGACCGCTGCTGGCGATGTACTTCGACGCCCGCAAACGGCTGGTCCAGGCGCTCACGGAACGCGCGGAACGCGCCGAGCGGGAGCGCCACCTGCTCGCCGAACGCGCGCGGGCCGAGGAGCGAACCCGTCTGGCGGGCGAGATGCACGACGTCGTGACCCACCGCGTGAGCCTCATGGCTCTGCAGGCGGGGGCGCTGCGGATGACGGCCAAGGACGAGGCGACCCGGCAGGCGGCGGAGGAGCTGCGCGCCGCCGGCTGCCAGGCGCTGGAGGAGCTTCGGGACCTGGTCGGCATCCTGCGGACGGAGCCGGAGGGGGGCGACGACCCCGCCTATCAGACACCGTCGGTGACAGGGCTGGCAGAACTCGTCGCCGAGTCCTCGTCGGTGGGCGTCCCGACGGAGCTGATCGAGGACGGCGACCCGGCCCTCGCCTCGCCGGTGGTGGGGCGTACCGCGTACCGGCTCGTCCGCGAGGCGCTGACGAACGTGCGGAAGCACGCGCCGGGAGCGCGCGTCGTCGTGCACGTCTCCTACGGCGAGGCCCAAGTGCACGTCGCTGTACGGAACACGGCGCCGGCAGCGGGAGAGACCGGCGGCCCGCTCGCCGCGACGGGCTCCGGCCTGGGCATCCCCAACCTGCTCCGGCGCATAGAGCTCGTACACGGCACCATGCGGGCAGGGCACGCGCCCGACGGCGGATTCAGCATCGAGGCGACACTGCCCTCGTACGTACCGACAGCGGAAACGGCGGTGTGACGTGAGCGACTCCGTACGGGTCGTGGTCGTCGACGACGAACCGATGGTGTGCCGCTTCCTGCGGACGATCCTCGGCTCGGCCGACGACATAGAAGTGGTCGGCGAGGCGCACGACGGGGCCGCGGGGGTCGAAGCCGTGCAGCGGCACAGGCCGGACGTCGTCCTCATGGACCTGCGGATGCCCGGAGTCGACGGGCTGACCGCGATCGAGCGCATCGGCGGGATCGCCGACCCGCCGGCCGTCGTGGTGCTCACGACGTTCGACGCCGACCAGTACGTGCTGCGGGCGCTGCGCGCGGGAGCGGTCGGCTTCCTGGTGAAGTCCACGCCGCCCGAGGACCTGATCGGTCTCGTACGGGTGGCGTCCGAGGGCCACACCGTCCTTTCGGCGGCGGCCGCCCGCCGGCTGGTCACCGCCTCCGTGGACAGCCACTCGGCACGCGACCGCGCGGCGGCACTCGTCGAGTCGCTCACCGAACGGGAGGCCGAGGTGCTCGCGTGCCTGGGAGAAGGGCTCTCCAACGCGCAGATCGCCGCGCGCCTCCACCTCTCCGAGGCCACTATCAAGGGCTACGTCTCCCGCATGCTCGACAAGCTGGGCTGCGCGAACCGCACCCAGGCCGGTCTGATCGCACACGACGCGGGCGTGGTGAACCCGTAGAACCGGATCCCGGGCGGGGGGTGCGGGCTCTTCGGGACGGCGACCTCAGAAGGGGTGCACGCCTATCGAGGTGGCGGAGGGCGGCCCGTAGCCCTCGGCCATGCGCTGCTGGTACGTCTCGCGTCCGACGACCTCCAGCCCGACGATCTCCCAGGGCGGCAGCTTGGCCGACGCCCGGTGCTCGCCCCACAGCCGCAGCGCCACGGCGGCGGCGTCGTGCAGGTCCCGTGCCTCTTCCCAGTAGCGGATCTCGGCGTGGTCGTTCGCGTACCGGCTGTTCAGGAGGAACGGGTGGTCGTACGCGAGCTGTTCGAGAGCCCGGCGTACTTCCTTGATCGGGGCCTCGGCACCCGCGACGCTCAGCGTGATGTGCCAGAGGCGGGACTGCTCGCGGCGCTCGGCGCCCGCGTCCGGACGCGGCTCGGCCCGCTGTTCGGTGTCGACGCTTGCAAGTCGTCTCACGGGCGGCCTCCTCGTCCGGTGGGGCGCTGCTGCTTCCGGCTGTTCCGGGCGTCGCTCCCCGCCGCACGACCCCCAGGACAAAGTTGACCAGTCCGAAGCCGGCCGCGGGGCCGTTTTCCGGAAGGTGTCCGTGGAAAGGCTGGTCTTTTGCTCAAGGCGGTGACCTTTTCGGCACCGGCCCCCCGCCGTCTGCACAATCCGTTCACGTGGCGCCGAACGCACGGACGGGCCCGCGCACTCCCGCGCACCGCTCCTGGAGCACGCACCGCTCCTGAAGCCCGCACCGCTCCTGGAGCACGCGGCCTGCCCTCAGTTGTCGAGCAGCACGAGATCGTCCCGGTGCACGATCTCCCGCTCGTACGCGGGGCCCAGCTCCCGCGCCAGCTCCGGCGTCGACCGCCCCAGGAGCTGCGGGATCTCCTTCGCGTCGAAGTTGACGAGACCGCGCGCGACCGCGACCCCCTGCTCGTCCCGCAGCTCGACCGGGTCCCCGGCCGAGAAGTCGCCCTCGACGCGGGCGACGCCCGCCGCCAGCAGCGAGGTGCGCCGCTGGACCACGGCCCGTACGGCGCCAGCGTCGAGCGTGAGCGCCCCCCGCGGGGTCGACGCGTGTGCCAGCCACAGCAGCCGGCCTGCGGCGCGGCGGCCCGTCCTGTGGAAGTACGTGCCGGTGGCGGCGCCCGCGAGCGCGTCGGCCGCGTACGTCGCGGAGGTCAGCACCACGGGCACACCGGCCGCGGCGGCGATACGGGCGGCCTCGACCTTCGTCACCATGCCGCCCGTTCCGACGCCGGCCTTCCCGGCGCTGCCGATGTCGACGCCGTCGAGGTCCCGGGGGCCGGTGACCTCGCTGATGCGCGAGGTGCCCGGGCTGGCGGGATTGCCGTCGTACAGCCCGTCCACGTCGGAGAGTAGGACGAGCAGGTCCGCCCGTACGAGGTGGGCGACGAGCGCAGCGAGCCGGTCGTTGTCGCCGAAGCGGATCTCCTCGGTGGCCACGGTGTCGTTCTCGTTGACGACGGGGACGGCGCCCATGGCCAGGAGCTGCTCCAGCGTGCGGTAGGCGTTGCGGTAGTGGGCGCGGCGGCTGGTGTCGTCGGACGTCAGCAGGACCTGGCCCACCCTGCGGCCGTAGCGCGCGAAGGACGCGGTGTAGCGGGCGACGAGCAGGCCCTGTCCGACGCTGGCCGCGGCCTGCTGGCGTGCCAGGTCGCGGGGCCGCCTGGGCAGGCCGAGCGGTGCCAGCCCGGCCGCGATCGCTCCCGAGGAGACCAGGACGATCTCCTTCTGCAGCGCTTCGCCCTGCTCCGCGTCCGGCCGGCCGCCCGGGCCGGTGTACTTGGCCAGTACGTCCACGAGGGCGTCGACCCGGTCGGCGTCGAGTCCGCCCGCCGCCGTGGTGAGCGAGGACGAGCCGACCTTCACGACGATGCGCCTGGCGTCCGCCACCTCGTCCCGCGCTCCGCCTGCCGCGCTCGCACCGTCTGCTGTCGCCCTGCTCACGTTCCGCTGCCCGCCTGTTCCCTGTGCTGTGCTGTGCTGTGCTGTGCCGTGCCGTGCCGTGCCGTGCCGTGCCGTGCATGGTGCCCGGCTCTCCGTACCCGGCGCCCGTTCCCGGTCCCCGGCGCCCGGCTCGCCATGCCGTTGCGCCTGTGCGTGTGCCGCCCGGCGGCCGCTCCCGCGCGGACGGTTCCGGGGCCGTCGGCAATCTACGGCAGCCCTGATCGGCGACGCGCGTGCGTTCCGGCCAGTGGACGGATGGGGATAATGACCTTTGTCATTGCAATGTCCCGGTATCGCCGCGGAACGCCCTGCCGCAGATTGTCACCGGCCCGGTGCCCGGCATACGGTCAGTGGTCACCCACGGCCGCCACCTTCCCCACCGGCCGGTTTCCATCGCCGACCCACGACCTCCTGCCAGGAGCCCAGCCCGTGCCCTCTGCCGGTCTCTCTTCCCGTCGCGCCGTCCAGCTGACGGCGCTGCTCGCGTTGACGGTCTTCTACGCCGCCCAGCTCGCGGGCGCGCTGCTGCCCAACGTGCCCGTCTTCGTCGTCGCGTCTGTGGCGGGTCTCACGCTCGACCTGTACCTCACCCATCAGCAGCCCGGCCTGCTCGCCCTGCTCGGCAAGGTCCGCTTCGACGTCACGACGCGGCAGCTGCTCCGCGACATGCTCATCGTCATCGGGCTGGTGCGCATCCCCGACGTGCCGCCGGACATCGAGCGCCCCCTCACGCTCCTGCTGCTCGCCGCGTACGCCGCGCACTTCCTGTGCCAGGCCGTCGCCCAGCTGGTACGCCGCAGCCGTACGCTGCCGATCCTCACCCGCAACATCGACGCCTCCGCCCTGCGGCTGACGATCGCCCCGCCGCGGCTGCTGGCCCGCCAGCCCAGCCGCCGCCTGCTCCGCTTCTCCATCCCCGGGACGGCGGGGCTGATGCTGAGCGCCGGACTGGCGTCCGAGGTCTGGGGCATCCTCGGCGTCGGCCTGAGCATCGCGCTCTCCCTCGGCGGTGCCGTCTACCTCGGCACGTGGATGCTGCCGAAGAAGCGGCACGCCAACGAGCAGCGGACCCTGGAGTGGCTGGACAAGTGGCTGGCGAAGTACAAGCCGACCGTCGGCATGTACTTCTCCGGGGGCACCACCTCCGCGTACCAGGCGAACATGTGGCTCTCCACGCTCGCCGAGCTCGACGGCAACCCGATCATCGTGCTCCGTGAGCGCTTCATGGTGCAGAAGATCGAGGCGACGGACGTGCCGATCATCTGCATCCCGAAGGTCGCGCACCTGATGCACCTGGAGCACTCCACGCTCAAGGTGATGCTGCACCCGGCGAACTCCGGCAAGACCTCGCAGGTGCTGCGCATCCCCACGATCAAGCACGCCTTCATCAACCACGGCGAGAGCGACAAGCTCTCCTCCTGCAACCCCTACGCCAAGGCCTACGACGAGGTGTGGGTCGCCGGTCCCGCCGCCCGCGAGCGCTACCAGCTCGCCGACATCGGCGTGGACGACCGCGACGTCGTCGAGGTCGGACGTCCGCAGCTCTCCCCCATCGAGCCGTCCAAGGGCGCACCGCAGGGCGCGTACACGACCGTGCTGTACGCCCCCACGTGGGAGGGCTGGACCAACGACCCGGGCAACACCTCGGTCATCCTCGCCGGTGAGAACATCGTGCGCGCGCTGCTCGCGGATCCGGGCGTGCGGCTGCTGTACAAGCCGCACCCCATGACGGGTTCCGTCGACCCCCGTGCAGGCGCCGCCAACGCCCGTATCCAGGCGATGATCGTCGAGGCCAACGCCAAGCGCTCCGGCGCCCGCCCCGGCCCCGAGGCCGCGGCCGAGCTGGAGCGGCGTACGCGGGAGCTGGACGAGCTGACCACCACGGCGTTCCGGAGCGGAGCGGACGAGGTGGAGAAGATGATGCTGCAGTCCACTCCGGAGAAGGGCCGCGCCGAGCGCGTGGCCGCGGCGACGGCCGCGTGGGAGGCCGCCTTCTGGGCCTCGTTCCCCGAATGGGAGCACCAGATCGTCACCGGGCCGCGCCCCGCGATCTACTCCTGCTTCAACCAGGCCGACCTGCTCATCTCGGACGTCTCCTCGGTCGTCTCGGACTACCTGACGAGCGAGAAGCCCTACGCGGTGGCCAACACCAGCGGGCTGAGCGAGGACGACTTCAGGGCGGGCTTCCCGACCGTGCGGGCGGCGTCCATCCTCTCCCCCGACGCGGCGGAGATCCCCGCCCTGCTGGAGTCGGTGCGCGACCCTGCGAAGGACACCCTCGCAGCCGCCCGCGGCGAGCTGAAGGTGCATCTGCTCGGCCCGGCCGACCCGCCGTCCATGGCGCGCTTCAACCAGGCCGCGATCGACCTGTGCGAGTCGACGGACGCCCGCAACGAGCGGGTCGCCCGCCGTACGAACGAGATCCCGGGCCAGCGCGAGACGGAGGCCCAGGAGGCGGCCGAGGAGGCCGAGTTGGAGGCCCCGCCGAACGGCGGCCCGCTCTCCGACGCGGAGGAGGCCGACCAGGTCACGGCCTGACGTGCAGCCCCGCGGCCGGTGCACGCGGGGCGGCTCCGCTGCCCGTCGCACCGGCTGAAGCGCAGCGAACGGCCCGGAAGGCACCACGCCTTCCGGGCCGTTCGCTTTCCCACCGGGCTCCGGCGCCGCTGAGCGGGGCGCGCGGCCGGGCGCGGTCACTGCACCATGTCGTCGATCGGGACGGGGTCGCCGTCCAGCAGGCCCGCATCGCGGTACGCGTCCTGCTGCTTCGACAACTGCTCCTTGTCGACAGTGAGTTGCTCGTCCCACCGGTAGGCCGGTGTCTTGCGGAGCACCTCCGGCGGCCGGCCGGTCGCCTTCGCCAGGACCTCGACCCGCTCGCGCGAGGAGGCTCCCTTGTCCCGGAGGTCGGACGCGCCCTTCCGCAGCGCCGTGAGGAACTTCTCCGCAGTGACGCGACCGGCGAACTCGTAGCCGAACAGCAGGCCGGTGGCGACGGTCCCCTCCGGGGGTGCCGCCAACGGCTCGGCCACGCCCGCCTCCTCGACAGCCGTGGCGAACGGCGCGAGCGGCATCGCCGCTTCCACTCGGCCGTCGGCCAGAGCCGCGCGCATTCCGGTGGACGGGACGTCCACCACCTCGACGTCCCTGAGCGTCAGCCCGGACTTCCGCAGCACGGCGTCGAGCGGGTAGGCGGCCGCTCCTCCGCCACCGCCCGCCACAGCCACCTTGCGCCCGCGGAGGTCCTCGACGTCCGCCACCTTTTCGGCGTCCGGCAGGCGCTTCGAGACCTCCAGCACGGTGGGCGACGGATCCTTTCCGGTGGACTCCCCCATGGAGGCCGCGACCTTCACCTTCAGCCCGTCGGCGACCCCCTCGAACAACTCGGTGGAGAAGCCCGTCGCCACGGCCTCCACATAGCCGTAGGCGGCCAGTTGAGCGGCGTCCTGCCCGGCTTTCACCTTCCGCAGGCGGACGTCCAGGCCCGCTTCCTCGAAGTAGCCCTCGGCCTCGGCGACGTACAGCGGTGCGAACGCCGTCGACGGGACGTGTGCGACCCGCACCTTCTCCCCGGCTTCACCGGCCTCTCCGTCCGCTCCCCCTCCGGAAGCGAGCCCGGCACCGCTGTTCGCACAGCCGGCGCAGGCCAGCGCGACCGCCGACGCGAGGACGGGCAGCAGCGGGATTCGGCGGCATAAGAGACGGAAAATCAAAGCTGCATCCCTCCGAAAGAACGCGAGCCGTCCGAAGGGGGCGGGGAGCAGCAGCCGGTCGTGGCGGGGCGGTGCGTCCGACCTGCGCGGAAGCCTCAGAGGCGGGTAAAGCCGTACCCAGGCCCGGCCGCGACCCTCACCGCACCGCACCGCACCCGCGCGTTTCCCCCCGGCACCGCCCGCGTCCGCCTGCCGCCTGCCGCCCGAACTCTTGGACAGCGCTGACTTCTTGGACAGACTGACCGCCCCACAGGAGATTGGCCACACACGATGCAGAAGAAGAAGACGGCATTCCGGAACTTCCCGGGCGCTCTCGCGGCCGCCGGTGTCCTCGCGGCCTTCCTCGCCTCCGGCTGCACGTTGCAGGACCGCGTCTGCCGGTCCGAGGAGTACCCGGTCAAGGCCGTTGGCGGGACCACGGGTATGACCTGCGTACGTGACGGCGAGGAACCGCCCGAGGGCTACGTGCGCTACCCGAAGGGCAAGGTGCCGCAGTACGTCGACGACAAGTGGGACACGTACTGGAGCACCGTGGTAGTCGACGAGAACGGCGACGTCGTCGACAAGGAGTAGGCCCGCCGGACACGACGCGAGCGGCCCCGGGCTTGGACCACCACGGCTCAGGGCTCGATCAGGCCCGCCCTGATGGCATAGCGGGTGAGTTCGAGGCGGTCGCGGAGACCGAGCTTGTGCAGCAGGTTCGCTCTGTGCCGCTGGACGGTCTTGACGCTGATGACCAGCATCCCGGCGATCTCCTTGGAGGAGTGGCCTTCCGCGACGAGTTTGAGCACTTCCTCCTCGCGGTGGGTCAGGAGCCGGTCCGGGCCTTCATCGCCGTTGCGGGCGCGCTCCAGGAAGTTGCGGATGAGAGCCGTGACCGCGCCGGGGTACACGAACGGCTCGCCGCGCATGGCCGCCCGGCACGCGGCGACCAGGTCGCGGTCGGCGACGGACTTCAGGACGTAGCCGGACGCTCCGGCCTTCAGGGCCTGGAAGAAGTACTGCTCGTTGTCGTACATCGTGAGCATCAGAATGCGCAGTCCCGGTCTGAGCGAGGCCAGTTCACGGGCCGCCTGCAGTCCCGTCAGGCGGGGCATGGCGATGTCGAGGACGGCGAGGTCGATCTCCTGCGCGCGGGCCGCCGCGACCGCTTCCGCGCCGTCGCCCGCCTCGGCGACGACCTGCAGGTCCGGTTCGCCGTCGAGGATGAGCCGCACACCGCGCCGTACCAGTGCGTGGTCGTCGGCCAGCAGGATGCGGATCCTGGACTGGGACTGGGACTGGGACTGGGACTGCGGCTGCGACTGGGACTGGGGGGCCGAGGCCGGGCCGGAGGCGGGCCGGGGATCGGGGGGCGGCTGCGACCTGGGGGTCATGTCGTGCATCGTCATCATCGGTCCTTCTCGGTAGTGGGCACGGACAGCAGGACCCGGGTGCCGGGGTACGGAGCGGCTTCCGGGCACGTCCCAGATGCCGGGCCCGCCGCAGGGTCCGGTTCGGTACGGGGACCGGGCTCGACATCCAGCGTCCCGCCGACGAGCAGCGCACGTTCCCGCATCCCGCGGATACCGGCGCCCTCGTGGGAGAGCCCGACGCCCCGGCCGTCGTCGCTGACGCACAGCACCACGGCGTCCCCGTCCCGGCTCAGGCTCACCTGTACCCGGTCGGCTCCGGCATGGCGGGCGACGTTGGTCAGCCCCTCCTGGGCCACGCGGTAGAGCACCAGCTCCGCCTGCGGGCCCAGCGGCGGCAGCTCCGACTCGAAGCAGCGCTGCACCCGCAGACCGGTGTGAGTGGCGAAGTCCGTCGTCAGCGAGGTCAGTGCGCTGACCAGCCCCAGGTCCTCCAGCACGCCGGGCCGCAGCCTGCGGGCGAGCCGGCGGACCTCGTCGAGGCTCCCCCGGGTGATCTCCTGTGCCTGCCGCAGCTCGCCCCGCAGGGGTTCCGCGGCATGGTCGGCGGCGCGTTTCAGCTCCAGCAGGACGGCGGTCATGCTCTGCCCCACCTCGTCGTGGAGCTCCTGCGCGATGCGCTGCCGTTCCGCCTCCTGAGCGGACAGCGCGCGTGCGCCGGCGACGGCACGTTCGGCCTCCAGACGGTCGAGCATCGCGTTGAACGTCCGGATCAGCTCGGAGACCTCGCCGTGCCCTCCGACCGGCAGCCGCTGGCCGGGCCTCAGCAGGTCGACCTCGGTCATGAGCCGCGTGAGCCGGTCCAGCGGGGACAGCCCGACCCGCAGCAGCGCTGCGTTGGCGACGAGCATCACGGCGAGCCCCCCGACGAGGATGGCCGCCTCAGTGAGCAGGACGGGCACGGACACGGTCACCGGCGCCCACAGAAGCAGCGCCGTCGCCATGCCGAGCACGAGGGCGTTGAGAGCGAAGATCCGCCAGAACAGGGACACCGCGCGTGGAGCCTCCTCTACTCGTGCCGTCCGCTACCACTATGTGCCACTGCCGCCGCGGGGAGGCACCGGGGTTGCGAGGCGCCCGGGGTCCGTGCCCGGCAGGTGCGGCAGGACCTGCGGCACTCTCGGGCCCGTACATCCTCGGACCCCCCGGAAATGGGTACTGGGACCGATGGTGTGCACCGGGCAGACCGGCCAGTGTGGGAGATACCACGTCGCAATGGTGCGACGGGACAGGTCGGGCTGCCGTCCCTCGGGGCGGCCGCTTCCTGAAAGGAAATGGCATCAGATGTCGCTCGCCCTCTCACGCCCCGAGCCGCGCCCGGAACGCCTCACGGCACACGAAGCCCGTCAGCGGCTGGAGCACGAACGCAACTCGCGGCTGACGCAGCTCAACGCGATCGAAGAAGCCGAGCACGGCACCTCGGACCATTTCGTGACGGCGCAGAAGGACTCCGTCCGGCGCGTCCTGGAAGAGATCGACGCTGCGTTCGCCCGTATCGCCGACGGCAGCTACGGCACCTGCACGGACTGCGCCAGGCCGATTCCGCCGGAACGTCTGGAGATCCTTCCGCACGCGCGCTGCTGCGTGGCCTGCCAGCGCCGCACCGCCTGACAGAAGGCACGTCCGCGTGTCCGTGTCCCGCTCCGCCGAGGGGTGAAGTACGTGAACGACCAGGTCGTCCGCAACGACGATGCCGGCCTGTCCGGAGGGGACCTCGCCGCGCTCCGCGAAAACCTGGAGGACCAGCGCCGCTTCCGCCGGGAGCAGCTCCAGCAGATCGCCGAGGCGGCCAAGTCCCGGCACGAAGGGGAGCACCGTCCCGGGCGGAACGAGCGCCAGCACCCGCGCGGCCGGCAGGACCGTCACGGGCAGCGGGACCACGAGGGCGGCGCCCGCGAGGACGGCGACCGTGAAGCGCATTCGGCGTCCGTGACCGAGGTCAGCGTCAAACTGGCCGCTTCCGCACGGATGGTGCTCGCCGACGTGGAGGCGGCGCTGGAACGGATGGCCCACGGCCAGTACGGCTCGTGCCACCGCTGCACCGGCCCCATATCCCTGGACCGTCTGACGATCGTGCCGCAGGCCCGCTACTGCGCCCGCTGCCACCGAGTCAGGGAGACCAGGCCATGACAGCGCTCCGCCCCTCACCCGGAAGCTCCGCACGCCACAGGAACTTCCCGTCCCGCCAACTCGCGGGCCTCGCCATCGACTTGGGCCATGCCCGTACGCGTGCCTGGGCACCCGGCCGGGGGCTGGTCCTCGACACGCGGACAGTGACCTTCCCCGGCCCCGGCTCGCGTGGCGGCCCCAGCGTGTCCTACCCGCTGCAGCGCGGCGCCTTCGTCGACCCCGAGGGCGCGGCCCGGATGCTGGACCGGCTGCTGGGGCGCCGCGTCCCCCTCCTCTCCGGCCTCGTGATCGCCCTGACGACGCCCGTCCTGGGCGGGATCGCCTACCGGGAGGCGGCGCGCACGGCGCTGCAAGTGCTGCGTCCCCGTACCGTCCTGACCATTCCGACGGCCAGGGCCATCGCACTCGGTGTGGACGCCGAGCCGTCCCGTCCCCTGCTCATCGTGGACGTCGGCGCCCGTCTCACCGAGGTGTTCCTGCTCGCGGACGGCGCGGTCGCCGACGCGCACCGCACCCCCCTGGGCACCGACGACCTCGGCCACGTTCCACACCGCGAGCTGACCGACTTCGTCGTGGCCGTGGTGGGCGACATGCTGCGGCGGGACCCCTCGTCGCAGACACTCGACGCGCTGCACGACGGTGTGCTGGTGGCGGGCGGAGGCGCCCTGCGCCCCGAGATCGTCCGCGACCTGTGCAGGCAGCTGCGCGTGCCCGTACGGCCCGCCCCCGCGCCGCACACCGCCGCGGTGCGCGGCGCGGCGAAGTATCTGCAGACGGTGCGCGCGCAGCCGCCGGAGGCAGAGGCACCGCCAGGCTGAGGCCGCTGGAGGCGGCCGCCGGGCCGCCTCCGGTGGAGCGTCCGGACCCCGGTGCCCGGCTCCGGACGCCCGAACCCCGCTGCTCGAACCCCGTCCGGTGCCCGCGAACCGGGCGGGTCCGCCGTGCTGCTCCCGCCGTATCACCGGCCCCCGGAGTTCGGTCCACTTCCCGAAGACCCGAAACGGAGAGACCTCATGAGGGACGAGATCCCGCTTGCCCAGCCACCGCCCGAACCGCGCCCCGACAAGCTGTGGCGCTGGCGCGTCAACCCCCTGCGCCGTCCCCTCGACGTGCTGCAGGCATGGATCGGCGTGATCGTCGCGGCGTCCGTGCTCGCCGCGGCCCCCGCCGCCATGACGCTGGTGGGCCACGCCGTGAACCGCTCACTGCGCACGGCCGCCGACGAGCAGGTGCACTCGCGCCACCGCGCCACGGCCGAGGTCCTGCACGACGTGCCGCAGCATCCCGAACCGGGTTCGGACGAGGCCGATCACGCCCGCTATCCGGCCGACGTCCGCTACACCGACGCGACCGGCCGGACGCGCACCGCCAGGACCGACGTACCGCCCGGCCTGCCCGCCGGAGGCACCGTCCAGGTCTGGGTCGACGGCAAGGGAGCCGTCACCGACCCGCCCATGTCCGCCGGTGAGATCCGCGGCCTGACCACCGGGTGGATCGCGGCCACGGGCGCGGCCGTGACGGTCACCGGGATCACCGTCTACGCCGCGGCCGGGTACGCCCTGGAACGGCGGAACCTCGCGGAATGGGAAAGGGAATGGGCCGAGACCGCGCCACGCTGGACCAGATCCACGTGACCGTCCCGGCCCCTGTCCCCAGCCGGCTTCACGCCCGGCCTCACACGCGACGCCAGCGGGCCAGCGCGAACGAGAACAGCCCGTAGAGGGCCACGCCCACGGCGACCGCCACGAGCAGCCACGGGCCCGCGGGGGTGTCCGCGAAGGACCTCAACGCGCCGTCCATTCCCTTGGCTTCGTCCGCGTCGGACGACCACGCCGCCTCCATCGCGAAGATCCCGAGGGCTACGAGGACGGCACCGCGCGACACACCGCCCGTCACGCCCAGCACGTCGATCCACTTGCGGCTGCGGCGCGGGACGGACGACATCCTCAACTGGTCGTGGAACTTCCGCCGCGACGCCTGCACGGCACCCCAGCCACCCGCCGCGACGACGGCCAGCCCGACGGCGCCCACGAGGAACTGCCCGGCGGGCACCGCAAGAGCGCGCGCGGTGATGTCCGCGGACTTCGCGTCGCTGGAGCCGCTGCCCTGCGCCCCGGTCGCGTAGGAGATCACCGAGTAGGCGAGCACCGCGTACAGCACGCAGAAGCCCGCGGCCAGCAGCCGCTTGCTCGTCTTGTGCCCGCCCTTCTCCGCCGCGCCGAACAGCGCCTCGGACAACCGCCACACCGCCAGCCCCGCCAGGCCGATCCCCACTGCCCACACGAGAAGCTGCCCGAAGGGCTGCGCCGCCAGCTGCCGCAGGGCGCCGCTCTGATCGGCCTGCTCACCGCCGTCGCTGCCACCGAAGGCGATACGGAGAGCCAGCAGCCCGACGAGGATGAACAGCACGCCCTGCGCGACCATGCCCACTCGCGCGACGGACTCGACGACCGTGCTGCGCGCTGCCCGGCGGGCGTTCCTCCGCCCTCTGCCTCTCCAGATGGCCAGTGATGCGTTCACGGATACCGCCTCCCCTTGATCGCGCCGAAGCCGCACCCCGGCGCACCTTGCAGGTCAGCGGTTGCCCCGGAACGGACGAGGGAAACGAAAGAGCCGGACTACCGGCCGGCGGTGGCACCCGGGACGAGACGCGCGAACGACGCGGCGGGGAAGGTCAGATGCGCCTGCCGGGGTCGTTCGGGTCCCGCACGGCCACGGCGCCCACAACGTCGCCGGCCGTCCTCGTCATCGCGCCTCGTGCTCACCCTCGTGGCTCACCCTCGTGCTCGTGCTCGAAATCGTCCAGGACGTTCGCCAGGCTCCGTCGAGCCCCCTCGGTGTGCGCCGAATCGGGAGCCGCCAGGGTGATCAGGGCTTTCCACAGCGTCCAGCCGCGTCCTCGTGCCCAGGTGGCTCCGTCGACGCCGAGCACGTCGCGGAACGCCCGGCGGCTCTCCCCGTGCAGCAGCGTCCAGGCGATGGTCGTGTCGCAGGACGGGTCTCCGACGCCCGAGCAGCCGAAGTCGAGGACGGCGGAGAGCCGCCCGTCCCGTACGAGGAGGTTCCCCACCGCGACGTCGCCGTGGAACCAGACGGGCCGGCCGAGCCATGTGGCCTCGAGTGCCTCCTCCCAGACGGCGGTTGCCGTCTCCACCGGGATACGGTCGCGCAGTGCGGCGAGCGCCCGCCGCGTCTCCTCGTCGTACGTCCTCAGGGACGCCCCCCGAAAGGCGCTGTGCTCCCCGGCCAGTGGTCCGTCCGCCGTGTCGGCACGCTGCAGGGAGGAGAGGAAGCGGGCCAGGTCGGTGGCGAACCCGGTGAGGTCTTCGATGTGTCCGTTCGCCGCGGTGTCGCCCTCCAGCCACCGCATCACCGACCAGTTGAAGGGGTACCCCGCGCCGGGCCGTCCCTGGGCCACCGGAACGGGTACGGGAAGCGGCAGTTGCGGCGCGAGCACCGGCAGCCACCGCTGCTCCTTCTCCACTTGGGCGGCATAGCCGACGGCGCTCGGCAGCCTGACCGCCAAGCTGTCGCCGAGATGGAACGTGCGGTTGTCGTGTCCGTCGAACTGGACTGCCCGGACCGGCAGTCGGGCCCACTGCGGGAACTGCTCCGCCACCAGGCGCCGTACGAGCCCGGCGTCGATCGCCGGAACGGCAGGTTCTCCGGGCGGAGCATCTTGGCCTGAGCGACGCACGTCGTTGTCCATCCCGAAAGAATCGCCGCCGTACAGGCCGCGGACAATCCGATTTCCGACGCGCGCTCACGGGAGCCCGGCGCGGCCCCGACCCGGCCTCGACGGCCCGCCTCGCATCAGCGTCAGATCCTCACCCCACGAGGCGAGCACCGGCTCGTGGCCGGCGGCGCGAGCACGGGGCTCCAGCTCGACGAACAACTGCCGTGCGCTGCACGCGACTTCACCGGAAAGCATCCCGCCGAGCAGCCCCAGGAGGTGATCGTGGCGTCCCTGCGGCCAGTCGAGCGGGTGACGGCGCAGCTCCCAGCCGAGGTACTTGTTGTACGGCCGCACTCGCCCCTCCAGCGCGAACACGTAGCCCAGGTAGAAGGGAACGCTCTCGGCAGCGTCCAGCCGTGCGGCGAGCGCGTCGCCGTCGCGGTCGTTCTTCAGGCAGCGGTAGAGACTGTTGAGGAAGGCGTCGAGGAGGACGGGGGCGCTTTCGGCCGCCTCCTCCTCCGTCAACCGGCCCTTCCGGCGCAGGAGTCGGCCGACCAGCCCGTCGCGGGAGTCCTTCAGCAGCTCGGCGTGGACGAACGCGTAGCGGTTCCATTCGGTACCGGAACCCGGCAGGGCATGTGTCCGGAACTCCCGCAGCGGCATCACCGTCACGTCCAGACGGGCGTCACGCCGCCGCAGTGGTGCGTACGCCTCCTCCGCTGCATCCTCGACGACCACCAGGACGTCGTAGTCCGAGAGTTCGGTGGCCATGCCCTCACGCGCCCGGGAACCGCTGAGCACGGCCCCGAGCACGCCGTCCTCCCGTTCCAGCCGGGCGCGCAGTTCCCCGAATTCGTCCTCCGGCGTCATCGTCGGCCCGCCTCCGTCAGAAGTAGCCCGTCCCGCCGTCGAGGAGTTCTCTGACGGCGTCCGCGTGACCGGCGTGCCGGGCGGTCTCCTCGATCATGTGCAGCAGCATCCAGCGCAGGTTCACCTGGGAGGCGTTGAACTCCGGGTGCCTGCCCGTCTCGTCGAGGGAGAGGCCGGAGACGATCTCGTCCGAGACCGCGCACTGCCGCTCGTACTCCCGCAGAAGCTGCGCGAGCGGTGTCCCGTCCACCATCATGTCGGCGTCCTCGGGCCCGTCGTCGAAGTGCGGTCCCTCGGCGGGCCGCCCGAGGAGCAGCACCTCGAACCAGCAGTGCTCGACCCAGCGCATGTGGGACACGAGCCCGGCCATCGTCATGTTCGGGGACGACGGCAGCACAGCGCGGTGAGCCGCGGCCTCCTCCAGCCCCTCGCACTTCCAGTGGATGACCGCACGCTGCATGTCGAGCCAGCCCAGCAGCTGCGTCCGCTCGTCTGCCGTACCTGGAGGCCGTACGCGGGGAGGGGTCATGGCCGGGACGCTAGCCCAGCCGTCTGCACCACTGCACCGCAATTTCCGTGCGTTCCCCGTGCGCCCCACGGCCCCGAGCCTCCGACCCGGCGGCCCGGCGGTCCGGCACGCCACATGGTGCATGCCGCTTGCTTGCCGCTCGCCGCAGCAGCACCCCCACTCGGACAGACGGTCACCGCCACGTTGACATGCAAGTATTTGCTTGCATTATTGAGGGGTGAGTACCGACAGCGGCGAGATGGACAAGGTCTTCAAAGCGCTGGCCGACCGGACCCGGCGACTCCTGCTGGACCGGTTGCACGAGAACAACGGCCGGACGCTGAACGAGTTGTGCGAGCACCAGGAGATGTCACGCCAGGCCACGACGCAGCATCTGGCGGTGCTCGAGGCAGCGAACCTGGTCAGCACGGTGAGGCGCGGCCGGGAGAAGCTCCACTACCTCAATCCCGTCCCCCTCCACCGCGTCCAGGAGCGGTGGATCGACAAGTTCGAGCATCCCCGCCTCCGTGCGCTCAGCCACCTGAAACAACGAGCGGAGAACGCCATGACCGACAAACCTTCCTTCGTGTACGTCATCTACATCGAGAGCACCCCGCAGAAGGTGTGGGACGCCCTCACCGACGCCGAGGCCACCGCCGCCTACTGGGGACACAGCAACGTCTCCGACTGGCGTCCCGGGTCCTCCTGGGAGCACCGCCGCACGGACGGGTCCTCGATCGCCGACGTCGTCGGCACCGTCGTGGAGAGCGACCCGCCGAACCGCCTGGTCACCACCTGGGCCGAACCCGGGGCCGGATCCACCGCGGAATCGTCCCGCGTCACCTTCGACATCCGGCCGTACGAGCAGATCGTCAGGCTCACCGTCACGCACGAGGACCTCCGGAACGACGCCGAGCGGGCCGAGGCCGCGCAGGGCTGGGCCGCGGTGCTGTCCAACCTGAAGACGTACCTGGAAACGGGCAGCCCCCTGTCACGCGAGCCGTGGAAGGTCCCGAGCCGGTGAGGACGGAGCCGTGCAGGGCGATCCCCTGCCCGCGGTCTTGCCTTGGAGCGGACTCCAGTTCCTAACGTGTGCCCTGTCCGGACCACCCGCCGCCCCGGGCCGACCGCCGGCGGGGCCCGGCCGACGGGAGAGGACTCCATGCGCTACACACTGTTCGGCAGGACCGGCCTCCGCGTGAGCGAACTGGGCCTGGGTGCCATGACGTTCGGGGACGGCTCGGGCGGCAACGCCGACAAGAGCACGAGCGGCCGGATGCTCGACGCCTACGCCGACGCCGGCGGCAACTTCGTCGACACCGCGAACAACTACGCGGGCGGCGTCTCCGAGACCGTCCTCGGAGAGCTGCTCGAAGGCCGGCGCGACGACTTCGTCCTCGCCACGAAGTACACGTGCGCGCCCCGTCCGGGTGACGTCAACAGGTACGGGAACCACCGCAAGAACCTCGTCCAGTCCGTCGAGGCGAGCCTCGCCCGGCTGCGCACCGACCGCGTGGACGTGCTGTGGGTGCACGCGCGGGACAACTTCACCCCGGTCGAGGAGGTCATGCGGGCTCTCGACGATCTGGTGCGCTCCGGAAAGGTCCTCTACACCGGGGTGTCCGACTGGCCGGCCTGGGAGATCGCGCAGGCCTCCACCCTCGCAGAGCTGCGGGGCTGGACGTCCTTCGCCGGCTCGCAGTTCCGGTACAGCCTCCTGGAACGCACACCGGAGCGTGAACTGCTGCCGCAGGCCCGCGCGTTCGACCAGGCCGTGCTGGCGTGGAGCCCGCTCGCCGGAGGCAGGCTCACAGGGAAGTACCGCCACGGCGGCACCGGCAGGCTGACGGACGAGCAGGCTGCCGACGGTGCCGGCTCACGCGAGGAGGAGATCGTCACCGCCGTCCTGGAGACCGCCGGGCAAGGGGGCTGGAGCCCTTCGCAGGTGGCGCTGGCGTGGCTGCGGCAGCGCCCGGGGAACGTCGTGCCCATCATCGGCGCCACCCGGGAGGAGCAGCTCGCCGACAACCTCGGTTGCCTCGACGTGACCCTCGACGCCGACGCCCTCGCGCGTCTCGACGAGGTCAGCGCGGTGCCGCTCGGCTTCCCGCACGACTTCCTGACGGATGACGGGGTCAAGGCCGTCGTCTACGGAGAGGAGTGGCGCTCCGTCGAGGACCGGCGCTCGGCCTCGCGGCGCACCACGGACGGACCCGGCTGAGGCGCAGCGCAGGCCCCCGTCCGCCTCAGCCCTCAGCAACCTCAGCCCTCGAAGGGATGGAAGTCCTCGTACTCCCCCAGCGCCTCGTCGCGCTCCGCCTCGCGGTCGCGGCGGCGCTGGGCGGCAGGCCGCGGCGCCTCCATGCGGTGGTCCTCACCGCGGCGGCCCAGCATCTCCGCCCCCGCGGCCATGGTGGGCTCCCAGTCGAAGACGACCGCGTCGTCCTCGCCGCCGATGGCGACCCCGTCGCCCTCACGCGCCCCGGCCTTCATCAACTCGTCCTCGACGCCCAGGCGGTTGAGCCTGTCGGCCAGGTAACCCACTGCCTCGTCGTTGTTGAAGTCGGTCTGCCGCACCCAGCGTTCGGGCTTCTCGCCCCGTACGCGGTAGAGGCCGTCGGCCTCCCGTGTGACGGTGAAGCCTGCGTCGTCCACGGCCCTGGGACGGATCACGACACGCGTCGACTCCGTCTCGGGACGGGCCGCACGCGCCTCGCTCACCGACTTGGCGAGGGCGTAGGACAGCTCCTTGAGACCCTGCCGTGAGACGGCCGAGACCTCGAAGACCGGGAATCCGCGGGCCTCCAGATCCGGCCGGATGATGTCGGCGAGGTCCTGGCCGTCGGGGATGTCGACCTTGTTGAGGACGACGACGCGGGGACGGTCGTCCAGACCGCCGTACTGCGTCAGCTCCGACTCGATCGTGTCCAGGTCGCTCACCGGGTCGCGCTGCGACTCGAGCGTCGCGCAGTCCAGCACGTGCACGAGGACGGAGCAGCGCTCCACGTGCCGCAAGAAATCCAGCCCCAGGCCCTTGCCCTGGCTCGCGCCGGGGATCAGCCCCGGGACGTCCGCGATGGTGTAGACGGTCGAACCGGCCGTCACCACACCCAGGTTGGGGACGAGCGTGGTGAACGGATAGTCGGCGATCTTCGGCTTCGCGGCGGAGAGCACCGAGATGAGCGACGACTTCCCCGCCGAGGGGTAGCCGACGAGGGCGACGTCCGCGACGGTCTTCAGCTCCAGCACGATGTCGCGCGCCTCACCCGGCTCGCCCAGCAGCGCGAACCCGGGGGCCTTGCGCCGCGGAGAGGCGAGCGCCGCGTTGCCCAGGCCGCCGCGACCGCCCTGCCCGGCCACGAAGACGGTGCCCTTGCCGACCATGTCGGCCAGCACCTCGCCGTCGCGGCCGAGGACGACCGTTCCGTCCGGCACGGGCAGGACGAGGTCCTTGCCGTCGGCTCCGGACCGGTGCCCGCCCTCGCCGGGCCTGCCGTTGGTGGCCTTGCGGTGCGGGCTGTGGTGGTAGTCGAGCAGCGTCGTCACGTCCGGGTCGACGACGAGGACGACGTCTCCGCCGCGTCCACCGTTCCCCCCGTCGGGGCCGCCCAGCGGCTTGAACTTCTCCCGGTGCACGGAGGCACAGCCGTGGCCCCCGTTACCCGCGGCGACGTACAGCTCGACGCGGTCCACGAAGGTGGTCATGCGAGGTGCCTCCAGGCGGCGTGACGATGGAAATGCTTCTGCTTCGCTGCGTGCGCCCGCAGGGGGCGCCTACGCAGCGAGGGCGGACCCGTCCCGTACGTACGCCCGATGCGTACGCGAGGGAGCGGCGGTCCGCCCTCGATGACTATGCGCGATGTGACGCGGTGGACGGCGCCCTGCCGGGCCGATCACTCAACCGTGTTCAGCGACCCGGCGCAGCGCCTCCCGGCGGTGGTTACTCGCCCGCCGGGACGATGTTCACGACGCGACGGCCGCGGCGGGTGCCGAACTGCACCGCACCGGCGTCGAGAGCGAACAGCGTGTCGTCGCCGCCACGGCCGACGCCCGCGCCCGGGTGGAAGTGGGTGCCGCGCTGACGGACCAGGATCTCACCGGCGTTGACGAGCTGACCGCCGAAGCGCTTCACGCCGAGGTACTGGGCATTGGAGTCGCGACCGTTCCGGGTGGACGATGCGCCCTTCTTGTGTGCCATCTCTGCTCAGTCCTTACTTCTTCTTCGCCGGGGTCGGAATGTCGGTGATCTTCAGCGCGGTGTGCAGCTGACGGTGGCCGATCCGCTTCTTGTAGCCGGTCTTGTTCTTGTACTTCTGGATGCGGATCTTGTCGCCCTTGTGGTGGTCGACGACCTCGGCCGCGACCTTCACGCCGTCCAGCACCCACGGGTCGCTCGTGACCGTGTCGCCGTCCACAACGAGCAGGGTCGAGAGCTCGACGCTGTCGCCGGCCTTGCTCTCGCTGATGCGGTCTACCTCGATGACGTCGCCCACAGCCACACGCTGCTGACGGCCGCCGGTGCGCACGATTGCGTACACGCGGAACTCTCTCTCGCTCGCTACGGGACTCCTGACGCCAGCCGCCCGGCGCGGTACGGACACGGGCACAGGCCCGGCATCCGAACCCACGATCTGATCCGAATGGATTGAGCGGCCTCTCCCGGGCGCCAGCCGCGGGAGGGAGTTGCTCAGGAGCGCGGCGCATCCCGATGACACGCCGGCGGTCAAGATTACGGGGCGCCGCACACGCTGGTCAAACCAGGTCCGGGGGCGGCCGGGCCCGTGACGACCGGCCGGTGCACCCGGGGGGCCGGCCTCCGCCACAGGACGGACGGCGAAGTCCCCGGCCCTTCGAAGGGCCGGGGACTCCCCGGTACTACTCCGCTCCGCGGCCGCGCCGGTCTGCCGGGTCAGCCTTCGGACGCGGCTTCGCCCTGCCCCTGCGTGGCGGACGGCCCCTGTGCGGCGGACTGCCCCTCCGTGCCGGACGGCTCCCCGGCGGACGCCGAGACGGAGGAGGGCGCGTCCTGCTCGGCAGCGGCCGTCCTCTTCGCAGCGGACGACTTCCGCGTCGAAGCGGCCTTCTTCGCCGTCTTCTTCGCGGCCGTCTTCTTCGCCGGGGCCTTCTTCGCGGCCGCCTTCTTCACCGGCGCGTCCGCGCCGTCGGGAGTCTGCGTGCCGCCGGAAGCGCCCTCGTCCTCCGCGGACTCCGGGGAACCCGCCGGGGCCGACACGCTCCGCGTGGCACGGCGCCGCGGACGCACCGGGGCGGGCTCCGAGACGACCTTCGCCACCGACTCGTCCACAGGCTGCGTGCCGGACGCGGCCTCCGACGCGCGGAGCACGATGGCTCCCGCCTCGTCGGACACCGGCGGTGAACCCGCCGGGGCCGAGGCCTTGCGGCTGGCCCTGCGGCGCGAACGGACCGGAGCGGGCTCCGAGACGACCTTCGCCGTCTGCTCAGTCTCGGCAGACGCGGCAGTCGCGGATGCGTCCGCCACAGCTGCGGCCTGCGCACCGGAATCCGGCTGCGCGGACTGCTCATCGGCCTTCGCGGCGACGACGGTCACGGTGCCCTCGTCCGAGGCAGGCGGCGAACCCGCCGGAGCGGACGCCTTGCGGCTCGCCCGGCGACGCGTACGCGCGGCGGGGGCTGCGGTCCCGGAAGCGGCTTCGCCGGTGGACGCCGGCGAAGCCTCCGCGTCGGAGCGGGCCGTGGTCTTCAGGCCGCCCGCGCCGGTCCCCTCAGCGGCGGCGTCCCCGCCACCAGCTCCGGAACCGGTCCGCGAGCGGCCTCGGCCGTTTCCCGGGTCGGCGGCCCCCTTCGGGGTGCTCTCGTCCGACGACGGTGACTGCTCCGCCGCGTCTCCCGCGCGACTGCCCTCGGGCTGCTTCCGGTCGGGCTCTCTCTTGTCGGCGGCCGCCGCCTCGCCGGCCTTCGCCTGCGCGGCCTCCTGCTTGGCGGCGCTGTCCTGCGGTGCTCCCTGCGGGGCACTCGCCTTGCGGCTGCCCCGGCGCCGGGACCGTCCGCCCCGGCCTCCGGCGGACGCCTCGGCCTCGCTGACGGAGCTGTACAGATCGTCGTCGGGCGTGAACTCCACCGGCGCCGACGCCGCTGCCTTCTGCTCCTTCGCCGCCGCACGGCCGCCGCCCTGCGACGTGTCGCCGCCCTGCTCGGGCTCGTTCAGCGGTACGGGGTGCGGCTGCGCCGGAGCCTGGGACTGCTGGCCGCCGTTCCCCTTTCCGCCCTTCTTCTTGCCCTTCTTGCCGCCCTGCGCGGAAGGCTGCTCCATGTGCACGAGCACGCCGCGCCCGTTGCAGTGCACGCACTGCTCGGAGAAGGACTCCAGCAGCCCCTGCCCGACCCGCTTGCGCGTCATCTGCACCAGACCGAGCGACGTCACCTCGGCGACCTGATGCTTCGTACGGTCTCTCCCGAGGCACTCCAGCAGGCGCCGCAGCACCAGGTCCCGGTTGGACTCCAGCACCATGTCGATGAAGTCGATCACGATGATGCCGCCGAGGTCCCTCAGCCGGAGCTGGCGCACGATCTCCTCGGCCGCCTCCAGGTTGTTCCTGGTGACCGTCTCCTCCAGGTTGCCGCCCTGGCCGGTGAACTTGCCGGTGTTGACGTCGACGACGATCATCGCCTCGGTCCGGTCGATGACGAGCGAACCGCCGCTCGGCAGCCACACCTTGCGGTCCAGCGCCTTCATCAGCTGCTCGTCGATGCGGTACGTGGCGAAGACGTCGACGTCCGAGGACCACTTCTTCAGCCGCTCCGACAGGTCCGGCGCGACATGCGAGACGTAGCCGTGGATCGTCTCCCACGCCTCGTCGCCGCTGACGATGACCTTCGAGAAGTCCTCGTTGAAGATGTCGCGCACGACCCGCACGGTCATGTCCGGCTCGCCGTACAGCAGCGTCGGGGCGTTGCCCTTCTGCGCCTTGCGCTGGATGTCCTCCCACTGCGCCTGCAGGCGCTCGACGTCGCGGCGCAGCTCGTCCTCGCTGGCGCCCTCGGCGGCCGTGCGCACGATGACGCCGGCGTCCTCCGGGACGACCTTCTTCAGGATCTGCTTCAGCCGCGACCGCTCGGTGTCGGGCAGCTTGCGGCTGATACCCGTCATCGACCCCTCGGGGACGTACACCAGGTAGCGGCCGGGCAGCGAGACCTGGCTGGTCAGGCGGGCGCCCTTGTGGCCCATCGGGTCCTTGGTGACCTGCACCAGCACCGACTGGCCGGACTTGAGGGCGGTCTCGATCCGGCGCGGGCCGTTGGCCATGCCCAGCGCCTCGAAGTTGACCTCACCGGCGTAGAGGACGGCGTTGCGGCCCTTGCCGATGTCGACGAAGGCGGCCTCCATGGACGGCAGGACGTTCTGCACCTTGCCCAGGTAGACGTTGCCGACGTACGACGTCGCCTGCTCCTTGTTCACGAAGTGCTCGACCAGCACGTCGTCCTCGAGGACGGCGATCTGCGTACGCTCGCCGCTCTGCCGGACGATCATCTCCCGCTTGACGGCCTCACGCCGCGCCAGGAACTCGGCCTCGGTGATGATCGGCACCCGGCGACGGCCCTGCTCGCGGCCCTCCCGGCGGCGCTGCTTCTTGGCCTCGAGGCGCGTCGATCCCTTGATCGCCTGCACCTCGTCGACGGGCTCGTCCTTCTTGCGGCGGGGCTCGCGGATCTTGACGACCGTGCGCTCCGGGTCGTCTCCGCCGGCGTCGCTCGCGGACTCGCCCGAGTCGCCACCGCGGCGGCGGCGACGGCGGCGACGGCGGGAGCTGCTGGTGGAACCCGCGCCGGAACCGCCCTCGTCCTCGTCGCCGTCCTCGGCGGAGCCGGCCGAGCCCTCGGCCTCGTCTCCCTCGCCGTCGGTGCCGTCGTCGGCGGAGCGCCCGCCGCGGGAGCGGCCCTGGCCGCCCCGGCCCTCCTCGCCCTCCTCGGGCGATTCGTCCTGGCCGGCGTCGCCGCTGTCACCGCGGCGACGGCGGCGGCCGCCCCTGCGGCGACGGCGCGCGGGACGCTCGTCCTGCCCCTCGGCGAGCTCGTCGTCTCCGTCCTGGGACTCCTCGCCGGCCTCGGCGGAGTCCTCTTCCTGCTCGGCCCTGTCGCGACGGCCGTCGCCCTTGCCCTCCTGGCCGCTGCCGGAGGAGTCCCCACGGCGGCGGCGGGACCGGCGGCGCGGACCCTCGGCCTGCGGGGTCTCCTCCTCTTCCGCGGTCTCGTCGAACTCGTCCTCGTCCTCGTCCTCGGCGGCGCCCGCCGCGGCCTCCGCGGCCGCGGTCTGCGGGGTCTGGAACGCGGGCTCGGTGAAGACCGGCGCCTGGAAGACGGCGACCGGCGCCACGGCCGGCTTGCCGGCCCGCGCGGGCTCGTCGGCGTTCCCGTACCGGGAGTCGTCGTGGACGGCGGGCGGCGCGGTGAAGGAGGCGCTCTTGCGAGTCGCGCGGCGCCGGGTACGGCCGCCGTTCTCCTCTCCGGCGCTCTCGCCCCCGGACTTCTCCGCGGAGGCGGCGCCGCCCTCGGGGGACGCCGCACCTCCCACGGGTGCGGCGGCCGTCGCGTCGTCCGTGGCCTTCGAGGACGCGCGCGTCCTGCGGGCCCGCCGGGGTGCTTCGCCGGAGTCCGCGGACTTCCCGGCCGCGCTGTCGCTCCCCTGCTCGCCGGACGCGCTTCCGCCGTCCGTGCTCGCGCCGTCCGTGCTCGCGCCGTCCGTGCTCTCGGGCTCGCTCGCGGACGGCGAGCTCGTCTTCCTGGTGGTCCGCCGCCTCGTACGGGAAGCAGATCCGGCGCCCGCCTCGGTGGCGGTGCTCTCGTCCGTCTCGCCCTCGGCGCGGGCCGGCTCCGCGGCTGCCGTTTCGTCCGCCGCGGCGGTCTCCGCCGCCACGGGCGCGCCCGCGGGCGCGCTGGCCCGGCGGGTGCGGCGGCGCGGAGCGGCCGGTGCCGCAGGCTCCGCGGCGGTCCCCGATCCGGCGTCCGCGGCAGCGTCCGCCTCGGCCGGCCGCGCCGCCTGAGGTGCGACGACCTGCTCCGCGGCTGCCGTTTCGTCCACGCTCGGTGTTCCCGCGGGGGCGCTGGCCCTGCGGGTGGCACGGCGCCTGCGCGGGGCGGGCGGCGCGCTCTCCACGCGGCTCTCGTTGCCGGCGGCGGCGCTCGCCGCGGCCGGGGCGTCGGCCACGGCGTCCGCGGCACCTGCCGGGGCCGTCGTCCCTGCCGTGGTGGTCACCTCGGGAGCGGCCGACGGCTCAGGGGGGCCCGCGGGGCGGGTCGCCGCGCGGCGGCGCCGCGGCGGAAGGGTGTCGCTGGGCGATGCGGAGCCCTGCCCGGGAGTCTGCGCTGCGGCGTCTCCCGTCCCAGGAGTCCGAAGCGGTTCCGCCGGCTGCGGGGACTGCCCCGCGTTCTCCTCGGCTGCGCTTTCGTTGTTCGGTTCGAGCATGCGGGCGGTTCTCCCGTCACGCTCCCGGGCGCCGCGCCTCTTCTTGTCCGGTCACGGCCCACACCACCGGGCGGGGCCGCGCTCCGGGGCGCGGGCGCCACACGGGAGCTGTTGTCTCAACGCCGGTCCCGGGCCCTGCCTGCGGCCCGGCTCCGGCGAAAGTCTGCTGGTCGGTGCGCCTGCCTGCCGTCACGCGGACCCGGGTGGCTCCCTGGTGCCTGCGTCAGCGGTGGCGCTTTCAACGGTGATCCTCCAGGCCCCTGGCCTACGCGCTGCCGCCCGGCGCCGTCGCAACGAGGGGTGCGTCGCGGTCGGGCGCCAACGGGTCGGTCACCGTGCCGGTCTCCTCATCGAGCGGCCCCTGCGCCAGCCTGGTCACCGCTGCCGGGACCGGCGGCGCCAGGTCGGCCGTAGCTCGGAGGCCGGACAGGACGTCGTCGGGTCGTACAGCAGGTGTCAGGTGCCGTACCACCAAGCGCAGTATCGCACAGGGTTCGCCGCGCGGACCATCGGCCCCTTCGCCGACCGGTGCTTCCGCTGAGGTCAGCGAGGTGACGGCGGCCCGGGCGTCGAAGGTGCGGATGCCCTTCTTCGTACGCCGCTCGACCTCGACCGACTCCGCCGCGAGGAACTTCCCGACGGCGTCGGACGCCTCTCCGGGCTCCACTCCGGGGAGCCGGAGCTCCCATTCGGAAGCCTCCAGGCGGTCGGTGAAGTCGGAGGTGCGCACCTCCACGGCGTCGACGATGTCGAGACCGGTCGGCATGCACGTGTCCAGCATGGAGCGCAGCTCCTGCGGCTCACGGCGCTCGGTGAGGGCGATCTCCAGATATTCGGCCTCGCTGCCCGTGCCGGTGGGTGCGGCATTGGCGTAGGAGACCTTCGGGTGCGGTGTGAACCCGGCGGAGTACGCCATGGGCACGTCCGCTCGGCGCAGCGCACGCTCGAACGCGCGCTGGAAGTCTCTATGGCTGGTGAACCGGAGGCGGCCGCGCTTGGTGTAACGCAGGCGCACGCGCTGCACGGCGAGTGCGGGCGGCGGGCCTTCGGGCTGTCGCTTGCCCAGTGGTTCTCTCCTCGGTACCTGGTGCGGGGCGGCAGCGCGTGGGAGACGGCCGCCCTTCGCATGTACGGATGTCAAGCGTCTTCAAAGGGTGCGGAAGTCCGCATCGTCACGCTGTCGGGCCGGTGTCTTCGGCGCCGACGCACGCCCGTGCGGTGATCCTGCGCCCCAGGGTACGCGCCCGTTGCCGGGCAGGGGCTGCCGCTCCGGCCCGGACGGCGCACCGAACAGGGCCCTGCGCAGTTCGGCCCGGGTCTGCCGTACGGAGTCCCGCGCGGCGGCGAACGCCGCCCGCACACTGCGGCCGGCTTCGCGCAAGGTCCGCGCGACCGGCCGCCACACGTGGTCGCGGAGGCCGCGCCCGAGGGGGCGGACGGCGTTCCGCCACACCCACACGACCGGGTCCACGACGAGGAAGCGGAGCACCGCGCCGATGAACCGGAACACCGCCCGCGAGATCCGTCCTGCCACGCGCCACGCATGGCCGAGGGCGTCCGCGACCTCTCTCGCGGCGACGGCGGCCGCCCGGCCCACCGGCGCGAGGATCCAGCGGTACACGAAGCCGCAGGGCGCGAGGACCGCGTACCGCCAGAGCCACGCCAGCGCGGCCCCCACCGCGCGGACGGCCGCGACCACGCCGTGCCCCAACGGGGTCAGCACCCAGCGGTACAGGAAGACCGCCGGGACGACGACGAGCAGCCCCACCAGCCATACGGCCGCCGCCCAGAGCGCCTTGCCGGGTACGAGCAGCGCGTACCGGCCCAGCCACGCGAGCCCCCAGCCCGCGCCCC
The DNA here is from genome assembly GCF_900090125.1 of Streptomyces sp. WMMB 714. Classification (NCBI taxonomy): domain Bacteria; kingdom Bacillati; phylum Actinomycetota; class Actinomycetes; order Kitasatosporales; family Streptomycetaceae; genus Streptomyces; species Streptomyces sp. WMMB 714. The sequence goes on from NZ_FMHJ01000003.1 coordinate 417,532, forward strand.
GCAGAGCGGCGAGCATCCCGTGCCCGACGGGTGTCAGCACCTGCCGGTAGAGCCAGGTGGCCGGGATGACGAGAAGCGTCCGTCCGAGCCAGGCCAGCGCGGCGCCGATCGCCCGCGCCGCGGCCGCGATCCCGCTGCCCGCGAGCGCCGCGAGCCACGCGGCGCCGCGGCCGACGGGGGCGAGGACGTAGTGCCACAGCGCTGTCCACGGCCAGACGAAGACCGCGTGGAGCACCGGCGCGAGGACGGCGTCCCACACCCGGCCCGTCGCGCGGGCGAACGGCACCCACAGGGTGCGCTTCAACGCCCGCCCGCACACCGCCAGGGCGTCCCACAGCATCCGTACGGGGAGGACGAGCAGCAGCGTCACGATCCGCACCGGGACGCGGACGACGACCGCCACGCAGCCCTCCGGCGACGGGGGGCCGGAAGCGGCGGGACCGGCGGCAGGAGCGCCGCCGGAGGCGGGGCCGAGAGCGGGGCCCCCGGCGGCAGGGTCCTTGGCCAGGGAGACCGGCAGGCGTTCCGGGGCGTCGCTCATGCCTGGCAGGACGCGCGGCCGCCTCCCGCCGGTTCGCCGGGTTGAGCCCGAACTCTCCTCCGTGGCCCTTTCGTTGCCTACTTGACCGTCAGCGGCAGCAGCTTCTTGCCCGTCGGCCCGATCTGGATCTCGGTGTCCATCTGCGGGCACACGCCGCAGTCGAAGCACGGCGTCCAGCGGCAGTCCTCGACCTCGGTCTCGTCGAGGGCGTCCTGCCAGTCCTCCCAGAGCCAGTCCTTGTCGAGGCCGGAGTCGAGGTGGTCCCAGGGCAGGACCTCCTCGTACGTGCGCTCCCGCGTCGTGTACCAGTCGACGTCCACGCCGTACGCCGGGAGGGCGTGTGCGGCGCTGTCCATCCACAGCTGGTAGCTGAAGTACTCGCGCCAGCCGTCGAACCGTCCGCCCCGCTCGAAGACCTCACGGATGACGGCACCGACGCGGCGGTCTCCGCGGGAGAGCAGGCCCTCGACGATGCCGGGCTTGCCGTCGTGGTACCGGAAGCCGATGGAGCGGCCGTACTTCTTGTCGCCGCGGATCTTCTCGCGCAGCTTGCCGAGCCGTTCGTCCGTCTCCTCAGCGGAGAGCTGCGGAGCCCACTGGAAGGGCGTGTGCGGCTTGGGGACGAAGCCGCCGATGGAGACGGTGCAGCGGATGTCGTTGGACTTCGCGACCTCGCGGCCCTTGGCGATGACGTTGACGGCCATGTCGCCGATCTGCAGCACGTCCTCGTCGGTTTCGGTGGGGAGCCCGCACATGAAGTACAGCTTCACCTGCCGCCAGCCGTTGCCGTAGGCCGTGGCGACGGTCCGGATCAGGTCCTCCTCCGAGACCATCTTGTTGATGACCTTGCGGATGCGTTCGCTGCCGCCCTCGGGGGCGAAGGTGAGGCCGGAGCGGCGGCCGTTGCGGGTCAGCTCGTTGGCCAGGTCGATGTTGAAGGCGTCCACACGGGTCGAGGGCAGGGAGAGGCCGATCTTGTCCTCTTCGTACCGGTCCGCGAGGCCCTTGGCCACGTCGCCGATCTCGCTGTGGTCGGCCGAGGAGAGCGAGAGCAGGCCGACTTCTTCGAAGCCGGTGCTCTTCAGGCCCTTCTCCACCATGTCGCCGATCCCGGTGATGGAGCGCTCACGGACCGGACGGGTGATCATCCCCGCCTGGCAGAACCGGCAGCCGCGCGTGCAGCCGCGGAAGATCTCCACGGACATGCGCTCGTGGACCGTCTCGGCCAGGGGCACCAACGGCTGCTTCGGGTACGGCCATTCGTCCAGGTCCATCACGGTGCGCTTGGCGACGCGCCACGGGACGCCCGTCCGGTTCGGGACGACGCGGGCGATGCGCCCGTCGGGCAGGTACTCCACGTCGTAGAACTTGGGGACGTAGACCTCTCCGGTCTTCGCAAGCCGCAGCAGCAGTTCGTCCCGCCCTCCGGGGCGGCCCTCCTGCTTCCAGGCGCGGATGATGTCGCTGACCTCCAGCACGGCCTGCTCGCCGTCGCCCACGACCGCGCAGTCGATGAAGTCCGCGATGGGCTCGGGGTTGAAGGCCGCGTGACCGCCCGCCATGACGATCGGGTGCTCGTCACCGCGGTCCGCGGTCTCCAGCGGGATGCCGGACAGTTCCAGGGCCGTCAGCAGGTTGGTGTACCCGAGCTCGGTGGCGAAGGACACGCCCAGCACGTCGAACTCGCCGACCGGGCGGTGCGCGTCGACCGTGAACTGCGGGACCTCGTGCTCCCGCATCAGCTTCTCCAGGTCGGGCCACACGCTGTAGGTGCGCTCCGCCAGTACGCCCTCGCGCTCGTTGAGCACCTCGTAGAGGATCATGACGCCCTGGTTGGGCAGCCCCACCTCGTAGGCGTCGGGGTACATCAGCGCCCAGCGGACGTCGCAGCTGTCCCAGTCCTTGACGGTGGAGTTCAGCTCACCGCCGACGTACTGGATGGGCTTCTGGACATGGGGAAGGAGGGCCTCCAGGCGCGGGAAGACCGACTCGACTGGCATGGGGGTTCCTCGACTCAGGGCGCGTTCGCGGTGCAGGTGACCATTCAGCGTAACGCGGACGGGGAAGCGGGACCGCGCCCGTCTCAGGCCCGCCCCTTCGGACGGGCCGTCTGCTCCTCCTGGACGCGGCGGGCCCTCTCCAGGAATTCGCTGATGAGCGCGAGTTGGTCCCGGCCGATCACGGACGTCGTCGCGGCGGGGCTGAGCCGTGCCGCGACGGTCAGCTCCCCGGCGGACACCGGCTCCCCGGCGGCAGCGCCACGTCGACACCACCGGGAAGGACCGCGGGAAGGACCGCGGGAGCGACCGCGGGAACTGCGGTCGCCGCTACGCCGAGACGGGACGCTGCACTCTGATCGACTGCAGCAGCCCCAGCGCGATCCACACCGCGAACATCGACGTACCGCCGTAGGAGACGAACGGCAGCGGCAGCCCCGCGACCGGCATGATGCCCAGCGTCATCCCGATGTTCTCGAACGACTGGAACGCGAACCAGGCGATCACGCCCGCGGCGACGATCGTGCTGTACAGCTCCGTCGACTCCCGCGCGATGCGGCAGGCCCGCCAGATCAGCACGCCCAGCAGGAAGATGATCAACGCGCCGCCCAGGAAGCCCAGTTCCTCCCCCGCGACGGTGAAGACGAAGTCGGTCTGCTGCTCGGGGACGAACTGGCCGGTGGTCTGCGAGCCCTTGAAGAGGCCCTTGCCGGTGAGTCCGCCGGAACCGACGGCGATACGCGCCTGGTTGGTGTTGTACCCGACGCCCGCCGGGTCGAGCGCGGGGTTGGCGAAGGCGGCGAAGCGGTTGATCTGGTACTGGTCGAGCAGCCCGAGCGCCCACACCAGTACGGCCCCGCCCGCGCCCGCCACGCACAGTCCGACGATCCAGCGGTTGGACGCCCCGGACGCGAGCAGCACGCCGAGCACGATCATCACCAGCACCATCACCGAACCGAGGTCCGGCATCAGCACGATGATCAGGATCGGTGCGGCCGCCAGACCCAGCGCCTGGAGCACGGTGCGGTGGTCGGGATGCTCCCTGTCCCCCGCGTCCACCTTCGCGGCCAGGAGCATCGCCATGCCCAGGACCATCGTGATCTTGATGAACTCCGCGGGCTGCAGCGAGAACCCGCCGCCCAGGTGGAGCCACGCGCGCTGTCCGTTGATCGTCGCGCCCAGCGGGGTGAGCACCAGCAGGGCCAGCAGGACCGAGGCCCCGTAGAGGAACGGCACGGCCCCTCGCAGGCGCCGGTGCCCGACCCACACCGTCAGCGCCATCAGCAGCACACCGACGACAAGGCTGAGGACGTGCCGGGTCAGGAAGTAGTACGGGTCCCCGTGGTTGAGGTCGGTGCGGTTGCGGGTGGCGGACCACACCAGCAGCGAACCCACGACGGACAGCGCCACCCCGGACAGCACCATCACCCAGTCCAGCCGCCAGACCGCGGAGTCGCGGGCAGTCAGCTTGACCCATGCCGAACGCTTCTGCGGGCCGTATCCCCCGAGGGAGTACGAGTGCGTGCTCATCCAGCGGCTCCCGCGTCCGGTGCGCCGGCGACGGCCCGCTTCGCACGCTCCTTGAACTCGTCGTCGTGCCGGGCCTCGATGTTGCCGTGCTCGTCGACCTTCGGAAGGTCCTTCTCCGGGTGGGGCAGCAGCGCGCTGTCCTCGTCGATCTCACCCTTCGAGTCGACGCCGTAGATCGCGTTGTAGATATTGCGCACAGCCGGGCCGGAGGCCCCGGAGCCCGTACCACCCTGGGAGATCGTCATCACGATCGTGTAGTCCTTGGTGTACGTCGAGAACCAGGACGTCGTCTGCTTGCCGGCGACCTCGGCCGTACCCGTCTTGGCGTGCATCTTGATCTTGTCCTGGGGCCATCCGGCGTCCCCGAACCGCCAGGCCGCCGTGCCGCGTTCGGCGACGCCGGCGAGTGCCGCGTCCATCTTCTTCAGCGTCTTCTTGCTGACCGGCAGCTTGCCGTGCGACTTCGGCTCGATCTCCTTTATGGCCTTGCCGTCCGGGCTCATCGTGGCCTTGCCGAGCGTCGGGTCGAGCAGCGTGCCGCCGTTGGCGATCGCGGCGTAGATGGTCGCCATCTGGATCGGTGTGACGAGGGTGTCGCCCTGCCCGATCGAGTAGTTGACGCTGTCACCGGCGCGCATCTTCATGCCGGAGACGCAGTTCTCCTTGGCGATCTTGTCGGCGTAGGACTTGGGGTTCTTGGCCTGCTTGCACCAGGCGTCCTTGTTCGCCTCCCAGTAGTCCTTCTTCCACTGCCGGTCGGGAACACGGCCGGTGACCTCGTTGGGGAGGTCGACGCCGGTCTCCTTGCCGAGGCCGAACTCGTGCGCGATCTTGTAGAACCAGTCCTTGGTGTCCTTCTTCGGCTTGTTCCCGCCGTCCTTCAGCCACTGCTTGTAGGCCAGGTCGTAGAAGACGGTGTCGCAGGAGACCTCGAGCGCCCGCCCCAGGTTGATCGTGCCGTGGCTCTCGGACTCGTAGTTCTTGAAGACCTGGCCGCCGACGCTGTACGAGGACGAGCAGTCGTAGTTGCCGTCGAACTTGTTGCCCGCCTTCACCGCGGCGGCCGTGGAGATCACCTTGAAGACCGAACCGGGAGCCGACAGGCCCTGGATGGAGCGGTTCAGCAGCGGATAGTTGGACTTCTTCCCGGTGAGCTTCTTGTACTGGCCGCCGGAGATCCCGCCGACCCACGCGTTGGGGTCGTAGTCGGGGTTGGACGCCATCGCGACCACGCGGCCGGTCTTGTTCTCCATGACGACGGCAGCGCCCGCGTCGGCCTTGTAGTTCTTGTTGGTGTTGTCGTCGTGCTGCTTGCGGGCGTTCTTCATCGCCGTCAGCAGCTCCTGCTCGGTGACCGCCTGCACCCGGGAGTCGATGCTCGTCACCAGGCTCGAACCGGGCTTCGCCTTGTCGCTCTTGGCACGCCCCATGACGCGTCCGAGGTTGTCCACCTCGTAGCGCGTCACACCGGAACTGCCGCGCAGCATGCTGTCGTAGGTGCGCTCCAGGCCGGAGCGGCCGATCTCGTCGGAGGAGAGGAAAGGCGAGTCGGTGTCCTTCGCCTTCTCGATCTCCTCGTCGGTGACCGGCGAGAGGTAGCCGAGCACCTGCGACGTGCCGGCCCCGTAAGGAGCGGGATACCGGCGGACGGCGGTGGGTTCGGCGGTGATGCCCGGGAAGTCCTCCGCACGCTCGCGGATCTGGAGGGCCTGCTGCGTGGTCGCTTCGTCCGTGACCGGGATGGGCTGGTAGGGCGAACCGTTCCAGCACGGCTGCGGCGTCTTCGCGTCACACAGCCGCACCTTCTCCTGCACCGTCTTCGGGTTCATGTCGAGGACGCCGGCGAGCCGGGTGAGCACGGCCTTGCCGCCGTCGTCCATCTTCATCAGCTCGGTGCGGGACGCGGAGACCACCAGACGCGTCTCGTTGTCGGCGATGGGCACGCCCCTGGCGTCCAGGATCGAACCGCGTGTGGCGGGCTGCACGACCTGCTGGACGTGGTTGCCCGCCGCCTCCTTCTGGTACTCCTCACCGTTGCGGACCTGGAGGTACCACAGGCGTCCGCCGAGAGTGAGCAGCAGCGACATGACGAGGATCTGGATGGCGACGAGCCGGATGTTCACGCGGTGAGTGCGCCCGGTCTCCGGAAGGTTGCTCACAGCCGTTTGACCCCCTTGATCTTTCCGCCCTTGCCCTTCCGCCCCGGCCGGTCCAGCAGACTGCCCCGCTGGATCCCCATCCGGACCGCCTTGCCGTTGCGCGCGTTGCGTACCGTGCCGCCGTTGCGGCCCTTGCCGAAGAGGCTGCTGCTGCCGCCGATCTGCAGTCCGGTGCCCGAACTGAGCCAGCCGTAGGCCGCCTTGTCCCCTCTGCCCATGCTTCCCACGCCCGACGCGTCGGACGTGATCGGTGCCCGCTCGGTGCGCCTGGCCAGCCACATGAGGGCCGGGACGACGAACGGCGCGAGCAGCAGGTCGTAGAGAGTGGCGGTCAGCAGCAGCGGGAGGAGCCCGACCCGGCCGGCCGCGGTGTCACCGACGAGCGTGCCGACGCCCGCGTACAGCAGCGTGGAACTGACCGCGGCGCTGGCGACGACGAGCATCGGCACCGTCGCCGAGCGGTGCTGCCCGTTGTCGGGCTTGGTCAGGCCCGCGGCGTAGCCGATGACGCACAGCACCAGCGCGTAGCGCCCCACGGCGTGCTCGGCGGGAGGCGCGAGGTCGGCGAGGAGCCCGCCCGCGAAGCCCGTGAGCGCACCCGCCGTGTGGCCGTAGACCATCGCGAGCCCCAGCACGACCAGCAGCAGCAGATCCGGTACGGCGCCGGGCAGTTGCAGCCTCGCGAGCACACTCACCTGGACGATCAGTGCGCCGACGACGAGGACGGCCGAGAGCAGAATCCGGTTGAGGTGCATCGGTCAGCTCCTGGATGCCGAGGCGCTGGGGCTCGGGGTCTTGGTGACGGTCACCGTGGGGGCGGGCTTGGGCTTGGCGGGCTTGTTGGCGTCCAGCACCTCGTCACGCGGGTCCTCGCGCGGAGGCTTGACGACCACACCGACGATGTCGAGCTTGCTGAAGCCGACGAACGGACGGACGCTGACGCTCCGGGTGAGGTCACCGCCGGTCCGGTCCACCTTGGTGACCTTGCCCACCGGCACGCCGGGGACGAACGGCTTGTTGTTGCGGGAGCCGAAAGTCACTATCCGGTCGCCCTTCTTCACCTCCGACTTGCCGTTGAGGAGCTGCACGGTCATCTGGTCGCCCCCGCGGCCGGTCGCGAAGCCCAGCTCGCTGCTCTTCTCCATCCGCGTACCGACGGAGAAATCCGGGTCGTTGGCGAGAAGCACGGTCGCCGTGGACGGGCCCACCGTGGTCACGCGCCCCACGAGGCCGTCGCCGTTGATGACCGTCATGTCGCGGACGAGCCCGTCGGCGCGGCCGGCGTCGATCGTGACGGTCCACGAGAAGCCCTGCGCGGCGCCGATGCCGATGACCTGGGCGCCCTTGATGCCGTAGCCGCCGGCGCCGGCCGTCTTCAGCAGCCTGTCGAGCTCCTTGGAACGCGCACGGTGCCGGTCGTCCGAACCCAGCTCCTGCTTCAGCCGCGCGTTCTCCGCCTCGAGACGGCTTATACGGTCGTGCCGCACACCCGAGTCGCGGACCGCGGCGATGGAGTTGCCCACGGGGTCGACGGCCGCCGACACCCCGTTCTCCACAGGCCCGAACGCTGAGGCGGCGACTCGCCGCGCGCTGTCCATCGGAGACTGCTCGCCCTTCCTGATGTCCACCGTGATCAGCGCGAACGCGATGGCGATCAGAAGGACGAGCAGCAGCCGGCTCTCTCGGGTGTCCCTCACGTGCGGCGGCCGTGCCTTTCCCTCAGTCAGTCGGACCGGTTCTCGTACCGGAGCCGTCGAACCCCGGCCCCGGTACGTTCAACGATCCGCTGTGCGGACTGGTGGTGCTTCATGCGGAGGACCGCACGGCAGACCGTTGTGTTCAGCTCATCGCCGCGGCTGGGAGTCGAGCACCTGCTGCAGCGCCTCGAACTCCTCGACGCACTTGCCGGACCCCAGAGCGACGGAGTCCAGCGGGTCCTCGGCGATGTGGATCGGCATGCCCGTCTCGCTGCGGAGCCGTTCGTCCAGACCGCGCAGCAGCGCACCGCCGCCGGTGAGCACGATCCCGCGGTCCATGACGTCTCCGGACAGCTCCGGCGGGCACTTGTCGAGCGTGGTCTTCACCGCGTCGACGATGGCGTTGACCGGCTCCTCCATGGCCTTGCGCACCTCCGCGGCCGAGATGACGACCGTCTTGGGGAGGCCGCTGACCAGGTCGCGCCCGCGGATCTCGGTGTGCTCGTCCTTCTCCAGCGAGTGCGCGGAACCGATGGTGATCTTGATGCTCTCGGCGGTGCGCTCGCCGAGCAGGAGGCTGTACTCCTTCTTGATGTGCTGGATGATCGCGTTGTCCAGCTCGTCGCCCGCGACGCGGATCGACTGGGCCGTGACGATGCCCCCGAGCGAGATCACGGCCACCTCGGTGGTGCCGCCACCGATGTCGACGACCATGTTGCCGGTGGCCTCGTGCACGGGGAGCCCGGAGCCGATCGCCGCGGCCATCGGCTCCTCGATGATGTGCACCTGCCGGGCGCCCGCCTGCGTGGACGCCTCGATCACGGCACGGCGCTCGACCCCGGTGATACCGGAGGGCACGCAGATGACCACGCGCGGGCGCGCGAGATAACGCCGCTTGTGGATCTTGAGAATGAAGTAGCGGAGCATCCGCTCCGTGATCTCGAAGTCGGCGATGACGCCGTCCTTCAGAGGACGCACAGCCACGATGTTGCCGGGGGTGCGGCCGATCATCTTCTTCGCCTCGGCGCCGACCGCCAGGATGCCCCCGGTGTTGGTGTTGATGGCGACGACCGACGGCTCGTTGAGGACGATCCCGCGACCCCTGACGTACACCAGCGTGTTGGCGGTCCCGAGGTCGACAGCCATATCACGGCCGATGAACGACATGTTGTTCGCCATAGGATGCGTCTGGCCTTCCAACTGGAGCGATGTATGTGGGAGGACGGCAGGAGAGGGTGTCCGCGCTAACGCTGTGGAGACGCGAGGTTCCATCGTAGACGCGGTCACTCGAACACGTAGCAAGGGTGTCCCGCCATTGTCGGCGCAACAGCCGTCGTCCCTGTAATCAGTGACGTCGTGTCGGGGTGATGCGTTCCCAGCAACACCGTCGCATATGCCGAAGGGCGACCGGAAATTGTCGGTCGCCCCAGGTCATCAGGGCATTGACGACTGATGATGCGTCAGCAGAGGTTAGCTAAAGTCCGGGAAAAAAATCTTCAACTCGCGCTCGGCGGACTCTTCGGAGTCGGAGGCGTGAATCAGATTTTCCCGCACGATCGTGCCGAAGTCGCCCCGAATGGAGCCCGGTGCTGCGGCAATCGGGTCCGTCGGCCCCGCCAGCGCCCTCACGCCCTCGATGACTCGCTCCCCCTCGACCACGAGGACGACCGAGGGACCGGACTGCATGAACTCCACGAGCGGCTCGTAGAAGGGCTTGCCGACGTGCTCCGCGTAGTGCTGCTCCAGGGTCTCCTTCTCCAGAGTGCGCAGTTCCAGCGCCGCGACCTTCCAGCCGGACTTGCTCTCGATACGGCCGAGAAGTTCACCGATGAGGCCACGGCGTACGGCGTCGGGCTTGAAAAGGACGAGTGTGCGCTGGCTCATGGCGGGGGCTCCTTGAGAAAGCGGTACTGCGGAGATGCGGTACAGCGGTTTGCGGGTGAGCAGAGGTTACACGGACGGCGACGGCGCCCGTCACGCAGTGTCAGGTTCGGTGCCGAGACCGGCGCGGGCGGCCTTCGCCTCGTCCACCTTTCTTCCGAAATGCACGGACGCCCACCACAGTCCGGCGAAGCAGGCGCCGAGGAAGAACATCGTCGGAACGACGAATCCCGAGATCACGAGAGCCAGTTGCAGCGCCCAGCCGAGCTGGACACCACCCTTTCGGGTCAGCATTCCGCACAGCAGCAGGCACAGCAGCATCGCTGCGCCCGAAACCGACCAGACAGTCGCAGCGGACAGATCGCTCGTACGCATCGCGACGAGACCGGCGAAGCCGATCACGAAGAACTCGCCCAGCAGCGTGCTCGCGCAGAGTGTGCGCACTAGCGGTCCCTCCCCAGCAGGAGCCGGGCCTCGCCGGCGGTGATGACCGACCCCGTGACCAGCACGCCCGCCCCGGCGTACTCGCCCTCGCCCTCCGCGAGGGTGATCGCCTCCTCCAGCGCGCTGTCGAGGCGCGGCTCGACCTGCACGCGGTCCTCGCCGAAGACCTCGACGGCGACGGCTGCCAGCGCGTCGACGTCCATGGCCCGATGGGTGGAGTTGCGGGTCACGACGACCTCGGCGAAGACCGGCTCGAAGGCCTCCAGCACGCCCTTCACGTCCTTGTCGTTGCTCGGCCCCACGACACCCACGAGGTGGCTGAAACTGAACGCCTCACCGACGGCCTCGGCGGCTGCCCGCGCCCCGGCCGGGTTGTGGGCGGCGTCGAGGACGATGGTGGGGCTCGTCCGTACGACCTCGAGGCGGCCGGGCGAGGAGACGGAGGCGAACGCCTGGCGGACGATGTCCGCGTCGAGCGTGCGGCCCCCGCCCTCCTTGGCGCCGACGCCGAAGAACGCCTCCACCGCGGCCAGCGCGACGGCCGCGTTGTGCGCCATGTGCGCGCCGTGCATCGGCAGGAAGAGCTCCGGATACTCGCCGCCCAGACCGCGCAGCGTGATCAGCTGCCCGCCGACGGCCACCTCACGCGAGACCACGCCGAACTCGAGACCCTCGCGGGCCACCGTGGCATCCACCTCGACGGCGCGCTTCAGCACCACCGACGCCGCCTCGACGGGCTGCTGGGCCAGCACCACCGTCGCGCCCTGCTTGACGATCCCGGACTTCTCCCCCGCGATCTTCTCCGGGGTGTCGCCGAGACGGGCCACGTGGTCGAGGGAGATGGGCGTGATGACGGAGACGCCGGCGTCGATGACGTTCGTGGCGTCCCAGGTGCCGCCCATGCCCACCTCGACGACCGCGACGTCCACAGGGGCGTCGGCGAAGGCCGCGTAGGCCATGCCGGTCAGGACCTCGAAGAAGGACAGGCGGTACGACTGCTGCGTGTCGACCATGTCGACGAACGGCTTGACGTCCTGGTACGTCTCGACGAAGCGCTCGGCGGGGAGGGGCGCCCCGTCCACGCTGATGCGCTCGGTGATCGACTGGACGTGCGGCGAGGTGTAGCGGCCCGTACGCAGGTCGAAGGCGCTCAGCAGGGCCTCGATCATCCGCGCGGTGCTGGTCTTGCCGTTGGTGCCGGTGATGTGGATGGACGGATAGGTGCGCTGCGGCTCGCCCAGGACGTCCATCAGCGCCGCGATGCGCTCCACCGACGGATCGAGCTTGGTCTCCGGCCAGCGAGTGGCCAGTTCGGCCTCGACCTCGCGCAGCGCCCGGTCCGTCTCGGGGTCCTCGGGGCGCCCGGGAACGACGTCGGCCTGCGGCGGGCCCGCCTGCGCGCGGAGGGTGCGGCTGCCCGCCTCGATGACGGCGAGATCCGGGTCCCGGTCCGTTTCCGCGCCGACGATCTCTTCGAACTCGGAGGGCTCGGACGGGTCGGCCGGCTCGGACGGGTCGGAGGGATCGGACGGCTCGGTCCCCGGGAGTCCGGGGAAGCCGGGGAAGCCGGGGATGCCGGGAGCCTCCCGGTCGTGGTCGTCGCCGGGGCCGTTCTCGGGGGGCTGGGGCTGGTCACTCACGCGGCCAGTCTACGTAGGGGCCGCGGGCGCCCCGAACCGCGGCCGGTGCCGTCCCGCCGCCCGGAGCGGAGGGGACGGCACCGTGGCTGCGCCGGAGAAGACGGCCGGGGAGCGAGTGCGCCCGCCGCGCCCCCGACCGCGGGCGTCAGGACGCCGGGAGCTGCTCCAGCTGCCGCTGGAGGCGGGCGATGTCGGACTCGGCCGTGCTGCGGCGCTCGCGGATCTTGGCGACCACCTGCTCCGGAGCCTTCGCGAGGAAGCCCTCGTTCTCCAGCTTGGCCGTCGTCTGACGCAGCTCCTTCTCGGCGGCGCCGAGGTCCTTCGTCAGCCGCTTGCGTTCCGCTTCGACGTCGATGACGCCCGAGAGGTCCAGCTCCACCGTGGCGCCCGCGACCGGCAGCGAAGCGGTGGCGTGGAAGCCCTCGCCGGGCGGCTGCAGCCGCAGCAGCTGCCGGATCGCGGCCTCGTGCGGCCCCAGGGCCGTGCCGTCCAGCGACAGCCGGGCCGGGACCCGCTGACCCGGCTGGAGGCCCTGGTCGGCGCGGAAGCGCCGGACCTCCGTGACCGTCTGCTGGAGCGTGGCGATCTCGCGCTCGGCCTCCGCGTCGCGGAAGCCCGAGTCGGACGGCCAGGACGCGACGACGACGGACTCCCCGCCCGTCAGCGTCGTCCACAGCGACTCGGTGACGAACGGGACCACCGGGTGCAGCAGGCGCAGCATGACGTCCAGGACCTCGCCCAGGACGCGGCGCGAGACCTCTGCGGGACGCCCGCCGGCGGCGAAGGTCGTCTTGGACAGCTCGACGTACCAGTCGAAGACCTCGTCCCACGCGAAGTGGTAGAGGGTGTCGGAGAGTTTGGCGAACTGGTAGTCGTCGTAGTATCCGTCGGCCTCGGTGACGACCGAGTTGAGGCGGGAGAGGATCCAGCGGTCGGTGGCCGACATCTCCGAGGCGTCCGGCAGCGGACCCTCCACCGTGGCGCCGTTCATCAGCGCGAAGCGGGTGGCGTTCCAGATCTTGTTGGCGAAGTTGCGGGACGCCTTGACCCAGTCCTCGCCGATCGGCACGTCCGTACCGGGGTTGGCGCCGTTGGCGAGGGTGAAGCGGAGGGCGTCCGAGCCGTACTCCTCCATCCAGTCCAGCGGGTCCACGACGTTGCCGAAGGACTTCGACATCTTCTTGCCGTGGGCGTCGCGCACCAGACCGGTGAGCGCGATGGTGTGGAACGGGGCGACCCCGTCCATCGCGTAGAGGCCGAACATCATCATCCGGGCGACCCAGAAGAAGATGATGTCGTGGCCCGTCAGCAGCACGTCCGTCGGGTAGAACTTCGCCAGGTCCTGGGTCTGTTCGGGCCAGCCGAGCGTGGAGAAGGGCCACAGGCCCGAGGAGAACCACGTGTCCAGGACGTCCGGGTCCTGCGTCCAGCCCTCCCCCGCCGGGGGCTGCTCGTCGGGGCCGAGGCAGCGGACCTCGCCGTCCGGGCCGTACCAGACCGGGATGCGGTGGCCCCACCACAGCTGCCGGGAGATGCACCAGTCGTGCATGTTGTCGACCCAGTCGAAGTAGCGGGCCGACATCTCCGCGGGGTGGATCTTGACGCGTCCGTCCCGGACCGCGTCGCCGGCGGCCTGCGCCAGCGGACCGACCTTGACCCACCACTGCATGGACAGGCGCGGCTCGACGGTGGTGCTGCACCGGGAGCAGTGGCCGACGCTGTGCGTGTACGGGCGCTTCTCCGCCGTGATGCGGCCCTGCTCCCGGAGGGCGGCGACGATCGACGAGCGCGCCTCGAAGCGGTCCAGGCCCTGGAAGGGGCCGTGGGCGGTGATCACTCCGCGCTCGTCCATGACGGTCAGCGAGGGAAGGTCGTGCCGCTGCCCGATCGCGAAGTCGTTCGGGTCGTGCGCCGGGGTGACCTTGACGGCGCCGGAGCCGAACTCCGGGTCGACGTGCTCGTCGGCGACGACGGGGATGGCGCGGTCCGTGAGCGGGAGCTTGACCGTCCTGCCGAGCAGGTGTGCGTACCGCTCGTCGTCCGGGTGCACGGCGACGGCGGTGTCGCCGAGCATCGTCTCGGCGCGGGTGGTCGCCACGACCACGGAGTCCTCGCCCTCGCCGTACCGGATCGAGACCAACTCGCCGTCGTCGTCCTGGTGTTCCACCTCGATGTCGGAGATGGCCGTGAGGCACCGGGGACACCAGTTGATGATGCGCTCGGCGCGGTAGATCAGCCCGTCCTCGTACATCTGCTTGAAGACGGTCTGGACCGCGCGGGAGAGGCCCTCGTCCATCGTGAAGCGCTCGCGCGTCCAGTCGACGCCGTCGCCGAGGCGGCGCATCTGGCCGAGGATCTTGCCGCCGTACTCCTCTTTCCACTGCCAGACGCGCTCGACGAACGCCTCACGCCCCAAGTCCTGCCGGGACTTGCCCTCTTCGCCGAGCTGCTGCTCGACCTTGTTCTGCGTGGCGATGCCCGCGTGGTCCATGCCGGGCAGCCACAGCGACTCGTAGCCCTGCATGCGCTTCCTGCGCGTGAGGGCGTCCATCAGCGTGTGCTGGAAGGCGTGGCCGAGGTGGAGGGAGCCCGTGACGTTCGGAGGCGGGATGACGATCGTGTAGGGCTGCTTGTCGCTCTTCGGGTCCGCCTCGAAGTAACCGCGCGCTACCCAGCGCTCGTACAGCTCCCCTTCCACCTCGGCCGGTGCGTACTGCGTCGGCAGGTCTGCTGGGGCTGCTGCGTTGGGCCCGCGGGAGTCCGGGCGCTGCTGAGGGTTCTCGGTCACGACGGCAGTCTACGGGCGCCAATGTCCCAGTCTCGAATCGGTTTGGGGACCGGTGGGAGCACTGTCGGCGGCGTCCGCGAGGATGTAGTCAGCGCCGCGTAAGTGCGTCCACGGCAAAGAACATCGGTGCGACGCACATCACAACGGAGGGGATGCGCCGCATGAGTTTCAACCAGCCCGGCCCTTACGGGCAGCAGCCGCCACCGCCCGGCCCGTACGGCCAGCCGCCGCAGGGCCCGAACCCGTACGCCCAGGGCGGTCCGGCCGCGCCGGGGCAGCCCGGTCCCGGCTACCCGCAGCAACCGCCGGGACAGCAGGGGCCCTACGGTCAGCCCGGGCCCTACGGCCAGCCCGGCGCTTACGGCCAGCAGGGCATCCCGGGGATGCCCATGCCCCCGGAGGGCGGCAGCAAGACGGGCAGGACGGTGGCCATCGTGGTCGGCTCCCTCGTCGTCGTGGGCGCGATCGTCGGAGGTTTCCTGCTGTTCGGGACGGGCGGCAGCTCGGTCGGCGGCGACGGGAAGAAGTACAAGCTGACGTCGCCGGAGACGGTGGCCTCCGAGTACCAGAAGCACACGCTGGCGAGCGGCACGAACGACCTCAGCGCCTCGGACCTCTCCGAGTTCGAGAAGGCCGGCGTGGACAAGCCGCAGAGCGCCTACGGCTCGTACAAGGCCGGCAGCGGCACGGCGGTGAAGCAGCTCAACTTCCGCGGCGTGTGGGGCGATGTAGAGGATCCCGAGGCGACCGTCGACACGGCCTTCGCGATGATGGCCGAGGAGACCGAGAGGAACACGGAGACCTCCGGCAACAAGGCCGAACTGGAGGGCGAGCCCGAGACGCTGGAGCCCGCCGGCCTCGAAGACGCCGTCATGAAGTGCCAGATGGTGAAGGTCTCGCTCGGCTCCGGCGCCTCCAGCCCGAGTGGCGCGTCCGACCTCGAGGCCCCGCTGTGCATGTGGGGCGACCACAGCACGGTGGCGATGGTGTCCGCACAGGACTCGTCGGCGGTGCTGACGGGCAGGGGCATGACGTTGGAAGAGGCCGCGGAGCTGGCCACGAAGCTGCGCGACGACGCGCGAGTCGAGATCAAGTAGCCCGCAGGTCAGGTGGAACGGGGCGCCCGGCAAGACTCCGCCGGGCGCCCTTCGCAGGAACGATGGAGGCCCCCCACGATGAGTGACAGCCGGACCGGCGCGAACGGCGAGCCGGTCGACCCCGCACAGCCGGACCAGCCCGCGGCCCGACCGGCGGAGCCCCAAGGGCAGCCGGGCGCACCGGATCCAGCTGAGAAGCGCGGCAACGGCCGGATCATGGCCATCGCCGCGGGTGCCCTGGTACTGGTGGGCGCCGCGATCGGCGGTGTCGTCCTGTTCGGCCCCGGCGCCGACACCAAGTACGAGCTGACGACGCCCGAGACGCTCGCCGGGGAGTACGAGCGCGACGGCGAGGGCCAGAAGGGCGACGGCCGGGCCTTCGGCGAGAAGAAGGTCCCGGGGATGGAGAGCAGCGCGGACGTCAGCGCCGAGTACAAGGCGGGCACGACGAAGAAGCTCCAGCTCGGCGGAGCGTACGGCTCGGTCCGGAACCCGGAGAAGGCCGTCGACTGGGTCTTCGAGCAGTCCGGCAAGTCACTGAAGACCGAGACCGGCGCCAAGACCAAGGGCAAGCTCGAGACGTTCAGCCCCGCCGGTTTCGACGGTGACGTGCTCAAGTGCCGCGAGTACAGGATCTCCAGCATGAGCCTGGCCATGTGCGGCTGGGCCGACGCGAGCACCGTGGGCACGGTGACGTCGATGAACCTGACGAGCGACGGCACTTCGACCCTCCCGGTGAACCTGGAGAAGTCCGCGGAGCTGGTCGCGAAGGTGCGCAAGGAGGCGCTCGTCGAGAAGAAGTGAGCGGCTGTCGCGACCGGGCGGGGCCCGTGATCGCGCCGATACGGAAGCGAGGAGGGGTGACCGGCAGTCTGCCGGTCACCCCTCCTCGCTGTAGCGGACGCGCCGCAGACGGATCAGGCGCTCTTCTCGTGCCGCTCCTGGTCGTTGTTGCGGGCACGCGGCACCAGAGTCGGGTTCACGTTCGAGTGGACGACCTCTTCGGTGATCACCACGCGCTCCACGTCCTTGCGCGAGGGCACCTCGTACATCACCGACATCAGCACCTCTTCCATGATGGCGCGGAGACCGCGCGCACCCGTGCCCCGCAGGATCGCCTGGTCGGCGATGGCTTCCAGAGCGGGACGGTCGAACTCGAGCTCTACGCCGTCGAGTTCGAAGAGGCGCTGGTACTGCTTGACGAGCGCGTTGCGCGGCTCCATCAGGATCTGGAGGAGCGCCTCGCGGTCGAGGTTGTGGACGCTCGTCATCACCGGGAGCCGGCCGATGAACTCCGGGATCATCCCGAACTTCACCAGGTCCTCCGGCATGACGTCCTCGAACTGGTTGCTGTTCTCGAGCTCGCGCTTGGAGCGGATCGTGGCGCCGAAGCCGATGCCCTTCGCTCCCGCGCGGGACTCGATGATCTTCTCCAGGCCGGCGAAGGCGCCGCCGACGATGAACAGCACGTTCGTCGTGTCGATCTGGATGAACTCCTGGTGGGGGTGCTTCCGTCCGCCCTGCGGCGGGACCGAGGCGGTGGTGCCCTCCAGGATCTTCAGCAGGGCCTGCTGGACGCCCTCACCGGAGACGTCACGGGTGATCGACGGGTTCTCGCTCTTGCGGGCGACCTTGTCGATCTCGTCGATGTAGATGATCCCGGTCTCGGCCTTCTTGACGTCGTAGTCCGCCGCCTGGATCAGTTTGAGCAGGATGTTCTCGACGTCCTCACCGACGTACCCCGCCTCCGTCAGCGCCGTCGCGTCCGCGATGGCGAAGGGGACGTTGAGCATGCGGGCGAGCGTCTGCGCGAGCAGCGTCTTCCCGGAGCCGGTCGGGCCGAGGAGCAGGATGTTGGACTTCGCCAGCTCGATGCCGTCGTCCCGGCCCTGGGGGCCGCCGTTCTCGCCCGCCTGGACGCGCTTGTAGTGGTTGTACACCGCCACCGAGAGGGCCTTCTTGGCGGCCTCCTGGCCGACCACGTACCCCTCGAGGAACTCCGAGATCTCACGCGGCTTGGGAAGCTCGTCCCAGCGCACCTCGGAGGACTCGGCGAGCTCCTCCTCGATGATCTCGTTGCACAGGTCGATGCACTCGTCGCAGATGTACACGCCTGGGCCTGCGATCAGCTTCTTGACTTGCTTCTGGCTCTTTCCGCAGAACGAGCACTTGAGCAGATCGCCGCCATCACCGATGCGTGCCACGAGGTGCTTCCCCTTCGCCTGGGACCGGACCGTCAGCTATGACGGCCCGTGGTACGTGCTCTACGACGGTACCTTGCCGGGCCGCCGAATTGGGCCCCCCTCGGACCGACGGGTGGACGCGGCCCGAGGGGGTGGGTGACGCGGGGACGGGTCAGACGCCCATCCCGACCGAGGACTTGCGGGTGGAGACGATCTGGTCGATCAGGCCGTACTCCAGCGACTCCTCAGCGGTGAGGATCTTGTCCCGCTCGATGTCGTCGCGGATCTTCTCGATCTCCTTGGTGGAGTGCTTCGCCAGCATCTCCTCCAGCTGCACGCGCATCCGCTGGATCTCGTTCGCCGCGATCTCCAGGTCGGAGACCTGGCCCCGGCCCGTCTCGCTGTAGGGCTGGTGGATCAGGATGCGGGCGTTGGGCAGCGCCATCCGCTTGCCGGGCGTACCGGCGGCGAGCAGCACGGCGGCGGCGGAGGCCGCCTGGCCCATGCAGACCGTCTGGATGTCGGGCTTCACGAACTGCATCGTGTCGTAGATCGCGGTCAGCGCCGTGAAGGAGCCGCCCGGGGAGTTGATGTAGAGCGAGATGTCCCGGTCGGGGTCCATCGACTCCAGGCACAGCAGCTGCGCCATGATGTCGTTCGCCGAGGCGTCGTCGATCTGGACGCCCAGGAAGATGACCCGCTCCTCGAAGAGCTTCGCGTACGGGTCGTACTCGCGCACGCCCTGCGACGTGCGCTCCACGAAGCGGGGGACGATGTAGCGGGAATCGGGGGCGGGGCCCGTGTAGCGGCCTTCGGAGGCGTACGCGCTCTCCGCGCCCGTGCGGCCGCTGCGTCCGGGCAGCAGGGGCCGTCCGTGAAGATTGGTCATCGAAGCCTCCTGGTGATGGGCTGACTGCGGTAGTGCTGTTGAGCCTGCGGTCGTGCGGCGCGGCTCACGCGCCCGTACCGCCGCCGCCCGGAAGCTGGGCCGCCCTGCCGTACACCTCGTCGATCAGGCCGTACTCCTTGGCCTCCTCGGCGGAGAACCAGCGGTCGCGGTCGGCGTCCCTGGTCCACTGCTCGATCGTCTGGCCGGTGTGCTGTGCTGACAGCTCCGCCATCTTCTTCTTCGTACGCAGAAGCTGCTCGGCGTGGATCTTGATGTCCGACGCGGAACCGGCCAGCCCGGCAGAGGGCTGGTGGATGAGGATGTCCGCGTTCGGCAGCGCGAAACGCTTGCCCGGGGTGCCGGCGCTCAGCAGGAACTGGCCCATCGAGGCGGCGAGGCCCATGGCGATGGTGACCACGTCGTTCTTGATGTACTGCATGGTGTCGTAGATCGCCATGCCCGCCTGGATCGATCCGCCGGGGCTGTTGATGTAGAGGAAGATGTCCTTGTCCGGGTCGGCGGCAAGGAGCAGCAACTGAGCGGTGATCTGGTTGGCGATCTCGTCGTCCACGGGCTGCCCGAGGAAGATGATCCGCTCGTTGAGCAGCCGGTTGTAGACCTGGTCGCCGAGGCCACCACCAAGGTGCTCAGCGGCGGCGGAAGGCATCGGAAGCGTCACGTGTCCACCTGCTCGTGTCCGGACGGCCGCACGGGGCGTGCCGTCACTGGTCTTCGTGTACTTGGGACCCTAACGCGCACCACCGGCAGCGCCATCCCGCAGCTGGAGCTGTTCGCTGTGAGCGCAGGTCCGTGGGGCTGCGGAGCGCGGGTGAAGCGCGGTTGAGGCACTTCTGAGGGGCCGCCCCCGTTGCCGTGGGACGGCCCCTCAGATGTGCTGTGCGGCAGGATCAGCCCTCGGACTTCTCCGGCTTCTCCGAGCTCTCCCCGGAGGCCTCGGCGGCCTCGTCCGACGCACCTTCCGACGCCTCGGCGGGGGCGTCCGCGGAGCCCTCGGCGTCCACCGTCTCGGCCGTCTCGTCCTCGTCGTCGAGGTCGACGGTCTCGCCGTTGGTGTCCTTGACCGTGACGGCCTCGACCACGTGGGCCAGCGCCTTGCCCCGGGCGACCTCGCCGACGAGCATCGGCACCTGACCGCCCTCGACGACCGCCTGGGCGAACTGGTCGGGGCTCATGCCGGAGGACTGGGCACGGCGCATCAGATGCTCCGTCAGCTCCTCCTGGCTGACGTTGAGCTTCTCGGTGCTGACGAGCTCGTCGAGGACGAACTGCGTGCGGATGCCCTTCTCCGCCTGCTCCTTGAGCTCGGCGTCGAAGTCCTCCTCCGTCTTGTCCTGCATCTGCAGGTACGTCGCCAGGTCGAGGCCCATCTGACCGAGCTGGTGGTTGATCAGGTTGTGCTTGCGGGTGCTGACTTCCTCCTCGAGGAGCTTGTCCGGCACCGGCACGTCGCAGAGGGCGAGGAGAGCGTCGAGCACCTTCTCCTGCGCCTCGGTGGCCTGCTCGTACTTCTTCTGCTGGCCGAGGCGCTTGCGGCTGTCCTCGCGCAGCTCGCCGATGGTGTCGAACTCGCTGGCCATCTGGGCGAAGTCGTCGTCCAGCTCGGGGAGTTCGCGGGCGGAGACGCTCTCGACCTTCACCGAGACCTCGGCCTCGCGGCCGGCGGCGGAGCCGCCCTTGAGCTCGGAGGTGAAGGTGGCGGTGCCGCCGGCCTCCAGGCCCGTGACGGCGTCGTCGATGCCCTCGAGCAGCTCGCCGGAGCCGATCGTGTAGTCGACGCCCTGTGCCACGCCGTCCTCGAGGACCTCGCCGTCGACCTTGGCCTCCAGGTCGACCTTGACGACGTCGCCCTCGGCGGCGGCACGCTCGACGACGGTGGTGGAGGCGAAGCGCTCACGGAGCTGCTCGACGGCCTTGTCCACCTCCTCGTCGGTGACCTCGACCGCGTCGACCTCGACCTCGATGCCCGAGTAGTCCGGGATCTCGATCTCGGGACGGATGTCGACCTCGGCCGTGAAGGCCAGCAGTTCGTTGTCCTTCAGGTCGGTGATGTCGACCTCGGGCTGGCCGAGCGGGTTCAGCTCCCCCTCTTCGACAGCCGACTGGTAGAGCTTCGGAAGCGCGTCGTTGACGGCCTCCTCCAGCACAGCGCCGCGGCCGAAGCGCTGGTCGATCACCCGGGCCGGGATCTTGCCCTTGCGGAAACCGGGCACGGTCACCTGCTGGTTGATCTTCTTGTACGCCGCGTCGAGGCTGTCCTTGAGCTCCTCGAAGGGCACCTCGACTGTGAGCCGAACCCGGGTGGGGTTCAGGGTCTCCACGGCGCTCTTCACGGTCGGTCTCCTTGGGGCTGACTGCTGGGATTGACGATCTACTGGGGCGCCCCGTATACGACTCGGGATCCGGACAGGACACAGGCACGCGCGGGATTCATAGTACGTGGTCGGGGTGGCCGGATTCGAACCGACGACCTTCCGCTCCCAAAGCGGACGCGCTACCAAGCTGCGCCACACCCCGCCGGTGCGACACGTAGGGTACATCGACTTCTCCGCCGCCCCGGCCAGTTCTCGTGCGGGGCGACCGTCACCGGAGCGCCGGAGCCGTCGGTGACGGTCGGGTGCGCCCCGTTCCCCTCTCCGGCAGGCCAGGGGTGCTCCGTGCCGTCAGCTGCCTGTCGTCTCCTCGTCTTCAGCCCGTTCCGCGACGTCCGGCTTCTTACGCGTGAGCCAGGTGTAGAGGACGGCGGCCGAGAGCATGAGCACGGCAGCCTGAACGGGGCCCCAGACGCCGAACACCAGGAACCCGAGCGGGAACGAGCAGAGGAGCACCAGCCGGGCCGCCAGGGGCTCCGGAGGTTCCGGCGACCGCTTCGCGCGGTCTCTCGCGCCGGACGCACGCGCATGCGTCCCACCGGGCGGTGCGGGAGGCCCGCCGAAGGCGCGCCGCAGCGCGGGGGCGAGGACGAGCTTCAGGGCCCGGTACCGCGGATCCCGCCAGAATGCCTTTCTCGGGGATTCGAGGAGCGCCGAATCCAGCCGGGAGAAGACAGGCTCTCCCCAATCGCCGTCCGGCATGGCACGGGGGTAGTGGACAACGGCTTTGAACCCCGATCTGGCACCGTCGTTCTTGACGAAACGCATCGCGGACATCCATGCCTCGGCAGCGGTCTCCATCAGGCTGTCGTCCTGCGTCTTGCGGAGCGCCGCCCGGTACCCCTCCACCATGTCGCTGCGGCGCAGACGCGGGTCCGTCCGGTACGGCGGGAGGGTGGGAGGGGTCCAGTCCTCTCCGGCGGCGCGCAGCGTTCCCGCCCGGTCCTGCAATCTTCTGTGCGCCTCCAGGCGAAGGGCCTCGTACTCCTCTTCGTGCATGGGGACCAGCAGAATCAGCCGTTCCGGCGCCACCACGGATGCGGCCTCCACCAGTTCCCACAGCGTTCCCTCTCCCGTACCGAGGGAGAGCACGACCAGCCTCGCCTTCGACATGAGCTCCCGAACCGTGTCCTGCCAGCCCTCGAGGGGCAGGTAGAAGCGCTCGGCGCCCACGCGGGGGAGGCTCACCGTCGGATCGCCCACGGCGATGAGCCGCCCGTACGGTTTCAGCACCTCGGCCAGCCGCTCCTCCTCACTGGCCCCGGATATCGCGAAGTGAAGAAGCAGCGGCGATCCGATGCGCGGATATGCGCGGTCGAGCAGGGAGTCGTCCTTGAACCAGCGCAGATAGAGGATGAAGGAATCCCTCTCCAGCTCTCCGTGATCGGTGACGATCCGGACGAGATGACGACGCCCCCTTCTCACCACGTTGAGACCGAAGGCGTAGACCGGGCCGGACGCACCCACCGCCAGCGGGACCAGCTCGACGTACGGGGGCGGGTCCGTGAAGAAGACCCGCACCGTCAGGAAGGCGGACACCGTGACGCTCGCGACGCACACGAGAGTTCCGGCAGCGATGAGAAGGAGCCCTTTCCCACGGGATTGAGCGACCTCTGAACCCGCCGCCGGCTCTTGAAGCGCCCATTCACGCGCCCCCCGGTGCGGAAGGTGCTGCTCTCTCTGCGTATGGATCGAGAAGTACAGCGCACCGAACGCCGAAGCCGAGACGAACAGGCCGAGGACCTCGAGGCCGGGACTGGAGGATTTCCCGGCGACGGAGATCGTCTCGCCCCATAAGTGCCAGTCCCGCGAGGCGAGCACGGCCATGAGACCGAGCATGACCGCCCCCGTGAGCACCTTGAAGCCTCCGGAGAGCACTCCGGCGTCACCGACCTCGGTGCGCTCCTTCTCCGTCGCCGGCAGCGGGGTCATGAAGGAGGGGGCAGGGCCTCCGCGCCGCATCCGCCTTCCGGCGCCGATCCTGAAGCCGCCACCGATCAGAAGGTCCAGCGCCGCCAGGTTCCACAGGCCGGCGCCGATTCCGATCATGATGAAGCCGACGATGTCCATGCTGGCCGTCCCCCTCAGTCGCATCCGCCGCACATCAGCCGTGACCAGGAGCGGGCGGCCCCGGCTTCCCCACAGCGCCCCGACGATGCCCGCGAACTCACCGCCCTCAGAAGGGCCGTGCTCCGCGTCTCGGCCGCCGAGCATCCCGGGGCTCCCCGCGCGGCTTCCCTCTCGGCCACTGTCGCGCCCAGCGTAACGAGCCGATCACCTACCGTCTTCGGGTTCGTCCGACGAAGGTGCTCCGCAGCGGCCGCCGCCGGTCGATGTCCTGTCGATGCCCCGGCGAGCAGACGGACGGGACTGCGATGATCCCGGCATGAATGACATGAGCGAGTCACTGTGGAACGACGCCGTCTCCCCTGCCTCGTACGCCGACACGTCCGGTGCTTACCAGACCGCTGTTTTCGAGCAGTACAAGCTCTGCGTCGAGATGGCGGACCGGGTGAGCGCCCGCCGGAACCTGGCGAACACCTTCTTCCTGTCGCTGAACAGCGCGGTCGTCGCCGTCGTGGCAGCCGTTCTCCAAGAACCTCGTGGACAGGTGTCGATCTGGCTGCTGCTGCCGGGACTGGTGATCCTCGTGTCCATGTGCGGGGCCTGGTACGTGCTGGTCCGCTCGTACCGCCAGCTGAACGGCGCCAAGTTCGCCGTGATCGGCGCCATGGAAGAGCGGCTGCCGGCCTTCGCCTACTCCCGCGCCGAGTGGAAAGCGCTCGGGGAGGGCAAGGACTGGAAGCGCTATCTGCCTCTCACCCACGCCGAGCAGTGGGTTCCCGTGGTGTTCGCGCTCGCCTACTTCGCGGGCTTCATCGCGCTGGTGTCCTGACGCCGCACGCACGGGAGTCCGCGGGCCCCGAGCGCACCCGGCGGCCCCCGGACGGCTCGGAGCCCGTGCACGCTCCGGACGCCCTCCGCTCCCCTTCGGGCAGGTCACAGCGCGCCTCAACTGCGTGAGCAGCAGGTCAGAATAGTGCGCTGGATGAACATGCATTACGATGCAGTCCGTGCCGCTCCGACGGATGCCCCGGGTTCGCCCGGGCCGCCCCGGCTCGCCCCTTCCAGGGCGTATGATCACCGGGCCTCCGCGAAGAGAGGCGCTCGCGGGCGTAGCTCAATGGTAGAGCCCTGGTCTTCCAAACCAGCTACGCGGGTTCGATTCCCGTCGCCCGCTCCACACATGCCGAACGGCCCGGTCCCCGAGTGGGGCCGGGCCGTTCGGCGTCTTCGGGAATGCCGCGCACGGAGCCGCACGCGGCACGGGCGACCGCTAGAAGTTGATCTGGTTGATCATGTCCGCCACCGAGTTCATGAACCGGTTGATGGACGGGGCCATGCCGGTAGAAGCCAGGAAGAAGCCGAAGAGCACCGCGACGACGGCGGGCCCCGCCTTCATCGAGCCACCCCTGATCATCACCACCAGGATGACTGCCAACAGCAGCACCACAGACAGTGAAATGGCCACAACTGATCACACCCTTGCGGTCGGAAAGCTTCACCGGCCAAGGGGCACATCGCCACCACCGCCCCCGCCGCTCACCATCGTGCCACCAAGTCACCAGCGGGTGGAGCCGAGTGACGAATCATCGGCCAACGCCCTTGCCGGGTCACTGCGTTCCTCCCCCGTGCACACATCGCCTACACGCGGACGGAACGCCCACGCTCACAGCGCCCGGCGCGGCGGTCCGCATTACGCACGGTAATTCCGGACGCCACGGGCTGATCAATGCGGTGCGCAGGGAAAATGCAACATGTGCAAGGGAAGTGGGCTTCGGCGGTACGTCGGGGGATGAATTCGGCGAGCGCGTACGACGTTGTGGAGTCGATCACAGAACAGCCTTCACAGGGGTTCCACATGCGTGGTGAACAAGCCCCGCACGGCACCAGAACAAGCCCCCGAGAGGTCCCGCAGAGCCTCCTCAGAGGGGGTACATATCGGGCATAGCGCCTCAAAAGAGCACCCCTGAGCGGGGGTTGGCGATGATCGTCCCTGCTCGGCGGCGTGTGTCGAAAACGCTTCCGGGTAGGCGTGTTGGAAACCCGACAAGAATTTACGGCTCATAGGTTTGAGCACTAAGGTGCGGCAGATGTTGCACGCTGGTTATGAGCGGGCACCGCTCCCCCCGGTCCGCCAGGAGTCCCCCTCCGCGGCGCGTGATGCGTCCGCGGAGCCGCCGGCCAAGGTCAGGAAACAACCCGCCGAGCAGCGGGACCCGTTTCTCGACAATGCCAAGTACCTCACGATCGTGCTCGTCGCCATCGGGCACGTCTGGGACCCGCTGCGCGACGACAGCCGTGCCGCCAGCGCGCTCTACTTCGTCCTCTACGCCTTCCACATGCCGGCGTTCATCATCATCTCCGGCTATCTCTCGCGGAGCTTCGAGGGCAAGCCGCGCCAGATCAAGCGGCTCATCACGGGTGTGCTGGTGCCGTACGTGGTCTTCCAGACCGTCTACACGTTCTTCATGCGGTGGGCGAGCGACAATCCCGACCGCGAATTCCACTACCAGGAACCGGGCTTCGCGCTGTGGTTCCTGGTCGCGCTGTTCCTGTGGCGGCTGACGACGCCGCTGTGGAAGAGCATGCGGTGGCCCGTGCCGGTGGCGCTGGCGATCGCTGTCGCGGCGGGCGTGACACCGAGCATCAGCAACGACCTCAACCTCATGCGGGTCGCGGCCTTCCTCCCGTTCTTCGTCCTCGGCCTGCAACTGAAGCCCGAGCACTTCCAGATCGTCACGCGCCGCAGGTTCCGGATGCTGGCGCTGCCGGTCTTCGCCGCAGCGGTGCTGTTCGCGTACTGGGCGGTGCCGAGGATGTCCAAGGGCTGGTTCCTGCACGACAAGGCCTCCCAGGACCTGGGCGCGCCCGCGTGGGTCGGCGGTGTGATGACCCTGGCGACGTTCGGCTGCGGACTGGTGCTCACCGCCGCCTTCCTCGCCCTGGTCCCCCGCCGCCACATGTGGTTCACCGCGCTGGGCGCCGGGACGCTCTACGCCTACTTGCTGCACGTCTACCCGATCAAGATCTCGCGAGAGTTCGAGTGGTACGACATGGAGTGGGTCGACCATCCGCTCAGCCGGGTGGGCATCACGCTGCTGGCGGCGGTCATGATGACCGTCCTGTGCACGTCGCCGTTCCGGCGGGTCTTCCGCTTCGTGATGGAACCGAAGATGGAGTGGTTCTTCAAGCAGGACGCCGGTGCGCAGGCGCGTGCGCGCGAGAACGGGAACGGGAAGTCGACGGGTGCGGCGCCGCAACACGCCACGCCCGCTGCCCCGGACCCGGGCCGCAGCACCAACGGTGAGGGGACAAGGGGAGCGGGCGGCCTGCCCTCCGAGGAGTACGCCGCTTCCTCGTCGTACTCCTACTCGGGCTACTCCTCGTCCGGTGCCTCCTCGTCCGGACCGGCGTACCGCTCGTCCGGCAGGGACGACCGGGGCAGGCACTCCCGGTAGGCCGGACCTCGCGGCCGGAGGCCGCGCAGTGCGCAACAGCTCCATGGGAACGGGGCGGCCGGACAGGTCGCCCCGTTCCCATGTGCGTCCGCGGCCCGGCGCGGCGGGGTCCTCTCCGCTGGCGGCCGCCTCCGTACGCAGAGCGCCCGCGAGCGCCGTCGCCGTACGGCAGAGGCGGCGGCGCCGCGGAGAGGCGCGGGAACGGCGCTGTGAGGACGTCACAGGGCACGCGGTGAGGCGCATGGCCCCGGGGCGCCCGAGGGTGGCCGGCGGTGCGCTCAGTCGCGGCAGAGGAGGAGCAGGGCGCGGTCGTCGTTGACGTCGCGGGCCACGGTGTCTATCAGGTGCCACGCGGCCCCGTGGAAGCCGGAGGCGACGTGCCGGTCGGCCTCGCCGGTGAGCCGGTCCAGTCCGTCGGCGAGGTCGCGTTCCGCGGTCTCGACCAGCCCGTCGGTGAAGAGCATCAGCACGTCGCCGTGCTGCAGGGTCCCCTTGACCGGGTCGAACTGGGCACCCGCGTAGACGCCGAGCAGCGGGCCCTCGCCCGACTTCTGCTCCCACTTCCCCGTGCCCGCGCCGCGTTGCAGGACGGGGACGTGCCCCGCGGAGAAGAGTTCGTAGTCGCCGCTGTCCAGGTCGAGGACGAGATGGACGGAGGTGGCGAAGCCCTCGTCCCAGTCCTGCCGGAGGAGGTAGCCGTTGGCGGCGGGCAGGAAGGCGTGCGGCGGCAGGGAGCCCAGCAGCCCGCCGAAGGCCCCGGAGAGCAGCAGCGCGCGTGACCCGGCGTCCATGCCCTTGCCGGAGACGTCGGTGAGGACGACTTCGAGGACGCGCTCGTCGGGGCCGGTGCGGGCAGCGACGACGAAGTCGCCCGAGAAGGACTGCCCGCCCGCGGGACGCAGCGCCATCTCGCGGTGCCAGCCGCGCGGAAGCCGCGGCAACTTGCTCTGTACGCGGATCCGTTCACGGAGATCGAAGAGCATGGTGCCGCCGCGGCGCCACGGCACCCCGACGCGGCTGCGGAACTGCGCGATGAGCAGACCGGAGAGCCCGGCCGCGGCGACGACCAGGATGGTGCCGGGTGTCACGCGTCCCGCGCCGTCCTGGTACGGGCCGAGCAGGGCCGACTCCACGATCAGCGCGACGGCGGCGCAGGCGTACAGCGTGAGGAGGCTCGCGGGGCGGAGCAGCAGTCCCCCCGCGATCAGAGGCAGCACCAGCGCCTCGGGAGCCGCCCAGAGCGGCATCAGCACGGTCAGACCCGTCAGCACGGGGATCGTCAGCAGCAGCGCTCCGAGCGCCAGCCAGTCGGAGACGCCGCCCCGGAAGTAGTCGACCGCCGAGCGGCGCAGCGATGTCCGGGCCCGGTGCAGCGCCTTGCGCGCCTGGAGCAACCGGGCCTTGGGAGGTGCCAGGCTCGGACGACGTACCGCCATGCCGATGGACCTTATCCATGCTTCTACCAGTGCGTCGATTCCGCGCGCGACGTGCACGGACAACGGAACGTGCATACGCACGTGCATCTGCTCGGCAAGGAAGTGGAAGGGACTCGCCGATTTGCGAAAGCCCTGCTAGAGATGCCGCATGAGCACAGAGCTACGGGTGTTGCGCGCGTCCGAATGGGACAAGTGGTACGAGGGAATTTCTCGGGCTTTCGGAGGCTTCGACACCGAAGAACGCGAGATCTACCGGGAGTTGACCGAAATCGATCGGTCCCTCGCCGCATGGGACCGTGACGAGGTCGTGGGCTCCGCCGGCCTGTTCTCCTTCCGGATGACAGTGCCCGGGGGCGCGGTGGTTCCCACCGCGGGGGTCACCATGGTGAGCGTGGCGCCCACGCACCGCAGGCGCGGCGTCCTGCGGGCGCTCATGCGGCGGCAGTTGGAGGACGTCCGGGAAGCGGGCACGGAGCCTCTGGCGGTGCTCACCGCCTCCGAACCGACCATCTACGGACGCTTCGGGTACGGCCTCGCGGCCCGCCACCTCGACGCCGACATCGACACCTCCAGGGTGCGGCTCACGGTGCCGCCCGAGTCGGACGCCCTGCGCCTGAGGATCGCCGACGACGCGGCGTCGGCCGTCGCCGCCTGCGAGGCCGTCTACGAGCAGCGGGTTCCGTCACGGCCCGGGATGCTCCGCCACGGCCCGGGCTGGGACCGCTACCCCCTCCTGGATCCGCCCGCCGGACGGCAGGGCGCCACTCCCCTCGCCTGCGTGCTGGCCGAGGACGAGCACGGCGGGGTGCGGGGGTACGCGCGCTACGCGCTCAAGAGCGAGTGGGACGAGCACGGAGTGCCGAGCGGCAGCGTGCTGCTGCGTGATCTGGAGGCGCTGGACGCGGCCGCGTACGGGGCGCTGTGGCGCTTCCTCTTCGGCATCGACCTGAAGCCGGTGCTGCGCGTCCGCAACCGCCCTGTGGACGACGCGTGGCTGCACATGATCGATGACGACGTGCGGCTGTGCAGGCCGCGCTGGCACGACGCGCTGTTCGCACGTCCGGTGGAGGTGGGCGCGGCCCTCGCCGCCCGTACGTACAGCCGCCCCGTGGACGTGGTCCTGGAGGTGGCGGACGAGTTCTGCCCCTGGAACGCGGGCCGCTGGCATCTGGCGGGGGACGAGACGGGCGCGACGTGCGAGCGCACCTCGGAGCCGGCCGATCTCACGCTGTCCGTACGGGAGTTGAGCGCCGCCTATCTCGGCTGCACGGCGCTGCGCACGCTCGGTTCCGCCGGACTGGTGCGCGAGTCGCGCGCGGGGGCGCTCGGCGCGGCCTCGGGCGCCTTCGCCACGGACGTCGCGCCGTGGCTGCCGCACGGGTTCTGAGGGACGGCGGGACGGCCGGCGGGCACGGGACGGCGGGACGGCCGGCGGGCACGGGACGGCGGTGCGGGCGTGCGAGTGGTCCGGGGTGTACGGGTGGTCCGGGGCGGTACGGGTGCCGTTCAGGCCGGCTGGCAGCGCGGGCACCAGAAGAGGTTGCGCGCCGCCAGACCGGCGGTGCGGACCTCCTCACCGCAGATGTGGCAGGGCCGTCCCGCCCGCCGGTACACGTAGACCTCGCCGCCGTGGTCGTCGACGCGCGGGGCGCGTCCCATGGCCTCGGGAGTGTGCTGGGGGCGCACGGTGTCGATGCGGTTGTTCCGCACTCCCTCGCGCATCAACTCGACGAGATCGGCCCACAGTCCGTCCCATTCGTCGCGGCTGAGGCCGCTGCCGGGGCGGTACGGGTCGATGCCCTGCCGGAAGAGCACCTCGGCGCGGTAGACGTTGCCGGCCCCCGCGACGACCTTCTGGTCCATCAGCAGGGCGGCGACGGTGTTCCGGCTGCGCGAGACGCGCGACCAGGCGGCACCGGGATCGGCGTCCTTCCGCAGGGGGTCCGGTCCCAGGCGGCCTTCGACGGCCTGCTTCTCGTCCTCGGTGATCAGTTCGCATCGTGCGGGGCCGCGCAGGTCGGCGTAGACCGCGCCCGTCACGGCGCTGCCCACAGGGCCCGCACCGTCTCGTCCCGAGGCACCGGCCGGGGCTTCTCCGGCGGAGTCGGACGGGACTTCCCCGGCGGCGAGCCGGAGCCGCACCTGCCCGACCGGAGCGGGCGGCGGGCCCGCGCCGAAGGTGAACTTGCCGTACAGGCCCAGGTGTACGTGCACCCAGCCCGCTCCCCCGAAGCCGAGGAAGAGGTGCTTGCCGTGCGCGTCGGTGTCCGTCAGGACCCTGCCGTCGACGAGTGCCGCGCCGCCGGCGAACTTGCCCTGCGGGCTGGCGGCCCGGACGGCCCGTCCGCCGAACCGCTCCAGCACGTCTTCGGCGAGCCGGTGGATCGTGTGCCCCTCGGGCATCCGCGTCAGGACTCCGGGTGGTGGGCCGGAACCGGAGGCAGCTCGCCCGTGGTCTCGTACGCGGAGAGCATGTCGATGCGGCGCTCGTGCCGCTCGTCCTGCGAGAAGGGCGTGTCGAGGAACTTCTGGACGAACGTCACCGCCTCGTCGGTCGTGTGCATCCGCGCGCCGATGCTCACGACGTTGGCGTTGTTGTGCTCGCGGGCCAGCGAGGCGGTCTCCTCGCTCCAGGCGAGCGCGCAGCGCACGCCGCTGACCTTGTTGGCGGCCATCTGCTCGCCGTTGCCGGAGCCGCCGACCACGATGCCCAGCGCTTCGCTCTCCTGGGCGGTGCGTTCGGCTGCGCGCAGGCAGAAGGGAGGGTAGTCGTCGGCGGCGTCGTAGATGTGGGGGCCGCAGTCGACGGGGTCGTGCCCGTTGGCCTTCAGCCACTCGACGAGGTGGTTCTTCAGTTCGTAGCCCGCATGATCGGAGCCGAGGTACACGCGCATGCGGCGAGTCTATGCGGCGCGTTTCCGGCACGGCGGACCGGGCGCGGCCCCGGCGCCCACGGGCGGCGGGGCCACGGTGCTCCGGCCGGAGGGTGTACGCAAGCCGCCGGTACGTCAGCCGCGCCGGCCGACCAGCTTCCACGCGCCCGGCAGCGCCCCCATGGCGAGGAGCGCCTTCAGCATGTCGCCCACGAGGAACGGCACGAGTCCCGCCGCGACGGCTTCGGACAGCGACATCCCTGTGGCCACGGCGAGGTAGGGCACGCCCACCGCGTAGGTCACCGCCATGCCGGCGGCCATCGTGCCGGCCGTCCGCAGCACGTCCCGGTCGCCGCCGCGCCGGGCCAGCGCGCCGACGACGGTCGCCGCGAGCAGCATCCCCAGCACGTAGCCGAAGGACGGCATCGCTGCCCCGGAGGAGGCCTCGGCGAACCAGGGCATGCCGGCGACGCCGGCGAGCGTGTAGAGCGCCATGGACAGGAAGCCCCGCCGTGCGCCCAGTCCGGCGCCGACGAGCAGGGCGGCGAAGGTCTGCCCGGTGACGGGGACGGGTGATCCCGGTACGGGGACGGCGAGTTGGGCGGCGATGCCCGTGAGGGCGGCGCCGCCGGCGACCAGGGCCGCGTCCCGGACGTACGCCCGGGCGCCGGAGGCCCCGGCCCGGGTGGAGGTGAGCACGTCGGCGAGCACGTGGCCGGGGCGCGGGTCGGCGGCGGGGGTGAGGGCACTCATCGGGCTGCTCCGGGTTTCTGAAGGTCTTGTCCGAGGTGCGCCGCACGGCTGGGCGTGCGGCGCGCACGGCCGGCGTGCACGAACTGTCCGACGCCGGCCGACAGACGTTCCTACCCCTGTGGAGGCGGGCCGCAAAACAGCGGCAGCCCGCCTGAGGGGCAACTCACATCCCGCGGTGATCACCGCGCGTGCACGTCCGGTCGGCGTTCCGGAAGCGCCCGGGGGCCGTTGAAGCGCGTCCGGAGCCCGCTGCCACACTGAGTTCGCGCTACAACGAACCATTGCAGTCTCTCCAAGAACGGCCTGTTCCATGACGCGTACCGAGCTGTCCGACGCGCCGCCCCCGAGCCCGGGGGGCTCCGGAGGAGACCGGGGGGAGCACGCGCTCTCCCACGGACTCAAGCAGCGGCACCTTTCCATGATCGCTCTGGGGGGTGTGATCGGCGCCGGCCTGTTCGTGGGGTCGGGTGCGGGGATCGCCGCCGCCGGCCCGTCCATCGTCCTCGCCTACGCGGCGTCCGGTCTGCTTGTCATGCTCGTGATGCGCATGCTCGGTGAGATGTCGGCGGCGAACCCGGCCTCCGGCTCCTTCTCGGTGCACGCGGAGCGCGCCCTCGGCCCCTGGGCGGGGTTCACGGCGGGGTGGATCTACTGGACGCTGCTGTGCGTCGCCATCGCGACGGAGGCGACCGCCGCGGCGGACATCATGGTCGGCTGGCTGCCCGGCAGCGAGCCGTGGATGTGGGTGGCGCTGTTCATGGCGCTCTTCTGCCTGTCCAACCTCGTCGCCGTACGGAACTTCGGTGAGACCGAGTTCTGGTTCGCCGCCCTGAAGGTGTTCGCGATCACGGCGTTCCTGCTGCTGGGCTTGTTCGCCGTCGTCGGCCTCGTCCCCGGCGTCGACGCTCCGGGCACGTCCAACCTCACCGGCTCCGGCGGCTTCCTGCCCGAGGGAGCCAACGGGCTGGTCATCGGGCTGCTCGCCTCCGTCTTCGCGTACGGCGGGCTGGAGACGGTGACGATCGCCGCCGCCGAGTCGGAGGACCCCGTGCGCGGCGTCGCCAAGGCGGTGCGTACCGCGATGTGGCGCATCGCGGTCTTCTACGTCGGCTCGATGCTGGTGATCGTGACGCTGATCCCGTGGGACGACAAGTCGGTCGTCTCCGGCCCGTACGCCGCCGTACTCGACCACCTGGGCATTCCCGCCGCCGCGCAGGTGATGAACACCGTCGTCCTCGTCGCGCTGCTGTCGGCCATGAACGCGAACATCTACGGCGCCTCCCGCATGGCCTTCTCCCTCATCGCCCGCGGTCAGGGGCCGCGCTTCCTGGGCAGGGTCAGCGCGAGCGGGGTGCCGCGCCCGGCGGTGATCGCGTCCTCCGTCTTCGGGTTCGTCGCCGTGCTGCTGAACTTCTGGTGGCCCCAGACGGTGTTCCAGTGGCTGCTGAACATGGTCGGCGCCGCGACCCTCGTGGTGTGGGGCTTCATCTCGGTCTCGCAGCTCGTCAGCAGGCGCCGGCTGGAGCGCGAGGCGCCGGAGAAGCTCGTCGTGCGGATGTGGGCCTTCCCCGTGCTGACCTGGGTGGCGATTCTCGGCATCCTCACGGTGCTGGGCCTGATGCTGCGCGAGGGCGACACCCGCACCCAGCTCGCCTTCACCGCCTGCCTGACGATGGTCCTGATCGTCATCGGCCTGTTCCGGCAGAAGTACCTGCCGCGCGAAGGCCGAGCCGCCGGTACCGACCGGGACGGCGGCTCGGTCCGCCGCGGCGACTGACCGGCGAACCCTCCGACGCGCGCTGAGCGGAGCGCCCCCGCATGCCGGGGGCGCTCCGCTTTCTCTCGTGCTGTTGCTGCTAGCGTCTTCTTGCAAGTAATGTGCAATAAGAAGCTGCAGAGGAGACGTCCGCCCATGGCCCTGTATTCGCTTCCAGAGCTCCCTTACGACTACGCCTCGCTGGAACCGGTCATCAGCGGAGAGATCATCGAGCTGCACCACGACAAGCACCACGCCGGATACGTGAAGGGCGCCAACGACACCCTGGAGCAGCTGGCCGAGGCGCGCGAGAAGGACCAGTGGGCGACGGTCAACGGCCTGGAGAAGAACCTCGCCTTCCACCTGTCCGGCCACATCCTGCACAGCATCTACTGGCAGAACATGACCGGCGACGGCGGCGGCGAACCGCTGGAGAAGGACGGGACGGGCGAGCTGGCGGACGCCATCGCCGAGTCCTTCGGCTCCTTCGCGAAGTTCAAGGCCCACCTGTCGAAGGCGGCGGCCACGACGCAGGGCTCGGGCTGGGGCGTGCTCGCCTACGAGCCGCTCACCGGGCGTCTCATCGTGGAGCAGGTCTACGACCACCAGGGCAACGTCGGACAGGGCAGCGTGCCGATCCTCGTCTTCGACGCCTGGGAGCACGCCTTCTACCTGCAGTACCGCAACCAGAAGGTCGACTTCGTCGAAGCCATGTGGCGCGTCGTGAACTGGCAGGACGTCAGCAGGCGCTACGCGGCGGCGAAGGCCCGCGAGAACGATCTGCTGCTGGCGCCCTAGCGGCGCCGGACAGGCCACCTGCCCCTCGTGATCGTCTTCTCACCTTTCACAGGGCAGGCGGGAAAAGAGGGAGGGCCCCGTACGGACGTGACGTACGGGGCCCTCCTGCTTGCGCCGCCGAGCCGCGTGCCGCGGCGGCGACCCCGGATCGTACGGGACCCGGGTGCGGCTCAGTCGTCGAAGACCGGGTCCTTGTCGCGGGTGCGCTTGATCTCGAAGAAGCCGGGCGTGGAGGCCACCATCAGCGTGCCGTCCCACAGCCGGGCCGCGGCCTCCCCCTTGGGCGCCGGTGTGACGACCGGACCGAAGAAGGCGATCCGCTCCCCGTCCGAGCCGGGAACGGCGATGACCGGGGTGCCCACGTCCTGCCCGACCAGGTCGATGCCCTCCTTGTGCGAGGCGCGCAGGGCCTCGTCGTACTCCGCGGAGTCCGCGGCGTCGACGAGGGACGCCGGCAGGCCCGCCTCCTCGACGGACTCGGCGAGCAGCTCGCGCGACAGCTCGCGGCCGCGGTTGTGCAGGCGGGTGCCCATGGCCGTGTAGAGCGCGGCGAGGACCTCCGGGCCGTGCTGCTGCTCGGCGGCGATGCACACGCGCACCGGGCCCCAGGCGGCGGCCAGCATCTCCCGGTACCCCTCGGGCAGTTCGTCCAGCTTGTTCTCGTTGAGGACGGCCAGGCTCATCACGTGCCAGCGCACCTCCACCGGCCGCACCTTCTCCACCTCCAGCATCCAGCGGGAGGTCAGCCAGGCCCACGGGCACCTGGGGTCGAACCAGAAGTCGGCAACGGTCTTCTCGGGCATGGCCACGTCTCCTCGGGAACGGTGAAAGCTCTGCGCTGGAGCAACGCGGGCCCCGGCGCCGCAATTCCCGCGGCGGACGGCCCCGTGAAATGCTGAGCCGCGCCGTCCCGGATCCGGGGAGCCGGCCGAGAACCGCGATGAACAGGAGCGATGCCCGTGTCCGGAGAGAACCTGACCCGTGACGAAGCTCGGCGACGGGCCCGGCTGCTGTCCGTGGACGGATACGAGGTGGCGCTCGACCTGCGCTCGGCGGTGGCTCCCCCGCCCGCGGACGGAGCACGCACATTCCGGTCGACGACGACGATCCGCTTCGCCTGCTCCGAACCGGGCGCCTCCAGCTTCGCCGACCTCATCGCGCCCAAGGTGCACTCGGTGACCCTCAACGGCCGCTCGCTGCCCGTCGACACGGTGTACGACGGCTCGCGCATCATCCTCGACGGGCTCGCGGCGGAGAACGAACTCGTCGTCGACGCCGCCTGCGCGTACAGCCGGACGGGCGAAGGGCTCCACCACTTCCTGGACCCCGAGGACGGCGAGGTCTACCTCTACACCCAGTACGAACCGGCCGACGCCCGCCGGGTGTTCGCGAACTTCGAACAGCCCGACCTCAAGGCGCCCTTCGGCTTCACCGTCACCGCGCCCGCGGAATGGACCGTACTGAGCAACGGCGTCCAGGAGGGCGAGCCGCAGATCCTCGACGAGGGCGCGGCGTCCACACGGCGCTTCGCACGCACCCAGCCGATCTCGAC
Source organism: Streptomyces sp. WMMB 714 (assembly GCF_900090125.1). Taxonomy (NCBI): domain Bacteria; kingdom Bacillati; phylum Actinomycetota; class Actinomycetes; order Kitasatosporales; family Streptomycetaceae; genus Streptomyces; species Streptomyces sp. WMMB 714. The sequence continues at coordinate 453,458 of NZ_FMHJ01000003.1, forward strand.
GTACATCACCGCCGTCGTCGCCGGTCCCTACCACTACGTCACCGACACCTACCGGCGCACTCTGGGATCGGGCGCGGAGCGCACGGAACTCGAGATCCCGCTCGGGGCGCTGTGCCGCAAGGGGCTGGCCAGGCACTTCGACCCGGAGGACGTCTTCACCGTCACGAAGCAGGGCCTGGACTTCTTCCACGACCACTTCGCCTTCCCCTACCCCTTCGGGAAGTACGACCAGGCGTTCGTGCCGGAGTACAACCTCGGCGCGATGGAGAACCCCGGAATGGTCACGTTCCGCGAGGAGTTCGTCTTCCGCGGCAAGGTCACCGAGGCCTCCTACGAGGGCAGGGCGAACGTGATCCTGCACGAGATGGCGCACATGTGGTTCGGCGACCTCGTCACCATGGAGTGGTGGGACGACCTGTGGCTGAAGGAGTCATTCGCCGACTTCATGGGGGCGCTCGCTCTCGTGGAGGCCACCCGCTTCGAGGACGGCTGGATCACCTTCGCCAACCGCCGCAAGTCCTGGGCGTACCGCGCGGACCAGCTCCCCTCGACGCACCCCGTCACGGCCGACATCCGCGACCTGGAGGACGCCAAGCTCAACTTCGACGGGATCACCTACGCCAAGGGCGCCTCCGTGCTCAAGCAGCTGGTCGCGTACGTGGGCCGGGACACCTTCCTCGAGGGCGCCCGGCGGTACTTCCAGCGGCACGCCTGGGGGAACACCACGCTGGGAGACCTGCTGTCGGTGCTGAGCGAGACCTCGGGCCGGGACATGGAGGCGTGGTCGCGCGACTGGCTCCAGACCCAGGGCGTCAACTCCCTGACTCCGCAGGTCACTTGCGGGTCCGACGGACGCGTCACCGAGCTCGCCGTCCTGCAGGAGGCGCAGGGGGACGAACCCGTGCTGCGCCCGCACCGCGTCGCCGTCGGGCTCTACCGCCACGACGTCGCCCAGAGCCGCCTGGTCCGCTACGCGCGGGCGGAGACGGACGTCACCGGCGCCCGTACGGTCGTGGCCGGCCTCGCGGGCCAGGAGCGGCCCGACCTCGTGCTCGTCAACGACGACGACCTGACGTACTGCAAGACGCGGCTCGACGAGGTCTCGCTGGCCACGCTCCGCGCGCACCTCGGCGACCTCACCCCTCCGCGCGCCGGCGGGCGCCCGGCCGCCGCCGAGGAGGGCCACAACGCGGCGCTGTCCAGGGCTCTGTGCTGGTCGGCCATGTGGAACCTCACGCGGGACGGGCTGATGCCCGCCCGGGACTTCATCGGTCTCGTGGCCGACTTCGCCGGGGACGAGTCCGAGATCGGCGTGCTGCAGATGCTGCATGTGTGGAGCCGCACCGCCGTCACCCACTACGCGGCTCCGGAGTGGCGCGAGCAGGGGCGGCGGGCGCTGGCCGAACGCGCCCTGAGCCGTCTGCGGCTGGCGGAGCCCGGCAGCGGGCACCAGCTGGCGTGGGCGCGGCACTTCGCCGCGCTGGCGACGGACGAGAAGGACCTGCGGCTGCTGCAGGGGCTGCTGGCGGGCACGGCCCGCATCGACGGGCTGGACGTCGACCAGGAGCTGCGCTGGACGTTCCTGGAGACGCTGGCCGCGCGGGGCGAGGCCGACGCCGCCGCGGTGGACGCCGAACTCGGGCGGGACGACACCGCCTCCGGCAAGCGGCACCACGTGCGGTGCCTGGCCGCCCGTCCCTCCGCGGAGGTGAAGGCGGAGGCGTGGAAGGCCGTCATCGAGTCGGACAGGCTCTCCAACGCCCTCGTCGACGCGACCATCGCGGGGTTCGCGCAGCCCGGCCAGGAAGAGCTGACCGCCCCGTACGCCGGGCCGTACTTCGAGGCGCTGGAGGAGATCTGGCGCACCCGCTCCATCGAGATCGCCATGGCCGTCGTACGCGGCCTCTACCCCGATCTCCAGACCGACCAGGCCACGCTGGACGCGACCGACGCCTGGCTGACCGCCCACGAGGACGCGGCGCCGGCCCTGCGCCGCCTCGTCCTGGAGGCCCGTGACGACCTGGGACGGGCGCTGCGGGCCCAGCGCTGCGACGCGGCTTCGGCGGGCGGGCCCACGGGCTGAGCCGCGCGGACGGACGTCCGCGGGAGGTCGGGCGCGGGAGGGCGGGCGCGGGGCGGAGGCAGCGGCTTCGCGTGCTCTTGCCCGCGCTCGGCCGGCTACGCCACCACCGAGAACGGCAGCGAGGCGGCGTCGTCGTGGCGCAGGAGCCAGTGCCTGTAGGGCTCGCTCGCCCACGCCACCTCGCGGTACGCCGACTCCAGATCGCCGAGCAGCGTCTCGGGCTCGATCACCGGCTTGTTTCCGGGCCTCGGCTCGGGGGTGGCCAGCAGCAGCCGCACGGCGAGCGGGTCGCCCAGCAGCGGCCGCACGACCCAGCCGGGGCGGGCCGGCGACGTGGGCTGGCAGGGGGCGACGACCTCGCCCGCGGCGACCAGGTCGGCGGCGGCCATGTTGTCGCCGTGGACCACGCGGGGGCTGATGCCCGCGTCGGCGAAGACCCGCCGCAGGCCCGTCCATTCGCCGTCGGCCGTGGGGTCGACCATCCAGCGTTCGTGGGCCAGCTCCTGGAGGCTCAGCACGGGACGCTCGGCGGCCGGGTGCGTCGCGGAGATGGCCACGAACTGCGGTTCACGCTCGACGAGTACGTGCAGGTCCACGCCGTCCGGCACGTGCAGCGGGGTGCCTTCGACCTCGTGCACGAAGACGGCGTCGAGCTGATGGGAGGCGACCATCCGCAGCAGCTCGTGCGCCCGTACGTCCATGTGGAACGTCGTGTCGGCCTCCGGCAGCCGGCTGCGCAGCCGGCGGAGCCAGCCGGGGACGGCCGGGCTGCCGGTGCTGCCGATGCGCAGGGACTCGCCCCCGGAGCGGCCGGCGGCGGCCCGCGTCTCGCTGACCAGGGCGCTCATCTCGGCGACGAGGGGGCGGGCCCGGCAGAGGAGGAACCGGCCGAGCGGCGTGGGTCTGCTGCCGGTACGCTCCCGCGTGAAGAGCTGTCCTCCGACGGCCTGCTCGATGCGGCGGAGCTGCGTGGTCAAGGAGGGCTGGGTCATGCCGAGTTGACGGGCGGCCTTGTGCACGCTGCCCGTGTCGGCGATGGCGCACAGCGCACGAAGATGCCTCACTTCGAGCTCCACACCCGGAGCATATCCATGCGTGCGCATGACACACCAGATGCCGAGGTGCCCGCTGAAGCCTCCGTATATCGGGTGATGCCTCGAAGCTATCGCCACCTGCCATCATCCCCTGGGCGCGAGACTCCAACAGACTCTGCGTCGGCAGGAGTTCTTTCCGGCAGTGCGGCCGCACCCCACCTTGAAGCGGCCGGCACTACGGACCAGGAGGAGACCCCCCATGAAGCGACGCACCACGGCACTCTCCGCGACACTCGGCCTCGGTCTGGCCCTGGGTCTGGGTGCGATGCCAGCCTCGGCAGCGACGCCGGACGACGGCGCCGCCAAGAGCAGCGTCACCAGGACCGGCTTCGTCGGTGAGTCCAACAAGGCGAACGAGGCGTTCTTCAACGCCGTCGTCAAGGACGCGCTGAAGAAGCAGGCCGCGAAGCCCGGCATCCAGGCCGTCACCGTCAACTACGACGCCAGCGGCGCCCCCACGTTCGCCAGCGAGATCGCGCAGTCCACGGCGACCTGGAACGCGGCCGTCTCCAACGTGCAGCTGGCCGAGGGAGGCAGCGCCAGCTTCGACTACCGCGAAGGCGACGACCCGCGTGGTTCGTACGCTTCGACGGACGGTCACGGCAACGGCTACATCTTCCTCGACTACGCCCAGAACCAGGAGTACGACAGCAACCGCGTCGTCGCTCACGAGACCGGTCACGTCCTCGGTCTGCCGGACCACTACGAGGGTCCGTGCAGCGAGCTCATGTCCGGTGGCGGCCCCGGCCCCTCCTGCACCAACGCCAAGCCGGACGCCAACGAGGCCGCCCAGGTCCAGTCCCTGTGGGCCAACGGTGTGGCGAACGCCGCATTCGACCAGGCTGCCTTCGCCAAGTAACGCCGCAAGGCTGCGAGTTGCAGAACCCGCACAGCCGGCAAGACCAGCACAGCCAGCACCACGCCTGAAGCACCAAACGCACCACGCCTGAGGTGGAACCCGCATTCCCCCCACACGGAGGCCCCCGGTATCACCGGGGGCCTTCGAGGTGTCGGAGGGGGTTCCGGGCGGGCTCCGGAGGGCGGGCCGAAGACCACGCGAGCGGGGGCGCCGCAGTCCGACGCGGCGCCCCCGCTCGTCCACGGCCGACCGACAGGCCGGCCCTCGCGGTCAGCTCCCGGCGCCCGCCTCCGCGTCGGCGCGCTGCGCACGCAGCGCGCGCTCCACGCCCGCGCGCGACTCGGTGACCAGCCTGCGCAGGGCCGCGCCCGGCTGCGCCCGCTCCAGCCAGGCGTCCGTGGCGTCGAGGGTCTGCTGCGAGACCTGCAGCGTCGGATAGAGACCGACCGCGATCTGCTGGGCCATCTCGTGGCTGCGCGTCTCCCAGATGTCCTTGACGGCCTCGAAGTACCGCTCGCTGTACGGGGCGAGCAGTTCCCGCTGGTCGGTCTGGAGGAAGCCGCCGATGACGGCCTCCTGCACCGCGTTGGGCAGGCCCGTCTCCGCGTCCCCCGCCCCGCTGCCGACCACCGAGGCCCAGGCCTCGGCCTTGGCCTCCTCGGTCGGGCGCGCGGCCCGCGCCATCGCGGCGTGCCGCTCGCCCGCCGAGGTCGCGTCACGCTCCAGTTCGGCGGCGATCTCCTTCTCCCCCGCACGCCCGGTCGCGGCCAGCCGTTGCAGCAGCGCCCATCGCAGCTCCGTGTCGACGCTCAGCCCTTCGACGGTCTCCGTACCGTCCAGCAGGCCCGCCAGAAGGTTCAGCTGCGTCTCGGTACGTGCCGTGGAGGCGAACGCGCGCGCCCAGGCGAGCTGGTGGTCGCTGCCCGGGGCCGCCGCGCGGAGCTGCTCCAGCGTCGCGTCGGACCAGCGGGTGAGACCCGTCTCGCGCCACTCCGGATCGGCGTACAGGTCGAGGGCGAGCTTGACCTGCCGCTGCAGCGACTGCACGACGCCGATGTCCGACTCCTTGGTGATTCCGGAGAGGACGAGGCCGAGGTAGTCGCGTGCGGCCAGTTCGCCGTCGCGCGTCATGTCCCAGGCCGAGGCCCAGCACAGGGCGCGCGGCAGGGACTCGGTGAAGTCGCCGAGGTGCCGGGTGACGGCCGCCAGGGACTCGGCGTCGAGCCTCACCTTGGCGTAGGACAGGTCGTCGTCGTTGAGCAGGACGACGGCGGGACGGGGACGGCCGGCAAGCTCGGGAACCTCCGTCAGGTCGCCGTCCACGTCCAGCTCGACGCGGTCGGTGCGGACGAGCTTGCCGTCCCGCAGTTCGTACAGGCCGACGGCGATGCGGTGCGGCCGCAGCGTCGGCTCGCCCGTGGCGCCCGCCGGGAGCGCCGGTGCCTCCTGGCGGACGGCGAAGGACGTGATGTTGCCGTCGGCGTCCACGGCCAGTTCGGGACGGAGGATGTTGATGCCCGCCGTCTCCAGCCACGCCTTCGACCAGGCGGCCAGGTCCCGTCCGGAGGTCTCCTCCAGGGCGGTGAGCAGGTCGCTGAGGCGGGTGTTGCCCCACTCGTGCCGCTTGAAGTACGTCTGCACGCCGCGGAAGAACTCGTCCATGCCGACGTAGGCGACGAGCTGCTTCAGTACGGACGCGCCCTTGGCGTAGGTGATGCCGTCGAAGTTGACGAGGACGTCGTCCAGGTCCCGGATCTCCGCCATGATCGGGTGCGTGGACGGCAGTTGGTCCTGCCGGTACGCCCAGGTCTTCATCTGGTTGGCGAAGCTGGTCCAGGCGTGCGGCCAGCGCGAACCGGGGGCGTGGGCCTGGCACGCGATGGAGGTGTACGTGGCGAACGACTCGTTCAGCCACAGGTCGTTCCACCACTCCATGGTGACGAGGTCGCCGAACCACATGTGCGCGAGCTCGTGCAGCACCGTCTCGGCACGCGTCTCGTAGGCGGCGTCGGTGACCTTGGAGCGGAAGACGTACTGGTCGCGGATGGTGACGGCGCCCGCGTTCTCCATCGCGCCCGCGTTGAACTCCGGGACGAACAGCTGGTCGTACTTGGCGAACGGGTAGGGGTAGTCGAACTTCTCCTGGAACCAGTCGAACCCCTGCCGGGTCACCTCGAACAGCGCCTCGGCGTCGAGGTGTTCGGCCAGCGAAGGACGGCAGTAGATGCCCAGTGGCACCGTGCGCCCGCCGCCCTCCCATGTGCTGTGCACCGAGTGGTACGGGCCCACGATGAGCGCCGTGATGTACGAGGAGATGCGCGGGGTCGCCTCGAACCGCCAGGTGTCGCCGTCGGGTTCGGGCGTGGGCGAGTTGGAGATCACCGTCCAGCCCTCGGGGGCCCTCACGGTGAACTGGAACGTGGCCTTGAGGTCCGGCTGTTCGAAGCTGGCGAAGACGCGGCGCGCGTCCGGCACCTCGAACTGCGTGTAGAGGTACGCCTGCTGGTCGACGGGGTCGACGAAGCGGTGCAGCCCCTCGCCCGTGTTGGTGTAGGCGCAGTCGGCGACGACCAGCAGCTCGTTCCGGCCCTCGGCCAGGCCGGGCAGGGCGATGCGTGAGTCCGCGAAGACCTCGTCCGGGTCCAGCGGCACGCCGTTCAGGGTGATCTCGTGCACTGCCGGGGCGACCAGGTCGATGAAGCCGGCCCCCGCCTCCGCGGCATCGAAGCGAACGAGCGTACGGGAGCTGTACGTACCCCCTTCCTGCGCTCCCCTGAGATCCAGCTCGATCTCGTAGGAGTCCACGGTGAGCAGTCGTGCTCGCTCGCGAGCCTCCCCGCGTGTCAGATTCGTGCCAGGCACCTGGTGCTCTCCCCTGCTCTAGCGGTCTCACGATGTCGTCGTTCGGCCATCCTTCCACGCGTGCGGTACGAGCGGGCGCGCCCAGTCCGCTCGGCATGATCCGGCCACGGTCCGCCCGTGGAGCAGAAGGCCGGCGGAACGGAGCAAGGAGCTGCTGCCGACTCGTGAACGAGCGTCGCCCGGACGCCCGTTGCCCGCCCGTCCCCCGGCCTTCACGGCCCCGGCGGCCGCCCGTCGCTTCCCCTCACGCGTCCCCTCGCGAGGCGCCCGGGCTGCTCCACTCCACCCGGCTCAGCGCGTCCACGCACGCCCGTACGGCGGGACTCGCTGTCTGCCGGGGGAGACAGCGGGCCCCGCCGTCACGGGCCGCCGGAAGCGGCGGGGGCCTGCGCCCGGCGAGGCCCGGCGCCCGCCACGCCGCGAGCACCTCCCGCCGCATGCGGGGGCGCACGGGCACGAAGCGCACGCCTGGCGGTGCGGGGCTCTGCCCCATCTCGGGGAACAGCGCGACCGCCAGGTTCCGCGCCACGAGGGCGAGTTGCGTCGCGAACTCGGTGACCGTGTAGCGGATCTCGGGTTCGCGGCCCACCGCCCTGAGAGCCTGCACCAGAGCCTCGTACGGTTCCGTCCCGGCAGGGCACGTCGCCCACACCTGCCCGTCCAGGTCGCCGAGGTCCACGCACTCCCGGTCCGCCAGCGGGTGCCCCTCCCCGAGCGCCAGATGTACGTCCTCGACGGCGAGCGTCCGCGTCGCCAGCCCCGCGGGCAGCGCCAGCGGCCGGTTCGCCCAGCTCTCCACCAGGAGGAGGTCGAGGTCGCCGCGGGCCAGCAGCGGCACCATCCCGACCGCCTCCCCGTCCACCAGCGTGGGCACCAGCCGGGGGTGGGCGCGGGTCAGCTCGGCGAGGACGTCCGGGAGCAGGGCGCGCAGCGAACTGCCGACGCCGCCGAGCCGGAGAGGTCCGATGATGTCCGCGCTCAGGTCGGCCAGGTCGGACTCGGCCGCCGCCGCCTCGGCGACGACCCGTGCCGCGTACCCGGCGAGCGTCCGGCCCGCATGCGTGAGCCGCACGGTGCGGCCGTGCGGCTCCAGCAGCCGGTGGCCCGACTCGCGCTCCAGCTTCGCCAGTTGCTGGGAGACGCCGGAGGGCGTGACGTGCAGCGCCGCCGCGGCCCCGGCGACGGAGCCGTGTACGGCGACGGCGTGCAGGACACGTAGCCGCTCCAGGTTCAGCACGGTCGGGACGCTACACCAGGGCAGCGTGGACCGTGAAGCGGAGCTACCGGGTACAGGGGAGGAATGCTCGCTGTTGCTTCAGCGTCCGGCAAGGCAGAGTGATGCGCATGGGGATCAGGACGACGAGCGGCGGAGAACCGCCCGCGCCCCGGCCGCAGGGGCCCGGGGCCGGCAACGGCGAACACACACACGGCGGTGAGCCGGAGCGGTCGCAAGGACCGGAGCAGGCCGGCCGGGACGGCCGTGCGCGTGCACGGTACGGGAGGCCGGGCCCGGCGTCGATGATCGTCATGGGCTCGGCGTGCACGTCGTCCTCGGGCATGTTCATCAAGCTGTCCGCCGTGAACGCGGGCACCGCCGCGTTCCTCCGGTGCGCGCTCGCGATGGCCGTCCTGGCGCCCCTGGCGTTCGCCGAGTGCCGGCGCCTGGGACCGCGCCCGTGGCGCCTGCTCCGGCTCGACCTGGCCGCGGGCGCCCTGCTCGGCGTCGACTACGTGTGCTGGGTGCACAGCATCCACGACCTCGGCGCCTCCATCGCGACCGTGCTGCTCAACGTGCAGCTGGTGGTCTTCCCCCTGCTGGCGAGGGTGCTGACCGGCATACGCCTGGAGCGCCGGTTCTGGCTCACCGCGCCCGTCATGCTGGCCGGGGTGGCGCTCGCGGGCGGCGCCCTCGGCAGGCCCGAGCCCGGCAGCGACCCGCTCTCCGGCGTCCTGTTCGGCTCGGCGGCGGGCGTCGCCTTCGCCGGCTACCTCTTCCTCATCCGGCTCGGCGGGGACGGCGGCCGCACCGCCGGCCGCGCGAGCCGGGAACCGCACACCGTCACGCCCGTGGCCGCAGCGACGCTGTCGGCAGCCGCCTCCTCCGGTCTGCTGGGCGCGGCGTGGACGGGCGTCGACATCGACCCCGGCTGGCCGGCGTGGGGCTGGCTGATCCCCATGGCGCTGCTCGGCCAGGTCCTCGCATGGCTGCTGATCAATCCGGCGCTGCCGCGCCTGGCGCCCGCGCGGGGTGCCGCGCTGCTGCTTCTGCAGCCGGTACTCGCCGTCGCCTTCGGGGTGTGCTTCCTGGCGGAACGCCCCACCCCCACCCAGTACGCGGGGTGCGCCCTCGTCGTCTTCGCGGTGTGGCGCTCGAATCGCACCGGTCATTAGAGTCGGCGCATGTCCGTCCGCTCCACCGTCGTCGCCGTGGTGGTCGGGGCTGTGACGGCCTTCGCCGTCAGCTCCTCGGCGGCAGCCGACCAGGGGCACAGCGCGACGCAGCAGGCGATGGATGAGCAGGTCGCGAAGGGGGCCGCCCCGGGCGTGCTCGCGCAGGCGGAGGACGGCGGCGGCGTGTGGAACGGCGCCTCCGGGACTGCCGAACGCACCACGTTGCGCCCGCCGTTGGCCGGGGACAGGTTCCGCATCGGCAGTCTGACCAAGCCCTTCGTGGCGGCCGTGGTGCTCCAGCTCGCGGCGGAGGGGAAGATCGGCCTGGACGACCCCGTCGAACGCTGGCTGCCCGGCACGCTGGAGGGCCACGGGCACGACGGCCGCCGCGTCACCGTCCGTCAACTGCTGGGCCACACCAGCGGGGTGTACGACTTCACCGCCGATCCCGCCGTGCGGCGCGACTACTTCGGCCCCGGCTTCCTGCGCAGCCGCTACGAAACCCGCGAGCCGGCCACTCAGGTGCGGACGGCCGTGCGGCACGCCCCGTCCTTCGCTCCCGGGGCGGGCTGGGAGTACTCGAACACCAACTACGTCCTCGCCGGAATGGTCGTCGAGAGGGTCACCGGCCGCTCCTACGCGGAGGAGGTCGAGCGCAGGATCACGCGTCCTCTCGGGCTGGACGACACGTCGCTGCCGGGCGTCTCCCCGCGCATCGCGGGCCCGCACGGACGCTCCTACTCCACGCTCTCCCGCTCCGGCCCGCACGCACCCGTCTACGACGTCACCGGGCTCGATCCGTCCCTCGCCGGCGCCGCCGGAGAGATGATCTCCTCGACGGACGACCTGATCCGCTTCATGCGCGCGCTGCTGGGCGGGGACGTACTGCCGCCGCGCCAGCTGCGGGAGATGAAGTCCACGGTGCCGACCGGGGACGGCAGTCGCTACGGACTCGGCCTGACCGTGCGGCGGCTGTCCTGCGGCACGGAGGTATGGGGCCACGAAGGGACGATCCAGGGTTCGCGTTCGACTGCCGTGACCACCGCGGACGGTGCGCACAGCGCGGCGTTCAACATCAACGGCGACTGGTCGGACGGCACGGACGACCTGCTCGAAGCGGAATACTGCGACTGACCGCTTCGCGCGGGAAGCCGGCTGCGCGCCTTCTCAACGGGGCAGCACCGTCACGTACTCGGCCGGTTCGCGTTCGACCGCGGTCATCAGCGCCGTACGCACGATCGCCGCCTGCTGCTCCAGCGAGACCCGGAGCTTCGCCGGGGTGACGTGCACGACCGTGATGCCGAGCCCCTCCAGCGCCTCGCGCTTGCGGGCGTACTCGCACCACCTGGCGTCCTCCCCCTGTCGCGGCACGCGGGTGTCCAGCTCCACTGCGACGGCCTGTTCGGGCCAGTAGGCGTCGACGCCGCCGAGGTGCGTCCCGCCGGGAAGACGCAGGTCGACGTTCCAGCACGGTTCGGGGAGCCGGTGCCGGAAGACCATGTCGTACAGCAGCCCCTCGGCGAGTGCGCGGCCCTCCGCAAGCAGGGTGTCGACGGCGTCGACCACGTGCGGCCGCCCGAGCAGCCTGGCCTGCGTCAGTTCGCGCACGACCGCGGTCGCCTCGCAGTGGCCTCCGCGTACCGCTTCGACGAGCAGCCGCCGCACGACACCCGCGTCGGTCATCTGCGCGACGGCGTCGGCGAGGGCTCGCGTCGCCGGCGCCACGGGCAGGCCGGTGACCTCGACGGGTTCGGGCAACTGCTGTGCGCGCACGACGTGTACGCACCCGGTGGAGCGCAGGCGTCTGCCGCGTGGGACGAGTACGTCGATGCGGTCCAGCGCCCGGAGTGACGGAGCGCCGGTGAAGCCGTGCAGCGTCAGAGCGGCGAGTCCTGTGATCATCGCCTCCTCTGCCGGCGCGGCGGGAGCACAGTGGCCGGTGGCGGGGACGGGCACGACGACGGCCGGACCGGTGGCGGCGGATGCCCCCGAGCGGACAGCGGAGAGGGGCGACGGTGACGGCGACGGTACGTGCTGGGCGGGGACCCGCGGGGAGTCCGCTCCCGCGTACAGCAGCACCGCGTGCAGGCGTTCGTCGCTGGTGGGCGGGCCGGCGTGGAGCAGGCAGACGCCGGGGAGCAGCAGTTGCCAGGGGCCGCCGGGGCGGCAGCGCTCGCTGACGGCGGCGGCGGAGACACCGTGTTCGCGCAGTTCGCGAAGGCTCATCACCCGCCGCTGCGGGGCTTCGCTGAGGTGGCTGAGAGGACGAGGGGAGAGAGGGGTGTTGTGCGTCATGCCGCTGCGATTCCCCTCCCGGCACCGCCATCCAACCTCTGTTACGAGGCCGTCGACAAAGCCGGACAACTCTGCCCTAAAGCATGCATGTTCGAGAGTCGAGCAGGATGACCGGCCTGGCGCCGGACCGTACAGGAAGCGTCAACTTCCGCCGGGAAAAGACAAATCCCGCGCCCACGCGCCGCCACACAGGTGGAGGCACGGACGCAGGGATGCGGGACGGCGGCGGATACGGAGAGGCCGCGGAGCGGTCCCGTCACGCTCCGCGGGCGCCGCCTCAGCTGTGCTTCTTGCTTCCCCGGGAGCCGACCATCACCAGTCCCGCGATCAGCAGGTAGAGGACGACGGGGGCGGCGACGAACAGTCCGAGGGTCTCCACGACGCTCAGTCCGGGCCCCGGCTGTTCGCCGTCGTCAAGGCCGCCCGCCGCGAAGGCGGGGGACGACAGCAGCAGCATCAGCGTCGCACCGGCGGCGACTGTGCCGGCGCGCAGTGTGTTCTTCTTGACCTCGCTCACCCCGTCAACATAGCCGACGGCCCACAGCACCGTTCCTCCGGGTCCGCCGGGGCACGGCGCTGCCGGCGCGGCGAGGGGCCTCGGGGTCAGATGTCGGAGTTGTCCGTGCCGAATCCGGTGCCGGTGGGCTCGCTCGTCAGCGGCAGTTCGGCGAGGGGCGGTTCACTGGTGAGGGGGGCGACGTCCGCCAGGGGCGGTTCGGAGGTGAGCGGCGCCTCGAAGCAGCCGCATGAGCACGAGCCGTCCAGTCCGGAATCGGGGTCGGACACTCCGGACAGGTCTACCGGCTCGTGCCCCTGTTTGGAGAGCGCCTGCTGCTTCGAAAGCACCTGTTTCGTGAGCACCTGTTTCGGCAGCGGGGTCAGTACGGCGAGAAGTTCAGCGGACGCGGCCACGGCGGGCCTCCGTTCGTTGACGTCGGATGGTCAGAAATTGGCCCTACCCAGTCGAGCCGTGCGCAGACGTCTCGGGGGCCGGAACGTGGCGGAGGTCACTCTCCAGCGACAGGCGATTTGCCCGTGCGGACCGCCACTGGAAGAAGGGAAGCCTGGTCATCGGCGGTTACGGCACAAAATTTTACAGGTCCCCCGCTGACGTTCACCACTCGACGGCTTGCGAAGTGGGCCTTGTCTCGTTCCACCGCAAGGGCGCGATCACGCCAGCTCACTGTGCGTGCGGGGCTTGTGACCGGTGCCACGTCACGGAGCAACTGAACGGTCACTGTGCGCGCGTCCAGCGATGCACCGGACGAACGTCCAGCGATGCACCGGATGAAGGGGCGAAACAACTGCACTCCCGCGCCGCACCCGCTCTCCGTACGACTGCGGGCCGTGCAGCGGACGACTCCCGTACGGCTGCGGGGGAACCGGCCGGACAGTGGAACGCGTCCAGCGGGGGTGTGGCACCAACAAGGCGCGACACGGCCTCACTTCGGGCACTTCGCGTTGACACGCCGAGCGCGTCGGTGATGGGCTCTCCTTCCGAAGTGTGCCCCGCGGACCGCTTGTTCAGCTCCGGTGAGCGATGTGACGGCGACGGGCCGGACGGGCGGCAGCAGCGCGGCGGGCTCTCGGATGCGGCGGACGGACGTACGGACCTGAGGCGCGCGGCTGCGAACGGCGGCGTCGGGGGAGGAAGCGGTGGGCGCAGCGGCGCACGGAGACAGAGCACGGCGGCGCATGGGCGCGACAGCGCTCACCGCGGCAGTCGTGGGCGGACTTCTCGGCCTGCCCTCGGCGCAGGCCGCCCCGCCGCCCGGCGCTGACGGAGCCCCTTCACAGAGCGCCGGCGACACAGAGGAAGCGCAGGGCGGCGCACCGTCCGTGTGGCCGCGTCCGCAATCGCTGAAAAAGCAGGGTTCGTTCGTGCCGGTCGGGCGCGACGTGACGATCGTCTCGGACGACGAGACCGACGACGCGGCTCTCGACGTCCTGCGCAGCGTTCTCCAGGAGGCGGGCGCACGGACGGTCAACGAGGTACGTCCGGGTCAGCCGCTGCCCGAACGCGGACTGGTCGTGCGTGCGGACGGCGCGTCGGCCGCTGCCGCGCTGCGCGAGATGAAGGCGCCGCCGCGGGGCGACCTGCCGCGCGGCGGGTACCGGCTCTCCGTCGGGAGGGCAGGCGACCGGGACACGGTGGCGCTCGAGGGAGCAGACGGCGCCGGCCTCTTCCACGCTGTGCAGACGCTGCGGCAGTTGACGGTCCGCGGCGAGCGCGAAGACCGGGACGGAGCGCCCGACCGGAAGGGGTCCGGGGAGGGAACCCTCGGGTTCGCGGGCGTGACCGTGCGGGACTGGCCGGCAGCCGCCGTCCGTGGCGTGACCGAGGGCTTCTACGGCAAGTCGTGGTCTCATCAGGAGCGCCTGGGGCAGCTGGACTTCCTCGGCCGCACCAAGCAGAACCGCTACCTCTACGCCTCGACCGAGGACCCGTACCGCCAGGCCGCGCACTGGCGCGACCCCTACCCGGCGGCGCAGCGCGAGGACTTCCGCGAGCTCGCCGAGCGCGCCCAGCGCAACCACGTGACGCTGGGCTGGGCGGTCTCGCCGGGGCAGGGACTGTGCTTCTCCTCGGACGAGGACCGCAGGAAGCTGCTGCGGAAGCTGGACTCGATGCGGGCGCTGGGTTTCGGGGCGTTCCAGCTGAGCTTCGAGGACGTGAGCTACAGCGAGTGGCACTGCGACGAAGACGCCCGCAAATACGGCTCGGGCCCGGAGGCGGCGGCCAGGGCGCAGGCCGAACTGGCCAACGAGGTCGCCCGCCACCTCGCCGACCGGCACCCCGGCCTCGCCCCGCTGTCCGTCATGCCGACGGAGTTCTACCAGGACGGTGACACGGCGTACCGCACGGCGCTGTCCCGGAAGCTCTCCCCCGGCGTCGAGGTGGCGTGGACGGGTGTCGGCGTGGTGCCCCGCACGATCACCGGCCGCGAACTGACCACGGCGCGCTCCGCGTTCGGCCACCATCCGCTCGTCACCATGGACAACTACCCCGTCAACGACTACGCGAAGGACCGCCTCTTCCTCGGCCCCTACCGCGGCAGGGAGCCCGCGGTGGCCTCCGGTTCGGCGGCGCTTCTGACGACGGCGATGAAGCAGCCGACCGCTTCCCGCATCCCGCTGTTCACCGCGGCGGACTACGCGTGGAACGCGAAGGGCTACGAGGCGCAGGAGTCCTGGCGGGCGGCCGTGGACGACGTGGCCGGCGGCGGGTCCACTCCGGACGGCCGCGACGAGGCGGCCCGCGAAGCCGTGCACGCCCTCGCCGGCAACGACGCGTCGTCGGTGCTCGGAGGCGAGGAGTCGGCGTACCTGCGGCCGCTGCTGGCGGAGTTCTGGGACGCCTACGCATCGGACACCCGCAAGAGCAAGAAGGACGACGAGCGGCTGCAGCGCGCGGCGGACAAACTGCGCGGCCACTTCCGCACGATGCGCACCGCCCGCGAGCGGGTCCCCGGTGCGCTGGCGCGTGAGGTGCCGGCCTGGCTGGAGGAGCTGGCCCGGCACGGGGAGGCGGGCGAGCAGGCCGTCGCGATGCTGACGGCGCTGGCGCGTGGCGACGGCGGGGCCGCCTGGGACGCGCGGCTGGCCCTGAAGAAGCTCGTGGCCGAGGGCGGGAAGGCCTCGGCCGTCGTCGGCAAGGGTGTGCTGGAGGAGTTCGAGAAGCGGGCCCTGAAGACCTCGGACAGCTGGGCGGGCGTACGGCGGAAGGCCTTCGGCGACCACACGGCGCTGGGCGGCCCCAAGGCCCGCCCCGGCTCCCCGGCGGACGCCGCCGTCGACGGCGACCCGGACACCGCGTACCGCGCCGAAGCGGCCCCCGCCACGGGGTACTTCGCTCCGGGCTCGGCGGCCCCGGGAGCGTCGCTGCCGGGCGGCCTCCGTCAGCACCCTCCCGCCGGCACGCCCGGCGGCTCCGGCGCGGGCGACGGAACGGGCAGCGGCGGCGCCGGCCGGCAGGGCACTCCGGCTCTGACCGTGCAACTGCCCGAGAGCCGCCCGCTGGAGGCCGTCACCGTGCAGACGGGCCCGGGCTCCGGCACCCGTGCCCGCGTGGAGGTCCACGTGCCGGGCAAGGGCTGGCACCGGCTCGGGACGCTCTCCGGCAGCGGCTGGACGCAGCAGGACGCGGGCGGGCTGCGGGCGGACGCGCTGCGGCTGGCCTGGTCCGAGGGCTCCGACGAGCCCGTCGTGCACGAGATCACCCCCTGGTACGCCGACAGTCCGGACGCGTCGCTCTCGCTGTCCAAGGACGAGATCTACGCGCCGATCGGCGGCGGCAAGGGCGAGGCCACGGTCGAACTGCGCGCGCAGAGTCCGTCCGACGTGCGCGGCCGCGTCACCGCCAAGGCCCCGGAGGGTTTCACCGTCCGCGCCCCGGACCGCACAGTCGTACCGCGCGGCGGCACTGTCGAGGTTCCCCTGGAGATCGAGGCCGACGACTCGGTGAAGTCCGGCACCTACGAGATCCCGGTCGCCTTCGGGGACGAGCGGCGCACCCTCACGGTGCGGGCCTTCCCGAGGACGGGAGGCCCTGACCTGGCGCGCGGCGCCGAGGCCGAGTCGTCCGGGGACGAGACGTCCGACTTCCCGGCCTCCGCCGCCAACGACGGGCGGAAGGACACCCGTTGGTCCTCGCGGGCAGAGGACGGCGAGTGGCTGCAGCTGAAGCTGCGGGAGCCCACCCGGATCGGCGAGGTGGTGCTGCACTGGCAGGACGCCCACGCGGAGCGCTACCGCGTGCAGGTCTCCCCGGACGGCAAGCGGTGGCGTACCGCGGCGACCGTCCGGGACGGGAGAGGGGGCCGCGAGACGGTCCGCATGGACGCTCCCGGCGACACCCGGTACGTGCGCGTGCAGGGAGACAAGCGGGCGACCCGCTTCGGGTACTCGCTGTGGAGCATCGAGGCGTACGCGGTGCGGGACGAGGACCGGCGCGGCGAGTGAGACGGCTGGCCGGCCGCGAGCGGGGCGGAACGGCGACGCCGGGCCGCCGCGCGGCAGCACGGCGGGACCCCGTCCCGGACGAGCGGTGCGGGATCCCGTCCCGGACGAGCGGTGCGGGATCCCGTCCCGGACGAGCGGTGCGGGATCCCGCCGGAGCGGCCGGATCGTTCCGGGACGGCCGGCCCGGAACGCCCGGAAACAACAGAACCCGGTCTCAGGCAGTCGCTCTGCCTTCGATCCGGGCCAGGGCGTCGTCCGCGCCGTATGGCTGTAGGTACGGCATCCAGCGCGGATCACGATGACCCGTGCCGATGATCCGCCAGGCCAGTCCGGAGGGCGGCGCGGGCTGATGCCGCAGTCTCCAGCCGATCTCGGCCACATGACGGTCTGCTTTGACGTGGTTGCAGCGGCGGCAGGCCGCCACGACGTTCTCCCAGGTGTGCTGTCCGCCGCGGCTTCGCGGGATGACGTGGTCGACGCTGGTTGCGACTCCACCGCAGTACGCGCACCGGCCGCCGTCCCGGGCGAAGAGCGCCCGGCGGGTGAGCGGGACCGCACCGCGAAAGGGGACCCGTACGAAGCGCTTCAGCCTCACGACGCTCGGTGCGGGTATCACGCGGGTTGCGCTGTGCATCAGGGCGCCGGACTCCTCGATACTGACGGCTTTGTCGTTCAGCACGAGGATGAGCGCGCGACGTAGCGGTACGACGCCCAGCGGCTCGTACGACGCGTTGAGGACCAGGACATGCGGCACGGTGCCTCCTTGTACGTCTGCGGCGCGTGGCTCGCGCCGGGACGATCTGTTCTCAGTGTGTCCCGTGCCCTGGCCGATCCGCCACCACGACCAGGTAACGCACTGAGCGTGTTTTCAACCACACCTCTCACCTCTCCAGGAATTCCCCGCCCCTTCCGCGAACAGTCACGATGGTGCGGGACGCGTCATCGCGGGGCCGGGCGCGCGGCTGGAAAACACCCATGCCCCACCGGGCCGCGAGTTGTGAACGTCCTGCGCCGTTAGTGTGGTTGGCGCGCCCGCGAGTCTGTGGCGGCGAGCGAAAACGACCCTGTACGGAAGGTTCTGCTGTGTACCGGCTGATCGGCTCCGCCCCGTCGTTCTCACTCCGCTCGGCCCCCTCGGACGGGAGAGACGGAGGCGCACCGGACGCACCCGCCTCACTGGAAGACGCCCAGGACTCGGCCCTCGGCTTCGCCGGGTGGATCGGCGAGAACTGGACGTCGTGGCTGGCCGCGGGGTTGCGCATCCTGCTCATCGCGGTCATCGCGATCACCCTCCGTTACGTCATACGGCGCTCCATCACACGGCTCATCAAGCGCGTCAACCGCAGGGCCGAGGCCGCGGACAGCGCCAACGCCCTGCGCGGCCTGCTCGTCAGCGGGGAGCGGCGCCGGCAGCGTTCCCAGGCGATCGGGTCCGTGCTGCGCAGCATCGCCTCCTTCGTGATCATCGGCACGGCGCTGCTGATGGTCCTCTCCGACCTCGGCATCAACCTGGCGCCGCTGCTGGCCAGCGCCGGCGTGGCGGGCGTGGCCCTAGGGTTCGGCGCGCGGGACATCGTCACGGACCTGCTGGCCGGGATCTTCATGCTGCTGGAGGACCAGTACGGCGTGGGCGACCGCGTCGACGTCGGCGAGGTCTCCGGAGTCGTCCTGGAGATCGGGCTGCGGGTGACGCAGCTGCGCGGCGACGGGGGCGAGATCTGGTACATCCGGAACGGCGAGATCAAGCGGGTCGGCAACCTCAGCCAGGGCTGGGCCACCGCCGCGGTGGACGTACAGGTGCGGGCCGGGGAGGACCTCGACGAGGTGCGCTCGGCGATCGTCTCCGCGGGCCAGGAGCTGGGGAAGAGCGAGCCCTGGGACGAACTGCTGTGGGAGCCCGTCGAGGTGCTGGGTCTTGACTCGGTGACGCTCGACTCGATGGTCATCCGGGTCTCCGCCAAGACCATGCCGGGCAAGGCGCTCGGGGTGGAACGCGAGCTGCGCTGGCGCATCAAGCGGGCACTGGACAGCAGGGGTATCGAGAGCGTCGACGAGGAGTCGCTGGCCCTGGAGGCGGCGCGGGCGGACACGGACGCCGCGTTCACCGGGGAGAGCGGCAGGAACGGCGGACAGGTGCCGCTGCAGAAGGCCACCAAGTAGGCCGCGGCCCTCGTCCTCGCTCGACCATCGGCTGCGGGCGACTGCCGCAGAGGACTCCTCACGCGTGACCGGCCCGTGCGGCGCTCCGCTGTGCCCGGGCCCTGCCCCCGCGTCTCCCTCTCCCTCCCCCATGTCCCCCGTCTCCCCGTCTCTCCGCGACCACTGTTCATTGACGCGGCCGAATGGTGGGGCCTACTGTCCGGGAATTGGAAAGACTCCTAACAGTGCCCTGTCCCGGTGCCTGCGTACCCGGTGCGTGCCAGGGCGGAGGCGGCACAGATGGCCGGAATGACACCCGGGACCCCGCGCGTACTGCGCGCGATGAACGACCGCGCGGCACTCGACCTGCTGCTGTCCGAGGGCCCGCTCTCGCGGGGACGCATCGGCAAGCTGACCGGACTGTCCAAGCCGACGGCCTCCCAGTTGCTGGCGCGTCTCGAAGCCGCGGGCCTCGTCGTCGTCACCGGCAGGAGCGAGGGCCGGCCCGGCCCCAACGCGCAGCTGTACGCCGTCGATCCGCGTGCCGCGTACGTCGCCGGTGTGGACGTCACCACCGCCCGCGTCCTCGCCGGGGTGGCGGACATCACCGGACGCGTCGCGGGCGTCTTCGAAGTGCCCACACCCCCGCGCCGGACGCAGCAGAAAGGGGAGGGAGGCGGGCGGCCCAGGCGCAGCGCGGCGGACTCCGTCGTGCAGGCCGTGGAGGGCGCCGCCAAGGCAGCCGGTGTGCACAAGTCCGAGCTGCACCGGCTCGTCGTCGGAACGCCGGGTGCGTTCGACCCGAGCACCGGCAGGCTGCGCTACGCCTCGCACCTTCCCGGCTGGCACTCCCCCACCCTGCTGGAGGAGCTGGCCGCCGCGCTGCCCATGCCGCTCGACTACGACAACGACGTCAACCTCGTCGCGGTCGCCGAGCAGCAGAGCGGAGCCGCGCGAGGCCACGAGGACTTCGTCCTGCTCTGGAACGAGCAGGGCATCGGTGCCGCGCTCGTCATCGGCGGACGGCTGCACCGCGGACGCACGGGCGGCGCCGGGGAGGTGGGCTTCCTTCCCGTCCCGGGCACGCCTCTCGTACGGGACCCCGGGCACGTCAACAGCGGCGGGTTCCAGGCGCTGGCCGGCGCCGGAGCGGTGCTGCGCTGGGCGCACGAACTCGGCCTGCCCTGCGACCCGGACGCCTCGTCGCACGACCGTGCGGCAGACCTCGTCTCCCGCGCCGCCGTGGCTGCGGAGGGCGAACCCGGCGTCCCCCGCCAGGGAACCGGCGACGACCGCCCCGGCCCCCACAGTGAACTGCTGCGCCGTTTCGCGAGCGGGACCGCTGTCGGACTCGCGGCCATGGTCTCCGTCCTCGATCCGCAGTTGATCGTGCTGTCCGGGGGCCTCCTCAACGCCGGGGGCGAGCCGCTGCGCGCGCTGATCCAGGCGGAGCTGGACGAACTCACCGTGCCGAGACCGCCGTTGCTGCTGGGCACCGTCACGGAACATCCCGTCCTGCACGGAGCGCTGCAGAGCGCGCTCCTCACCACGCGCGACGAGGTGTTCGACACCACGGCCGCCCGCGCGCCCTGAGGCCCGGCACGCTGCACGGCCCCGACCGGTTCACCGCCGCGTACGCCGCTTCACCGCCGCGACCGCCGGACGGTCTCCCGGTCCGGCCGCCCTCGCTCCCACCCCGGAAAGGAATTCGCAGACGCATGAAGATCGCAGTGGTCGGTGGCGGCTCCACCTACACGCCCGAACTCGTCGACGGTTTCGCACGGTTGCGCGACACGCTTCCGGTCGGCGAGCTGGTCCTGATCGACCCCGCCGCGGAGCGGCTCGACGTGATCGGCGGACTCGCGCGAAGAATCTTCCGCAGTGCCGGACACGACGCGGCTGTCACGACCACGGCGGACCTGGACGCGGGGATCGAGGGCGCGGACGCCGTACTGCTGCAGCTTCGCGTCGGCGGCCAGGCCGCACGTCTTCAGGACGAGACGTGGCCGCTGGAGTGCGGCTGCGTCGGCCAGGAGACGACAGGCGCCGGCGGGCTCGCGAAGGCCCTTCGCACTGTCCCCGTGGTGCTCGACATAGCCGAACGCGTGCGCCGGACGAACCCCGGCGCCTGGATCATCGACTTCACCAACCCGGTCGGCATCGTGACCCGCGCGCTGCTGCAGGCAGGGCACAAGGCGATCGGGCTGTGCAACGCGGCGATCCACATGCAGCGCAAGGTCGCGGGGCTTCTGGAGGTTCCGCCGGAAGAGATCCACCTCGACCACTACGGGCTCAACCACCTCACCTGGGAGCTCGGCGTCCGGCTGGGCGGCCCCGACGGCGAGGACGTACTGCCGCGGCTGCTCGGCGAACACGGTGCGGCGATCGCGGAGTTCCTGCAGATGCCGCTCACCCTCCTGGAGAGGCTCGGCGCGGTCCCCTCGTCCTACCTGCGGTACTACTACCGGCACGACGAAGTGGTCGGCGAACTCGGCTCGAAGCCGTCACGGGCAGCGGAAGTCGCCGCTATCGAGCGGGAGTTGCTGGAGATGTACCGCGACCCCTCGCTGGACGCGAAACCCGAGCTGCTGAGCCGCAGGGGCGGTGCGTTCTACTCGGAGGCCGCCGTCGCCCTGGCCGCTTCGCTGCTGGGCACGGGGTCCGCGGAGGGCCGGTCGGCCGACGTGCAGGTCGTGAACGTCCGCAACAGCGGCACCCTTCCCTTCCTCCCCGACGACGCCGTGGTCGAGGTGCCGGCCGCCGTCAGCGGCGCGGGCGCCGAACCGCTCCCCGCGCCGCCGGTCGGGCCGCTCATGGCGGGCCTGATCGCCCACGTCACCGCCTACGAGGACCTGGCGCTGGACGCGGCCCTGCGCGGAGGGCGCGACAGGGTCTTCGACGCGCTGCTGGCGCACCCCCTCATCGGCCAGTACCGCGAGGCCGAGGCACTGACCGACCGTCTGCTCGCACACAACAGGGAGCATCTGGCGTGGCTCTGACCTCCGCCTGCCTGGCCATCGACGCGGGCAACAGCAAGACGGACGTGGCGGTCGTATCGGCCGGCGGAGAGGTGCTGGGCAGCGCACGCGGCGGCGGGTTCCAGCCACCGGCCGTGGGCGTCCGCGCGGCTGTCGGCGCGCTGTCGGCGACGGTCGGCGAGGCGCTCGCCGAGGCGGGAGCGCCGCCCGCAGCAGCCACAGGGGAGCCCGCCGGGGACGAGCCGGACTCCGCGGCGCCGCCTGTCGCGCACGTCTCGGCCTGCCTCGCCAACGCCGACCTGCCGCGCGAGGAGAAGGAACTGGCGGCGGCCCTCGCGGCACGGCGCTGGGGACGCACCACCCACGTCGCGAACGACACCTTCGCCATCCTCCGCGCCGGACTCCCCGACGACGCGTCGGTGGAGCACGGGGTGGCCGTCGTCTGCGGCGCGGGCATCAACTGCGTCGGCCAGGACGGCAGCGGCAACACCCACCGCTTCCCCGCACTCGGCCGCCTCTCCGGCGACTTCGGCGGCGGAGGCGGCCTGTCGGACGAGGCGATCTGGTACGCGGCCCGGTCGGAGGACGGCCGCGGCGAACCCACTCAGCTCGCCGGAGCCCTGCCGGGGCACTTCGGTCTCCCCTCCATGTACGCCCTCATCGAGGCGTTCCACATGGGCGACCTGCCGCGTACGCGCATGCACGAGATCACGCCGCTCCTGTTCACCGTGGCCTCCGCGGGCGATCCGGTGGCCCGCGCCCTCGTGCACCGGCAGGCCGAGGAGATCGTCTCCATGGTCTCCGTGACGCTGTCCCGGCTGGACCTGCTGGCGACCGAGACCCCCGTCTTCCTCGGCGGCAGCGTCGCCGCCGCACGCCATCCGCTGCTGCACGACCACCTCACGCGCGAACTCGCCGCCGCCGCCCCGCTGGCCGCACCCCGTGTGGTCGCCGCCCCGCCCGTACTGGGCTCCGCCCTGCTGGCCCTGGACCGTGCCGGGGCACCGCCCGGGGCCCACGCGAAGCTACGGGCGCACTACACCTGATACTCGAAGTCGCTCGCTCACCCCGGCGATCGGAGACGGACATGGACGACGGCCCCGGAACGGCAGGCGCGTCGCTCAGCACACGGCGCACGGACGAACTGTGCGCCGCCGCGCTCGAAGAGCACGACTGCCCCTCCGCCTCGGTCGCTGTCGCCGAACACGGCGAGATCACCTTCGCGCGGGCCTACGGGTGGGCCGACGTCGAATCCCGTGTCGCCGCGACCCCCGGCACCGCGTACGCCCTCGCCTCGGTGACCAAGCCGTTCACCGCGACCGCCGTACTCCTGGCCGCCGACGAGCGGCTGCTCCAGCTCGACGCGCCGGTCCCCCTGCCCGCCGTGGCCCGCCGGGACGGGCATGCCGCGCCCACTGTGCGGCAGCTTCTGCAGCACCGGGGCGGCCTGGCCCCCCACTACGACTTCCACTACGGCACGACCGGCAGCCACCGCATCGACGCCGACCGGTACACGCGCACACACCGCCGGCCGGGCGGCGCGTTCGAGTACGCGAACCTCGGCTACCGGCTCCTGGGGCAGGCGCTGGAGTCGGCCACCGGGCAGTCGCTGGAGCGGTTCCTGGAGGAACGCGTCTGCGGGCCCCTCGGTCTCACGAGCTTCCACCTGGGCCCCTTCCACCGATCCGGCCGGGCGGGGACGTCCCGCCCGTCGGCCGGTACGCCGCGGGCCGCGGTACGGTACACGGCCGACGGCCGCGCCTACCCGGAGCGGTGCGACTCCAGCCACCCCGGGGCGTCCATGGGGTGGGCGACGGCGCCCGAAGTGGCCCTGTTCGCGCAGTCCTTCGGAAGCCTGCTGCGACCGGCGACAGCCGAGGCGGCGTCCGAGCCACACCCGGTCCACTCGCGGCTGGGCTACGGCCTCGGCTGGTGCGTCTCCCGAGGCGGTGGCCCCGTCGTCCGCAGCCACGGCGGAAGCATGGGCGGTACGGCCGTGATGACGGCCGCGGTCCCGGCGCGGGGTCTCTCCGTCGCCGTGCTCACCAACTCCACGCGCAAGGCGGCGCGCGACCAGATCGTGGAGTACGTACTGCGCACGCTCGTCCCCGGATTCGAGCCCGCGCAGATCACTCCGGCCCTCCCACCGTCCAGCCGTACGACGGCACTGCCGCACGGCTCGTGGACGGGCACGATCCGCACCCCCGACGCGGACCTTCCGGCAGTCGTGCGCGTACTGCCGGACAGCCGCGCCGAGTTGGAGGTGGCAGGCGAACGCGCCGCATGCCGGACGACCGCCTCCGACCACTCCGACCTGCAGGGCGTCTTCCCCCTGCAGCTCCCCACCGCCGACGCACGGCTGAACAGCCCCCTGCTGGCGCTGGACCTGCGCGGCGGGAACGGGCCGCTGACCGGAACCGCCCGCTCCTTCAAGGACGGCGACAGCACCGGATGGCTGGGCAACCTGCTCAGCCACCGCTGCGAACTGTCACCGGCATGAGACCGCCCGGCCCGCACGCGGCGGGCCGGGCGGTGACCCGCACGTCACAGCTGCGGTCAGGTGCGGTGCACGGTGATGGTCGTCCAGGCGCCGACGTGGACGCGGTCGCCGCTCTTGAGCGGAACGGGCACGAACGGCTGGATCGGATCCTCGGCTCCGTTGATCGTGGTGCCGTTCGTGGAGTCCTGGTCGACGACCGACCAGCTGCCGTCCGGCTGCTGCACCAGCACGGCGTGCTGGTGGGAGACGCCCGGGTCCTCGGGCGTACGCGCCAGATCGATGTCCGGCGACTCGCCTGTCGAATGGCGGCGGCGGCCGATGGTGATCTGGTTGCCGGCCATGGGGAGCTGCTGCTCGGGCGAGTACGCGGGCAGGTTGAGACTCGACGCCTCCGGCCCGCTGCGGTCCATCATCGCCGCGAAGTACTCGCGGTCGGGCGCGATGACCGCCACCCACGAGGCGTTGCCGGGCTGCTGCATCGGCTGACCCGGACCAGGCTGCCCCGGACCGGGCTGACCCTGCCCCGGCTGGCCCGGCTGCGGCTGCCCCGGACCCGGCTGACCCTGCTGCTGGTGCTGGCCCTGCTGCTGAGGCGGGCCCGGCGGCTGGTGCTGGAACTGCTGCGGCGGGCCGGGCTGCTGGCCCTGCTCCCCCGGGCCTCCGGGAGGCGGCGGAATCGTCCAGTCGCCGCTCGGAGCACCCGGCTGCTGCGGCCCGCCGGGCGCGGGCGGTGCCATCGGCTGGCCGCCCAGGGAGTGCACCGGTGCCGCCTGCGGGAACCCCGGTCCGGGCTGCCCCGGGCCCTGCGGGTAACCGCCGGGGCCCTGCTGGGAGTCCGGTGCCGGCTGCTCACCGGTGCGGTTCGTCTGGTGCGGGGGCTGCGCGTTGTCGAAGTCGAACGACCGGTCCTGACCGCCCTGCGACGGCCCGGCACCGGGGAACGGCGGTGACGGCGGCCCCTGCTGTCCGCCCTGCGTGCCGGGAGCGCCCTGCGGCGGCGCCTGCTGGCCGAACGGGCCGCCGGGCTGACCCGGCTGCCCCGGACCCGGCTGACCCGGACCCGGCTGGCCCTGCGGCCCTGGACCGGGCTGACCGGGCTGGCCGGGTGGCGGGAAGCCTCCCGGCTGCTGCTGGTTCGAGGGAGCGAACGCCGTCGGGGAGTGCGTCAGGAAGTTGTAGCTGCACCCGTTGCAGAAGGGCGCCTGTCCGTCGCGGGGCCTGCCGCACTGCGGACAGGTCTCACCCGGACCGCCCTGGCCGGGGCCGCCCGGGACGCCGGGACCGGGACCCCCTTGCGACGGCGGGCCGCCGGGACCGCCCGGCCCGGGGTATCCGTAGCCCTGCGGCGGCTGTTGCTGCTGCGGCGGTCCGGGAGGCGCCGTCCCACCAGGGGGCACGGGTGCACCGGGAGGAACGGGAGCGCCGGGAGGCACCGGTGCGCCGGGGGGCACGGGAGCGCCGGGCGCGGACTGCGGGCCGGGGTAGCCGTATCCGCCTCCGGGTGCCGACGGAACGGACGGCCCGGGCGGAGAGGGCGGCTGCGGGGCACCGGTGGGTGCGCCGGTCGCGTCGGCCATGCGGTGACCGCATACCTCGCACCAGTCGTCGGCCGCCGACTGGTGTCCGTTCGGGCAAGTCGGCATGGTGAGTGCCTCCCCCTTGTGCTCCTGGACTTCCGTACCCGAGGTACGTCCCTCGCGGGTCTGCTAAATCTTCACGCGGACCGTCTTCGTGGACCGCGCCTCCAGCGTCATCTCGTCGGCGTCTGCAACCTTCGCCTTCAGCCGAACAGTACCGGTCGGGGCGTCGACCACGTCCACCACCTTCGAAAGCAACTTCGAAGTATCCCCATTTCCGGAATCGTGCGCCAACTGGACCGCACGGCCGAGTTTCGCCGTCGCGCCCTTTTCGTCCCCTGCTTTGCGCAGGTCCAGCCCGTCCTGGATCGCCCGGGCGAGCTCGACCTGGCCCGTGTAGTGCGCGACCTGGGCGTTGATGGAGGTCGCGGCGGCCATGTCGTCCGTCCACACCGCGCGCAGGAGGCCCTGGGCGAGGGTCTGCGGAGTGCCGCCGCCGGCCTCCGGGACGATCAGCGCGGCCCTGCCGGCCAGCATCTCCTGCCCGATCTCGGCCGCCGGGACCTCGATGCGGACGTGGTAGTCGCGGGACTCGTCCCCCCAGGAACCGGTGGGGTAGTCGCCGGAGCGCGGTCCCGCCCCGGTGCGGCGGTCCGTCAGATCCTCCACCGTGGGCGCGACCTGCTTGACGAGCTTCACCGAGGAGCCCTGCGGGGTCCACAGGCGGAGCGCCACATCGGCGACCTCCTTGCCCATGGCGTTCCGCATCATCTCCTCGAAGTCGGCGGTGAGGCCCTCGGGATCGGCCACGATGTCGGCGGAGCCGAGGAGGGCCGAGGCGATGCCGGTGACCTCCTTGACGTCCCAGTCGGTCCCCACCCCCCGGGCGTCGCACGTGAAGCGGCCGGCACAGGCGTCGAGCGCCTCCCGCAGGCGTTCCGGTTCCTCGTGCTCGTTGCGTCCGTCGGTCAGCAGCACGGCGTGCCGGACGGTGGCGTCCGACCCGGAGAGCAGCTTGTCCGCCAGCCGCAGCCAGGTGCCGATCGCCGTGCCCCCGCCCGCGCGGAGCTTGCGCAGCGCCTTGCCCGCCTGCTCACGGGTCTCCGGGCCTGCGACGGCCATGGTGCCGCCCCCGGGGTAGATCTCCTCGGCCTGGTGCGTCCCGGCGACGACCGCGAAGGAGACGCCGTCGCGCAGTGTGGCGATCGCCGCCGCTGTGGCGTCGCGGGCGTTGCGCATCTTGCTGGGCGGGTAGTCCATCGAACCGGACGCATCGATCATGATCACGACCGCGGCGTCCGTGCGGCCCGGTGCCCCTCCAGCGGAGGACGGCGCCCCTGTGCCCGCGCCGGCCGCCGGGAAGCCGCGTGCGGTGCCTCCCGGCCGCGACGTGACGGTGACGATCGCGTCGACCTCCCGGGCGCCCTCCGGCAGGTACTCGTTCTGGTAGACGTCCACGGAGAACCGCGGTGCGCCGAACTCGGCGAAACTGGCCATCTGGTGGACTCCTGCTCCGTAGCCGGGGTGGGCGGGGTGAAGGTGCCGGGGCGCACGGTTCCCTCTTGCGCACCCCGCATGCGAGGACCCTCTCCCCCGTCGCTCCGGTTTCGTTCCGGCCCCAGTCGTGACGGTTTCGTTCCGGCGCCTTCCTCAGGTCGTTGTCACTGCTCCGCGCTCACGCCACTGACGCGCCGCTTCGGGCCGCCGCTGCGGCGGCCCGAAGCGGCGGCTCGCGCGCCTCGCTGACGCCACAGCTCAGGTACCTCGCTGAAGTCACATCGCTCGGGTCACTCCGCGGCCGTTCAGGAGGCGTCCTGTCCGCCGGCCGTCACCCGGAAGGGGACGACGGCCACCGTCACGTTGTCGTGGCCGCCCCCGTCCAGGGCGTAACCGACGAGGCGTTGGGCGCTCTGCAGGGGACGCCGGCCGGCGTCGGCCGGCAGCACCGCCGCCATCTGCTCGGCGGACTCCGCGTAGTTCCACAGCCCGTCCGTGCAGACGATCACGACGCCGGGGCCGTCCGGCTTGAACGACGCGGTGTGCGGGTCGATCTCGTACGCGTCCGCCCCGAGCCAGCCGGTGATCGCGTGCGCACGGGCGTCCGCGTACGCCTCGTCCTCGCTCATCAGACCGGCGGCGACCATCTGCGCCGCCCAGGAGTCGTCCTCGGTCAGCCGCGCGGGCGGTGCCGCACGGTCTTCGGGCACCCAGTAGGCGCGGCTGTCGCCGATCCAGCCGATGGTGAGGATGCCGTCCGCTGTGAGCGAGCTGACGATCGTGCACGCCGGGGCGTTCTTCGAGGGTTCGTTCGGGCCTTCCGCGGCAAGGGAGTTGACGGCCTCCGCCGCCGCCAGAAGCGCACTGTGCATCGCCTGCTGCGACGCTGTGCCCTTGAGGAGGGCCTCGCGCAGGGAGGCGCTCGCCGCACGCGCGGCGGCGGCCGACGCGTCGTCGGGCCTGGTGGCCGAGGAGACGCCGTCGCACACCACGGCGATGGTCGCGGGCGAGCCCTTCGACGTCGCCGCCTCGTGCAGCTCGAAGAAGTCCTCGTTGCGGTGGTGACGGAGCCCGCGGTCGCTGGCTGCCGCCGCGGACGGCAACTCGCGCTCCATGTGGTCCCGTTCGCGCGGCTGCTTGTGGCCGCAGTGCTCGCAGTAGCCGTCCGCGTCGACGGCCCCCGTGCCGCAGGCGACGCAGCGGGGCATGGCCGCCGAGAGGGTGTCGCCCTCGCCGGACGGATCCGGGAGCGGCGCCCCCTCACCGTCCGCGGAGCCTCCGGCGGCCGGGTGCGGTGAGTCGTCGAGCATGGCGCGGGGGTCGGCGGAGCGCTCGTCGGCCCCGTCCGGAGACAGCGTCTCCGGCCCTGCGCCCGGCTCGCCCGTCGCGGACGGACCGGGCTGTTCGGGATGCGGCTGACCGGACGGGTGCTGCTGACCGGACGGGTGCTGCTCGGGGTGCTGCTGCGCGTACGGCGGCCGCCCCTGCGGCTGCTCGTAGCCCCGTTCGGGCTGCGGCCCGCCGTGAGGAGGCTGGTCGAACGCCGCACCGGCAGCCGGCGAGCCGCCCGGCCGGACGCCCGCGGGCGGCAGCGTGAAGTCCTCCTCGCCCGGAGCGGCCGGGGGCACCGCCGGCGGCCCCGGGGGCATACCGGCGGACGGTCCATGAGGCGGCTGCGGAGCCGCCGCAGGGGACGGCGGAACGGGCTGCGCGGCCGGCGGACCCGCCGGAGCTGGCTGGGCCACCGCGGGCGGTGCGGGCGGTGCGGGCGGTGCGCCCGGAGCGTTGGCGGGCGGCGTCGCCGGATCGCGGAACTCCGGCAGCGGCGGAACGGGAGGCGCGGGAGGCGGCGGCGGAACGGGCCCCGTGAACGAGGTGGTCGCGGGCACGGGTTGCGGGGCATGGCCGCTCCCGGACGGAGGCCGCTGGGCCCCGGTGCCGGGAACCGCACGCCCCGCCGCCGTCAGGTCGGCACCGCATGCGCCACAGAAGCGGTCGCCTTCCTCCAGCGGCTCTGCGCAGCTGGGGCATGCGGACAGTTGATCAAGCATCGTCACACCCACGTCCTGGGGTGGAACGGGTTTCCCGTTTCCACCGGTTCGATCCTCTCGGTGCCGGACTGCACGAGCATTGGCGAGCAGGCGGTACGAGCCTCATAGCCGGGGACGCAGACCTGCCCCGTCCCGGTTGCCGCCCGGAAGCCGTTCCGTGCGCCGGCGGCGCTCAGCGCCCTCCGCCCCGCTCCCCGTGACCGCGCC
Organism: Streptomyces sp. WMMB 714; assembly: GCF_900090125.1. Classification (NCBI taxonomy): domain Bacteria; kingdom Bacillati; phylum Actinomycetota; class Actinomycetes; order Kitasatosporales; family Streptomycetaceae; genus Streptomyces; species Streptomyces sp. WMMB 714. The sequence continues at coordinate 482,953 of NZ_FMHJ01000003.1, forward strand.
CGGCGCCCTGCCCCGCGGGGCAGCGCCACCGCGGGCCGGGCGGGCCGCGGTGACGGTCCACCGGCTGCCGCCCGCGGTCCCGCCTCTTCCCGCGCCGCGCTCACGACTCCGCCACCCCCTCGGCGGGTGCCGGGTCGCCCCGCCGCGGCGCCAGGACCTCCTGGGCCGCGTGCTGGTAGCGCAGTACGGCGTCCTCCGCGGCGCGCAGATCGCACGGCGCGCTCCACAGCATCCGGCGGGCCGCGTCGTACCGCTCCATCAGCATCCGGTCCTCGGACATGCCGTGCTGGGCAACCTTCGCCTTGTACGCGTCCAGACGCCCGCGCAGCTCCGCCCGTACGGCGAGCGGGGCGGTCACGGCCGAGAGCTGGGCCCGCGCCCGCTCCAGCTCGTCCTCCGCCCGCTGTTCGAGACCCTCCAGCAGCGGCGAGAGACGGTGCCACTGGGAGTGGCGCCGGTACTCGGCCGCGGCCGAGAGCTGCTCCTGCAGCGCTGTCGGGGGGCCGCTGACGGCGGGGACCTCGGAGGCCGCGATCTTCGCCAGTACCTCGCCGCGCGCCGCGCGCGCTTCGGCGAGCGTGCGGTCCGCCCGGGACAGGACGTCGCGCAGCCGCATGAGCCGCTGCTCGGAGTCCTGCCGGACGTTCAGGACGGCGTCGATCTCCCGGCGGATGTCCTCCAGAGCGCGGGCCGCGCGGTCGTACCGGTCGGTGTCTGGCCTTCCGCCGCCCGGCGCGCTGCTGCCGCCGGCCGGGATCCAGAAGGCGAGCGGATCGGCGACGACCTCCGCCCTCAGCGCGGTCAGTTCCTCGGTCGTCTGTTCCAGGTCGTCGCCTGACGGATGCTCACCGGGGCGTACGCCCACGGAGTGCGCCAGCGACTGCACCCGCCGCAGCTCGGCGGCGAGCAGGTCTATCCGGGCGGGCAGGGCCGACCAGACCGAGTCGGCCGCCGCCACCACGTCGAGAGCCCGCGCGTACCAGGTGTTCATCCACTCGACGAGACCGCTCAGCGTCACGTCCTCCGTGAGCCTCGCGCCCTCCACGGAGTCCGGCCCCGCTCCCGAGCCGCCCGCGTTGAGGGCGCTCCCCGGCACGGTGTGCGTGCCGCGCAGCAGCCGGGTGAGCTCGACGAGGTCCTCCCGGCTGGGCCAGCGGCGCCGCTCGCGGACCTCCTGCGCCTTGCCGAGGGCCGCGCTGTAGGTCTCGAAGACGTTCCAGAGCTGGGTGATGGCGGCCTCGGCCTGCGCCCACCGGTGAGCGGTCGTACCGGTGAGACGCGCGCCCTCCAGGAGGCGGCGCCCCGCGTGGTCCTGCAGCGCGAGCAGCGACGACTCGACCGCCTCGTGTTCGGCGGTCAGCCGTTCCAGAGCACGGTCGACCTCCTCCCGGCTCATCACCGGGCCGGTGGGTCCAGCGGGCCCCATCGATCACCTCACCGCTTCCGTCGTGGTCTGCTGCCGGTCGCCGTCGGACGCCGGCCGGTCCCGGCCGCCGTCCCCGTCGGTCCAGGTGCCGTGGTTTCGGCGGCGAGGGTTACTTCCCTGATGCCGCCCGGTTGATGTCGCCGGCAGACGACTCGCTGTCCGGCGTGCCCCGCCGTCCGCCCGGCCGGGAGCGCCGGACGGCCGTCGCGTCGCCCGTCCCTCCGGCTGTCGCGCCGGCTCGGGAGAGCCGCCCCCCGCGGGCCGGACGGGCGTGAACAGCGGTCGTCCGGCCGTACGTTCGCAGGCACGTGCCGCGCCGGTGTGCCCCGGGCGGCCGGCGGCGCGGGACACGGAGCCGGACAGCCGTGCCGGCTGCGTGAGCGGCTGTGTCACGGCTCGTCACCCTCCCCCTGTTCGCTGCCGGTCCTCCCCCACGCCCACTTCGTGCGACGTGGCTGTCGCTGCGGGTCCGGAACCACCCGCCAGAGTATGGCCGCGAGGATCGCGGGCCACACCGTTTCGGCAGGGATCTTGTTCGGATCGGGATCTGCCCGTGGCCGGTGCGCCGTCATCCCGTCATCACGCGCGCGGAGGGGTGCCGGTTCCCCCGCGGGGAGCGCGGCCGGAGTGCGGAGCGGCGGCGGGGAGCGAGCGGGAGTTCGCACGCGGGGCGGCCGCGGTCCGCGCCCGGTTCGGGGAGGGCGCCGGAGCATCACGCCGCCAGCTGCCAGAGTCCCTTCGCGAGGGTGGCCACGCCACCCGCCAGCGCCAGTCCCAGGATGAGACGCCTGGCCCCGTTCTCCGGCGTACGTGCGGCGAGCGCACTGCCCAGCAGGATGCCGGCACCCATGGTGAGGGCGACCAGCAGCCAGGCGGGACGGGCGAGGTGGGGAACCCCCTTGGCGAGAGCGGAGAGAAGGTTGACGCACAGTCCGTAGAACTGCGCGTTGGGCACGAACTCCCGGGCGGACCATCCCGCGTTGACGGCGTACAGGGAGAGCGCCGGCCCGCCGGTGCCCGCCGCGGAGTTCATGAATCCGCTCGCGGCACCGGCCGCCACCGCGCCGCCCGTCCCGTGCAGCGCCCGTACCCGTGCGCCCAGGACCACCAGCAGCACCGCTCCCGTGATGAGACCGCCGAGCACGGTCAGCAGCACCGGCTCCGGCAGCCGCAGTGCGAACCACGCCCCGAGGGGCACCGTGACCGCCGCCGCGGCGACCAGGGGCACCATGGTGCGCAGCCGCACCTGCCGCCATGTCGTGGCGAGCCCGGCGACTCCGATGACGACGCCCGCGCAGTTGACGAGCGCGACGCCGTCCACCGGCCCCATGAGCAGTACGAGCGCGGGCGAGGCCAGGAGCCCGAAGCCGATGCCGCTCATCCGCTGCACCGACGAGCCGAGCAGCACGACCCCGCCGAGCAGGGCGAGGAAGGGCAGTCCGCTGATCATCCTCCCGAAGCTAGCCCCGCCACCGCTCCGCTGGGGAGGGGCCGGGGCTGTCCGGATGTTCGGCAGAGCGCTGTCCCGATGTACGGCGGCGCGCTGTCCGGACGCGCAGCCGGACGCTGCGCCCCCAGGCTGAGCGGGAACGTTCAGCTGCCCGCCAGCGGCCAGGTGCAGGGGCCGTCCGGACTGTCCAGCCACACCCACTGCTCGCCCTTGCGCAGCGTCACCCCGTAGCGCTCCCGGCCGGGGCGTCCCGCCGTGCGCCACAGCTCGTAGACCTCGTGCGGTTCCATCGAGCCCGCCGTCAGGCCGAACAGGAACTGGAAGGAGTCGTGCCGCTGTGCGTGCCGTGGGATGTCCCGCCCCGCCTGCGTTCTCCGCTCCCCCGGCCCGGCGCCGCGCAGCGGGACGAAGAAGACGGGGAGGTCGTGGAAGCGTCCGCTGGCGTGCTGCCCGTCGGTCACGCGGAGGCTGACAAGCCCCGTGCCGAGCGGTGCCAGGACCAGCGCCCCGGTCGTGCACTGGCTCAGCCAGACGCTGGGCACGGAGGACAGCTCGCACGTGGCGATGATCCGGTCGTACGGGCCGTGGGCGGGAGCGCCCCGTGTGCCGTCGCCGGTGACGACGCGCGGACGGTGGCCCGCGGCGGCGAGGTGCTCGCGGGCGGCGCTGGTGATGGCGGGGTCGACGTCGATGGTGGTCACGAGGCCGTCGCCCAGGCGGTGCGCGAGGAGCGCCGCGTTGTAGCCGGAGCCGGCGCCGATCTCCAGCACGTTCATGCCGTCGTGCACCTGCAGCGCCTCCAGCATGCGTGCCATCAGCGACGGCTGGCTGCTGGAGGAGACCAGTTCACCGTCGCGGACCCGCGTGGCCAGTGGGACGTCGTCGTACACACCTGCCAGCCAGCGTGAACGGAGCTCGGGGTCGGGATCGTCGCGCCACAGCCGCTGCGGGGCGCCGTCCGGCCCGGTCACGTAGTAGTACGGCACGAACAGCTCGCGCAGCACTGCGGCGAAGGCGGCCTTCCACGCCGGGTCGGTCAGGGCGCCGCTCGCCTCGATCTGCCTCAGAAGCTCCGGAGCACCAGGCATGTCTCCACTGTGCTGCGCTGTCGCGTCGCACGCGAGGCCGGAAGGTGATGTTCAGCGCCTAGCCTCCGCGCATGACAGGAAACGCGATCACCGCGGAAGGGCTGCGCAAGCGCTACGGCGAGACTCAAGCCGTCGACGGCGCGACCTTCGAGGTGAGGCACGGGGAGTTCTACGGGATCCTCGGGCCCAACGGGGCAGGAAAGACGACGACTCTCGAGATCGTCGAAGGACTGCGCGAGCCCGACGAGGGCACGGCGACGCTGCTGGGCGAGCCGTCCTGGCCGCGCAACAAGACGCTGCTGCGGCGAATAGGCGTGCAACTGCAGGCGTCCGCCTTCTTCGAACGGCTCAGCGCACGCGAGCAGATACACACCTTCGCCTCCATCTACGGCGTCCCCTCCGCCCGGGCGGACGAGATGCTCGAGACGGTGGGCCTGGCGGAGAAGAGCCGCACGCGGGAGAACAAGCTCTCAGGGGGCCAGGCACAGCGGCTCTCCATCGCCTGCGCTCTCGTGCACGACCCCGAGCTCGTCTTCCTCGACGAGCCCACGACCGGCCTCGACCCGCAGGCGCGGCGGAACCTGTGGGACCTGCTGCGCACGATCAACTCCGAGGGCCGCACGGTCGTGCTGACCACGCACTACATGGACGAGGCCGAGGTGCTGTGCGACCGCGTCGCGATCATGGACGAGGGCCGGGTCCTGCGCGTGGGCGCTCCCGCGCAGCTGATCGAGGAGTTGGGGGTGCGGTCGCTGGAGGACGTCTTCCTCCAGCTGACGGGGAGGGAGTACCGCGAATGAAGAGTTTCCTGAGCCTCTCCCGGGCGATGGCGCTGGGGCTGCTGCGCGACCGTGCGGCGGTCTTCTTCATGCTCGTCTTCCCGCTGATGTTCCTGGCCATGTTCGGGGCGCTGTTCGGCAGCGACTCGACGCCCCGGGCGGAGGTGGTCCAGGTCGGGAACGTCAAGGTGTTCGACGCCATGCCGGACAGCCAGCGCTCCGCCCTCCACGGCGTGCTGAAGATCGAGAAGACCGGCGGCTCCGCGGCTGCCCGCCGGGACGCCCTGGCACAGGTGCGGAAGGGAGACGTCGACGCCGCCGTCTTCCAGGGCGACGGGAAAGCAGTCGAGCTGCGCTACTCCGCCGCGGACTCGGCCCGCGCCGGCAACGTGCGCGCCGTGGTGAACTCGGTGCTGCAGCAGGCGAACCAGGCAGCCACGGGGCAGCCTCCCGCCTACCGGCTGGCCACGAAGCAGGTCGAGGACGAATCAGTCAAACCCATCCAGTTCCTCACGCCGGGGCTGCTGAGCTGGGCGGTCGCCATGGGCGGCGTCTTCGGTTCGGCCCTGAACCTGGTGAGCTGGCGGAAGAAGCGCATCCTGAGGCGGCTGTGGCTCTCACCCGTGACCGCGGGTTCGGTCGTCGGGGCGAGAGTCGGGGTGAACCTCGCTCTGGCGTTCGCACAGACAGCGATCTTCATCGGACTGGCGACGCTGCCCATGTACGGGCTGCGGCTGACGGGCCACTGGTGGCTCAGCCTGCCGCTGGTCGCCTGCGGGACGCTGGCGTTCATGTCGATAGGGCTGCTCATCGGCTCCTGGGCGAAGACCGAGGAGGCGGCGAACGGGCTGGCGCAGCTGATCGTCCTACCCATGGCCTTCCTCTCCGGCTCGTTCTTCCCGCTGGAGATCGCGCCGGCATGGGTGCGCACCGTCTCCGACTTCCTCCCGCTGACGCACCTCGCGGAGGCCATGCAGTCCGTGATGACCAGGGGGGAGAGCTGGGGCGCGGCGCTGCCGGTGATGGGCGGACTGCTGCTGTTCGCGGCGGTGGTCACGCTGATCGCCTCCCGGTTCTTCCGCTGGGACGACGCTTGAGCGGACCGGGAACGTGAGCGCGTGAGGCCGCGCGGCGGCATGGGGAACCCTGCCGCCGCGCGGCGCCGCACACGGGCACCGTGCCTTCGCGCTTCCGCCGGCCGGGGCTGCCGGGACCTAGGACCGGCGGCCTCGGCCGGAGCATCTGACACCATGGAGGCGTGATGGAGATTCGGCGCGGCAGCTTGCAGACGGAGACCTTTTTCGAGCAGGTCGGCGGCGAGGAGACGTTCCGGCGCCTCGTGCACCGCTTCTACGAGGGTGTCGCCGAGGACCCGGTGCTTCGCCCGATGTACCCGGAGGAGGACCTCGGCCCGGCCGAGGAGAGGCTCACGCTCTTCCTGATCCAGTACTGGGGCGGACCCCGCACGTACAGCGATTCGCGCGGCCATCCGCGGCTGCGCATGCGCCACATGCCCTTCAAGGTCGACAGGGCGGCCCACGACGCGTGGCTGAAGCACATGCGGGACGCCGTCGACAGCCTGGAACTCGCTCCCGAGCACGAGCGCCAGCTCTGGGACTACCTCGTGTACGCCGCCAACTCCATGATCAACACAGCGGAGTAGGGCGGAGAGCGGCCCTGCCCGACGCGGCGGAGAAGCGCGCAGCACGGCTGCGGAAGAGCCGCTGCCGTGTGGCGTCAGACGGGCGTGACGCTCAGCCCCTGCCCCTTCTCCCCTCCCTGGCGCACCACGACCGAACCGGCCGGTGTGCGCAGGCGCAGCCAGGAACCGGTCCTCAGCAGGCCCAGAGGCTCCTCGCCCGCGAGGAAGCCGAGTGCGTAGGCGGCGTGCACGGCGCGCAGAGGAAGAGGGGTACGGCCCAGCGGCCGGGACCAGATCTCCTCGGCGAGCGCGTCCAGCTTCGCGCGGGTACGGTCCCGCTGCTGCAACTGCTCGGCCCGCTCCCGGAATTCGGCCACAGCGGCGCCGGCCACCGCACGCACGGCGTCCGCCGGCACCTCGCCGAAGGCCTCCCAGCCGCCACGCGGTGGCAGGACGCCCGTCCACGGCGGGCCGGTGACCGGAGCGGGGACGGTGAAGGCCTCCGCTGGTTCGTCCAGCCCTTCGAGGAGCTCACCGGCGGAGACGGTGGCGTCCGTCTCCGCGGACTCCAGCAACCGGGCCGTACGCACGGCCACCACCTCGAACCGGGCGGGTTTCGCGAAGATCCCGACGACGCCGCCGCCCGCCTGGATACGGACGGCGGCGTTCTTCTCCCAGCGCAGCAGACGCCCGAGAAACGCTTCGAGCCCCGCTGCCTCACCGGGGTCAGCGAAGACGAGACGCTGACGCACTGTCATCCAAGTAGCCTTCCAGGAACGCCCGTTCGCCGGCGGTCATCCGCCGCGGACGCTCCTCCTTCAGGTCGTAGGGGACGATGACGGTCGTCGCCCGTGCGTGCACCCTGCCCGCGTCGCTTATCTCGTAGGCGAGAGTGGCGGAGGCCGCGTTGAGCTTCGTCACCCAGGTCTCGACCGTCACCGGCTCGTGCCGGTGGAAGAGCGGACGCAGGTAGTCGATCTCGTGCCTGGCCACCACGCAGCCGCCGCGGAACGGCACTTCCGCTCCCGTCTCCGCGTCGCGCACCGACTCCTCCGCCACCCGGAACATGAAGTCGATCCGCGCCTCCTCCAGGTAGCGGAGGTAGACGACGTTGTTGACGTGCCCGTAGGCGTCCATGTCCGACCAGCGCAGAGGGCACTGGTATGTATGCCGCACGTGTCAGACCGCCTGCCTCAGCCCCTGGTGAGCTTCTTGTAGGTCGCGCGGTGCGGACGAGCCGCGTCCGGACCCAGCCTCTCGATCTTGTTCTTCTCGTACGACTCGAAGTTGCCCTCGAACCAGAACCACTTGGACTCGCCCTCGTAGGCAAGGATGTGCGTGGCCACGCGGTCGAGGAACCAGCGGTCGTGGGAGACGACCACGGCGCAGCCCGGGAAGTCCAGCAGCGCGTTCTCCAGCGACGAGAGCGTCTCGACGTCGAGGTCGTTGGTCGGTTCGTCGAGCAGCAGCAGGTTGCCGCCCTGCTTCAGGGTGAGGGCCAGGTTGAGCCTGTTGCGCTCACCGCCGGAGAGCACGCCGGCCGGCTTCTGCTGGTCCGGTCCCTTGAAACCGAACGCGGACACGTAGGCCCGGGAGGGCATCTCGACCTGGCCGACGTTGATGTAGTCGAGCTCGTCGGAGACGACGGCCCACAGGGTCTTCTTGGAGTCGATGTTCTCGCGGCTCTGGTCGACGTAGGAGATCTTGACCGTGTCGCCGACCTTGATGCTGCCCGCGTCGGGCTCCTCGATCCCCTGGATCATCTTGAACAGCGTGGTCTTGCCCGCGCCGTTGGGGCCGATCACGCCGACGATGCCGTTGCGCGGCAGGGAGAAGGAGAGGTCGTCGATGAGGACCTTGTCGCCGAACGCCTTGCTGAGGTTCTCCACCTCCACGACGATGTTGCCCAGTCGCGGGCCCGGCGGGATCTGGATCTCCTCGAAGTCCAGCTTCCGGGTCTTCTCCGCCTCGGCGGCCATCTCCTCGTAACGCGTCAGCCGCGCCCGGGACTTGGCCTGACGGCCCTTGGCGTTGGAGCGGACCCACTCCAGTTCGTCCTTGAGCCGCTTCTGACGCTTGGCGTCCTTCTGACCCTCGACCTTCAGACGCGACTGCTTCTTCTCCAGGTACGTGGAGTAGTTGCCCTCGTAGCCGATGGCACGGCCGCGGTCCAGCTCCATGATCCAGCCGGCGACGTTGTCCAGGAAGTACCTGTCGTGAGTGATCGCGACGACGGTGCCGGGGTACTGCGCCAGGTGCTGCTCCAGCCACTGGACGGACTCGGCGTCCAGGTGGTTGGTCGGCTCGTCGAGGAGGAGCAGGTCGGGCTGCTCCAGCAGCAGCTTGCAGAGGGCGACGCGGCGCTTCTCACCGCCGGACAGGTTCGTGACCGGCCAGTCCCCGGGCGGGCAGCCCAGCGCGTCCATGGCCTGCTCGAGCTGCGACTCCAGGTCCCAGGCGTTGGAGTGGTCCAGCTGCTCCTGCAGCTTGCCCATCTCCTCCATCAGCTCGTCGGTGTACTCGGTCGCCATCTGCTCGGCGATCTCGTTGAACCGGTCCAGCTTGCCCTTGGTCTCCGCGACGCCGGCCTCGACGTTCTCCAGGACCGTCTTCGACTCGTCCAGCGGCGGCTCCTGCAGCAGGATGCCGACGCTGTAGCCCGGGGAGAGCTGGGCGTCTCCGTTGGAGGGCTGGTCGAGCCCGGCCATGATGCGCAGCACCGTGGACTTACCGGCGCCGTTCGGCCCCACGACACCGATCTTCGCGCCCGGCAGGAAGCTCAAGGTGACGTCGTCGAGGATCACCTTGTCGCCATGCGCCTTGCGCGCCTTGCGAAGGGTGTAGATGTACTCAGCCAAGAGGAACCGTCCGGCAATCAGTAGGTGTCGAAGTGCGGCCGCGCCGCATGGGCAGACAGCACCCATCTTGCCGCACGTCACCGCTCAGCCCGAAACGGGGCGGTCGCGGCCCCCACGCCGCGGTGTGAACTGCTCGCTACGAAGTGTGCTGTCCGGCTTCCCCCGGCTCTCCGGCCTCTTCCGGCCCGCGGCGGCGCACCGCGAGGACCGCGACGGCACCCACGACGACGAGTCCCACCGCGACGCCGACGAGCACCGGGGTGTTGCTCGCACCCGTCTCCGCCAGGTCCCCGCCGTCCTGGGCGGAGCCGCCCGAGCCGCCCCCGCCGACAGTGGCCGGCTGGGACTGCGTCGTCATCCCGCTCATGTCCGGCCTGGCGGCCTCGCTCCTCGTGACGCAGTCCAGTACGCCAGTGAAGGCCTTCCGCACGCCCGGTGCGCTGACGGGGATGCGGTACGCCTGGTCCTCGCCCACGGGCACCGTGATCTTCTTGCTGCGCTTCGCCGGCACAGTGTGGGCCTCGCCCGCGGCGCGGAAGCGGAACGGCCGGTCACCGGAGTTGGTCACGGTGAGGCGCACGCCGCTCTCCCGGCAGTCCTTCACCGCGCCGACGGCGGGTATCACGCCGTGCTCGTCCCAGCTGACGTCGGCCGTCGCCGAGACCGTGGACCGGCTGGAGCCCGCGAGTATCTGCGTCTGGCTGCCGGCCTGCCCTCCCACTCCTGCGAAGGCCCGGCCGACCGGGACCTTCGTAGCGGCCTGCACGGTCAGCGAGGCCGTCCCCGTCCGGCGCTCCGACGGCACGTCGAGGTACAGCCGCCCGCCGTCCCGGACGGAGGCCGCGCTCCTGCCGCCGTCACCCACGACCCGAACGTCGCGGAGGGCGGAGCGGGACGCCGGGGCGATCGCCGCGCTCGGTGCGCCGGTACGCACCTTCAGCGGACCGAACCGGCCCTTCGCCTTCTCGGCGACCCCGGCGGAGTCGAGGGAGAGTGAGGCCCTGGGCTCGGCCAGCGTGCGGGCCTTGCGGTGCAGGTGGTCGGCGAGCTTCTCCGCGGCGGGGTCGACGGCCTCGACCTCGACGTCTCCCCCGGCGTCCGAGTACCTCCAGATGGCCACCTGGGTGCCCGCCGCCGCCGTCTCCGGGGTGAGCTTGCCCGCCCCGGACGATTTCGCCAGCGCCTGCAGATCGTTGACCTGCGGGTACGAGTGCCGGAGTATCCAGAGGATCTTCCCCGCGTTCCGGTTGCCGTGCAGCGAGGTCTGGTCCCAGTCCGTCTCGCCGTACCGAGCCTGGTCCTGCGTGGCGCTGTCGACGTCCGTGCCGTACGTCTGCAGGGTTCCGCCGCCGTCGACGGCCATCTCGAACAGGCCGGCGCTCGTGGTCAGTTCCTCGCCGTCCTCGCGGACGACCGCCTCACCGTGCGTCTCCAGCCCTTGCAGCGTGGCCAGGGCACCGCCCCGCCAGGTGGGCTGCTCCCCGGGTGCCGCCTGTCCTGCGGCTGCGGGGGTGGCTGCAGCCGTCAGGCCGCCCGCCAGCAGCGCCGGCACGAACAGCGCCGCGGCCAGCAGCCGCCGCCTCCGCGCGGTCGCGCATCCGCCCACGACAGTCACAGCGGTGCGGACAAAGCTCATGGATTTCCCCTCCGGGCGAGACGGACACGACATCGGCGGTCACTCGGTGACCGGTGGTCGGGGACGGTCTTGTCTCGCCGCACAGCACTGAACCCCCGTCAGCCATGCGGAGGATCGTAAGGAGCGGGCGCGACCCGCTTCCCCTCGAACGGGTCGAGCAAGCGTTCTGATCCACAATCGTTATCAGCGAATCCGGCGGACCGGGACGATCACGGCGCGGCACCCTGACGCGGAATGACCGCCTCCACGTCGCCGCCGGTCACAGCTCCGGAACTCCCTCCGGGCGCCTCCGCGTTGCGGCCCGGACCAGCACGCGGGCCGCTCCGCGACGGGGTGCGGACGAACGCCGACGTGCCCCGGGAGAGATCGTGGCCCACCGCCGTGGCCGTCAGATCCGCCGAGGCGAACTGCCGTCCGTCCCGCTCCGTCTGACGGATCCGCAACTGCCCTGTGACGACGAGTGGTTCCCCCACCGTCACCGACGAAGCGAGGTTGGCGGCCAGCGATCTCCAGGCCCAGACGGTGTAGAAGTTCGTGAACGCGTCCGCCCAGCCTCCCGACCTCTGGTCGTAGCGCCGCACGGTACTGGCCAGGCGGAACCGGGCTGTCGGCAGCCCCGCGGCCGACCTCCGGAACTCGACCGGCGTCGCGACGTTGCCCACGACAGTCACCTGCGACTCGTTCACACGCACCCCCTGATCCCGGCAGCGCCACCCGCGCCGCTCACGGACCTCAGAGTGCACCGATTTCCGAAATCCCGCTCAGAGCTGGGGATTACCGAATAGTTGTGGACAACCCGCTCACACCTGAGGGGGCCGGAGCGCGCCTCGACGCCGCTCCGGCCCCCTCAGGACGGACGGTTACAGCCGGCCCGCCTCGCCCGACACGATCACGTACTGCTCGCGCACCTCCCGGTAGCGCAGCAGCTCCGCGGCCACCGGCTCCAGCACCCTGACCTGCCCGCACGACGCCACGAGCCGGCGCAGCCGCCACTCCTCACGCTGCCCGTACGCTGCCGCCGGCCCCCGCGCCGCGAAGCGGCAGCCCCAGGAGAGCAGCGAACCGCCGAGCACGCCCCCGAGCAGCAGGGCGACCCCCATCCACTCCTCGCCGACACCGGCGCCCAGCGCTGTCGCGGCCACCCATCCGGCACCGACGAGCTGGAGAAGCAGCAGCACCAGCTGCCCCAGGAAGGCCAGCGCCCACCAGGCCGGACGGCGCAGCGCTGCCGCCCGGGCGCGTCCGCCCCGCGCGGTCCCGCCGTCGCCCTGCCCGTCCCTCTCCGAGCCGTCCGCGGCACCCTCGGGGGCGTCGTCCTCCCGCAGCGCCCTGTCCAGGGCCTCCGGCAGCCCCGCCGCTCCGCGCCACGCGGCGTCCCGCACGGAGCGGTGCCACGCCTCGGGCAGCCCGGCGCCCGCCTGCTCGACCACTGTGCGAACGGCGTGGGCGACAGCAGGCCGCGAGACCCTGGGCAGTCTGTCGCCGGCCGGAGGTGCCGCCGCGGAGGCGGCGGGCGCGCCGGGCAGCTCGCCTCCGGCACCTTCCCTGCCGGCCTGCTCGCCCGCCTCGGAGAAGGCGTACGCCTCGGCCTCGGCCGACTCGGCTCCCGCGTCGCCGAGTTCCGCGGCGACGGGCTCCTCCTTGGCGGAGCGGCGGTCGTCGTACCAGTGCTGGAGGCGGGCCCACGGCGTCCCGCACGCGCGGTCGGCCAGCCGCAGCCAGGCGCGCTCGGCCGCCTGCCCCGCGGTGACCGCGCCCGCCGCGCGGGCCAGCCTGTCGGCGAAGTCGTCGCGGACCTCCTCCGTCAGCCCGGACAGCGCGTCCGCTGAGGCCGCCGCCGGGACGTGGCCGGGAGGCACGTACACCGCACGCAGCCGTCCCACGACACCGTCCAGGTCGGCGTTGAGCCGGAGTCCCGCAGCGCGGCGCCGGGCGACGAACTGCGCGAGGTCCGTGCGGAGTTCGTCGACGCCCTCGCCCCCGAGCGCGGAGGTGGCCAGCACCCGCGCGCCGGGCTCCCCGTGGTCGCCCAGCGCCATGCCGTCCTCGTCGAGCAGCCGCCGCAGGTCGTTGAGCACCGCGTCCTTCGCCTCGCCGGGGAGGCGGTCGGTCTGGTTGAGGACGATGAAGGTCACCTCGGCGTACCCGGCGAGCGGGCGCAGGTACCGCTCGTGCAGCACGGCGTCGGCGTACTTCTCGGGGTCGACGACCCACACCACCGCGTCGACGAGCCGCAGCAGCCGGTCCACCTGTGCGCGGTGGCCGTCCGCGGCGGAGTCGTGGTCCGGGAGGTCGATGAGGACGAGCCCCTCCAGTTCGTGGCGGGCCGAGTCGTCGATGCGTCCCCGCCAGTCCGACTCGGGACGCATGAGCCTGCGCGTCGACTGCGGGATCGCGAGCCGGTCGAGGAGGCCGTCGGCCGGGCCCGCACCCGGCACCTCCCACGAGCAGGCGACGGGTGTGGCGGTGGTGGGGCGGCGCATGCCTGCCTGCGAAAGCCGCGTTCCGGCAAGGGCGTTGAAGAGGGACGACTTGCCGCTGCCCGTGGCTCCGGCGATCGCCACGGTCGTGTACGCGCTCGGGAGCTGCTTGCGGGCGCCCGCGGCGTCCAGGACGCGCTGGGCCTCCGCGAGGACGCCCGAGGGGATCCGGGAGCGGGAGAGGTCGAGGAGCCTGCTCAGCGCGGCGAGCCGCTGGGACAGCGAGGTCTCCGCTCCGCGGGGGCCGGCCCCGTGCGCACGCTGCGCGTACTCCTCGTGGCCCTCGAAGTCCTCGTACGGCTGTACCGGTGACGCCTCGTCGGACGACCAGCCGGGGATCTGCCGTCCGGGCGCCGCCGTGACGCCGTGGCCCCCGGAGTCCGGGGGCTCCGGGTCGGGGTCCGTGCCCCAGAGTGCGGCGGCCCTCGACCAGGCAGGACGCTCACCCGGCGCCGACGCGGCGTGCGCGCGCCTCGCGATCAGCCCGTCGTCCCACGCTCCCGCTTCGCCGTCCGCGGCGGTCCCTTCACCCGGCTCGGCGGCGGCATCGCCTTCCGCTGCGGCCGCCTGCCGCTCCCGGTTCTCGCCGCTCGCGGTGGGACCGTCGCTGCCCGCGGCGGCGTCCGGCGCGGCCTGCTTCTCTTCGGACGAGCCGTCGATACGAACATCCGTTGTGGACACTGCCGTCACCTCTCCGTCTGGGACTGCGACTCCGTCAACTTCCGGGCTCCCGGCCCCGGGAGAACCGCCGCCTCCGCCTTGCGCAGCACCGACAGCGCCGCGATCAGGTCGACCTGCGGGCCGGGCGCCGTCTCCAGGGCCTCCAGCGGTGCCAGGCGGCGGTCCCGCTCCCCGTACAGCGCTCTCTCCACGTACGTCGCGAGCAACCGCACACCGCACTCCCTCAGCTTCCGCGCGCTCACCTCGCCGAACGCCGCCGCCAGCGACCGGTAGGCGCCCGCCGCGTGGCCGCCGCCCACGAGTGCGGTCGCCAGCAGCGCCGCCGCCTCCTCGGCGTCCCGGCCGAAACCGTGGTCGACCGCGCGCGCCTCCTCGTCGGCGAGCTCCTCCATGCAGCGCCGCCAGCGGCGCACGAGCAGGTTCATGCGCCCCCGCCCGTCGGACCCGCGGAGACCTTCCGGCAGACCGCGGCCGCGGTCTGCCGGAAGGTCTCCGGTCGCTTCCGCCGACTCCCCGCCGGGCACGGCCGGTTCGCGGCGCCAGGACTCCGCGATGCGCTCGTCGGCGGCGGCGACGGCGGAGGCCAGCAGCGTGGTCAGCCCCTCCTCGAAGGCGTCCAGCACCTCCTCGCCCCGGCTGTCGACGGGGAAGCCGCGCCACAGCGCGTCGGCGTCGCCCGCGAGGAGTTCACCGACGGCGATGTGCCGCCGTACGCGTACACGGGCCTCCTCGAAGGCGTCCTCGACGTGGCCCGTCAGCCGCGTCGCCGCGGCGTGCTGTGCGGCGGAGGCGTTGGCGAGCGAGGCGACGCGAGGGCGGAGCGACGCGAGGGCCCCGACGGCGGTACGGCGGCCGGCGACCGCCCGCGCGGCGGGGTCCAGGGCCCGCTGCGCGAGCCAATTGCGCAGGCCCGCGACGGCTGTTGCGGGGAGCAGCCCCGATCCCCCGGCGGACTCCGGCAGTTCGGGGACGGTGAAGCGCGGCACGTCGGCCAGCCCCTCACGGATCATGAGGGCGCCGTACTGCCTCGCCACGTCCGGGGCGATCTGGTGCGGCACCCTGTCGAGGACGGTGACGAGCGTGACGTCGTACTCCTTGGCGGTGCGCAGCAGATTCCACGGCACGGCGTCCGCGTAGCGCGCGGCAGTCGTGACGAGCACCCAGATGTCCGCAGCGCACAGGAGTTCCGCGGCGAGGTCGCGGTTGCGGGCGACCAGGGAGTCGATGTCGGGTGCGTCGAGCAGGGCCAGACCGGGGGGCAGCGCGGAGTCGGTCTCGATCCGCAGAGGACGTCTGCCGTCGTCCTCGGCGTCCGTCTCCTCGACACCGAGCAGCTCGTCGTCGGCCGAGTCCCCGCGTGCGCCGACTCCGAACTGGCCCTGGGCGGCGTCTTGGCGGGGCACCCGGACCCGCTCCAGCCGCGGCAGGATGCGCCGTCCGGAGAACCACTCGCGGTCGTCGGGATGGCACACGAGCACCGGCGTACGCGTCGTCGGACGGAGCACCCCCGCTTCACTGACCCTGCGCCCCACGAGCGAGTTGACGAGTGTCGACTTGCCCGCTCCCGTCGATCCCCCGACCACGGCGAGCAGCGGCGCGTCCGGAACGCGCAGCCGCGGCATGAGGTAGTCGTCGAGCTGGGCGAGCAGTTCGTCGCGCGAACGCCGGGCGCGCTCGGCGCCCGGAAGGGGCAGCGGAAAGCGTGCAGCGGCGACGCCTTCGCGCAGCGCGGTAAGTGCATCGAGCAGTTCTGGCCGTACGTTCAAGATCGCCACATGCGCAGAATGCCCAAATTTGCTGCCTTTTTGAAGCCTATCCACGGCACTGCGCAGCGAAAACAATCGGTTTCGGATGCGAATGGGCCATTCGCCCCATGTGACCCGCCACTCGTCACCACCGCTGCCGACGCACCCATAACGACTGCGCAACACCCGTACGGCACACGGCGAAAACCGCTGCACGAATCGCACCGGCCTGCGATTATCGGGAGCGCTTCACTGAACCTCCACATGGTGTCGCGGACGTGAAGCAAACAGCGCCAGCCACGGGGCCCCCTATCCTTGACCACGCCACGGTCACCCGGAGGCACGCCCGCACTCCGCGACCGAGACCGGCCCCCGTAGCTCAGTGGATAGAGCAGGCGCCTTCTAAGCGCTTGGCCGCAGGTTCGAGTCCTGCCGGGGGCGCACACGAACGCCGCGTTCTACATGCGTAGAGCGCGGCGTTTCACGGTTCCGGAAGTACGAGCACGCGGCGCGCGGACGGGGACGGGGCGGCCCGCGGGCGGGCCGAGAGGAAAGCCCCGGCCAGCAGGGGGGTTGCTGACCGGGGCGGCAGGGTGGAGCGGGGTCGGGGTGCGGCCCCCTGGCGGCGCCCGCGGCCGGCGTCAGGAAGCCGCGTCGAGGATCGCCAGGAGGTCGGTGGCGGCCGCGCGGGGGCCCGCGACGTTGCCGACGCCGGTGGCGTTCAGCACGACCTCGTCGACGCCGATCTTCCGGTACTCGTCCAGCCGCTCGTGGATCTCCTCGGCCGTGCCGTACAGGAAGACACCGCCGTCGACGAGCTTCATGGCGTCCCCGGAGCTTCCGTCGCCGGTGATCTCGACACCGGCCTTGCGCAGGGCGTCCTTGTAGTGCGGGGCCTGGATGTGCTGACCGCAGGCCGCAGCGGCCAGATCGGCCACCTTGCGGTCGGGCCCGGAGAGGGCGACGGGCACGATGGCCGTCACCTTGGCCGGGTCGCCGGAGCGGCGCTCCCGCGCGCCGTCCTCCATCGCCGGCATCAGCGTCTCGTGGAGGTAGTGCGCGGAGCCGAGCCAGGTGATGGCCACATCGGCGATCTCACCGGCCAGGGCGGCCATCTTCTCCCGCAGGACGCCCAGGCCCACGGAGACGGGCGCCGGCTTGAACTCCACCAGGCGCGAGACGGACGAGTAGTGGTCCCCGTGGACCTCCGTGACCTCGCCGGACAGCAAGCCTCGCACCGTGCTGACGTACTCGCGGCTCGCCGCGAGCGGGCTGGCGTACGGCTTGCCCATGAAACTGCGCTGGGCCGCGACCCCTCCGGGGCCGAACCCGGCCACGACGGAATGCCCCGTGTTGAGGGCCACGGAACGTGCTTCCAGTGCGGCCTGGTACGGAGAGCGGAGCGGCATCAGGGAGACACCGAACCCGGAAGGGACCCTGATGCCGATTCCAGCGAGCCAATTGATCAGATGATGGCTGTCCAGGAGCATTCCGTGGCCCTGCCACAACCTGTGCGCACACGTCCAGTGCACCAGGTTCGCGAAAGGGACGACCTGCTCCGGACGGACAGGACCGAAGGGGAGGAGAATCGAGAGCCGCACCCCGGGAATTCCTTTCTACGGGCTTTTCCGCATCGAGGTGTGCGCGCTGCGCTCCCCTGGCCCCGATTCGTCAGGACTGCTTGCGGTCGAATTTCATGAACGTGGCCGCTGCGACGACGACGGTCAGCACACCGACCACTCCGGCGAGCACGGTGTTTCCGCTGTATGCGCTCGTGATCGCGATGGCGCCGCCGATAGCGACGACGACACCCCAAGTGCCGCGGCTCTTCTTCACTGTGAACCTCCTGCTGCTGTCCGTCGGTCGAGAACACCACTGGAAAGCGCGACCGGAAGGTGAGAATCGCCGACGCTTTTTCCAGGGCTCGTTCCGGAGGACTGGAGAATGACGTCGGTGTCACCGATACCGGACCACCCGAACATGTATCCCAAGAGGGATGTCCGGCCTCCAGCCCCTGTATAAAATCCGGTCCTCCGGATTCTGTCAAGAACGAGTTCCTGATACTCATGGGCTCTGGTAAAGAGGGATTTCTCTCCGAGAAGGCGGCCGGCGGCGACGAGCGACTGGACGACACCGCTGCTGCCGTGGCAGACGGAGAGATCGAACGCCCGGCCCTCCGGAAGGGCCGTCGCCTTGTCGACCAGGCTTTGCAGCCGCGCACCCTTGAGCCAGTCCGTACGGCCTGCCGCGCCGAGGATCTCCGCCGAGGTCAGAAGCTGGCCGGCGGCGCCGTTGCACCAGCCCGCGTACGGGGTCTGCTCGCCCGAGGAGGACCGTGAGACGAGCCAGTCGGCCGACTGCTCCACCAGAGCCGGATCGTCGAGCACTCTTCCCAGCCGCGAACAAGCCCAGCGCAGCCCCAGCTCGCCGTGGGCGACGTCGAACCACTTCGCCGTTCTGTCCGCGGAGAGGTGCTCGAGAGTGAGGTCGCGCAGCTTCCCGAGCTGTTTCTCGTCGCAGAGAACGCTCTCCCCGCCCACTCCGCTTTCCCCGATGCGCGACAGCAGAACCATCAGGAGACCGGCCGGGCCATTCGCCAGGTCGTTTTCGAGTTCGTTCGAGATCGCCCGCTCCTCGATTCTCTCGAAAACCTTCGCCAACCATTCACGGTCGACGTCCGCGGGTCTCGTGAGCAGCATCGAGGCGGCGCCCGTGAAGACGGATTCCGGTGTCTGCATCAGCAGGTCGCCGTACTTCGCGAGCAGACTTCTCAGACCCCGGTCGGCTCCGGCGTGAACGGAACGCAGTTCGCTGTCGTGGCGCGACGCCCTCTCCAGAAAGGTGACTATCCCGCCGGAGTCGTGGAACGAGACGAAGTTGCCCGGCGTGATGGTCGAGACGTTCCGCTCCGGGCCTATGCCGCAGACCCAGCCGGTTTCGGTTCCCTCCGGCCCCTCGAACCGCACGCCGATTTCGTCGATCCGGCGTGCGATCTCCGGCCACCAGGCGCCGGGGCGTGCGCTGTCGAGGACCGGTCTCCCGAACAGGCTCTCCGACGAGAGTCCTTCCGGTCTGTCCTCGCCCACGACCTCGCTGAAACACTCTTCCAGCAGGAAATGGTGGTAGAGGTCGCTGCGTTCGGAGTTCATGGCGATCCCGCGGCGCGCCATGTCGAGCGGAGAGGTCTTGTACACCCCCGGAAAGCCGGTCCTCAGCGTGGACAGTTCCTTCGAGTCCGCCCGCGTCATGAAGTACGGGACGTTCCCCGTCGAGAGCGACGCGCGTTCCTCCTCCGCCACGTAGTCGGCCGCCTCGGGCGAGAGGTAGTCCGGCATGCGGGCGAGCAGCCCGAACAGCCGTGCGGCCTCGGCGGGCTCGCGCAGGTAGTCGGGGTGCGTGGAGGCGTCCAGGAACCGGCCGTAGACCATCGTCGAACGCATCAGGCTGCGGACCGGCATGCCGGGATAGGCGTCGACGACCTTCGAGATCCCGCCGTCACGCACGAAGGCGAGGCCGTCGGAGTACCCGGCGAGGATGTCGCTGAAGTAGTCGGGGGCCGACAGCCGTTCGTCTCCGAGGCGGGGCACGTTTCCGTGGTGCTTGTACGTGACGGGTTCCCAGGTGACGGAGATCCTGTCCGTGGTCCCGTCACGGACCGCCGCGCGCTTGAGCTTCGACTTCTGGTCGCCGGCGACTCCCACGCCCGCCATGACGACGTCGATGGGCGACGTCGGGTTCACCACGGGGACGAGCATCGTGGAGACCACCGAGAGCTTCATGTGGTTCACGAGCACGTGCGGAAGGGAGTCGTTGTCGACGCCGGCGTCGGCACGGAGCATCGTCTCGGTGTCGATGACGCTCGGGGTCTCGCCGCACGCCAGCAGGTTCTCGTCGTGCATGTCCGAGGCGCCGAGGGTGCCGAAGACCGCGCAGAGCGCCCCGAACCGGTAGAAGTAGCGCGCCGGCTGGTCCGGGGAGTCCATCGGTGCGGACGCGACGTGCTGCTGCCACCCGTGCGTGTCCGTGGAGACGGAGATCGGTATGCAGTCGCGCAGCGAGTGCTCGAGGTAGGGGTCTGCCGCGTCGTAGAGGTCCTTCACGAAGCGGTCGGAGACCAGGGCGCGCGGCTTGAAGACCAGCCGTGTCCCGCCCGTCAGCCGAAGCTGGATCACCTGCCGGTTGTCGTTGTGGGGGTCGGAGCCGGTGAGGAAGATCTTCTCGATCAGCGCTTCGGAGTCCCCCGCCGGGAGCAGTCCGGCCGCCTTCAGCTCCGCGCGGTCCGCTGCGCAGGCAGCGAACAGGTCGGTGTACGCGTCGAGCAGGTTCCGCCGGATCGTGGCGAGGCGCTGCCGGAGTACCGGGTATCTGCCGGTCAGCTCGCGGCAGTTGGCGTCGCTGCCCAGGTGGGCGCGGAACGCCTGGAGCGCCTTGTCGCCCTCGGCGTCCATGGGGAGTCCGTGGTCCTCGCGGAAGGCGTGGAACTCCCCGATCAGCGTCCGGAAGGACTGGCCTTCGACGGCGGTGAGCATTCCGCTCCACACCTGGTCCAGCACCTCTTCGAGGTGTTCGGGCGCGGTGACCGGTGCGGCGAGGTCGCGCAGTGCGTCCTCGACCGCGCTTCTGGGGGCCAGGTGCGCGTAGAAGGGGAGGAACGCCGGTATGGAGACGTCCGGTTCAGCCACGTTCACTCGCCTCCGACGACGACATCGAGGTCCGGTGACCTGTCCGCGTACAGGTCCGTGTAGACCGCTCCGCCGTGCAGCAGCTGCGTGTGGCTGCCCTGTTCGACCACGCGGCCGTTGTCGAGCACGTAGATGTGGTCGGCGGATTTGATGGTCGCCAGACGGTGGGCGATGATCACCTGGGTGGCGCCGATGTGCTCGATGATCTCGCCGACCCGGCGCTCGTTGACGGTGTCCAGGGCCGACGTCGCCTCGTCGAGCACGAGGATGGGCGGGTTCTGGAGCAGCGCCCGCACGATGGCGAGGCGCTGGCGCTGACCGCCGGAGAAGTTCGCTCCCATCTCCGAGACGAGGGTCTTGAGGCCCATGGGCAGATCTTCGAGGAAGTCGAGGATGCCGACGCCGGCGCAGTACTCGCGCACCTTGTCCGCGGGGATGTCCTGGCCGAGCGTCAGGTTCTCCAGGATCGTGCGGTTGTGGAGATGGATCTCCTGTGGGATGTAGCCGATCTGCCGCCGCAGCGCGTTCTTGTCGTAGTGCCGCGTGTCGACGTCGCCGAACCTGACGTTGCCCCTGGTCGGCTCGTACAGCCCGCAGATGATGCGGCCCAGGGTGCTCTTGCCCGAACCCGAGGCGCCCACGAGGGCAACACGGGAGCCGGCCGGGATGTCCAGCGAGACGTTCCGGATCACCAGGTCGCTGTGTTTCGTGTACTGGAAGCTGACGTCCTCCAGCTGGATGGACGTCGAGAGCAGACCGGTGAGGGTGCCGCCCGGGTCCTCCGGCTCCGACTTGACGATGTCGCTCAGCCTGGCCATGTAGCGGGACGCCTCGGTGAACTCGGTGTAGGTCGAGAACACCGACGTCGACAGGGAGAAGTAGGTCGCCGAGACCGCCTGCACGGCGATGGCCGCGCCCAGCGATATGTAGCCGTGGCTGACGAAGTAGAGGCTGGAGAGCAGCAGGATCATCGGACCGAACATCTGGGTCGTCGTCGTGACACCCGAGATGCGGCCCTGCTGCATGCGCATCCGGTCCTTCATCGCCTCCAGCGAGGAGCCGTAGACCTTGCCCCAGCTCTCCAGGAACTCGTCCGCGTAGCCGCCCATCTTGATCGTGGGGATCGACACGATCGCGTCCAGCTGTGTGGACTGGCTCTTGCTCAGCTGGCTGATCTCCGAGTCGACGAACTCCATCAGCTTCGGCCGCGTACGGGCCAGGTAGAACGCGTTGAGCAGGAACAGCACAACGGCCATCAGTCCGAGGCGCCACTCGACGTAGAACAGGTAGCCGGTGACGCACAGCAGCGTCCCCACGTCGAGGATTCCCTGCGCCACTCTCGACGACAGCAGGTCCCTGATCATGTTGACGCTGTTCAGCCGGAACAGCAGCTCACCGGGTTGCCGGACCGTGAAGAACCTGTACGGCAGCGACAGCATCTTGCTGAACGTATGGGTCATCAGATGCTTGCCCAGCATCGCCACGACGGACGAGAGGACCATGACTCTGACCACGTGCAGGGCCAGGTAGGCGGCCGCCACGCCCAGGACGACGGCGATGACCGTGCCCAGGTCGTCGAGCCCCTTCCACCTCGCCTGCTGGTCGACCGCCCATTCCGTCAGCATGGGAATGCCCAGCACCGCGCCGTAGCCGCTGAAGGAGAGCAGGCCGACGAGGGCGATCCGCTTGCGCGAACCCTCCGCGAAGAGCGGGATGTCGCGCCACTCCGTCATCGGCTTCTGACGCGTCTTCTCGAAGTCCGGGCCGACGTCCGCGGAGACGACGATGCCGCTGAAGCCCTCCTCCAGCTCCTCGCGGCTCAGCCGCCGGCGCCCGACGGCCGGGTCCATGACGGTCGCCTTCTGACCGTCGAACTTCTCGAGGACGACGAAGTGGTACTCCTCCCAGTAGAGGATCACCGGCGAGGTGAACTTCTCCAGCGCGGAGACGCTCTTGGCGCGGAAGAGCTTCGCGTCCATCCCGCGCGTGCGCAGGTAGCGGGCGAGCTGACCGGCGCTCAGACCGTCGCGGCCGGCGTCCATCACGGCGCGAGCGCTGGAGAGGTCCTCCGCACGCCCGTAGTAGCGCAGCAGTGCGACGGAGCAGCACAGCCCGCACTCTGTCTGCGTCACCTGCGTGAGCGTGGGCACGCGGCGGGCGTGCTTGCGGCTGCGGAGTGTGAGGCTCATGTCATCGGCTCTCAAAGGTAAGGGTGACCGGTGAGATGTGAACGCTCGGATCGAGACGGTTGACGAGGTGCAGGACGATGCCGGCGGTGCCGACCATGAGGCTGTTCGTGTGCGCGTACCGGCTCTGGTTGTCGTTGGTCTTCCGTATGAGGACGTCCGGCTGGAGCCACCGCTGCTCGATCTTGGCGACCTCCTCGCGCAGGCCCTCGTCGTCCGCCGCGAGCTTGGCGAGCACGTCGTGGTTGCCCAGGTCGCCGTGGCACCACGTCAGGTTCCGCCCGAAGCCGTGGCGTACGAGGTTGCCGATCGCGACGTCGCGCATGCAGTTCACGACGTCGTCCTTCGCGACCTGACCGTACGAGGACAGTGCGAGGGCGATGCCGGTCGCGCCGTGGCACCAGCCGGTCGAGAACGACCAGGGCGTGGCCGCGTTGGAGAACCAGTTGCCCTGCTCCCTGTCGTAGAACTCCTGCAGCCGGCCGACGAGGTCCTTCAGGGTGGCCCGCACGACGTCCTGCTGCCCGGCCGGCACGCGCGGCAGAGCGCCGCTCAGCGCGTGCAGGAGCCCGCTGACGCCGTGCGCGAAGCCGGACTGGGCGAAGACGGCGCCGTGCCCGTCCCGGACGGCGTCGGTCAGCATCCCCGTCAGGGCCGCCAGGGACCCGTCGGCGTGCGGGCCGCCGATCGCGGTGACGCAGCCCATGACACCGGCGACGCCGTTGACCACGTCGATGGGGAGCGCCCGCGGATCGATGTCGCGCATCTGGTCGAGGACCAGCGGCAGGGCGCCCTGGGCGGCTTCGACCCACTCGTCGTTCTCCAGCAGCCGGCCCGTGGTGGCCAGTGCGAATAGGATGCCGGCCATGCCGGTGTAGCCGCCGAAGCCGGCCTGCTGGATGCTGCGCCTCTCGTACCGGTGCCCGGCGAGGATGTCCGCCATCGTGGAGAAGATCTGCCCGGCCAGATCCCGGTACTCGCCGCGGTCCAGGAACCGGCCGGCGGCGGCCAGGGCCAGCGCGGGGCCGACCCTGCCGGTGTACAGGTCGTATCCGAGCACTCCCGGCGGCCAGGGCCTGTTGGCCGCGGCCGAGGCGAGGGGTCCGATCCAGGTGCGCGGCAGGTGCGCGAACTTGTCGGGCAGCGATGTCTCGACGAGGTTGCCGGCGAGGCGCTCGACGAGTTCGACGAGCTCGCCGTGGGAGTCACCCGCCGTCCCGCGGTCCGACGGCGCGTGGAAGGCTCCGCCGTCCGAAGTGCCGGAGGCGGCGAGGTGGTTGTCGGGGAAGCGGGAGGAGAAGGCCGAGTAGACGAGCCGGAGCTGCTCGCGCAGGTCGGTCTCCGTCATGTGCGCCGTCTTCGCGAGGGCGCGGTCGACCGGGCTCTCGTCGAAGAAGGCTCCGACCTCGCGGCCGTCCCCGTCCTCCAGGGCGACGCCTGTCGCGGAGACGGTGAAGTAGGGGATGTCGCGCTCGGCCAGCTGACGGATCTCGGAGCGGACGATCTGCCGGGACGAGGTCTTGCTGGCGATCGCGATGCGCTTGAGCAGCGCGATGTAGGGCGAGACGTCGTCGAGGGCGCCGGCGCTGGACGTCATCCGCAGCGTCTGCGCGTACAGCGCCGTCGGGTTGTGGACGTAGCGCACACGCATGCCCGACGCCGCTTTCCGCAGCAGCTCCGCCCAGCTGTCCTGGGAGGCCATCATCGTGCGGAAGACGCGGGAGAACCCCTCGGCCATCCGGTCGCCCAGGACGCGGACCTCGTCCTCGCCCAGGGAGTTGACGACCGTGCGGCGGCCCTGCGCCTCCTGGGCGCGGATCACCAGGCTGATGCGGTCCGTGTACGGGTTCTCGAAGAAGATCGACTTGAACGGCGAGGAGCCCCGCCCCTGGTCGCCGAGGAACCCGAGGTCGACGTGGCCGGCGTCCTCGCCCTTTCCGACCATCACGAGCGGCAGGATGCCGATGCCGTAGATGGACTGCCCGATCGTCTCGTAGGCGTTCCCCACGGCCTCCGGCGTGGGGCCTTCGTGGACGCGCGCCGGGTGCAGGATCGTCTCGAGGTCGATGGGCACGGGGCCACGGCGGGTGGGCAGGATGTTCTCGAAGTGCATGTCGCGCGCGTTGAGGAGGTAGAGCACCGCGGCGAGTTCGCCGCTGGCGCGCATGAACTCCCCGGACATGTCCGAGACGTCCTCGGTCTCGATGAACTCGACGTATCCGTAATGGTTCCGCTCGAGGACCTGGGCCGCGGCCAGTGAGGTCCCGATCTCCTTGTTGAGTTCCGTGGCGATGTGCTCGTACGCGGCTTCGCAGGAGACGTCGCGGGGCTTGTAGACGAGCTTCTTGCCGGACTCGAACTCGAGCACGGAGACGCTGCGTCCGTGATTGTGGGCGTCTCCCTCGGAGAAGCCGCAGGAGACGATCCGGTCCGGGACCTCGATGCCGAAGGTCCCGGCGATCGCCTCGCGGTCCGCGACGAGCCGGCGGCAGAGTTCGGCGACGCTCTCCGCGCCGTTGGCGAGCAGGATCCGGGTGATGTCGCGCAGCACGGGGAAGGACAGTCCGCTCACCTCCTCGAAGGACGTGAGCCTCGCCTGGTCGACGAAGTACCGGTAGCGCTCCTCGGAGGTCTCCCCGACGAGCCGTCCCTCCTCGCGCGCGTGGTTGATCGCGGCGACCAGCGGACGGCTGTAGACCTCGCGCACCCTGCTCTCGGTACGTTCGAGCAGCTGCACCAGCATGGCGTCCGGGTCGCTGAAGAGCTTCCCGAACGGGGCGACGGGGTCGGTTCCGGCGACGCCGGCGGCGACACCCCTGATGATGCTCTGGAACGGGTACTGCTCCGGCCGGCCGAGCCACTCCCGTACCGTCGCGCGCGTCCCCTCGCCCGGCGAGGGGCGCTCGTCCGCGCTCTCACCGCCGGCCCGGAGCACACCGGTGAACTGGTCGTCGAACTGCGACAGCGGGACGATTGTTTCTTCGACTTCGGCGCTGTCGAACTCCGGGTAGTACTTGGCTGGAGAAATCACGGTGTTGCTGCTCCCGTTTTCGCGAGATGTCGTCAGACGGCCGAAGTCGAGGCCGCGGAATGGAGGCCCGAAAGGGGCCTCCATTCCGCTTCGTACTGCTACATGACCACCGAGAGAGGTGAAGTCACATTCAGCACTGGCTGGTGCACTTCGTGGTGGGGCAGATGGCCGCGGTGGCCAGCGTGACCGTGGCGCAGACCCACGCCGTGCCGCCGTAGGCGTCGGCGTCGCTCAGCTCGACGAGCTCAGCCTCGTCGTAACCACCCAGAATGTCGTCGCTCATGATCTACCTCTTCCCTTTTCTGTTTTTCTGGTCAGTTGCAGTTCGGCTGGCACTCGACGGTCAGGGTGCACCAGCCGCCGGTGTTGCCCAGCACGTCGGAGAGGGAGAAGGTGTTGGTGGTGCAAGCACCGTAGGCAACACCGTCGAAGTCCTGCTCCGCGATTTCTTCAACCAGCGAAACGTCGCCCTTGTACACGATGGAACTCCATTCTGCGAGTACAGACATGAATTGCTCTTGCGCACCGGTGGCGCTCCGACCGCGTACTTCTGAATTTCTTTGCGATCCGCGCCCCCCAGCGGTGCGGGCTAGACAGTATTTGCTCCATGGTTTCGCCACAACAATTTTCCACACGTGATCCACATCACATGACATCTGTCAGTTGACTGGCGTGGACAAGGGGCGGAACAAAGAATTCCGGATGTTACGCCCCGCTCCCGGAAGCTCCGCCCCGCATTCGAGACGTCGCACGAAACGGCAGCTCAAGAACCATGAAAAGGCTTTCCTGGCGCCGTCGGACCGGGGCCGAAATCACGGATCAAGTGATTCCGGATGTTATGGAAGAGGACCTCGGCCGCGAACTCCGCACGACCCGCGGGACCCCCTCCCCGGACACGATCGGAATCCCCCGCTCCGAATGTGCTCGGAATTCCCGGACTTTCACCCGCCCCCTGTGGGGATTCATTGCGGTCCGGGGCTTACTCCACCTGGAAGGCGTTATGTCCGAAATCACGGGTGGCCGCCGGTCGAGCCTCCGGAAAGACAGGAGAAGCCCGCCCGGCGGCCGCGCCGGAATGTCGCGATTCTCCGCCGAAAAGGGCGCCCTGACGGCTGGTCAGGCGTCCCGGCGGCGCATCGCGTAGTACCCCGCGGCAACGGCCAGCACGGCCCAGGCCGCCAGTACGGCCATGCCCGTCCAGGCCGTCAGCACCCCGTCGCCGTGCGGCTCCTTGCTGCGCAGGATGAGGCCGCCGGCCAGGTCGGGCAGGAACTGCGCGACCTTCTGAACTCCGGGAATGCTGTTGAGGATCGTCGAGATCATGAAGAAGAGCGGCACGAGGATGCCCATGGTCAGCGCCGAACTGCGCAGCACGCTCGCGAGGCCCATGGAGAAGGCGCAGATCAGCGTCATGTAGAGCACTCCCCCGATGAGGGCGCGCAGCACGCCGTCGTCGGAGAGGGAGACGCTCGCGGGAGAGCCCAGCATCATCTGCGTGGCGAAGAAGCTGAGGGTCACCACGACGGCCGAGACGACCAGCGCCGTCGCCGTGCCGGTGAGCAGCTTCGCCGCGTAGAGGACGCCCCGGCGCGGTACGGCCGCCAGTGAGCTGCGGATGGAGCCCGTCGAGTACTCGCTGCTCACGGTCAGCACGCCGAAGACGACCAGTGCGATCATCCCGAGTTTCATCCCGCTGAAGCCGGAGGCGACCGGGTCGAAGCGGGCCTGCGCCTGCGCGTCCAGGTCTGCGTAGGTACCGCGCATGACGTAACCGAAGAGAAGGGCCACGGCCACGCTGGCGGCGGAGAAGAGAGCGAGGCTCCAGACCGTGGACCGCAGTGTGCGGATCTTCGTCCATTCGAACGCGACTGCCGCGCCGGTGTCCGACATCGTCACCGCACCTCCAGGTCCGCGCGGAAGTCCACCGCGTCCGCGGTGAGCTGCATGAACGCCTCTTCGAGCGAGGCCGTACGGGGGCTGATCTCGTAGACCGTCACCTGGTGCTTCGAGGCCAGCTTGCCCACCGTCTCCAAGGTGGTGCCGAGTGCTTCGAGCACGCCTTCGGGCCCGTTGTCCGTCCGGATGCCCTCGCCGGCCAGGACATCGCGCATGCGCTCGGGTTCGGGCGTCCGGATGTGGATGTACGAGCGCGAGTTGCGGGCGATGAAGTCCTCGACCGTGGTGTCCGCCAGGAGACGCCCCTGCCCGATGACGATCAGGTGCTCGGCGGTCAGGGCCATCTCGCTCATCAGGTGGCTGGAGACGAAGACCGTACGGCCCTCGCCGGCCAGCTTCTTCATCAACTCCCGGATCCACAGGATGCCTTCGGGATCGAGACCGTTGACGGGCTCGTCGAACAGCAGCACCTCCGGATCGCCGAGCAGCGCGGCCGCGACGCCGAGCCGCTGCGCCATGCCCAGGGAGAACCCGCCGGCGCGCTTCTTCGCGGTGGCGGACAGCCCGACCGTCTCCAGCACCTCGCCCACCCGCGCTTCGGGGATGCGGTTGCTGCGGGCGAGACCGAGCAGGTGCCCGTACGCGGTACGTCCGCCGTGCAGGGCCTTGGCCTCCAGCAGCGCGCCCACCTTCCGCAGGGGCTGAGCGATCTGCTCGTAGCGCCTGCCGTCGATGAGCACCTGGCCGGACGTCGGCCGGTCCAGGCCGATCATCGCCCGCATCGTCGTGGACTTGCCTGCGCCGTTGGGCCCGAGGAAGCCCGTGACGCGGCCGGGTCTCACCTGGAAGGAGAGCCCGTCGACGGCGAGCGTCTCCCCGTAGCGTTTGGTCAGTTTCTGAACCTCGATCATTCGACCCCGTTCCCCCTTGCGTAGACCGGCAACTGAGCGCACTTGGCCCGGGAGCGACCTCCCCGAGGCCGACGCCGCTGCGGTGGGATGAGTGAAGGCGGCGGAGAGGATCTCTGAATCCGCCGCGTGTTGGCGCCGGACATCTTCGCACGGCCTTCACGTTCGCGGGACGGTTTCACGGGACGTGCCGATCTTGACGATTCCAGGCGATTTGTACGACTGATCGCGGGACGACCGGTTCCGTGGGAGAGCCGGTCCGGCCCTGCCCGTCCGCACAGAGCCCTGCCCTCTCCCCCGGGGGCCGGGCACCGTCCGCGCCTGGCGCCCGTACCCGTACGGCGGAGCAGATGACGCGGACCGCCCGGCGCCGTGCCCAGGATGGAGCCATGTCGTCTCACGAACCTGTCCGTCCGCCCTGGCCGGCACCGCCGTGCGTCGGGCGCCGGACACCGCGTGGTGGACCGCGAGGCGTCCCGCGATCAGCAGACGGCCGGGCCGGCGGTGCGGACGCCGCCGGATCGAGGAGAAGGATGGGGATGCGCGCATGAGTGACAGCCCGAAGGCCGCGCTTGCGGCGAGTGTCGCCGCCGGATACCTCCTCGGACGGAGCCGCAAGGCGAAACTCGCCATCGCCGTCGCCACCTTCATGGTCAGCGGACGGCTCCAGTCCAAACCGCAGGAGCTGCTGGCCTCGGGCCTGGGCCGGCTCGGCGACTCCCCCCAGTTCGCCCAGCTCGCCGACCAGGTGCGCGACGAGTTGCTGACGGTGGGACGCGAGGCGCTGAAGACAGCCGTCGACCGCCGCCTCGGCACGTTCGCGGACTCGCTGGCCGAGCGCACGTCGTCGCTCAACGGCCTCGGCGGCGTGCTCGGCGGCGTTCAGGGCGGTGACGAAGACAACGGGGGCGACGACGGGGACGACGGGGAACGGGACGAGGCTGCGGACGAGCGTGAGGAACCCGGCGGCGAGCCGGAGGAGGAAGAGGAGTCGAGCGGGCGCGGCGGGGAGGGCCGCCGGAGGCCCCCGCGCGAGCGCCGGGACGAACAGGCCGCGGCACCGCGGAAGCGCGCGAAGAAGACCGCCGGCAAGCCCGCCGCGAAGAAGGCCCCCGCCAAGAAGGCGCCGCCGAAGAAGGCCGCCAAGAAGACAGGCGGACGGAAGACCGCCAGCAATTCGCCCGCCGAGCAGCGCCGCCGGAGGTAGGAGCCATGCCGCAGAAGGACTCGGGCAAGGACGCCGCGAACGACGGCGGTTCGGGCCTGGACCGGGTACGCGAGGAACTCTCCAACTACCTGACCGCGAAGACGAGCAATCTCGTCAGCTCGGCGGGCGGCAAGGTCTCGGGGCTGGCGCAGAAGGTCGCCGAGGGCGGCGCTCCGGGCGGCGGCGACCTGCCGAAGATGGGGGCGAAGCTGCTGAAGGGCGAGTCGCCGGCGAAGGCCGTCGGCGGTCAAATGGTCAAGAAGGTCAAGGACAAGACCGTCGGCAAGGTCCAGGAACTCTTCGGCGGCGGGGGCGAGGCCGGCGACAAGAAGACGACCAACATCGTCGAGGTGCTCGACATCGGTCTCCCGCTGCGCAGGGTCTACGACCACTGGACCGAGTTCGAGGAGTTCAGCAGCTTCATGAAGGGCGTGGTCGAGGCGTCACGCGGCGACGACGAGACCACGTCCGAATGGACGGGCAAGGTCGGCCCCTCGAAGCGCAGTTGGAAGGCCGAGGTCCTCGAGCAGGTGCCCGACAACCGGATCGTGTGGAAGTCCTCGGGGGAGGCGACGACCCACGGCAGCATCTCCTTCCACGAGTTGGCGCCGAACCTGACGCGGATCGTGGTGGTCGTCGAGTACACGCCCGGCGGCTTCCTGGAGAAGACGGCCAACCTCTGGCGCGCGCAGGGGCGCCGGCTCCGCCTCGACCTCAAGCATTTCCTCCGCTACGTCTCGCTCGGCGTCCAGGAGGTCCCGGAGGGCTGGCGGGGTGAGATCCGGGAGGGCGAGGTCGTGCGCAGCCACGAGGACGTGCTCGCCGAGGACGAGGAGGACCGAGGCGACGGCGGGGGCGAGGAGCGGGACGAGGGCGATGCGGAGGAAGAGGGGAACGGCGAGGACTTCGAGGACGAAGACGATGAAGTAGACGAAGACGAAGAGGACCGGAACGGCGAGGACTTCGAAGACGAGGAAGACGAGTACGAGGACGAGGACGAGCGCGAGTACGAGACCCGGTGACGCGCGGGACGCCGGGCCTCTTCCTGCGGCGGGCCCGGCCGAGCACCGGGAACGCCCTGGGTCCTCTCCGCTCTGACGAGGAAGCGGAGAGGACCGGCTGCCGGGTCGGGTGACCGTCTCCACGCGTGCCGCGGCGCGGTGGCGGGCGTGCGCGGCGGCGGAGCGTGGATCAGGAGGTGACGGTCACGTCCGCGCCGGGGTCTGTGGTGTCGGTGATCTCGTAGGTCGCGCTGAAGGCGGAGCTGGTGGCGCTCGTCGGGCAGCCGAATCCGCCTTCGACCGTCACGGGGACGGCGGCTTCGTCGAAGGTCAGAGTCGACGGTGAACCGTTGGCCCATGTGCCGGTCGCCGTCGCCGCCTCGGTGGGAGCGGCGGTCACGGTGCACTCGGCGAGCCCGCTGGTCTTGAGCACGAACCCCGCGGTCGGCATGGTGAGTCCGGCGGTCGCGGGCGCGCCGTTCTGCATGGAGACCGTCCAGTCGCCGGTGGTCTCCACGGTGGCGTCGACGCCCGGCAGGCTCGCCGTGCAGGAGTCGTAGGTGGGCGGGTTGATGCCCGACTCGACAGGTCCCGCGTCGTTGTGGTTGCCGGGCGCGGCCGGGATCCGGCCGGTGGCCTCCGAGACGGTGCAGCTCACGGTCACCGATCCGGCGGTGAACGTCGCTTCGCCGGTGAGCTTCGCGGCGTACTCGTCTCCGGCCGGTGTGACGGTGGTGGATTCGGCGGCGGCCGTGCCGGCGGCGCCGCTGAGCGGGGTGGCGCTCGCGGCGCCGGCCGCCAGGAGTGCGGCGGCGGCGACGATGCCGGTCACGACGACCCGTAACGACCGGGCGGGCTGGTGGCGCGTGCTCATCATGCGGCTCCTTGTAGTTCGGCTCGCGGAAACAGAAGGGGCGATGGCACTCGTTCGCTCAGTCTTACTCGGGGCTCCGGCTCGTTTTGCTGTTCCCCGACGGGGTGCCGGGGGATTCGGGGGGCGGTGGCTGCTGCGGGACGGAGAAGGCCGAGGCCAGCGAGGAGAGCGTGTCCTCCTTGGAGGCGTCCGCGGCCGTGCCGGCCGAAGCGCCGCGCGCCGTGCCGGCGAGGGTGCCCCCGGCGCGGCCGCCGTCCGCGGCCGCTCCTGACGGCGTGCCGGCGTGGGCCGCCGTGCCGTCGGCCGGCTCCGCCTCCGTCTGCCCGTCCGGCGGCGGCCCGGCCGGAACCGGCCGCCACGCGAAGATCAGGGCACCGCCGACCACGCCCAGCAGCGTGCCGATCACGAAACCGCCCAGGTTGGACAGTACGAGCGCGGCCGTCGCGAGCAGCACGGTCAGCACGCCCGCGAGTCCCCTGTACTGGGGGCCGAACCAGGCGCTGAACCCGAGGACCACCATGACCAGCCCCAGTACGACGGTCGGCAGCCCGGCCGTCCCCTGGTGCAGCATCACCTTCAGCGGAGCCAGTGGGATGACCGCGATCTCCGTACCGGCGAGGACGGTCAGCAGACCGCCCCAGAAAGGCCGGCCGCGGCGCCACCCGCGCCACCGGCGCCAGATCAGAAGCATTCCTTCGTGCCCTTGTTCACCTTCATGCTCAGGCCCGACAGCTTGAACTTGCCCGCGTTCGTGGCCCAAGCGGTCTGCTTGAGGCTGGAGATGTGGACGTCGTCCGCCTGCTGGCCGAAGAGGTCCTGGAGGCCCTGGCCGCCCTTGGGGCCCTTGTCGAGGGTCGAGGCGTCCCGGCCGATCTCGATCTTGTTGAAGCCGGCGTCGCCGGAGAGCTGCGTCGCGTCGACGAAGAGGTCGGTGGCCTCCACCGGCTTGCTGCCGGTGCCCGCGGTCAGGTTCAGCGAAATGCTGCCGATCACGGGAAGTTTGGTGACGACGGACTGGCAGAGGTCCCGCATCTCGGCGGTCTTGATCCCGGTGACCGCCACGGGGATCAACTCGCCCCTGGCGTTCTTGTCGATGCTGCCGTACTGGACGAAGCCGTCGCCGTCCAGGCTCTTCGCGGACACCTTGAACTGCTGTCCCGACACGGCGAACGACGCGGCGAGCGCTCCGTTGGCCAGTGCGATGGCGAGGGCCGCCGTCGCCGCGAAGCCCGGCACGCACAGGACGGCGAACTTCCGCCAACTCGTGCGTCCTGTCAGCGGTCTGCCGTGCGCATCCTTCATGGTGTGTCCCCTTGAGTGCAGTTGACGAGCGTGACCGTGGTGTGGGGGATGTGGAGCACGTGCGAGGTATCAGGGGGGAGCGCACAGAAGGCGACCCTGCCGTGCGGAAGAGTTACTGGCGAGTCAGGTTATGGACACCGGCGATTCCCGGCAAGGTTTCGCGCAGTCGAGTTTCCGCCGAAGCTCTGGCCATGGATGCGAACGCTCGGCGCCCGGCGGCCAGTTGCGGCCGGGCGTCCGCCCCTCCCCCGCGCCCACCAGGTACGTACCGAGCTGGCGTTACCTGAAGTAGCAGGCGTGCGGCGCGAGTTCGGGCCCGCCGGGGGCCACGGGGCGGGGGCGCGGCGAGCGCTCAGACGGTTGGATCAGTGGCCGAAAGCAGTTCGTCGGACACGGGCCGGGAGTGCGCCGAGGGGCCGGCGGAAGCGGGAAGCGGCGAGGAGCGGAGCCGCGGACGGGGCAAGCGATTGCGGAACGCCCTGTGCGGCGGGTGGCCCGGACGCCGGGCGCCGCAGGGAAGTTGATCACCGTCGGGCCGGTGCTCCCTCGTCGCCTTCTTGCCGTCGCCTTCGGGGGCGTCGTACGATGAATGCGCTTTCAATCCATCGGCCGGCACGGCCGCGGCAAGGCAGGAGAGCATCGGTCGCGTGAGTGCTCCCACTGTGTACGACGTCGCCGGACGGGCGGGCGTCTCGATCGCGACGGTCTCGCGAGTCTACCGCGCCCCGGACTCCGTCCGCGTGGGTACGCGGGAGCGCGTACTGGAGGCGGCACGCGAACTCGGCTACGTGCCGAGCGGCAACGCCCGGGGCCTCGCCAGCCGCAACACGCGCGTCCTCGGCCTGTGCTTCCCCGACTACGCGGACCCGGACGCGGAGGACCCCGACGGGGACTACGGCGACGCCGAGTTGATGCTCTACTCCGACGAGATAATCCGCGGCATGGAGCGCGCCGCCCGCCGCCACGGCTACGCGCTGCTCATCGCCGCGTCTCTCGCGGAGGGCCCCAAGAGCCTCGTGGCCGACGTGGCCGGCCGGGTCGACGGCTTCGCCGTGCTGGCCCGCACGGTCCCCACCGAGGAACTCGAGGTGATCTCGCGGCGGCTGCCCGTGGTGATGCTGGCCGGTCCGCGCGAGGACGCGCCGCTCGACCACCTCGACCACGTGGAAGTGGCGAACTTCGACGGCGAACTGGCTCTGACCAGGCACCTCATCGCCGATCACGGCATCACGCGGCTGGCCTTCGTCGGGAGCACGGAGGACTCCCCCGACGGCGAGGCCCGCTTCCGCGGCTTCCAGGCCGCTCACCTGGAGGCCGGGCTTCCGGTGCCCGAGCGCCCGGACGTACGGACGAGGCTGACGCAGGCCGAGGGGCGCCAGGCCGTCGCGGAGCTGCTCGACAGCAGGTCGGAGCTCCCGGGCGGAGTCGTGTTCGCCAACGACCAGATGGCGGTCGGGGCGCTCTCCGAACTGAACCGCCGCGGAGTGCGGGTGCCCGAGGACCTCGCCGTGGCGGGGTTCGACGGCATCCCGCTCGGACGTCTGGTCACCCCCGCGCTGACGACCGTCCGCCAGCCGATGCGCCGGCTCGGCGAGGAGGCGGTGGACCTGCTGGTCGCACGGCTGGAGGACCGCGACCGCGAGCCCGAGTCGCGGGTGCTGCCGGTCTCCGTGATCCGGCGGTCCAGCTGCGGTTGCGCGAACGGCCACGACGCGGTCCCCGACACGGCTTCCGTTACATAGTCGTAATACCCCCGGGCCTTGCACGCCCGGGCGGTCGCTTCCAGAGTATGTATGCGCTTACAGACTCTCTTACGGCCACGCGGCCGCCCGAGTCCCCCGGCCTCGGCCTACGAACATCCGGCGCCCCATAACGCTCCGCTAACGAGGAGGAGCCCCTCCATGCAGCCCATACCCCGCATCGCCGCCGCCACAGCGGCCACGACCGCTCTCGCGCTGCTGCTCACCGGCTGCGGCAGCGGGGGGAGCGAACAGGCCTCCGCCAAGGACAAGCAGACCCTCACCGTCTGGGGCATGGGAGAGGAGGGCAAGCACCTCGCGAAGCTCGGCAAGGAGTTCAACAAGAAGCACTCGAACATCACGGTGAAGGTCACTCCGGTCGGCTGGGACGTCGTCCACCAGAAGCTGACCTCCGCCGTGGCCGCCGGAGAGCTCCCCGACATGGCCCAGATGGGCAGCACGATGATGGGCGAGTTCATCGAGCTGGACGCCCTCGAGCCCGTCGACGAGAAGACCTTCGACAAGGGCGACTTCTTCCCCGCCGCCTGGAACAGCGGCGTGAAGGACGGCAAGGCGTACGGCGTCCCCTGGTACGTCGACACCCGCGCGCTCTACTACCGCACGGACCTGGCCGAGAAGGCCGGAGTGGACGAGCCCCCGGCCACCTGGGACGACCAGCGCGAGCTCGCGAAGGCCTACAAGGACAAGGCGAAGGCGGAGTGGGGCACCTACCACCAGCCCGCCAACGTCGGCACCTGGCAGACCTGGCTGCCCTTCCTCTACTCGGCCGGCGGCAAGCTCCTCGACAAGTCGGGCAAGCCCGC
Source organism: Streptomyces sp. WMMB 714 (assembly GCF_900090125.1). NCBI lineage: Bacteria > Bacillati > Actinomycetota > Actinomycetes > Kitasatosporales > Streptomycetaceae > Streptomyces > Streptomyces sp. WMMB 714. The sequence continues at coordinate 518,388 of NZ_FMHJ01000003.1, forward strand.
CCTGGACTCGCCGGAGTCCGTGAAGGCGCTGGAGGAGTACGCGCACTACTTCGACAAGGGCCTGTCCAGGAAGAGCTCGCCGCCGGACTACGACGTGGTCAAGGACTTCGGCTCCGGCGACGCCCCCATGTTCATCTCCGGCCCCTGGATCGTGAACAACATCAAGGACCAGCAGCCGCAGCTCAAGGGGAAGTACGCCACCGCCCCGCTCCCGGCGGACGAGTCCAGCACCTCATGGGTGGGCGGCGCCAGCCTCGTCACCTTCGAGGACAGCGAGCACAAGGCCGCGGCGAAGGAGTTCCAGAAGTTCCTCACCGAGACCGAGCAGCAGGGCCGCTGGTACGAGATGGCCAAGTCGCTGCCCGCCAAGAAGGCGGCGTGGGACGAGCCGGCGCTGAAGAACGCCCCGGAGCAGCTCGACGCCTTCGAGGAGCAGCTCAAGACGGCCAAGACCGTTCCGCCGCTCGCCAAGTGGGAGGAGTTCGCCTCCAAGATCGACGAGGGCGTCGCCCGCATCTCGCAGAAGGGCGAGTCCCCGGAGAAGGCCGCCGCCTGGATGCAGAAGGCGACCCAGGGCCTGGTGGACTGACCGGATGACCACGACCACCGACTCCCGGAGGGGAGCCCCGGGCAGCACCGGCAAGGTGCGGCCCGGGGCCGGGCCGGGCAAGGACGCGGGGCCGCGCCGCCGGGACCGGCTCAGTGTGCAGAACCTCCCGGGGTGGATGTTCTCCTCCCCGTTCCTGGTGCTGTTCCTGACGTTCATGGCCGTGCCCATCGTCGCCACGCTCGTCATGAGCTTCACCGACTTCGGGCTGGCGAACGTCCGCGACCCGTTCTCCACGGAGTTCATCGGCCTGGAGAACTACACGCGCCTCTTCGAGGACGACCGCTTCCTGACGGCCCTGTTCAACACGGGCTACTTCGTGATCCTGGGCGTGCCGCTGACCGTCGGCGCCGGACTCGTCGCGGCGGTGCTGCTCAACTCCGGCGTCGGCCGGCTGCGGACCTTCTTCCGGGTCGGCTTCTACGCCCCCGTCGTCACCAGCATCGTCGCGGTGGCCGTGGTGTGGCGCTTCGTGCTCGACCCGGCCGACGGCCTCATCTCCGGACTTGCCGCCGAAGTCGGCCTGACGTCCCCGGACTTCCTCGGCTCCAAGGCCCTGGCGATGCCGTCGCTGATCGTGATGGCGGTGTGGCGCAACATGGGCACGGCGATGGTCCTCTTCCTCGCCGGGCTGCAGGGCATCCCCACCGAGGTGCGGGAGGCCGCGCGGCTCGACGGCGCGAGCATGTGGCAGGAGTTCCGCAGCGTCACCGTGCCCCTGCTGCGTCCGACGATGCTCTACGTCAGCGTGATGACGACCATCGGCTTCCTCAACGTCTTCGAGGAGCCGTTCGTGATGACGGAGGGCGGTCCGGACAACAGCACCCTGACCGTCTCGCTCGACATGTACCGCGAGGGCTTCGACTTCTTCCACATGGGCTACGCCAGCGCGATGGCCTACGTGCTCTTCACCGTCATCCTCGCGATCACCCTGCTCCAGCTCCGTCTGCTGAAGGACAAGACCCGATGACCGCGCAGGTGAGCGATACGGCCAGTCGTCCGCTGCACAAGGGCGAGCGGACCGGCAGAAGGCTGAGGGTGGCCACCCTGTGGGCCGGCGTCCTGGTGATGACGACGCCGTTCCTGTGGATGGTGCTCTCCTCCTTCAAGTCGGAGCGCGACCTGGGCGCCAGCCCCACGGTGTGGATCCCGGACGAGTGGACGCTCGTCCACTTCGACAAGCTGCTCGACCTGCTCGACATGGGGTCGCACTTCTTCAACTCGACGCTGGTCGCGGTGGCCGTCACCGGCTGCAACCTCGTCTTCTGCTCCATGCTGGGCTACGCCCTGGCGAAGCTGAACTTCGCGGGCAGGCGCCCGGTGTTCGGACTCGTGCTGGGCGCCCTGATGGTGCCGCACAACCTGATGCTGATGCCGATGTTCGTGATGGTCAGCAAGATGGGCCTGATCGACTCCTACGCGGCGCTCATCCTGCCGTTCGCGGCCGGTGCCTTCGGCGTCTTCCTGATGCGGCAGTTCATGTCGGCCATCCCGGACGAGCTCCTGGAGGCGGCCCGCATCGACGGAGCGGGTGAGTGGTTCATCTTCTGGCGGATCGCGATGCCGCTGGTCAAACCGGCCCTGGCCACGCTGGCGATCTTCACGTTCCTGCAGTCCTGGAACAACTTCCTCTGGCCCCTGGTGGCCACCAACGACCCCGACAAGTACACCCTTCCGGTCGCGCTGGCCACCTTCGCCATCGACCCCACGAAGACCAACGGCTCCAACGGCGTGCTGATGGCGGGTGCCTTCCTCGTCGTGCTGCCGGTGCTGCTGGTCTTCATCGTCCTGCAGCGCTACTTCACGCAGGGCATCGCCACCGCCGGGCTCAAGTAGGCAGGCCCGGTCCGGCAGCCCACCGACCGCCACCGACCGTCCCCGCTCAACTCCGGTGCCCCCACGCTCCGTTCGCAAGCCGCACCACGCCGGCTCCGCCCTCACCGCGGCCCTCCCGCCCGCCGGGCAGGCCCGGCCCCTGCCTCCGGCGGGCCCGCGGTGTATGCGCATCCATCGAAAGGTGAACCACACGATGACCGAGAAGAACGCCGCTCGCCTCGACTGGGAGCAGCGCATCGGCCTCCCCAGCGACCAGCCGCTCACCGGCACCGCCGACCTTCCCGCACCGGCCGGGCTCCGCTCGGAGGACGGGACCGGTCACGTGCTCCTCGACTGGCAGCCGGTCGAGGGCGCCCTGGGGTATCTGGTCCACCGCGCGGACACCGTCGACGGGCCGTTCGAGCCGCTGGACCACCGCGGCGGCGACGTGCTGGCGGTGCCCGCGCCGCCGTACGCCGACTCGCTCGTCGAGGCGGGCCGCGGCTACTGGTACAAGGTGGCCTCCTGGACGGACGCGGGTCCCGGCCCGCTCTCCGGCGAAGCCGTGCGCGGCTGCCCGAAGGCGCCCGGCTCGCAGCCCGCCGAGGTGACCGTCTCCGTCGACGCCTCCGCCGCGCCGGTACAGCTGCCGCCCGTGTGGAACCGGATGATCGGCGCCGAGCACCTGTCGATGCTGATCTGGGACGAGCCGGGTCCCGGCGGCGCCGACGTCGCCAGGGAGTACGCCGACGCCCTGGGCATCGTCCGCGACGAACTCGGCGTCCGCACGGTGCGCGCACACGGCACCTTCCTGCCCGAGATGGTGAGCGTGCGGCCGGACGGGTCCTTCGACTTCTCCGGCATGGACGAGGTCTACGACCGCTTCCTGGCGCTGGGACTCAAGCCCGTCGTCGAACTCTCCTTCATGCCTGCCGAGTTGGCGCTGGACCCCGAGTACACGATCTTCGACTACAAGGGGATCGCGTCCGTCCCCCGCAGCTGGGAGCGGTGGGGCGAGCTGTGCCGCGCGGCGACCGAGCACCTGCGTGAGCGATACGGCGCGGACGAGGTCGCCGGCTGGGAGTTCGAGATCTGGAACGAGGCCAACCTGGAGGTGTTCTGGAACGGCACCCAGGCCCAGTACCACCTGCTGTACGAGACCGCCGTCCGCGCGATCAAGGACGTCGACCCGCGCATACCGGTCGGCGGCCCCGGCTCCGCGGCGGCCAAGTGGGTCGGCCCGCTGCTGGAGCACTGCCGCGAGAACGACGTCCCCATCGACTTCGTCTCCACCCACACCTACGGCAACGCGCCGCTGGACTTCCGCCCCCAGACCCGCTCGTTCGCGGAGGCGACGGGCAAGCCGGAGCCGGAGATCCTGTGGACCGAATGGGGCGTGACGCCCACGCACTTCCACCGGGTCAGCGACTCCGTCTTCTCCGCGCCGTTCGTGCTGCGCGGCATGAAGAGCGCGCTGGAGTCCACGGACTGCCTCGCGTACTGGGTCGCCACCGACCACTTCGAGGAGCTCGGCCGGCCGCCGAAGCTCTTCCACGGCGGTTTCGGGCTGCTGACGGTCGGCAACCTGCGCAAGCCGCGGTTCTGGGCGCTGCGGATGCTCTCGCAGCTGGCGGGCGGACGAGTCCCGGCCTCCGTGTCCGGTGACGGCGCGGAGGCGCTGGTCGAGTCGCTCGCCACACGCGGAGACGACTTCTCGACCGTCGACGTCCTGTGCTGGAACGGCACGCTCGACCAGACGAAGATCGACGGCGCTCCCGCACTGAACCGCGGGGCGACCGTCGTCGTGAACGGCCTCCCGGCGGACGCCCGTTACGCCGTGACGCTCCGCAGCGTCGACGAGGAGCACTCCAACATCCAGGCGGTCTGGGACGAGTTGGGCGGCGGTGACTGGCCCGACGAGCAGCAGTGGGCCCGGCTCCGCGACGCGGACCGGCTGTTCGAGGAGGAACTGGAGACGGTGACCACGGGCCCCGGCGGTTCCGTCTCCCTCACGGTCGACCTGCCGATGCCCGGCATCCGCGCGCTGCGGCTCACCAGGGTCTGACCACCGGCGGGGCCCCCGGCTCGGGCCCCGCCGCTTCCGTCTCCGGCTTCCTGTCTTCCGAACCGAACGAAGGAGTCGCAACACAATGAACCGACGGACAATCCTCACGGCGGGCGCCGGCGCCACGGCCGCTCTCGCCCTCGGCGCCGGAGCGGCCCCCGCCTCGGCTCTCGGCCGCGCCGGAAGCGGCAAGGCCGCCGGCGGTACCAGGACGGCTGCGTTGCTGCACCGCTGGTTCGCCGACACCTACCGCTCCATCGAGGCCATGCACACCGACTTCGGTCTCGCGACCGACAAGGTCGACGTCAGCGGCTCGAAGCCCGAGCGGAGCGTGCAGACCTCCCCCACCAACATCGGCTGCGGCATGTGGTCCACCGTGGCCGCCGCCGGCCTCGGGGTGATCAGCCGCCGCACGATGCACAACCGGCTCGCGGGTGCGGTCTCCGCCGTGGAGAAGCTGCACCGGGCGCACGGCTTCTGGCTCAACTGGTACGACGCCTCGACCGGCGACGTGCTCACCGAGTGGCCCGAAACGGGCGACGAGGTACGGCCGTTCCTCTCCTCGGTGGACAACGCCTGGCTCGTGACGGGGCTGCGTATCGCCGCCGACGCGGACCCCTCGCTGCGTCCCCGCGTCGAGAAGCTGCTGGCGGACGCCGACTGGTCCTTCTTCTACACGCCCTTCGACGAGGACGACCCGGCGCAGAACCCCGGCCAGCTGCACGGCGGCTACTGGACGGACGACGACACCTTCACCAGCCACTGGTACGGATCGCTCAACACCGAGCCCCGCATGGCCAGTTACCTCGGCATCGGGGACGGCAGCCTGCCCGGCGAGCACTACTGGCACACGTTCCGCACGATGGTGCCGGAGAACGAGCAGGAGCAGAAGCCCGAGGGCGAGTACGTGACGGTCGACGGCGTGCGCCTCTTCCGCGGCCACTACACCTACCGCGGACGGAAGCTCGTCCCCAGCTGGGGCGGCTCGATGTTCGAGGCGTTGATGGTCCCGCTGTTCGTGCCGGAGGCCGAGTGGTCGCCGAAGGCGTGGGGCCTCACGCACAAGCGCTACATCCGCAGCCACATCGAACACGGCCTGGAGGAGGAGAAGTACGGCTACTGGGGCTTCTCCCCCGCGAACATCCCCGCGGGCGGCTACAGCGAGTACGGCGTGGACGCGATCGGCATGACCGTCGACGGCTACGAGTCCAAGGGCGTCGTCACACCGCACGCCTCCTTCCTCGCGATGCAGTACGAGCCGGCCGAGTCCGTGTCCAACCTGCTGAAGATCGCTGAGGACTTCGGGGCGTACCACAAGGGGCTCGGCTTCCGGGACTCGGTGGACGTGCGGAAGGGGACCGTCAGCGACTACATGCTCGCCCTGGACCAGGGCATGGTCGCCGCCGGTCTCGCGCAGGTGCTCCGCCCCGGGCTGCTCCAACGCCCGTTCCGCACCGGCGGGTTCGACCGCAGGGTCAGGCCGCTGCTGGCGAAGGAGGACTTCGGCATAGCCTGATCCTCGCCGGTCACACCAGACGGCCGGCGGTCGCACGGTGCCGTCCCCCGCACCGCACCGTGCGTCCGCCGGCCCCGCAGGAAGGACGTCATGACTCCGACGAGCGACGAGCGCCCGGCCGACGAGCGCCCCAACATCGTGCTGTTCATGACGGACGACCACGCCGTCCCGGCCATCGGCGCCTACGGCAGCGTCATCAACCGGACCCCGGCCGTCGACGGACTGGCCGCCGGGGGCATGCGGTTCGACAACACCTTCTGCACGAACGCGATCTGCTCACCCGCCCGGGCCACGCTGCTGACCGGCGCCTACAGCCACGTCAACGGCATGACCTCGCTCCAGGGCCCGGACCACACCTTCGACGCCACGCAGCCGAGCTTCCCGGAGATGCTGCAGGCGGCCGGCTACCAGACCGCGATCATCGGCAAGTGGCACCTCGGACACGGCGGCGACAGCGACCCCCGCGGTTTCGACCACTGGGAGATCCTGCCCGAGCACGGCGTCTACCACGATCCGACGTTCCTGACCGCCGAGGGCGAACGCCGGTACCAGGGCTACGTCACCGACATCATCACCGATCTGGCACTGGGCTGGCTCGACAAGCGCGACCCCGGCCGGCCGTTCGCCCTGCTGATCCAACACAAGGCGCCGCACCGCTCGTTCGAGCCCGCCGACCGGCACCGCAACCTGTACGCCGGCGAGGAGATCCCGGCGCCCCCGACGCTCCACGACGACCTGCGGGGCCGCGCGTCCGCCGCGTCCGAGGCGCGGCTCGCCATGTCCGACCTGGAGGCGCACGACCTCAAGGAGCCCGTGCCGGAGGGGCTTTCGGAGCGTGAGGAGCGCGAGTGGCGGTACCAGCGGTACATCAAGGACTACCTGCGCGTGGTCGCCGCCCTCGACGAGAACGTCGGGAGGGTTCTGCACTGGCTGGAGACGGCCGGGCTGTCGGAGGGGACCGCCGTCGCCTACACCTCCGACCACGGCTTCTTCCTCGGTGAACACGGCTGGTTCGACAAGCGGTTCATGTACGACCCGGCCATGCGCATTCCGCTCGTCATGCGCTGGCCGGGCGTCGTCGCGCCCGGGTCCGTCAACGAGGACCTCGTGGCGAACGTCGACTTCGCCCCCACACTGCTCGACCTCGCGGGCGTGGAGCCGCCCGCGCGGATGCAGGGCCGCAGCCTGCTGCCGCTGCTGCGCGGCTCCACGCCGGAGGACTGGCGGACAGGCGTGTACTACCGCTACTACATGCATCTGGACGGCGACCACCACGTCCAGGCCAGCTACGGCGTCCGGACGCGCACCCACAAGCTCATCCACTACCCGGGGCACGGCTCCGGGGCCTCCGGCGCGAGCGGCGAGCGCAGGGAACCGGAGTGGGAGCTGTTCGACCTCGCCGCCGACCCCGAGGAACTGCACAACCGCTACGACGATCCCGAATACGCCCCCGTCGTCGCGGAGTTGAAGGAGCAGCTGGCCGAGTTGCAGAAGCAGTACGGGGACACACCGGAGGGTGTGCTGCCGCTGGAACGTGGCCGGGGGTGAGCCGGCCATGTCCTCTCCGCCCGGCGGGCCCGGACCGCGGCCCGCGTGCTGCGCCCCGGCCAGGCCGCCCGCGCGACCGCCGTCGCCGAGCGGCCACGGCGCGGGCCACGGGCCGGGGCAGCGGGGCCCACACGCTCCGGAGGGACGCCAGCGCGAACCGTACGGCGGCTGGCGCCGGCTGAACGGCGGCCGCTTCCGCATGGGTTGCGAGGACGGGCCGTACCCGGCCGACGGCGAGGGGCCCGTGCGCGAGGTGACGCTCTCCCCGTTCTCCCTCGCCTCGACGGCCGTGAGCAACGCGGAGTTCGCCGCGTTCGCCTCGGCCACCGGCCACCGCACCGACGCCGAACGCTTCGGCTGGTCCTTCGTCTTCGGCGGCTTCCTGCCGCGGGACTTCCCGCCCACCCGCGCGGCCGCGTCCGCCCCGTGGTGGCGGCAGGTGTTCGGCGCCGACTGGCGCCACCCGGAGGGCCCCGCCTCGGACGTGGAGGGCCGCCCGGACCATCCGGTGGTGCACGTCTCGCACGGCGACGCCCTGGCGTACTGCGACTGGGCGGGAGTGCGGCTGCCCACCGAAGCCGAGTGGGAGTACGGGGCGCGGGGCGGCCTCGCCGGCATGCCCTTCCCGTGGGGCGAGCGGCGCGACCCGGGCGGCACGTACCGGATGAACATCTGGCGGGGCACGTTCCCCGAGACCAACACCGCGGCCGACGGCTACGCCGGAACCTGCCCCGTCGACGCCTTCCCCGCCAACGGCTACGGCCTGTTCAACATGACGGGCAACGTCTGGGAGTGGTGCGCGGACCGCTTCAGCACGGATTTCCACCTCGACGGCCCGCGAACGGACCCCGAGGGGCCCCCGGAAGGCGGCACCCGCGTGCTGCGCGGAGGTTCGCACCTGTGCCACGAGTCGTACTGCGTGCGCTACCGGACCTCCGCCCGGATGGCCAACACCCCTGACAGCACTTCCGGCAACACCGGGTTCAGGGTGGCCTGCTGACCTCTCATGCCCGGACGTCACAGGTTCCACCCGCACCTCTTGTATGCGCTTCCTGTAAGCGCATACGGTCACGGCGCACCGTCGTCGGCCAGTACAGGGACCCGTCCCGACCCCACGACCTCACGGAGAGACCCAGACATGACGTCCCAGCCCTCAACTCCGCGCCGCCGCACCGTACTCGGCGGCGCGGGGGCCGTCGCCGCCGTCGCGACAGGCATGAACACCGCCCCGGCCGCCGCTATCGCCCCCGCCGCCGGCGGTGTCCTCGGCGACAAGGGGAAGCCGTCGGTCACCTACCGCAGGAAGCGGCTGCTGATCGACGGCGAGCCCGTCCTGATCCTCGCGGGCGAGATCCACTACTTCCGGCTCGAGCGCTCCGACTGGCAGTCGCGCCTCGACCTGGCGAAGGAGGCGGGGCTCAACACGATCGCCACCTACATCCCGTGGATGTGGCACGAGACGTCCGACGGCTCCATCGACGTCACAGGCCGCACCCGCGAGGAGCGCGACCTCGGCGCCTTCCTGGACCTGTGCCTCGACAACGGCTTCCACGTCATCGCCCGCCCCGGCCCCTTCACGATGGCGGAGCTGAAGGGCGAGGGCGTCCCGGCCCGCGTGCGCGAGGAGCACCCGGAGATCGTCGCGAAGGGCTGGGACGGGCAGAAGGACACCGCCCAGACCGTCGACTACCTCGCGCCCGCCTACCTCAAGGAGGTGCGGCGCTGGTACGACGCGGTGATCCCGGTGATCGCGAAGCGCAAGCACCGCAAGGGACGCCCCGGAGTCATCGCCTGCCAGCTCGACAACGAGATCGGCATGCTCAACTGGGTCAGCAACCACCCCTCCCTCTCCGACGGCGCCCTCGAGGACTTCAACGGCTGGCTCGACGAGACGTACGGCGACAAGCTCTCCGACCGCTACCCGTTCGCGGACGCCCCCGCCGGCGAACGCGACAAGGCGATCCGCGCTCCCAAGGACGCCTACTCCCCCGCCCTCATGCACGACCTGGGCAAGTTCATGCGGGGCCGCTTCGCCCGGTACGTCAGGGCGCTGCGCAAGTCGGCGGAGGGCAACGGGCTCACGGGCGTGCCGTTCCTGATCAACATCCACGGCACGAGCGACGGCGGCGCGAGGAAGTTCCCCATCGGCATCAGCCAGTTGATGGAGACGTGGTCGGGAGAGCCGGGCGTCTTCTCCGGCTCGGACTTCTACCTCGGCGGGCTCACGGTCAAGAACGTCACCGACCTCTACCTCATCAACGCCTTCACGGAGTCCGTGCAGGACGGCGACCAGCCGCTGAGCGCCCTGGAGTTCGACGCCGGGCACGCCGACTACGGCGACAACCTCGACAACCAGGAGGACGCGGAGAGCGGCGACCTCAAGACGCGGCTCTGCCTCGCCCAGGGCGTCAAGATGATCAACTACTACCTCTTCTCAGGGGGGTTCAACCCGAAGCTCGACAAGCCCGCCGGCGACGGCAACGACCGCATCGGCATCACGGGTGAGCGCCACGGCTTCTCCGCGCCCGTCGACCCGGAGGGCAGGAAGAACCTCAGCTACGAGCCGCTGAAGGAGACCGTCCACGCCGTCAACGGCCTGGCCGGCGCCCTGGCGGGGATGGTCCCGACGTACGACGACGTCGCGCTCGGCTTCGTCCCCGACCACTACCTGACCGAGTACCACCCGCCGGAGCGCGAGAGCGCCGACGCGATCCTCGCGGACATCGAGGAGATCAGGGGCTTCGGCCCGCGCGGCGCGCTCTCCCGGGCGATGCTGCTGGGAGGGTTCCGCTACCGCGCCCTCGACGTCCAGTCGGCGGAGCTGGACCCGGACCGTACGCCCGTACTCGCGCTGGCCACCGGCGAGAACCTCGCAACAGGCGTGCAGCGCAAGCTCGTCCGGTACCTGAGGGCCGGCGGCAAGCTGCTGCTCTCGGGCAAGCTCCCCGTCGCCGACATGGCGGGCCGCAGGAGCACGGACCTCGCGGACGCGCTCGGGCTGAAGGCCGGGAAGACGATGACCGACGCCGACCGCTTCTGGCTGTCGGCGACCTCGCACGGCTGGGCCGCCCCGCGTGCCGAAGTCCGCATCGCACGGGCCCAGTTGTGCACGCCGTCCAGGGGCGAGACGGTGCTGGAGGAGCTGAGCACCGGCAAGGGCTGCGGTTTCGACATCCCGGTGGGCAAGGGCCGCGCCGTCGTCGTCACCACCGACTACCGCTGCGACCTGGACTTCTGGATGAGCGCCCTGAAGGCGCTGGGCGCCTCTCCGGCGCTGACCCACAGCCCCACCGACCCGGGGCTCTTCCTGCTGACGACGCGCGACGACGACGGCGGGCGCCTGCTGCACGCCCTGAACGTCACCTCGGGCCTGGACCAGGTCTTCACCGTCTCCGAGAAGGGCAGGGCGCTCTTCGGCGGCGAGAAGCTGCGGATCCCCGGTCGCAGCGGGGCGATGCTCCCGCTGGACCTCGACGCCGGCGGCGGGCGGATCGCGTACGCCACCGCCGAGATCACCGGCATCCGCAAGGGCGAGGTCACGTTCCGCGCGGTGGGCGGCGGCGAGTCCGTGGTGGCCGTGGAGGGCGGCGCCCGGTGCGAGGGCGCCAAGTCCTCGCGGGAGGGCGGCCGTACGGTGCTGCGCGTGCGGCGCCCCGAGTTCACCGTCCGGCTGGGGTAGGACGCGGCCCGGGCCTGCGGCGTACGGCGGTGAGCGCCGTACGCCGCGGGCCCGGCGCGCATGTGCCCCTATGCCTGCCGGGTCCGCGCGGGCGCCGAGTCGAGCTCGCCCAGCTCGTCGGCGAGGATCAGGTACATCGCGTGCGACCAGAGCAGCGGAGTGGCGTTCGGGCCCCAGCGGTCCAGCCACTCGGCTTCGCGCTCGGGGGCCAGCCGCCGCCCTTCCGGGGCCTGTTCGGGCAGCAGCCCGTCCCGCGTGAACTGCCCGTCGATCCAGTGCAGCAGCGCCCGCGCCTCCCCGGTGCGGCCGGTCCGCGCGTAGTGCCAGCCGAGCAGCCCGGAGAGCACCGGCCAGCGGCCGCCTCCGTAGAAGGTGTCGTCCAGGTAGCGGTACACACCGCCCTCGTGCAGCAGATCGCGTTCGACCGCGGCAAGCGTCCTCTCCGCCGGCTCGCCCCCGACCAGGCCGAAGGGGGTGAGGGCGCTGAGCAGGCTGGCGTCCACCGCGCCGCCTTCCCCCATCCACTTGACGAGATGCCCGTCGCGTACGCCCTCCCGCCGCACGGTCGCCGCGACGTCGTCCGCCGCCGCGAGCGCGCGCTCCGCCGTCCCGCCGTGGACGAGTCCGGCGGCGGGTGCGGCGCGCAGTCCCGCTTCGATGGACGCCAGCGTCGCGCCGTGCCTGCGGTGGCTGTCCTCCTCCCACCAGTCGAAGCACGGCGTGTTCCAGGAAGCCGCCAGATAGTCGCAGGCCAGGCGTGCGGCCTCCCGGTACGGTGCGGGGTCGGCCGAGTGGCGCCGCAGATGTGCGGCGAGGAGGTGCAGCCAGGTGCCGTACCCGTCGAGCTGGAAGTTCCACCAGCCGGTGTCGCCCTCGTCGTCCCCCTCCAGCGTGTACCGGGCGGGCAGCCAGTCGCCGGAGGCGGGTGCGCCGCCGGAGCGCAGCGTGCCGACGAGGGCCTCGATGCGCCCGGCTCGCGAGGTCAGGACGCGGGCGCACCACTGGTGGAACGCGCGGGCGCTGTCCGGCGCCCCGGCACGGTCGGCGCCCTCGGCGATGAACGCGCCGTCACGGAACCAGGAGTACCCGTAGACCTCGAAGGAGGGGCAGGCCGGGTAGCCGCCGCCGGGGTGCTGGTGGCGAAGGATCACGTCCACCGCTGCGCGGCGGGTGCCGGGGAGGGCCTCTGTGGTGTGCGGGTCGGCAGCCATCGCCATCTCCTGTGTATGCGCTTACATCAGTGCAGCCGCGACCTTACCGAAGGCCGGGCGGGCCAGGAAGGGGCGGGCACCCGGCGACGGCCGCGGCCCGGGCTCCCGCAGCGCCGTTAGCGTCCGCCCCGTGCGGGTACCAGGGGCGACGCGATCGTTCCGCCAGATCCAGGAGGCACCGCATGTCCGAGTCCGGTACGGAGCACCCCAAGCACCGGCAGCCCGAGCCCCCCTTCCCCTCGCAGGACGACGAGCACCCCGGCTACACCGACCGCATGGAGCCCCGTCCGGACCACGGCGAGGACAGCTACCGGGGCAGCGGCCGCCTTCAGGACCGCAAGACCGTCATCACCGGCGGGGACTCCGGCATCGGCCGTGCGGTGGCCCTCGCCTTCGCACGCGAAGGCGCCGACGTACTGCTGACGTACCTGCCGGAGGAGGAGGGCGAGGCGCGGGAGACGGTGCGCCTCGTGGAGGAGGCGGGGCGCAAGGCCGTACCGGTGCCGACCGACATCAGGGAGGAGCGGGAGTGCCGGCAGATCGTCGACAAGGCCGTCGACGAGTTCGGGCGCATCGACGTGCTCGTCAACAACGCCGCCTACCAGATGTCACGGCCCGACGGACTGGACGCGATCCCCACCGAGCAGTTCGACAGGGTCGTCCGCACGAACCTCTACGGCATGTTCTGGCTGTGCAAGATGGCGCTTCCGCACATCCCGGAGGGCGGGAGCATCATCAACACGACCTCCGTCCAGGCGTACAAGCCGAGCCCGCACCTGCTGGACTACGCGATGACGAAGGGCGCGATCGTCACGTTCACCCAGGGCCTCGCCGGCAACCTCGCCGAGCGCGGCGTCCGCGTCAACGCCGTCGCGCCCGGCCCCGTCTGGACGCCGCTCATTCCCGCGACGCTCCCCGACACCGAGGAGTTCGGCAAGCAGAGTCCGCTGGGACGCGCCGCACAGCCCGCCGAGATGGCGCCCGCGTTCGTGTTCCTCGCGTCGCAGGAGTCGAGTTACATCACCGCGGAGATCGTCAACGCGACCGGCGGCACCCCGCTCCCGTAGGGCGGGGCCGGCCGTCCGCGCGCCGGGCGCTTCGGGCCCGGATCACAGCAGCCCCTCACGTGCCGCGGTCGAGAGCATGCGGCCTCCTCCGTCGGGACGGCCGAGGACGTGCAGCGTGAAGTCGGGGTCGCGGCAGTCGGTCAGCAGGGTCAGACCGGGTATCGCGCTGAGCACGGGTGCGAGGGTGCGGCCGGTGCGGTGGTGCTCGGGCGCCGGGTGGTTCCAGTGCACGGAGACGAGCGTGCCGCCCGGCTCCAGCGAGTCCACGGTGCGGGTCAGCACCTCCCGCAGCGTCAAGTCGTCGAAGTAGTAGAGGAGTTCGGAGAGCACTATCAGCTCGAAGCGGCCGTCCGGCCACTCCTCCGGGACGGTGAGCTGCGAGACCCTTACGTGCGGCAGGTGCCTGGTGCGGGCAGCGGTCAGTTCGGCGGCCGCGGCGACCCTGTCCGTGGCCAGGAGGCTGTCGCAGCGCTCGGCCAGCCGCCCGGTGAGGACGCCCACCGAGCAGCCGGGCTCGAAAGCGGTCCGGTACCGGCGCTGCGGCAGGGCGGCGAGAGTGTGGTCGTACTTGCGCTGCGCGTACCACTGCTCCGTGACGCTCCACGGATCGCGTGAGTCGCTGTACAACTGCTCGAAGTAGGCGTTGGGCGTGTTCATCGACGACCACCTCGCGTGCTGCGCATCCGGTGCCCCGCTGCGGAGTCGCAGCGGGGCTCCCCAGAGCTTCGCATCGCGTGACGAAGGTCGCATCTCCGGCGGGGCCCGTCCCGCCCGGCGGCTCCCGTCAGGAGGCCGCCTTCGCGGCGGACCGCTGCGAGCCGGCGACGGCCTCGGCCAGCTCGGAGCGGTTCATCCTCGAGCGCCCGGGGATCTCCAGCTCGCCGGCGCGCTCGTACAGTTCCTGCTTGCTCAGACCCTCGAGCTCACTGCGGGCCGGCCTCTTCCCGGCTCCCGCCTTCGCACCGCGTGCCGCGCCGCCACGGCCCTTCCCGCCTGACCCGCCTGCCCCGCCTGCCTTCGAGCCGCCCGTCCTGCCGCTTCCGCTCCTGCCACCGCCGGACCGGTGCCCGGCCCCTCCGGACCCGCGCCGGGAGCCGCGCGACCCCCCGGACCCGCGTTTGCCGCCCCGGGAGCCGCGGCCGGTGCCCGCCTGGTCGACGCTCCGCCTGAGCGCCTCCTCCAGGTCCACCACGTTGGTCGCCTCGGGCGGCGCCTCCTCCGTCACGACCTCCCGGCCCTGGTGCTTGGCCTCGACGAGTTCGCGCACCTTCGTCTCGTAGGTGTCCTCGTAGTCCTCGGGCCGCCAGTCGATCGCCATGGCGTCGATGAGCTGCTTCGCGCTGCGCAGCTCGTTGCCGCGGGTCCGCTCGCGCTCCGGGAGCCTCGGCAACTCCTCCCGGGGGTCGCGCACCTCGTCCGCCCAGTGCAGGGTGTGCAGCTCCAGCACCTCGCCCTGGGCGCGCAGCGCCACCAGGTACTCCTTCGCGTGCATCACGAAGGTCGCGACGCCGGCCTTGCCCGTCTCGGCGAGCGCGCTGCGCAGCAGCCGGTAGACCTTGCCGTACTCCTCGCCGCGCGGTGCCAGGTAGTACGTGCGGTCGAAGTACGCGGGCTCCACCTCTTCCAGGTCGACGAAGCCGCTGACCTCGATGACCTGCGACTTTCCGGGAGCGATCTCGTCCAGCTCCTCGGGTTCGACGACGACGTACTCCCCGTCCCCGAGGTCGTAGCCCTTGACGATGTCCTGGTAGTCGACCTGCTTCCCGGTGCGCTCGTTCACGCGCCGGTTGCGTACGCGGTCGCTCGTGCCGCGCTGCAGCTGGTGGAAGTGGATCGTGTGGTCCCGGACGGCGGCGAACAGCTGCACGGGGACGGTCACCAGACCGAAAGTGATCACTCCGCTCCAGATCGGGCGTGCCATCGCGTCGTCTCCTTACGGCCGTGTGCGGTGATCGTCGGAGGCCGGCCCTCCACCGGCGCGCCGGGGCCCGGCCGCGCACGCTCCGGGTACCCCCTCACCGCGTCGCACCACGTCCGCGTCAGGTGGGCCGGTGGTGCGACACGGCGACGACCGTGAGCGGTCCGCGTACGGCTCTCGCCTCAGGTGGCGGACGCACCGGCCGGGAAGCGTTCCCACACCCTGTGCTCCTCCAGCAGCGCCACGACATGCCGGAGCACGGCCGAGGGGTCGCCGCCCGTGACGACGCCCGGCGCTCCGGCGGGGACGCCGGCTGCCGCGAAGACCTCCGTGCCGGTCCCCCAGCCGCCGAGCGCCTTCGCGTGCCGGTACGCCTCGGAGAGCATCTTCAGCACCCTGGGGTCGGGGGCTGTGCCGTCGCGTCGGGCCTGTCCCGCCTTCGCGTCGCGGGCGCCGTAGGCGTCGTCCCCCTGCGCCGGCACGCCCGCGACCAGCAGCGCGTCGAACTCGACGGAACGGGCGTTGGCGAAGGTGCGCTGGACGGTGAGGGGTTCGCCGTCCTCGCCGAGGCTTCCCCCGGCCGGCGCGACGACCAGCGGCACCATGCCCCCGTCGAGGATCGAGCTGCGCAGCGCACGTACGGCGTCCAGGTCGCCGGAGCCGTCGGTGACGATGCCGATGACGCGGCCCGCGGTGGGCCAGCTGCGACCGAGCTGCGACAGCGCGGGACTCGGCGCCACCTCGGCGAGGGGCCCGGACGGCTCGGGGGCGGGAAGGCCGAGTCCGGCCGCGACCTGCCCGCACAGCTCGGGGTCGACGTCGGCGAGGACGCGCAGGTTGCGCTCCTTGACGGTGTCCTCGTAGCACTTGCTCAGCTCGAACGTGTACGCGGCGATGACGTGCTCCCGCTCCACGGGTGAGAGCGAGAGCCAGAACCGGCGCGGGTGGCTCGTATGGTCGGCGAACGAGGCGGGGGCCTCACGGACCTTGGCCGCTCCTTCCGGGAGTTCGACCGGGACCTCCACGTAGCCGCCGTCCCCGGCACCCGTGAGGAACGGGCACCCTCCGTCGAGGGAGTTGGGCCGGTAGGGAGCGACACCGGCGTGCACGGCGGTCTGGTGCATGCCGTCCCGCAGCATGTCGTTGACTCCGGCGTGCGTGCGGTTGACGGGCAGCTGGGCGAAGTTGGGGCCGCCGAGCCTGCTGATCTGGGTGTCCAGATAGGAGAAGAGCCGGCCCGCGAGCAGCGGGTCGTCGGTGATGTCGATGCCCGGCACGAGATGGCCGGGGTGGAAGGCGACCTGCTCCGTCTCCGCGAAGTAGTTCGACGGGTTGGCGTCGAGCGTCATGAGGCCGATGGGCTGAACGGGCGCGGCCTCCTCCGGGACGATCTTCGTCGGGTCGAGCAGATCGATGCCCTCGAAGGTCTGCCCGGGGTTGTCCGGGAAGGTCTGGATGCCCAGCTCCCACTGGGGATGGGCGCCCGCCTCGATCGCGTCGGCGAGGTCCCGCCGGTGGAAGTCCGGGTCGACGCCGTTGATCAGCTGGGCCTCCTCCCACAGCAGGGAGTGCACTCCGAGCGCCGGCTTCCAGTGGAACTTCGCCAGGGTCGTGCCGCCGTCGGCGTTCACCAGGCGGAAGGTGTGGACTCCGAAGCCCTCCATCATCCGGTACGAGCGGGGGATGCCGCGGTCGGACATGTTCCAGATGGTGTGGTGCGTGGCCTCGGTGTGCAGCGAGACGAAGTCCCAGAACGTGTCGTGCGCGCTCTGGGCCTGAGGGATCTCGCGGTCGGGATGCGGCTTGCCGGCATGGATGACGTCGGGGAACTTGATCGCGTCCTGGATGAAGAAGACGGGGATGTTGTTGCCCACCAGGTCGAACGTTCCCTCGGAGGTGTAGAACTTCGTTGCGAATCCGCGGGTGTCCCGCACGGTGTCGGCCGAGCCCCGCGAGCCCAGAACGGTGGAAAAGCGCACGAAGACCGGCGTCTCCGTCCCCTCGGCGAGGAACGCCGCCCTGCTCACCGAGGCGGCCGTTCCGTAACCGCGGAAGTGTCCGTGGGCTGCCGCGCCGCGGGCGTGGACCACGCGTTCGGGGATCCGCTCGTGATCGAAGTGCATGATCTTCTCGCGGAGATGGTGGTCCTGCAGCAGCACCGGCCCCCGCGGTCCCGCCTTGAGCGAGTGGTCGCTGTCCGGCAGCCGCAGGCCCTGAGCGGTGGTCAGACGCGACCCGGTCTGTGCGCGTACGGCGGGATCGGCGTCCACGGACTCGCCGGTGGGCGAGTACATCGCCGGGCCTTCCTGGTCCGGCTTGGGCGGCAGCGGATCCCTCGGGATGACGGGCTCCTCCGACTGCGGCGGTCGGGGGCCGGGCCGTCCCGGGATCTGCGCATCCCGGGCGGGACGGTTCCTGCTGTCTCGAGCTCGACGGGTCTCTGACACCGGTCCTCCAACAAGGGGCGCTTTCTTCTGGCCGGACTGAGCAGGGGTATCCGTGGAGAGTGCCGACAAACGGCGCATACGGTCCGGAACGTGACCCGTTCAGTGCACACGCCGCACCCGGCGCGCGGCGCGAACTCGTACGCGTCAGTGGTGGAACGCCGTCGCGACCGAGGCCGGACGTCCGAGGGGAGCCTGCTGGGCGCGCAGTTCGGGCAGCAGCGCGCGGAGATCCTCCTCGAACAGTTCGCCGAGGTCGGAGGTGAACCCGTTGCGGCACACCACGCGCAGGACGGCCAGGTCCTCGCGGTGCGGCGGAAGGGTGTACGCGGGGACGAGCCAGCCGCGCTCCCGCATGCGGCGCGAGACGTCGAAGACGTCGAAGGCCGTGACGTGGGGGGCGGTGGTGAAGGCGAAGACGGGAAGCTGCTCGCCGCGGGTCAGCATCCGGAAGTCCCCCGTCGCCTCGATCCGTCCGGCGAGCTTCCCGGCGACGTCGCGCGCGCTCTGCTGGACGGCGCGGTAGCCGCTGCGCCCCAGCCTCAGGAAGGTGTAGTACTGCGCGGCGACCTGCGCGCCCGGCCGGGAGAAGTTCAGCGCGAAGGTCGGCATCTCCCCGCCGAGGTAGTTGACGCGGAAGACCAGCTCCTCCGGCAGGGCGTCCGCGTCCCGCCACAGCGCCCACCCCACACCGGGGTAGACCAGGCCGTACTTGTGGCCGGACGTGTTGATCGACGCCACGCGCGGCAGCCGGAAGTCCCACACCAGGTCCGTGTCGAGGAAGGGGGCCACCATCCCGCCGGAGGCGGCGTCCACGTGCACCGGCACGTCGAAGCCCTTCCGCTCCCGCAGATCGTCCAGCGCCCGGCACACCTCGGCGACCGGCTCGTACGACCCGTCGAACGTCGAGCCGAGCACCGCCACGACGCCGATGGTGTTCTCGTCGCACAGCTCCGCGGCAGCCGCCGGATCGATGTGCAGACGCTCGCCCTCCAGGGGCACCTGGCGGGCCTCGACCTCCCAGAAGTTGCAGAACTTCTCCCAGCACACCTGCACGTTGGCGCCCATCACCAGATTGGGCCGGGCGCTCGCCGGATATCGGCCGCCCGCGCGGCGTGCCCACCGCCGCTTCAGCGCCATGCCGGCGAGCATGCACGCCTCGCTGGAGCCGGTGGTGGAACAGCCGACGGCCGACGCCGGGTCCGGCGCGTTCCACAGGTCGGCGAGCATCGCCACGCAGCGGCGCTCCAGTTCGGCGGTGCGCGGGTACTCGTCCTTGTCGACGATGTTCTTGTCACGGCACGCGGCCATGATCCCGTCCGCCTCGGGCTCCATCCAGGTCGTCACGAAGGTCGCCAGGTTCAGGCGGGCGTTGCCGTCCAGCATGAGCTCGTCGAGGACGAGGCGGCCTGCCGCGCGCGCCGTCATCGGATCGTCGGGGAGCCGGTGGCGGGGCGGCTCGACCCTCATCCCGGCGACGGGGTCGGCCACGCCGTAGAGGGGGTTCACCGATGAGAGGTCCCGTCGCGCGGGACCCTCGTCGCGGCCGGCCGGGCCCGGGTGCAGCGGCATCGTGGTCAGCGCCTCCCTTGCTGCAGCCCGCGTGCGGAGGGTCCGGCGTCGAGGGGCTGCTGCCGCGAACTTACGGCGGCCCCGCCCACGGTGCCCGCGCTGCTGCTGCGTATGGGGGTGCCCGGGACGGCCGAGGCGTCCCGGGCGACGAGCGGGCGGGTGCGCCGTCCGTACGGGCAGCCCGCCGTCGGTACCCCCTTCGGCCGGTGCCCCGTCCGTCAGGGCTTGATCGCCACTCCCGCCCAGAGCCCCACGGTCGCGTCGTCGACGGCGTCCTGCTCCGTGCCGATGCGGGCGGCGCCGGGAGCGTCCGGGCGCCACCGGTGCGGGACCTCGATGCCCGGCGCGACGAGGTCGAGCCCCTCGAAGAAGCGGGCGAACTCCTCCTTGCTGCGCGCCTGAGCCGTGGTGCCGCTGCTCCTGTAGACCTGGGCCACCTTGTCCATGGCCTCGGGGTCGAAGTCGCCGGTCCCGTGGGAGAGCACGAGCGCCGACCCCGAGGGCAGCGCGTCGACGAGGCGCGCGACGACGGCGTGGGCGCCCGACTCGTCGGGCACGAAGTGCAGCAGCGCCAGCGCGCTCAGGGCGACGGGCCGGGACAGGTCGAGCGTGCGCGTCAGCTCCGGCGCCCGGAGGACCGTGTCCGGCCGGGTGACGCTGGCGTGCACGTAGGCGGTGCGGCCCTCGGGCGAACTGTCCATCAGGGCGCGGGCGTGCGCGAGGACGATGGGGTCGTTGTCGACGTAGACGACGCGGGCGTGCGGGTTCTCGTCCTGCACGACCTGGTGGAGGTTCGGCTCGGTCGGTATGCCGGTGCCGATGTCCAGGAACTGGCCGATGCCGTACTCGGCCGCCAGCACCCGGCCCGCCCGGTGCATGAAGGCCCTGTTCGTCCGTGCCGCGACCGGTGCGCCCGGCCATACGGCCATGACCCGGTCGCCTGCCTCACGGTCCGCCTCGTAGTTCGACTTCCCGCCGAGGTAGTAGTCGTAGACGCGTGCCGAGTGCGGCTGGTCCACCCGCAGGTCGAGCAGCCCGTCGGGGTCGTCGTTGCTCCCGTCCGCCATGTGCCGGTCCTCCTGCCGCCCAGCCGCGGGGCTTCCGCATCCCGATGTCTTTCCTGCGTGGCGCCGTCACACACCGCCCGCGCAGGGGCAGTTGAGCGGGGGAGGGGCGCCGGCGGCCCTCGGGCGGCGCCGGCTCGCTCTCGGGAGCGCCCGGGGCCGCACGCGCACGCCGCGCCGCCGCGGCCTCTCGTCCGGAAGGTCCGGGGGTGTTCCGCCCTGGCTGTCGCGGCCCGTCGCGGTCCGAGGGATCGCCCGGCGATTGTCCTAGTATGCGAAGAATTCAACGATCTTCGGAGGTTGTGCATGTCCGTACGCGGCCCGGAGCTCACCGAGCACGGCCCCGGTCTCGAGGAGCGCGGCCCCGGGCCGGTACACGTCACCCTGTCGGTCAACGGAACCGAGCGGCATCTGCACGTCGAACCACGCGTCAGCCTGCTCGACGCCCTGCGCGAGCACCTGGCGCTGACCGGCTCCAAGAAAGGCTGCGACCAGGGCGCCTGCGGCGCCTGCACCGTATGGGTCGACGGGCGGCGGGTGCTGGCCTGTCTCACGCTCGCCCTGGCCTGCGAGGGCCACGAGGTCACGACCGTCGAGGGGCTCTCCGCCGACGGCGAACTGCACGCCATGCAGAAGGCGTTCATCTCCGAGGACGCTTTGCAGTGCGGCTACTGCACCCCGGGCCAGATCATGTCCGCCGTCGCACTGCTGGCGGAAGGCCACACCGCCGACGGCGAGATCGGCGAGTGGATGAGCGGCAACCTGTGCCGCTGCGCCGCGTACCCCAACATCCGCGCCGCCGTCCGCGCCGTCCGCGACGGGTCCTGACCGGAAGGCCCCGATCGCCGAACCAGGCCGCCGGGCCGTGCGGGTCCTCCCGGAAGACTCGGCCGACGGCTCCTCGACACGACGCCTCAGAAAGGGAGTACGTCCCGTGCGGCCCATCACCTACTCCCGCGCCGACGACACCGCCGGCGCGGTCACGACCGTCAGCGCCGACCCGACGAGCGACTACCTCGCCGGCGGCACCACCCAGATCGACCTCCTGCGCCGGAACGTCCTCACCCCCCGCCGGCTCGTCGACATCACCGGCCTGCCGCTCACGGGCGTCGAGGAGGCTCCGGACGGCGGCCTGCGCATCGGCGCGCTGGCCCGCATGAGCGAGGTCGCCGCCTCCTCCCTCGTACGGGAGCGCTTCCCCGCCGTCGCCGAAGCCCTCGAAGCCGGAGCGTCGCCGCAGCTGCGCCACATGGCGACCATGGGCGGCAATCTGATGCAGCGGGTGCGCTGCCCGTACTTCCGGGACGCCGTCTCCCCCTGCAACAAGAGGGACCCCGGCACGGGCTGCTCCGCCGTGGAGGGCTTCAGCAGGGGCCACGCGGTGCTCGGCACCAGCGCGCACTGCATCGCCGCCCACCCCTCTGACGTGGCGGTCGCCCTCGCGGCTCTCGACGCGCGCGTCCACACCCTCGGCCGGCGCGGCGAACAGGCCTACGGCATCGACGACTTCTTCCTGACGCCCGCGCACACCCCCCACCGCGAGCATCCGCTGGAGCACGGCGAGCTGATCACCGCGATCGAGCTGCCCTCCGCCCCCGTCGCCCGCCGCTCCGTCTACCTCAAGGTCCGCGACCGGGCCAGCTACGAGTTCGCACTCGCCTCCGCCGCCGGCGCCCTCTCGCTGGTGGACGGCACGATCGCGGACGTGCGGCTCGCGCTCGGCGGCGTCGCCACCAAGCCCTGGCGCGCACACCGCGCGGAGGGCGTGCTGCTCGGAGCCCCCGCGACCCGCGACGCGTTCGCCGAGGCCGCGCGCGTGGAGCTGGCGGACGCACACCCGACCCGCGACAACGCCTTCAAGGTCGACCTCGCGCAGCGCGTGGCCGTCCGCGTCCTGGAGACCCTCACGGCGAACGGGAGAACGTCATGACGACGGCGATCGGACAGCCCCTCACCCGCGTCGACGGACGCCCCAAGGTCACCGGAGCGGCGCGCTACCCCACCGAGTTCCCCGTGCCCGGCATGGCCCACGCGTGCCTCGTGGGCGCCCGTGTCGCCAGCGGGCGCGTCCTCTCGGTCGACGCTTCGGCCGCCTGGGAGGAGCCGGGCGTACTGGCTGTCCTCACGCACGAGAACCTGCCGAGGATCGCGGGACAGCCGCCCCTCGTGCCGTCCCTCTTCGGGGGTCCCGCCCCCGGCGAGACGTTCTTCCCGATGCAGGACGACGTCGTGCACTACGGGGGCCAGCACATCGCCCTCGTCGTCGCCGACACCCACGAACGCGCGCAGCACACGGCCTCGCTGCTGCGGATCGGGTACGAGGAGTCGGAGCCGCTCACCACCATCGAGCAGGGGCGCGACCAGGCGTACGAGCCGGAGGCGATCTTCGGCGGCTTCCTTCCCGCCCGCAACTCGCGCGGCGACGTCGCCGCGGGTCTCGCCGAGGCGTCCGTGCGCGTGGAGGGGACGTACAGGTTCGCCGCCAACAACCACAATCCGCTGGAGACTTCGGGCACCACCGCGGTCTGGGACGGCGACGAGCTGCTCCTCCACGACGGCACCCAGGGCGTCACCGCCACCCAGCTCACCGTGGCGGCCCTCCTCGGCGTCCCGCTGTCGAAGGTCCGCGTCGTGAGCCCGTACGTGGGCGGCAGCTTCGGCTGCAAGGCGATGGTCTGGCACCACCCGGCGCTCGCCGCCATGGCTGCCCGCGCCGTCGGACGCCCCGTCAAACTCGCCCTCACCCGCGAGCAGATGTTCACCTCCTGCGGCCACCGCGAGGAGCAGGAGCAGCACATCGCGCTCGGCGCCACCGAGGACGGCAAGCTCACGGCGCTCAGCCACCACAAGCTCTCCCCCACCTCGCCCTTCGACGACTGGGCGGAGCCTTCGCTTCAGACGGCGGCGCAGATGTACGCCTGCCCGAACTACGAGGGCTCCTACCGGCTCTTCCGCGCCAACACCATGACGCCCACGTTCATGCGCGGCCCCGGCGACTCCTCCGGCATGTTCGCCCTGGAGTGCGCGATGGACGAGCTGGCCTGCCGCCTCGGCATCGACCCGGTGGAGCTGCGGCTGCGCAACCTCGCGTCCGCCGACCCCGCCTCGGGGCGTCCCTGGTCGAGCAACGGCATCGAGGAGTGCTTCGAGCGCGGGGCCGCGCGCTTCGGCTGGTACGACCGGGACCCCGAGCCGCGGGTCCGGCGGGAGGGCGCCTGGCTCATCGGTACGGGCATGGCCGCCGCCGGCTATCCGGCACCGCCGCCCGGCACGCCGCAGCGGGCGAGGGCACGCATCTACGCGGACGGCAGCGTCGTCGTACAGGCCGCGACCCCCGAGTTCGGCACCGGCGTCGCCACCGCGATGGCGCAGGTCGCTGCCGACGCCCTGGGGGTGCCCGTCTCACGCTGCCGGTTCGAGAAGGGCGACACCGACTTCCCCGGCATCGCCGCCGCCGTGGGTTCCGCGGGCGCGGGCATGATCAGCGCCGCCGTCCACACGGCGGCGACGGCCCTGCGCGAGCAGCTCGTCGGCGAGGCCGTCGCGGACCCGGGGTCGCCCCTGCACGGAGCGGACCCCTCCCAAGTGGCCGTCCACGACGGCGCGATGACGGCCGGCCGCGCCTCCGAGCCCTACACGGACCTGCTGCGCCGCAACCACCGTCCGGACGCCGAGGCCTCGGGGACGTGGGACCCGCCCGGCATGGACGCGCCGTACGCGACGGCCACCTTCGGGGCACAGTTCGCGGAGGTCGCGGTGGACCCGGAGCTCGGACTGGTACGGGTGCGCCGCATGACCGGCGCCTTCGCACCGGGACGCGTCCTCAACGCCAGGACGGCGCGCAGCCAGCTCATGAGCGGCATGCTCTGGGGTCTCGGCCAGGCCCTCCTGGAGGCCAACCACATGGAGCCCGGAACGGGCCGCTGGGTCAACGCGAGCCTCGCCGACTACCTGGTGGCGGTGAACGCGGACGCGCCGGACGTCGCGGTGGAACTCGTCGAGGTCGAGGACCGGGAGGTCAATCCGCTGGGCGTCAAGGGCGTCGGCGAGATCGGGCAGGTGGGGGCCAACGCGGCCATCGCCAACGCCGTCCACCACGCGACGGGCAGGCGCGTCCGCAAGATGCCGGTCACCGTCGAGGACCTCATGGAGTCGCCGCTCGCGTGATCCGCCGGGGCGGCAGCGTCCGAACCGGGCACTACCGCCCCCGGCGGATCACATTCCGCTTTGCAGTCTTCAGCATTGCTACTCGCAAACGCGAAGCCCGCTTATCGTTTCCGGCACTTTCGATCTTCACATACGTGTTCTGATTGGTATTGACAACTGAAAGCTCGGAACCGGCCGGAAGTCGTCACTTATAAAACGGACATAAAGCTGTATCCGCCCTCAGTCGGGCAACACCGGGGGCGGCACGGGCATTGACCGCTTCATTCAGAATATGAAAACGTACAGGGGCGCTGGGCTACTGACCTGTGAGCCTCGACGGGGGACTTTACAAATGAGTACTCGTATTGTTATCGGCGATGAGAGACGTCTGTTTTCGGAAGCTATCGCTGAAACACTCCGGCACCTCCACGACTTCGATGTCGTAGAGATCGTCAATGACAGCCGGGAAATAGTCCCCGCCGTCGTGCGTTTACTCCCCGCGGTCGCCGTTCTCGGCTCGGTCTCCTCCAGCGGCGACGGACTCTCCCTCGCGGACGAACTGCGGGCCGTCGCCCCCCAGTGCGGTATCGCCGTCATCGGCACCGATCCGGGCAGGGGCACCATGGAGAAAGTCCCGTCGAACGGCGTTTTCAGCGTCGTTCCGGACAATGCGGGACTGACCCATCTGGTGCGTGCCATAAAGGGCCTCGTCTCCGACTGCGCCGGCATCGACCAGACCGTCATCCGGCAGCCCTCGCCCGCGCGGCAGTCCCTCAGTGACAGGGAGCGCGAGGTACTGCGTCTGACGGCGGACGGAGCACCCGTCAGGGAGATCGCCGCGGAGCTTTTCCTCTCCCCCGGCACCGTCCGCAATCTCACCTCCAGCGCGATCAAGAAGCTGGGCGGCCGCAACCGTTTCGACGCCGCCTGCATCGCGAGCAAACGCGGCTGGCTCTGAACTTCCGGGTGGCCCGGCCGTGCCGCTTCCCGGCCGGGCCACCCGGATTCCAACTGCGGATACTTCGGACGCTCTTGACATCCCGCGTCACGCCGACATTACTGTTCCTCTGCACCACCGTCGGACAACGATGTCAAACTCGGGAGAGGGTCACGTGCGGCAGCGCAGCCGAAGACTCAGGGGTCCGGTGAGGCCCACGGCCCTTCTCACAGCGGCACTCCTCGTGTTCGCCGCGCTCGCGACGAGCGCTCAGGGCCCCGCCGCCGCCGCACCCCCGGAGCCGGGCGCGTCCGACAGCTTCCACTCCTCCTTCGAGCCGGACGATCCGCGCCCCGACTGGCGCGACAGCGTCGAGACCACCCCCGCCGGCGAGAAGAAGACCAACGGCGTCGAGCGCGAGTCCGAACCCGGCACGGAGGGGATGAGCAGCCGCACCGGCACCGGCCCCGCAGAATCCCCCACCGCGAAGAAGGACGCGGGATACACCGGCAGGCACTCGCTGCGCTACGCGGGCAGGCACACCGCGGACGGCCCCGGCTACTCCTACAACCGCGTCTTCGACGTGGACGTCCGCGTCACACCGCGCACCTCGCTCTCGTACAAGCTCTTCCCGGAGCTGCCCGGGACCGATCCGGACTATCCGGCCACCCACGCCGCCCTCGACCTCGCCTTCACCGACGGCACCTACCTGAGCGACCTCGGCGCGAAGGACCAGCACGGCGCGAAGCTGACGCCGCAGGGCCAGGCGGAGGCCAGGACGCTGTACGCGAACCAGTGGAACAACCGCGAGTCGCACATCGGCGCCGTCGCCGCGGGCAAGACGGTCGACCGGATCCTGGTGGCGTACGACTCCCCGAAGGGCGAGGCCGACTTCCGGGGCTGGGTCGACGACGTCTCCCTCGCGGCGAAGGCGCCCGTCGAGAAGCTCACCCACCCGTCCGACTACGTGCGGACCACGCGCGGCACTCTCTCCAGCGGCGACTTCTCCCGCGGAAACACCTTTCCCGCCACCGCAGTTCCCGGCGGCTTCAACTTCTGGACGCCGGTGACCGACGCCGGGTCCACGGACTGGCTCTACGAGTACGCGCGCAAGAACAACGAGGACAACAGGCCGACCCTGCAGGCGTTCAGCGCCAGCCACCAGCCGAGCCCCTGGATGGGCGACCGGCAGACGTTCCAGGTCATGCCTTCGACGGCCGCCGGCAGGCCCGACGCGTCCCGGAAGGCACGCGAGCTGTCCTTCAGCCACGACAACGAGACGGCGCGGCCGCACCACTACGGCGTCACCTTCGACAACGGCCTCAGGACGGACGTCACGCCGACCGACCATGCCGCGATGATGCGGTTCGAGTTCCCCGGTGACGACGCGAGCCTCGTCTTCGACAACGTCGACGGCCGCGGCGGACTGACCCTCGACGAGGAGAAGGGGACCGTCAGCGGCTTCTCCGACGTCAAGAGCAAGTCGTCGACCGGCGCCACCCGCATGTTCGTGTACGCCGAGTTCGACTCCGCCGTCACCGGCGGCGGCAGGCTGGAGGGCGGGGGCGGCAAGGACGTCACGGGCTATCTGCGCTTCGACCCCGGCGCGGACCGCACCGTCACCATGCGTATCGCGACGTCGCTGATCGGCGTCGAGCAGGCGAAGGCGAACCTGGCGCGGGAGATACCGTCCGGCGACTCGTTCTCGCGGACGCGGGACCGCGCGCAGCGCCAATGGGACGAGCTGCTGGGGCGCATCGAGGTCGAGGGTGCCGGCCCGGACCAGCTCACCACTCTCTACTCCAGCCTGTACCGCCTCTACCTCTACCCCAACTCCGGTTCGGAGCGGGTCGGTTCGCGGCTCCGCTACGCCAGCCCGTTCTCGAAGCCGACGGGTGAGGACACCCCGACGCACACCGGCTCGAAGATCGTCGACGGCGGGATGTACGTCAACAACGGTTTCTGGGACACGTATCGCACGACGTGGCCGGCGTACTCCCTGCTCACACCGCGCCGTGCGGGACGGATGGCCGACGGCTTCGTCCAGCAGTACAAGGACGGCGGATGGATCTCCCGGTGGTCCTCGCCCGGCTACGCGGACCTGATGACCGGCACCTCCTCCGACGTGGCGTTCGCCGACGCGTACGCCAAGGGGGTCGAGTTCGACGCCGAGGCGGCGTACGAGGCGGCCGTGAAGAACGCCACCGTCGTCCCGCCGGAGTCCGGAATGGGACGCAAGGGCATGGCGACCTCGCCTTTCCTCGGCTATACGAGCACCGGGACGAAGGAGGGCATGTCCTGGGCGCTGGAGGGATATCTCAACGACTTCGGCATCGCCCGCATGGCCGGGACCCTGTACGAGAAGACCCGCAAAGCGCGCTACAAGGCCGAATCGGAGTACTTCCTCGGCCGGGCCCGCAATTACGTGAAGCATTTCGACGACAATGTCGGCTTCTTCCAGGGCAGGGACGCCGACGGCGAATGGCGCCTTCCGCCCGGAAAGTTCGATCCGCGCGTGTGGGGCCACGACTACACCGAGACCAACGCGTGGAGCTTCGCGTTCACCGCTCCCCAGGACACCAAGGGCCTCGCCAACCTCTACGGCGGCAGAAAGGGGCTGGCGAAGAAGCTGGACACCTACTTCTCCACCCCCGAGACCGCGTCCAAGGAATTCGCCGGGTCGTACGGGGACGTCATCCACGAGATGACGGAGGCGCGCGACGTGCGCATGGGCATGTACGGGCACAGCAACCAGCCCTCGCACCACGCCGCGTACACCTACGACGCCGCGGGGCAGCCCTGGAAGACGCAGCAGAAGGTCCGGGACGTCCTCGCGCGCCTCTACCTGGGCAGCGAGATCGGGCAGGGCTACCCGGGCGACGAGGACAACGGCGAGATGTCGGCGTGGTACGTCTTCAGCGCACTGGGCTTCTACCCGCTCGTGATGGGCTCTCCGGAGTACGCCGTCGGCTCCCCCCTGTTCACCAGGGCCACGGTGCACCTGGAGAACGGCCGGGACCTGGTGGTGAAGGCTCCGCGCAACAGCCCCCGCAACGTCTACGTGCAGGGGCTGCGGGTCAACGGCAAGGCATGGCACTCCACTTCGCTGCCGCACAAGCTGCTGGCCCGCGGCGGGACGCTGGAGTTCGACATGGGGCCCGAGCCCTCCAGGTGGGGCACCGGCGAGAAGAACGCCCCGTCCTCCATCACGAAGGACGGCAAGGTCCCCTCGCCGCCGGGCGACGTGACGGTACCGGGCAAGGACGACCCTCTCCTCGACGACACCTCGGAGAGCCAGAAGGCGTTCTCCCGGGCGGAGTTCGAGGTCCGGCCGGGGCAGCGGGACGAGCGGGTCGCCTCGTACACGCTCACGTCGGGGACCGACAGGAAGGACGCACCACGCGGCTGGGTCCTGGAGGGCTCCCGCGACGGCAAGGAGTGGAAGACGGTCGACCGCCGGAAGGACGAGACGTTCCGCTGGGACCGCCAGACCCGGGTGTTCGAGATCGCCGACCCGGGGACGTACCGGCACTACAGGCTCGTACCGTCCCGCGAAGTGACGCTCTCCGAAGTCGAGTTGCTGCGCTGAGGGCGCGCGGGGCCGGCACGGCGCCGGCCCCGCAGCACCCCCACGCATGCGGGACCGGGCCGTCCCCCCTCGCCCGCGCGCCCTGGTGCGGCTCCCGGCCGCTCGTCGGAGACCCGCGGGCGCGCTTCCGCCTCCCCCCGGATGTACCGGTGCGGCAGTGCACCGCCGTGCAACTGCCCGAGGTCGCGGCTTCGTTGATGGTCTTCGCAGCGGCGGAGAAGTGCGATGCTTTCAACTGAGGCTGAAACGTGCGCCGTTGACCGGACTGCTGCCGTGTGCGCCGCGGCGGGCGGACTGTCCGGCGGAAGCGCCAGGAGGCAACATGCTGCGGTTGCACTTCACGGTCGAGGATCTGCTGCTCGTCTCCACCGCCGAGGAGCCCTCGCCCCTTCTCGAGACCTGCCTGGCCTTCATGATGCTGCGGCGGGCCGACCCCCGCGCCGGCCTCGGACGCTGGCAGCAGCGGCACAGGGCGTCGCTGCCCCGGCACGTACGTGCGCTGCGGGAACTGCTCTCCGACAGCGGGGCCGGGCCGCACTTCCTCGATCCGCCCGGGTTCGGCATCGAGGACGGCGTCGAGCGGATCATGTCCACTCCCCGCGAGACCGCCCGCTCCGAGCTGCGCCGCATGTGCGCCGTCGACCGCCCCGTCACCTCGTGGCTGCGCCGGCTGGCCGACAAGGAGCAGACCGCGTGGGAGGAGCTGGCCGAGGCGGTGCGCGGCGCCCACGACCATCTGGTCACCCCGGCCTGGCCGCGGCTGGAGGCCGGGTTCCGCACGGAGATCGCCTGGCGCAGCCGCCGCCTCGTCCACCAGGGCCTCCGGGAGACCCTGACGGGCCTCGCCCCCGGGCTGCGCTGGCGGGGCGCGACGCTGGAGGCCGACTACCCGCGGGAGGTGGAGGTCCACCTCGGAGGGAGGGGGCTCGTCCTGCAGCCGAGCCTGTTCTGGACGGGCCGGCCGCTGGTCGCCTGCCACGAGGGGCAGCCGACCGTCCTCGTCTACCCGGCGCTCACGCCGGTCCCCCTTCTCGACGCCCCCACGGGCCGCGACCACCTGGCGGCCCTGCTCGGCTCGACCCGCGCAGCCGTACTCCGCCTGCTGACCAGGCAGTTCACCACCACGGAGGCCGCCCGCGAGCTGGGGATCAGCACGGCCTCCGCCTCGACCCACGCGAAAGCGCTGCGTGAGGCCGGGCTCGTCACCAGCCTCCGCGACGGCAAGGCCGTACTGCACTGGTGCACGCCCCTGGGCCTGGACCTCGTCGCGCACTCGGCGTCACAGCTCTGAGCCGTGGGCCGGCGGGCTGCGGGCGCGGGCCTGTGGCTGCGCCCCCTCACCACGGCGTCCCCGGCAGCCCCGGTCCCCCGGTCGGCCCAGCGTGCGGGTGAGCCGGCGGGCAGCGGTGTGCGGCGGCCGTCCAGCGGTCGCGGGAATCGGCGGCCCGGCAGGCATGCAAACACCGCCTGACGGGGACCCGGCCCCGCATGACGACGCCGGGCCTGCCTCAGTCAATCCGCGCCTGCCTGTTCGACCTCGACGGGGTGATCACCAGGACGGCCGTGGTCCACGCCGCCGCGTGGAGGGAGATGTTCGACGACTTCCTGGAGCGGCGCGAGGGCAGCGCCTTCCGTCCCTTCTCCGACGAGGACTACGACCGCTACGTCGACGGCCGTCCCCGTGCCGACGGCGTCCGCACCTTCCTCGCCTCCCGCGGCATCGAGCTGCCCGAGGGCCCGCCGGACGACGGCCCCGGCGAGGAGACCGTCAACGGGCTTGGCAACCGCAAGAACGAACTGCTCCTGGCCAAGATCCACAAGGAGGGCGTCGAGGCGTATCCCGGCTCTCTCCGGTACCTGGGCACTGTGCGTGACGCCGGTCTGAAGACGGCCGTCGTCTCCTCCAGCGCCAACTGCCGCGACATCCTCGCCGCCGTCCACATCGAGAACATGTTCGATGCGCGGATCGACGGCGTGGTCGCCCGCGAGCGCGGACTGCCGGGCAAACCCGCCCCCGACACCTTCCTCGCCGCCGCCCACGACCTCGGCGAGGCCCCGGCCGCCTGCGCCGTCTTCGAGGACGCGCAGGCCGGGATGGACGCGGGCCGCGCGGGCCGCTTCGGCTACGTCGTCGGCGTGGACCGCGTCGGGCAGGCCGAGGCGCTGCGGGCCCACGGCGCCGACACGGTCGTCGAAGACCTCGCCGAGCTGGAGGGACGCTCATGATCAGGCACCGGGCGTACGCCTGCGAACCCTGGCTGCTGCGCGAGACGGGGCTCAACCTGGACGTGCTGCCGCAGAGCGAGTCCGTGTTCGCGCTCTCCAACGGCCACGTCGGCTGGCGCGGGAACCTCGACGAAGGCGAGCCGCACGGGCTGCCCGGCTCGTACCTCAACGGCGTGCACGAACTGCACCCGCTGCCGTACGCGGAGGCGGGCTACGGCTATCCGGAGTCCGGCCAGACCGTCATCAACGTCACCAACGGCAAGATCATCCGCCTGCTCGTCGACGACGAGCCCTTCGACGTCCGCTACGGGCGGCTGCTCTCCCACGAGCGCGTGCTCGACCTCCGCAACGGGGTGCTGAGCCGCACCTGCGAATGGACCTCCCCGGCGGGGAGGACCGTGCGGGTGCACTCCACGCGCCTGGTCTCCTTCACGCAGCGCGCCATCGCCGCCGTCGCCTACGAGGTGGAGCCGCTGGACGAGGAGGTGCGCGTCGTCATCCAGTCCGAGCTCGTCACCAACGAGCAGCTCCCCCACACGCCCGGCGATCCGCGCACCGCCGCCGCCCTGGAGTCGCCGCTGGAGCCGGAGGAGAACCTCGCGTCGGGACACCGGCTGCGCCTCGTGCACTCCACCCGCCGCAGCGGGCTGCGGGTCGCGACGGCCGCCGACCACTTCGTCGACGGGCCCGATTCCACTCGCACTTCGAGCGAGAGCGGGGACAACGTCAGCCGCCTGACGGTCACTTCGGTCCTTAAGCCGGGAAAGCCGCTGAGGCTGGAGAAGATGGTCTCCTACGGCTGGTCCAGCGTCCGCTCGCTTCCGGCGGTCCGCGACCAGGTCGACGCCGCCCTCGCGGGTGCGCGCAGCACGGGCTGGCAGGGCCTCGCCGATCAGCAGCGTGCCTACCTCGACGAGTTCTGGGCACGTTCGGACGTCGAGGTGGACGGTGACGCGGAGATCCAGCAGGCGGTGCGCTTCGGCCTCTTCCACGTGCTCCAGGCCGGCGCCCGTGCCGAGCAGAGGGCGATCCCGGCGAAGGGGCTGACCGGGTCCGGCTACGACGGCCACTCCTTCTGGGACACCGAGACGTTCGTGCTCTCCCTGCTGACCTACACCTCGCCCCAGTCGGTGGCCGAGGCGCTGCGGTGGCGGTACGACACGCTGCCCGCCGCCCGTGCCCGCGCTGAGCAACTGGGCCTGCGCGGCGCCGTGTTCCCGTGGCGGACGATCGACGGCTCGGAGTGCTCGGCGTACTGGCCCGCCGGGACGGCCGCGTTCCACGTCAACGCCGACATCGCCGACGCCGTGGTCCGCTACGTCGAGGCGACCGGCGACGAGGACTTCCAGCGGGAGACGGGCGTGCCGATCCTGGTGGAGACCGCACGCCTGTGGCACTCCCTCGGACACCACGACCACCAGGGCGCGTTCCACTTCGACGGGGTCACCGGGCCGGACGAGTACAGCGCCGTCGCGGACGACAACGTCTACACCAACCTGATGGCGCGGGAGAACCTGCGGCAGGCCGCGAACGTCATCGAGCGGCATCCGGAGGAGGCGGCGGCCTTCGGTGTCGACGACGAGGAGGCGGCCGCGTGGCGCGACGCCGCCGACGCCGTGGCGCTGCCCTTCAACGAGGACCTGGGCGTGCACGAGCAGTCGGCCGGCTTCACCGGGCACCAGGTGTGGGACTTCGCGGGGACGGCGCCGGACCAGTATCCGCTGATGCTGAACTTCCCGTACTTCGACCTGTACCGCAAGCAGGTCGTCAAGCAGGCCGACCTCGTCCTCGCCATGTGCAAGCACGGCGAGATGTTCGACGCCGACCAGAAGGCCCGCAACTTCGAGTACTACGAGCAGCTCACCGTCAGGGACTCCTCCCTGTCGGCGTGCTGGCAGGCGGTGATGGCGGCCGAGGTCGGTCATCTGCGGCTGGCGTACGACTACTTGGGCGAAGCGGCGCTCATGGACCTCGCCGACCTGGAGAACAACACCCGCGACGGACTGCACATCGCCTCGCTCGCGGGCACGTGGATCGCGCTGGTCCAGGGCTTCGGCGGCATGCGCCATTACGAGGGCCTCCTCGAGTTCGCGCCGAAGCTGCCGGAGCGGCTCTCCCGGCTCGCCTTCTCGGTGCAGGTCAAGGGCCGGCGGCTGCGGGTGGAGATCGAGGACTCCGCCGCGGTGTACACGCTCGTGCAGGGCTCACCCATGGAGGTGTGCCACTACGGCGAGCGCTTCACCGTGATCTGCGACGAACCGCGCCGGCGGAAGGTAGAGCGGCCGGAGCGCCGTCCGGGGCCGTCCCAGCCTCCGGGACGGCGGCCCGCCAGCAGGCACTGACGGGCCGCCGCGAGTGAGGTTCGGCATGACGAGGCAGTCCGCCGTCCCGGCCACGGCGCCCCCGGCGTCCGCCCCGGGCAGCGGCCCGTCGTCCGGGTCAACTCACCGTAGGGAGACGGCAGTTCGGGCAGTTCCGCCTCGGAGGCCGGCCGCACGGTGACGTCCATGCGCCGAGCCTATGCCGACGCGAGCCGAGCCGATGCGGACGCGGACGCGGACGCGGCATTCCCCGCCGGGTGCCGCTGCCGGTAGAGCCCGTGCGGCTGCTCTTCTGCCCGGCGGGCCGTCCTCACGGCTTCATCCGGCCCCACGGCGTCCGGGTGACGGCGGACCCGGCGATCAGCAGCAGAACCAGGATCGCCGCACCGCCGTCGGTGACCAGAGAGGGCAGCATCCCGGCGACCCCGAAACGCTCCCGTGCCGCGGTGTACATCTCCGGCGGCACCACCGCCACCCCGGCCGCCTGCGTCACGTTGACCAGCAGCACCACCCAGAACAGCCAGGCGGAGGGCCGGCGCCGCAGTGCCAGCACGCCCAGCGCGTTTCCGGCGATGTAGAGGCACCCGACGATCCGGAACCCGGCTACGAAGTCCGGCGCTCGTCCGGCCGCGGATTCGGGCGCCGTCCCTGCCAGCACCATCATGTGGCGCACTGTCTCGTCGTTGACGATGACGAAGTTCTGGAGCGCGGTCCCCAGCGCGAAGACCACCGACGCCAGCCCCGTCAGAATCAGCAACGGCGAAGTCCACCGCCCCGGGCGGGTAACGCTCCGTGCGGACCGGGATCCGTGTACCGACAACAGAACCTCCGAGAACCAGCGGATTCGGCCGCCATCATCCGCCGCAGGCCCCGGCCGACGGATCCGGGATCGGCCCTGAACCGGCCATGAACCGACCCCTGACCGACCCTGATCTCCCACCCCGAGTCCGCCGGGGGATCGCCGAACGGCTGCGGTTCCGCGGGCAGTTACGGAGGACCGGCCCGACCGTAGGCCCCGTGCCCGAGGCGACACCACGGTTCGACCCCCAGTAGTTGTGCCGCCTGACACGAATCCCCCGACAAGAGCGGTCCGGCCCGCTAGTAATGTCATGCACATCGATTCCCCGGCGGGAAGCGGGCCCGCCCTGCCGGTGAGCGGCGAACGCTGCGGGACCGCCGTACCGGGCAGCGCCCGGAGCCCCGCAGCAGCACCCCCCTTGACAACGGACTTGACCCTGCAGGGAGATGCACGATGCGTAGCGGACCGAGGAGATGGGCGAGGGCATGCCTGCCCCTGTCGATGCTGGCCCTCGCGGCCTGCGGCAGCGGGGAGCCCCAGAGCTCGCCCACTCCGGAGGTGGGGAGCGCCACCTCCATCGACGGCGAACTCGGGGATTCCGCCGGCGCACGTTCCGGTGAGGACCCGTCCGGCGTGAGCCGCGACGGCACGGACACGCGCGGGGACGGCGACATCGGGGAGTCGGCCGGTGCCGCGGCCTCGGGCGGGCAGGCCGGACAGGGCGAGGAAGGCGCGGCGGTCTGGCCCGTGGACGACGTCGTCGGCGCCGTGCCGCGGTCCGCGCCGTCCGGGCAGGGCAAGGGCGCCGTGTCGGTGGTGACCTACGACGCCCGTCCGGCCGGCGAGTACGCGGACGCGGTACGGGACGCCGCCGCCTCGTGGAACGACCGGGTGCGCAACGTCCGGCTGCGGCCCGCCTCCGACGGCGCGAAGGCGGACATCCGCATCACCGTCGTCAAGGGATGGCCGGGTGCCGATCCGGCGGGGGCGAACCTGGGACGCGGCACCGTCGAGATCGGCCGCGAGGCCCTCCGGCAGGGATACGCACCGGCACGGGTCGTGGCACACGAACTGGGCCATCTGCTGGGACTGGAGGACAAGCAGCCCGGTTCCTGCTCGAGCGTGATGTCCGGCAAGTCGCCGGGCACGCGCTGCACCAACTCGGCCCCCAGCGGCGCGGAGGTCCGTCAGGTCGAGGCGAACTTCGGCGCCGACGGCTGAGCCGGCGCGGCCTCCGCCGCACAACGGCGCTCCCCGTGCGGAGCGCCCACCGCCTCAGGAGCCGCCCGGCGTACGGGACGGACCGCCCCCGGCGGTGTCTCGGGCCCCGCCGGGCGGCGGGGCCTGCGGGCTCCAGACCATCGTCCGCTGGTGCACGCGCTTCCCTTGGTGCCGTAGGCCGGGGACGACGGGCGCCGGGCCGTACTCGGCGAAGCCCATCCGCCGGAAGAACCGCACCGCCCGGTCGTTCTCGGCGACGGTCTGCAGGTGGCATCCGGGCGAGCCGGCCTCCCGCAGCCGCTCGAACCAGCGGTTCATCAGGCCGTCGGCGGCGCCCGTGCCTCGCGCCGCGGACGCCACGTTGATGTGCAGGTGCGCGGGCCACCGGTCGTCGACGAAGTCCCCCGCGACGGGCTCCCGCCTGATCGCCGCACGCGCCAGATCGGCCGTGCTCCGTACGAAGAAGGCCGCGGGGCGGCGCCGGAAGACCAGCCTGTGCTTGCGGATGGCCTCCGCCATGAGGTGGCTCTGGCCGGGGAACGACGAGGTGTCGAGGCAACCCGCCAGATAGCCCACCAGTTCGCCGTCGACCTCGGCCACGAAGAGCGAGTCCGGTACCAGATCCATGTACGGGGCGAGGTAGATCGCCGCTTCCGACTCCTCGTGCCCCCAGAGCGAGGCGGTCGGGGCGCCCTCGCCGGCCCGGCTGAAGAGCTCGCGCAGCGCCGGCCGGTCGGCCTCCGCGAAAGCACGGATCTCCGTCACGTTGCGACCATCTCCGGCCTCCACCTGTCGGATCAGCTCATTTTGGCACGTCCGGAGGCGCCGCAGAGCCGCTGCCGGGTTCCGCGGACGGCCGGGGCTGGCGCTCCGCCGTCCGGCATGGCTATAGTTTTGGACGTACGACCAAGACGGTTGCCCAAGTCAGACGTCCAAGTCAGATGTCCAAGGCAGTTGTCCAAGACGGATGCCCAAGCCGTCCTTCGCCGTGGACGACTGCCCGATGAGTCCGCCCGGATCAGCGGCTCCGCGACACGTCCCGACGTGTCCCGGGAGCGCCCCGGCGGGCGGACGCCCGAAGTCAAGTAGGAGTGGAGATGACCCCGACCTCGTCGGAACGCGGCCAGGAGACCCGGCAGCGTCTGCTCGACGCCGCCGCGCAGCTCATCGTGGAGGACGGCTGGGGCGCGGTGACGACGCGGCGCGCGGCCGACCGGGCGGGGCTGCGGCCGGGGCTGGTGCACTACCACTTCCGCACCGTGGAGGACCTGCTCGTGGAAGCCTCGCTGGCCGCCGCACGGCGCGAGGCCGGCTCGGCGGCGGAGCTGCTTGCCTCGGCGGGCGATCCGGAAGAGGGCGTCACGCAGGTGCTGGAGATGCTGTCGTCCTACTCCGCTGCCGACCCCTCGACGGTCCTCTTCAGCGAGATGCTGCTCGCCTCGACCCGCGTCGAGCGGCTGCGCGGAGAGCTGGCGGAGCTGCTGGGCGAATGGCGCGGGGCCGTCGCCGACTGGCTCGCCTCCGTCAGCGCCGCGTCCGGCGGTGAGGCCTCAGCCGGGGAGCCCGGCAGTGAAGCCTCAGCCGGGGAGCCCGGCAGTGAAGCCTCAGCCGGGGAGCCCGGCGGAGCGTCCGCCGCCCGCGAGGACCACGAGGCGACGGCGCTCCTGCTCGGCGCCGCACTCGACGGGCTCGTACTGCACCGGCTGATCGACCCCGCACTCGCGCGGATTCCCGTGACCGACCAGCTGGCCCGGCTCGCCGGCGCCCGCGGCGGAACCGGTCGCCGCTGACGTCCCCGCCGCGGCCAGGACGGCCGCGCGGTGCCGCGACGCCCGGCCCGCGCACCGCACGCACACCCATTCCGAGGAGGTACCCGTGGCACGTACGAGCGCCACCGGCGGCGACGCCGCCGTGGACCGCGCCGGCACTGCCGGAGAAGGCTCCCGACCCGGCGCACCGCCGGCGGCCCGCGGAGGCGTCCGGCTTCGCGGCGTGACGAAGACCTACGGGGACGGCGAAGCAGCCGTCCGCGCCCTCGACGGGGTCGATCTGGACGTCGGGCCGGGCGAGTTGGTCGTCGTGCTGGGCCCGAGCGGCTCGGGCAAGACGACGCTGCTGAACGTGCTCGGCGGGATCGAGGCACCTGACGGCGGCTCGGCCGAGGTGGCGGGGGTGGAGCTGGCGGGGCGCCGCCCACGCGGGCTCGCCGGCTTCCGGCGTGAACACATCGGGTTCGTCTTCCAGTTCTTCAACCTCGTGCCCACCCTCACGGCCCGGGAGAACGTCGAGGTCATGGTCGAGCTGACCGGCCGCGGCGAACGGCGTGAGGCCGTCGCGCTGCTGGAGTCCGTGGGGCTCGGCGAGCGGCTCGACGCCTTTCCCGCGCAGCTCTCCGGCGGTCAGCAGCAGCGCGTCGCGATAGCCCGGGCCCTCGCCACCGACCCCGATCTGCTCCTCGCCGACGAACCGACGGGAGCGCTCGACGTGGCGACGGGGAAGTCGGTCCTGCGGCTGCTCCAGCGGACCAACCGGGAGGGAAGGGGCGTGCTGATGGTGACGCACAACGCCGCGATCGCGCGGATCGCCCACCGCGTCGTGACGATGCGGGACGGCCGGGTGGAATCCGTCGCGACGTGCGACGCCCCCGCCGACGTCGCCGCAGTGGAGTGGTGAGCCGCCGTGAACCGGATCCTTCTGGACAAGACCCGGCGTGATCTGCGGCGCCGGCTGCCGCAGTTCGCCGCGGTCGGCGTGACCGTGCTGATCGGCGTCCTCCTCTTCGTCTCCAGCTACGACGCCTACCGCAACCTCGGCTCCAGCTACGAACACACCTACTCCCGCATGCACTTCGCCGACCTGACGGCCTCCGGCGGCGACCCGGCGCGAGTGGCCGCGGCCGCCCGGGCGGAGCGCGGGGTCACGGAGGTGGCCACCCGCACCCAGGCGCGCGTGCCCGTGCGCTTCGGGAAGGACGAACTGCTGGGCCGCGTAACGGGGTTGCCGGCAGGCGCACAACCCACCGTGAACAAGGTCGACGTGACCGAGGGGCACTATCCGAAGCGCGGCGACAGCCGGGGCGTGCTGGTCGAGCGCCACACCGCCAAGACGTTCGGTCTCGCTCCCGGCGACACCGCGAAAATCTTCGACGGGAAGCGCTGGCGCGCGGTGACCGTACGGGGCGTGGCGGACTCGCCCGAGTACCTCTGGCCGGCCCTGAGCCGTCAGCAAGTGGTCGGCGACCCGCACAACTTCGCGGTGGTCTTCGCACCCCAATCCTCCCTGCGGCGCCTCACCGGCAGCGCCCCCGCGACGAGTCAGACGCTGGTGCGCCTGTCCGACGGAGCCCGTGACGACGGGGGCGCGGCCGAGGAGCGCGTCGCCGGGCGGATGCGCGCCGCCGGTGCCACGGAGGTGCAGCCGCGCTCGGAACACCCCTCCCATTCGGCTCTCGACGGAGATCTCAAGGGGTTCTCCCAACTCTCCGTCGCGTTCCCGGTGTTGTTCCTCTCCGCGGCCGCCGTCGCCGCGTACGTCCTGATCACCCGGCTGGTGCTCTCCGAACGGAAGGTGATCGCCATGTTCCTCGCCGCCGGGGTGCCGCGTGCCACGGTGGCGCGCCACTACCTCGGCCACGGCGTACTCGCGGGGGCGGCCGGCTCCGTGCTGGGAGCCGTACTGGGCGCCGCGGCGACACCGGCGATGACGCACGCCTACACCGCGGAGATCGGGATCCCCTACACGCTCGTCGAGCACCGTCCGGCCGTGCTGGCGGCGGGTGCGCTCTTCGGAGTGCTCGTCGGGCTGGTGGGCGGCGCGGCCCCGGCATGGGCCACGACGAGGACCGCGCCGGCCGAGGCCCTGC
The DNA here is from genome assembly GCF_900090125.1 of Streptomyces sp. WMMB 714. NCBI lineage: Bacteria > Bacillati > Actinomycetota > Actinomycetes > Kitasatosporales > Streptomycetaceae > Streptomyces > Streptomyces sp. WMMB 714. Next base: position 557,995 of record NZ_FMHJ01000003.1, read on the forward strand.
GCGGCGACGGCGGCACGATGCGCCCGCCCGGGCGGTGGAGCGGGGCGCTGGCGCGGGCCCGGCGGCTGCCGCTGACGCTGCGGCTGTCCCTGCGTGAGCTGGGCCGCAGCAGGCGCCGCACCGTCGCGACGATGGTGGGCAGCGTGCTGGCCCTGGTGCTGGTGCTCACCTCGGCGGGCATGGCGGGCAGCATGAAGGCGGCGACGGACGTGCAGTTCGGCGAGGTGCAGCGCGAGGACGCCACCGTCACCGCCGACCCGCGCGCCCGGGACCCGCGGCCCGCGCTGCGCGGCATCGACGGGGTGGAGGCGGTCGAGGCCGTGGCGACGGCCCAGGTCACCGCCCGGAACGGGGACCGCTCGTACAGCACCGCGCTGACGGGCTACGACCCTCGCACGTCGATGCACGGCTTCCGCACCCCGGACGGCGGGGAGCGGCGGCTGCCCGGGGACGGCGCCGTACTGGCGGGCGAGGGCGCCGCCGAGCGGCTGGGCCTCTCCCCCGGCGACCACGTCACCCTGCGCGCCGCCGACGGCCGCGAGGAGCGGGTGCGGCTCGCGGGCCTCGTCGACGAACCGATGGGCTCGGCTCTGTACGCGACGCGGACGACCGCCGAGAAGGCGACGGGCACGCCCTCCGCCGGATACGCGCTGCGCTTCGCGAAGGGCGCGGACGCACCCGATCCGGACCGGGTACGCCGCGACGCCACAGCCGTCGAGGGCGTCGTCGCCTACGCCGACTCCCGGGCCGTGGCGCGGCAGATCGACCGCTACATGGCGCTGTTCTGGGTGTTCGTCGGGGTGATGATGCTGCTCGGCGGGGTGCTGGCCCTGACCGTCGTCTACGTGACGATGAGCGTCAACGTCGCGGAACGCACTGCCGAGTTGGCGACGCTGCGCGCCTCCGGCGTGTCCCTGCGCCGCATCGCCGCGCTGCTCGCCGCCGAGAATCTGACGGCGACCCTGCTGGCGCTGCCGGCGGGCCTCGCCGCCGGGTTCGCCGCGGCGTGGCAGTTCCTGCGCTCCTTCGACAGCGACATGCTGTCGCTGGAGCTGGAGATCGGGTGGCCCGTCGTGCTGGGGGCCTGCCTCGCGGTGGCGGGCGCTTCGCTGCTGTCGCAGATCCCGGCGGTACGGGTGGTGCGGCGGCTCGACATCGCCGGCGTCGTCCGCGAGCGGGCCGGCTGAGCCGGCTCCGGGGAACCTCTCCGCGTCCTTCGGGAACCCCCGGTGCTGTACGGGCAGTCGGCCGCGGACCTGGGGAACTCCCCTCCGTGCTCCGGGGAGTTCGCCGCGCCGCCGGGGGTCGTCCCGGGGGCGCGGCGCGAACTCGCCGGGCGCCGCGGCGGATCCGGGGCGCTGAGCCTGCTCGACGACCACCTCGGCTGCTTACCGTCGGGCGGCGGACCGAAGGGTCACGTCGGCGCTCCCGGGCGCGGACGATGTGACCCTTCTCTCCGGTGCGCCCCGCCGACGCCCGGTTGTCCGCTTCACCCCTAACAAGTTGACCTGCACAGATAGCGATTATTGCCATCCTGCGTCAACTGATGGGTCACTCAGGGCCGTTTTGGCCACCCGCGCCGGTGTGCTTACGGTCGCCACCGCTCGAACGTTCGCCACGAACCTGTGGCGGACACCGCGATCGTTAGGAACCTTCACGATGATGTTCTCCGGCAAGGGCCGTGACCGTGGGCCTGCAAGGGCCGCACGCCTCGCCGTCCTCACCGGTGTCGCCGGTGCCGCTGTCGCCCTCCCGATGGTGACCGCCCCCGGCGCGCAGGCTGCCTCCGTCGGCACCTGGGAGAAGGTCGCCGAGTGCGAGTCCAGCGGCGACTGGCAGGCCGACACGGGCAACGGCTACTACGGCGGCCTGCAGTTCTCCGAATCGAGCTGGAAGGCCGCGGGCGGTACGAAGTACGCGCCGCGTGCCGACCAGGCGAGCAAGGAACAGCAGATCGCCACGGCTGAGAAGCTGCTCGACCAGCAGGGTCCGGGCGCCTGGGCCTGCGCCGGCGAGGGCGGCCTGACCTCCGGCGGCGCTCCCGCCGACGTCGACCCCGGCGGCGGCTCCGGCACGGACTCCGAGGCGGACTCAGGCGGTTCGCAGCAGAGCGAGCCGGCACACGAGCCGCAGGGCGGCGAGGGCGACTACACCGTGAAGCCCGGCGACACGCTGGCTTCCATCGCGGCCGCCCACGACGTCGGCCTGAAGCAGCTCTACGAGGACAACAAGTCCGTCGTAGGCGGCGACGAGGACCTGATCCTTCCGGGTCAGAAGCTGCGGGTCGGCTGAGGCCGCCCCGCCCCGCGCAGCCCCGCGCTGCGCTCCGGTACGGCCGCAGCCCGCGCTCCCTCCCCCGAGAGCGCGGGCTGCGGCGCGTCCCCCCGCCGGCGGACCGTCCGCACCCTGCCGGACGGTCCGTGGCACCCCCCGTGCGTCCGGCCCGCGAAGGCCCACCCCCTGAGCCTCCGCGGAACCGGACGCCGCAACTGCGCCGACCCGGAAAGCAGCGCCGGACCGGACAGCCGGCCCGCACGCCGCCCCCGTACACCCCCGCCGGGCCGCGCACCCCCGTCACGCATCCGCCCCGCACACCGGTGCCGATGCCCTCACCCCCGTCGAGGGCATCGGCTCACCCCGTCCCACCAGCATGAAAGCTGGAAACCGAGGTGCGGTCGGCAGTCGGAGAAGGGGGAGCGCTACGGCTCCGTCCACTCTCCCGGCCTTCCCTCCCGGTTGCGGCGCACGGACATCGTGACACCCGGAGTCTCAAGTGCACATTGCCAGAACTCGGCAATCTTCAAGGGGAGTTGATGTCCGGACGGCGCATCGCCCGGACCGGGTTCCGGCACGTCCGCGCAGCCCAGCCGCCATGAAAGGCCGTGCATGCGGCGGACGGCGCGTGCAGCCCCAAGGCGGAGGATCGCCCTCGTCGTTGGGCTGTTCGCGACGACTACCGGCAAGGCGGGATGTGGGCGGACAGGGCCGGGGCGCGGCCGTCACAGCTCGTTCTCGGGCCACCCCAGAAGCCGCGCACCCATGACCGCCGCCTCCAGCGTGAAGCGCTGCAACGGTTCGCCCGGCGAGTAGCCCGTCAGCGTGCGGATGCGCTCCAGGCGGTAGGAGAGCGTGCGGACGCTCAGGCCCAGCCGCCGCGCCGCCTCGGCGTTGACGTAGCCCGCGGCCGCACAGACGGCGAGCGTCTCCAGCAGGGGCGCCGCACCGCCGCGGGCCTTCGTCAGCGGCCCCAGGACCGTCGCCACGAGGTCCGCCATCGCGGCACGGTCCCGCAGCAGCACCGGGAAGACGAGCAGCTCCGAAGCGCTCAGCCTGACCCCGTCCAGGCCCAGCCGGTCGGCCAGTTCGAGGGTCCCCAGCGCCTCCTCGTAGCTGCGCACCACACCACCCGCACCGGAGTGCTCGCGGCCCACCGCCACCCGCTCCGCCGCCGGATAGCCCGCGCCGGGGTGCTCGGCGAGCCGCCCGAAGTGGTCCAGGACGTCGCGGTCGTTGCTCGACGCGATGCACACCAGGCGGCCGTCCTTGGTGGCCAGCAGCACGTCCCGCGCGCCGAAGCGGCCGAGCAGCTCCCGCTCGATGCGCCGGACGGTGCGGTGCACGTCGTCGTACCTCTCGGCACCGGCCGCCACGGCCACCGCGTGGACGCCCGCCAGCCGGAGCCCGAAACGCTGCGCCTGCTCCGCCAGCCGCCCCATGTCGCTGCGCCCGTACAGCAGATCGTCGACGAACTCCCGCCGCTCGTTCTCCTCCTGGCGCATGGCGAGCCGCTGTGCACGCTCGTGCCCCTCGCCGAGCGCGCTCACCGCCGCCTCGACCGCGCCCAGGACCGCGTCGCCGGTCCTGGCCCGCTCCCCCGCCGTGCCCGCTCGGGCGACGCCCGGCAGCTCGCCCCACAGCCTCCGCGTCTCCCCCAGGTAGAGCCCGACGAGTTCGCGCAGGTGCATGCCGCACTCGGCCGCCCGCTCGCCCAGCGCACGGAAGCCGTCCAGCTCGTCGCGGCGCGGCAGCCGTCCCGTCTGCGACACCTCGGCCAGCAGCTCCGGGTAGCCGCCGACGAAGTCCTCGTCGTGGGCGTCGGCCCCGCCGGCGGACGCGGGTCCGCCGGCGGGGCCGCCCTCTCCGGGCCGGCCCGCCCATCCCCCGGACTCCGCGGCTGGTCTGCTGCAGGCCATCGCTCCCACTCCCCCCGCCCCGCCTCACTGCAAGGCGCCCGTATGTCTCTCCTGAGGTGCGCCACAGAGTATGCGAGCCGAGCGGGAGGCACGGATGACGAGGGCGGAAGGGGAGGGTACGGTGTCGGTACCACGTCAAGATCGATGTCGTGGCGGTGTGCCGGGAAGTCTGGTCGGCGGCGCTTGCGAGCGTCTTTGCCCCCTCCCGTCTTCGGAGACCCACAGATGCCGGACAGCTCCCGATCACGCACGGCCGCCCCTCTCTTCTCCCGCCCCCCGGCGCAGGAACGCCGCCGGCTCACCGAGGCCCTGCGCACCGAGACCGTGGGCGGCATGGTGCTGCTGGCCGCCGCGGTCGTCGCGCTGATCTGGGCGAACACACCGCTGAGCGCCTCCTACGAGGCCGTGCGCTCCTTCCATTTCGGGATCCCCGCGCTCGGCCTGGACCTGTCCGTGGAGCACTGGGCCTCCGACGGCGTCCTGACGCTCTTCTTCTTCGTCGCCGGCATCGAGCTGAAGCGGGAGCTCGTCACCGGCGAGCTGCGCAACCCGTCGGCCGCGGCGCTGCCCGTGGTCGCCGCCCTGTCCGGCATGGTGGTCCCCGCCGCCTTCTACCTCGCGACGAACCTGGCGGGCGGCGGGCGGCTGAGCGGCTGGGCGGTGCCGATGGCCACCGACATCGCCTTCGCGCTGGGTGTCCTGGCCGTCATCGGCACGCACCTTCCGGCCGGTATCAGGGCCTTCCTGCTGACCCTCGCCATCGTCGACGACCTGGGCGCCATCGTCGTCATCGCCCTCTTCTTCACCTCCACGCTCAACTGGGCGGCCCTGGCGGGCGCGCTGGCGGGGCTCGTGCTCTTCCGGATGCTGCACGTCAGGTGGCGGGTGCGCGGCTGGTACGTGTACGTGCCTCTGGCGCTCGTCATCTGGGGGCTCATGTACAACAGCGGCGTCCACGCCACCATCTCAGGTGTCGCCATGGGCATGCTGCTCAGCGTCCGTCCCCGCGAGCGCGGCCGCACGTCCGGCGGTGCCACGGCCGGGGACGCGGAGACCTCCGGCGACGGCAGTCCGCCGCCTTCGCCCGCCGACGAGGTCGAGCACCGGCTGCGTCCGCTGTCCGCCGGTTTCGCGGTGCCGTTCTTCGCTCTCTTCGCCGCCGGCGTCGCCGTCTCCGGTTCCGCGCTCGCCGACGTCTTCCGCGACCCGGAGCCCCTGGGCGTCGTGCTGGGGCTGTTCCTGGGCAAGCTCGTGGGCGTCTTCGGCGGCACGTACCTCGCCGCCCGCTTCACCAAGGCCCGGCTCGACCCGGCGCTGTCCTGGTCGGACGTGTTCGGCATATCGATGCTCGCGGGGATCGGCTTCACGGTCTCGCTGCTGATCGCGGAGCTCGCGTTCGAAGGGGAGGCGGTGACCGAGCACGTGAAGGCCGCCGTCCTCATCGGTTCGCTGCTCGCGGCCCTCGCGGCGTGCGTGCTGCTGAAGATGCGCGACGCGAAGTACCGGGCGCTGTGGGAGGAAGAGACCCGGGACGAGGACAAGGACACCGTCCCCGACATCGACCAGCCCGAAGACTCCGTGCGCCGACCGGCGGAGGCGGCCCGCAGGGCGGCCGAACGCGCACGCGAGGCGGCGGAGCGGGAGCGGGAGGCGGCGGAGGTGCAGGGCGGCGGCGCCGAGGACCGCGCGCCCGGCAGGCGGGACTCCGACGGCAAACACGGCAAACACGGCGATTACGGCGACGGGAGCCATGGAGCCGGCTAGGGCGTGTCTCAAAGTAGCGTCGTCCGGCCGTAGGCCGGGGGACGCGGCGTCTGGTGCGTGCGATCGCAAGGCGGAGGGTGGGGGCACCTCCCAGGCCGCGAGGCCGAGGGGGAGAGAGCGCAGCGGGCTGCGCCGACGACCGACAACGCAGCCAGCGTGCGTGCCAGGCACCGCGGCCCAGACGGGACTTTGAGACACGCCCTAGGTGTACTGACCCGTGAGGTTAGGAACGCGGCTGGCGGGTGGTAGGCCGCCGAGCGCGGTGTGCGCGCGGTGGTGATTGTAGGTGTGCAGCCAGTTGGGGAACGCTTCGCGT